>DATGGK010000096.1:0-26046 GCA_035308565.1 Planctomycetota bacterium | reverse complement strand
AGCGCTGCGCCGTTTTCTCCGGTAAAAAAGCAGCGTGGAATCAGAGTTGAATACCCCGCCGCCCCTTTTGCCGCAGGAAGAACCCAGCGCAGCGCTTGAGGCTCCGCCTGTGCCGAGCGGTTCGGAGATGCCCGTCGAAGTCATTCCCGATGCGCCGCCAAAGCCCAGTTTCGCCGTGAAATTCGAATCGGTGCGCCTGACGCTGGCCTATTTTTTCCTCGCGATTTTTCTGTCTTTGTGGGCGGTTGCGTTCATGCGTCAGTACCCGGCTGTTTTCAAGGACGTCAAAGAAGCCGCAAAGGCCGCGAAAGTCGCCGCGCCCACCAAAGTGACATTGGACTTGGCAAATCGCCCAATATTATTTGCGTTCCTGGGCGCGTTTTCGTCCATAGTGCTCTTCGGCGCGGTTGCTTCGCTTATCGCGCTGATCGGATATTTAGCGGGCGAGCCGGCTATCCGCGCGCGCATCCGGAATTTCTTCTGCGCCATGACTCGTCCGCCGCGTTCCGTGCTGGGGCCCTTCGACGCCTTTACGCTTTTCCTGCTCATGTACGGCGTCACGATTTGCATGCAAGTGGGCACGATGCTGAGTTTCATTATTCGCGACAAGACCATGTTGGCCGCGCTTTCCACGCTGCTGATGGACTACGGCTGGACCGCCGCGGTGCTGGCCGCCTGCATCCTTGCGCATAAGAGCGCGGGCAGTTGGTACGGTGTGCGCGCCTTCTGGCCGCCGTGGAATTCGACCGGCCCAGTGGATGAGCGACCGCTATGGAAAGACATCGCTCTGGGCGCCGCCACGTATCCGATGATCCTCTGGCTGATCACGGTTCTGGCGCTGTTGACGAAACTTGTTTTGCACGTGGACGACGAAAATGCGGTCGTCGGCATCTTCGCGCGCAAACCGCCGCCGCTGGCCGTCGCGATTCTAAGCCTCACTGTGACCGCCGGCGCCGCGTTCTTCGAAGAAACGATGTTCCGCGGCATTCTCTACAACGCGTTGAAGAAATGGGTCCGCCCGCTCTACGCCGCGATCATCGGCGCATTGATCTTCGCGGCGGTTCACGGAATCGTCTCCGGTTTTCTCTCCCTTTTCGTGCTGGGCCTCGCGCTGACGTGGCTCTACGAAAAAACCGGACGCCTTGCCGCGAGCATGACGCTGCATTTCATTAATAATCTGGCGAGCATTGCGATGCTGTTGGTGATGAATGCAGGCTAAAGAAAGTGCTGAGTGCTGAGTCCTGAGTGCTGAGTAACGGCGGGTCGCGCCCACCCCTCACCCCCGGCCCCTCTCCCCCAAGGGGAGAGGGGAGAACGGCGGCACTTCGCGGAGTTTTGAATCAATTTCTCAGGACTCAGCACTCAGCACTATATCAGCCCCTTGTCCCTCATCTCCGCCTTCATGTATGCGTACACAATCGGCGCGATGATCACGCCCGATATGCCGAACGCGGCTTCGAAGCAGACCATTGCCAGCAGGATTTCCCACGCCGACGCTTTGATTTCGCCGCCGACGATCTTCGCGTTCAAAAAATATTCGAGCTTATGAATCACGATTAGAAAAATCAGCGACGACACCGCGACGCCCGCGCCAATGCCGAGCGAAATCAAGACGATGATGGTGTTCGAGATCAAATTCCCCACCACCGGCAGAAGGCCTGCCACAAACGTCACCAGCACCAGGGTCTTGTGCAGCGGAAGATTCACGCCGAACATGGGCAGGACCACCAGCAAATAAATCGCGGTAAAGGTCGTGTTGAGCGCGGAGATTTTGACCTGCGCAAACACGACCCGTTCAAATGCCGTCGCAAAACGGCTCATGCGCTCGTAAAACGCAATCCGCAACGGTCCGCCCGGATGCTTGGGCGTGTAGAATGAAAGCAGCGCGCCGATCACGATGCCGACCAGCGCATGGATGAACATTTTGCCGGTCTCGATGCCGCGCTCCGCGGAGTTTTCCTTGAGCCATTGCACAACCTTTTCGTGCAGCTTGTCCGCGTCGGGAATCCATTCACCGATGCCGCGTTTGCTGAACCAGTCGCGGAATTGCTCCACGACTTCCGTGATCTTTTGCATCATTTCGTGAATGCCGCCCGCGTGTCCTTTGACCACCGCCAGCACCGCGAGCACGATTCCCGCCGCCAACAAAATCAGCGCGAGACTCACGATGCCCAGCGCGACCCATTTCGCTTTGTGGCCTTCCATCTTGCGGTTCGTCAACTGTCCCGCAATGCGATGCACAATCGAATACACAAACAACCCCGCCAGCAGCGCCGAGAGCAGGTGATGATAGAGCAGAAAGAGAATTCCCAGCGCGACGATGATCCACGCGGCGATCTCCGGGCCCGTCGCCAGTGCTTTTCGTTTCGGCGGCTTGGGCGCAACGTTGCGGATTCGAAACTTCTGTACACGTTCCCACAATTTCGGCTTCGCGCCGGAAATAGGCATTTCCATTCCGATATCCTCGATGAAGGTTTCGCGCACTTTAGCGCAATTCCGAAATTGCCGCAACGAATGTGCACGGGCTTCAACAGGACGCTGGAGAGACGCTTAACCCAAAGCGCAAGTAAATTTTCAGCGCAATTAATTAACTCTTGCCCCGCTGCGAAATCGCGCATAATCGAAGCCGCTATGAGTGCGCGAAAGAGTCCCCCCGCTGACCTTGGCCCGGACCTGCTGGCCCGCTACTTGAACGTGTACCAGCAGTCGCGTCAATTGTCCGACATCGAACGTCCCTGGGGACTCGGCGACGATGGACTCGACGCGTTGTGGACGCGACTGACGAGCGCGCTCGACGGCGATACCCGCCGGCTCAACGAAATCATCGCCACAGAATTCTCGCCGTCCGAACGCGCGCGGGTGATCGAAACGCTGGCGCCGCTGCTTTTCGCGCTGCCGCTGCGCAGCTATCCGGCGGAATTGCAAGCCGTCGAAGCCGGCGAGCGGATGCTCTTGATTCTGCATCACGCCGGCGAATCGCAAGCTGTCGGCTACTTGCCGTCCGCGCTCGCGCCGGTCTTCGCGGAATTCCTGCGCCGAGTGCTGCACTTCTCCGAAAAACAGCGCCGAGCCGAAGCGGTGATTTCATCCGGCGGCAGGCGCCGCCGCGTCAGCGTGACACTACAGCCCGACAACCGGGCGGCGATTCGGTTTTTGGAGCGGCTGCCGTCGCCGGCGGAAGAACACTAAGAAGGAACGCGTCGTTTGTAGAACGGAGCTCCGCTCCGTTCAATTCTCGCCATAGTCTGAAACGGAGAAGAGCTCGTTCAATCCGCGGCGATGGGCTGAACGGAGCTCCGCTCCGTTCTACTTTCATCGCTTCAGCGGAATCGCGCATCCCACCGCCGCGCCACCCGCCGGCGGAGCCGGCTTGCCTTCCGCGACGGCGTCCAACGCCGCGCGCAGATCGCGCGTCGTGGCCTTCGCACGCTGCTTGCCGTAGTCGGCGAAGAGGTCGTCGATGCGTCCGCGGTACAGCACTTTCGCATTCACGCCGACAATCGCGGCTTCCGGCGTGACGGTCGCGCCGCACAATTTCGCGAGGCGATTCGCGGGATCGAGCAGCACCGAGCACTTCAAGCCATACTCCGCCGCATGCTTCTTCGCGTCTTCCGCTTTCAACGCCGGATCGGTCTGGACAATATAGAAGGTGAAGCCCTTGGCTTCGTATTCGCCGCGAATGCGCTCGATCTCCGGCGCATACGTGTTGCAGATGGGGCAATCGTGCAGATAAAAAATCAGCACGGCCGCTTTCGCGCCGTTCAATTCCAGCGGCTTCTTTGTGGAACCATCGGCGGCGGAAAGTTCAAGCGCCGCGTCCGACGCAAAGCTCGCGGCGCAGCCGAAGAGAATCAAAATCAAACTCACCCAAATTCGCATTCAAAATTCTCGAATAACTCATTCAGCGCGCATTATACCCGATCCGTTGCGCGCCCAATGGGCAAAACGCGCCTGCGCTTCGGCTGCTCCGCTTTCCGATTGCGCCGCACGTTCCAAATCAGCGCCGCGATCAAGGCCAGCGCAATCCAGAATTCGGGCATCGACGCGACGCGCTTCGCGATATCCGACTTTGTCTGTTTCCACAGTGTGTACGAATGGCACACGTTGCCCGCGATAAAATTTCGGTCCCAGATCATGTGCCTCACGACGAAGTCCGGCGTCCCGTGCGCGAAGGTCGCCTGCGGTTCGCCCGCTTCGATGTTGCGTCCCCATCGCCGCCGCGTGAGCGTCCCGAGCGTAAGACCATCGGCCACGCTGACGATCGAATAGCTCGACGCCTCTGCTTCCGGCAGCATCAGCCAATAATCGGCGACCGGCGGCGAGCGCAGCGCCGCAACGTTTCCGGCGAGTTTGTAGCGCAGCGCGCCCGTCTGCGCGTCCCACGATTGAAGCTGATCGGAATCGACGATGGCATCGCCCATCGCGAAAAGGCCGGCGTTTGCAAGCGCGCCATTCAACGCAACGTCCACGTTGGTATCGAAGCGATGCAGCCGAACCGAATTCGCCGCATCGACAAAAACGATGCCGCAGGCATCGCTTGTCCAAATGGTGTTCTGGTAAATGTTGGACATCGGGAGCTTCGGCATGTGCTGATAGGGCGCACTCTTAAACACTAATTCGTAACTGTAGGCACCGCTCGAGGCGGCACTTTCAGCATACTCGGCTTTTGCGACTCGCGCGACGCGCGACGTGACGATGCAGTGCGTGTTGTAACCGGCGTAGCCGGAGAGCACTTCTCGCCCGGTGAAATCATAAATCCAAAATTTCCGATTTGGCGTTGGAGGGTCGGAGAAAAAGTTGCTTTTGCTCTCAACCAGGCTCACGCAGCTTTCGCTCAAGATCTGCGCGTCAGAGAATTCGGTGTCGATTTTTCGAATCCGTTTCAACGATGGAAACTCCACCAGTTCGCAGCCGGGCGCCTCGCTATCCGCGTGTTGAATCAGCACGACCGACGAGTCTTTCACAAAACCCTGCAACAGGATCTTCGACAGCGCCGGCTGCGTCTTGAGAAGATCCTCGCCGGTCTCCAAATCCCACGCGCCAAACACAGGCGGAAATCTGAACCCGTAACCCGGCCCGGTCAGCACTAGGTACTTGCAATCCGGCGAAACCACCACGCTCGCGTGCGGCACTTTGCACTCGATCTCGCGCAGCAGCGCGCCGCTGGCCGCATCGTGAAGATAGAACGCGAATTCGAAGCGCCCAGCCGCATCGGAATCTTTGATGCCATGCGCGTAAAAGCGTGTGTTGTCGGCGGCGAACGCGGTTTTTCGAATGTCGTAATCGGAAGTGTGCGTGTCAACCGGCCACCACTGCGACCAGTTCCACCAGAACGTTGCGCAGGCGGCCACGAGCATGGCCGAGAGAATCAGCGTGGCCAACGAGAATCGCATCGCGCCGCGCTCCCGAATTGTGGTGCAGGCTTAAAGCCTGCCGGTCGCCCGATGCAGGCTGGAAGCCTGCACCACAACGCAGCCGCCATTTCACCGGTTCGCTACGCCTGCTTCTGCGTTTGCGTTTGCGTGCTTGGTGATTCTCGCACGGTTTTCGGCGTCTTCAATGAAAAGAACGTGTCGTAGATCGCTTCGCCGATCTGATTGAGTTTCGTCTGAAAATCGTCGAGGTACACGTGCAGTTCTTCCTCGATGATCTCGCTTACATCCGCGTACGAAATTTCCGCGCACAACTGGCCGAGTTCTTTTTCGGCCGAACATTTAAACGACCCGCGCGGCGTGCCCATGATCGTATGCAAAGCCTCGTCGGCGTTATTCAGGCAGAATCGCGCCGAACGCGGAAATTCGGGATCGAGCAGCAGAAATTCGACCACATTCGACGGCGTGATGTGGCGGTGCTTCTTGCGGTACATCTCCAGCGCGCTTGCCGATTTCAACACTGCGGACCACTGGATTCCGTCCAGCGACGCATCTTTGGCCGCGGCGGAATTGGTGCTCGTCGTCAGCAGAAAATACTTCACGTCCAGCAGCCGCGTGTTCTTGTCGGTGCGCTCCAGCAGCCGTCCGATGCGGCAGAAATTCCACGCTTCGCCGTGCGACAGCGTCATGTCGGTGATGCCCACGAACGACTGGCTGGCCTGCTTGACCTGGCTGAAAAAATCGTACGGCGATTCCGCCGCGCGGTGCATCGCGGCGTCGTCGTTGAGCATCAAATAAAACGAATTCATCTGCTCCCACATGTCCGACGTGATCACGTCGCGGATGGTCCGCGCGTTCTCGCGCGCCGTGCGCACGCACGAAACGATCGAATTGGGATTCTTCAGATCGAAGGTGAGGAACTTGATCACGTTTTCGCGCGTCGGCGCGCTGTGGCGGGTCAGAAAATCCTCGTGGTCGCCGGTCGTGTAAACCAGCGGCCGCCACTCGTCGCCCAACACCGCCGAGCCATCAAGTATCATGTGGAAATTCACGTCGATGAAGCGCGCCACGTTTTCGGCGCGTTCGACATAGCGGCTCATCCAATACAGCGAATCGGCAACTCGGCTCAGCATATGTACCGCCGGCGTCCCGCCGGCCCGTCTCCTGTTCTGATTCGCGCCGGCAAGACGCCGGCGGTACAACTACGAACTCATCACCCACGTATCCTTGCTGCCCCCGCCTTGCGACGAATTGACGACCAGCGAGCCTTTTTTGAGCGCCACGCGAGTCAACCCGCCGGGCAGTACGTAGATGCTCTTACCATAAATGATGTACGGACGCAAATCGACATGGCGGCCTTCGACGCGGTCGTCCACCACCACGGGCACGCGCGAGAGCGCCAGCGTGGGCTGCGCAATGTAATTGCGCGGATTGGCTTTCACGCGGTCGGCGAATTCGCTGCGCATCGCCGGCGTCGCGTGCGGGCCGACCAGCATGCCGTAACCGCCGGATTCGTTGGCCGCTTTCACGACCAATTTGTCGAGATGCTCGCAGACGTATTTGCGGTCCTTCTCCTCCCAGCACAAATACGTCGGCACGTTCGGGATGATCGCTTCCTCGCCGAGATAGAATTTGACGATCTTCGGCACATACGCGTAGATGACTTTGTCGTCGGCCACGCCGGTTCCAGGCGCGTTGACCAGTGCCACGCGGCCGGCTTTGTACACGTCGATCAATCCCGGAATGCCCAGCACCGAATCGTCGCGAAAGACGTGCGGATCGAGGAAATCGTCGTCGATGCGCCGGTAAAGCACATCCACGCGATCGAAGCCGTGCGTCGTGCGCATCACCAGAAAGCCGTCGAGAATCGTCAGGTCGCGGCCTTCAACGAGTTCGATGCCCATCTGCTGCGCGAGAAATGCGTGTTCGAAATACGCCGAATTGTAAATCCCCGGCGTGAGCAGCGCGACTTTGGGCATGCTCACCGCATCCGGCGCGAGATAATGCAGCGCGTCGAGCAACTGGCTCGGATACGCCTCCACCGGCCGCACATGCGACTGCTCGAAGACCTGCGGAAACGTGCGCTTCATCACTTCGCGATTTTCGAGCACGTACGACACGCCCGACGGGCAGCGCAGATTGTCTTCGAGCACATAAATCTGCCCGTTCCCGTCACGCACCAGATCGGTGCCCGTGATGTGGCACCAGATCCCGCGCGGGGGATTCAGTCCCACGCACGCCTGCCGAAACGACTTCGCCGACGTGATTACGTGTTCGGGGACAATGCCTTCTTTGATGATGCGCTGCCCGTGATAGATGTCGTCGATGAACAGATTGAGCGCCGTGATGCGCTGCTTTAGCCCCCGTTCAATCCAATCCCATTCTTTCGCTTCGACCACGCGAGGCAGCAGATCGAACGGAAAAATCTTTTCGGTGCCCTGCCCGTCGCTGTAAACGTTGAACGTGATTCCCATGCGCATGAAGGCATTCTCAGCCGCCTTCTGCCGCCGCACGATTTCCGCCATCGGGAGTGTGGATAGTTTTTGAACAAGCAGTTCAGCGCTGGGCCGCGCGCGCCCGCTGTCTTCGAAGAGTTCATCGAAGAACCCTTCGGTGTCATATTTGGTAAAGTCCATTGCAATTCGCCCTCCACCGTCACGGGCATCGATCAAAAAAAAGCCGCAGGTTTGATAAGCGAGCAAATCTTACGCCGAGGGCGTCAGTCACGGGCGGCGCTGGATATCATGCGCGCAGAGAGGTCAAAAAACAAGCAGGATGAT
This sequence comes from Planctomycetota bacterium, assembly GCA_035308565.1. GTDB lineage: Bacteria > Planctomycetota > SZUA-567 > H5-PLA8 > H5-PLA8 > JANXLS01. The sequence goes on along the minus strand of DATGGK010000096.1, from coordinate 17,894 downwards.
CGGAATGCAACAGCGCTGGACGTTTCCCGATTTGTTCGAGAATCAGAGTTGAGATGATCATTTCGAGCGATACGATTTTCAGAATATGCAGATGCGTCAAGACGACTACGACAATGCGATCAAGTTCCTTGCCTTGCGCGCGATGGGAGTTCAGTGCGAGCAAAGAAAACTCATCGACTGGGCTTTTACAGTCCTCGAGCATGGATTGGAGTCAAAGCATCTTCTCTGGCTCGCCGGGCTCAGCGAAAACAGTGATATACTCGACATGCTCGATTTCTTCGAAGCGGCATTGATCGAACTTGGCGCTAAGCCGCTAGAAGGCGATGAACTGCTTTCTGAATTTGTGCGTATGACGTGCCGGCAGTTTCTCGAGAAGAAGATTTCCGCCGACAGAGCGATGAACCGGCTAAATCGGATTTGCGATCATACCGAATGGGATTTTGACCGGGAATTCAACCTGCCGTTTTTTAATTTATTACAAGAAAGCGATCACATTTACCATGTGAGGCAAAGCGATCCTGCATTGGCTGATAAACTTTCGATTGAGTTTAATACGAGCATGACGGATGAATTTAAGCGATACCTCGATGCGCCCGTATCGTCCATCGCTCAGCACTCAGGACTCAGCACTCAGCACTGAATCACTTCAGCTTCCCCGTCCCCGAAACCCCCACTGTCGCCGTGTAACTAAACGCCGGCTGCGTGAGGAATGCATCGCCATTCGTCGCGCCCGGGCCCGCATAGATAATCACCAGCGCTGCAATCTGCACCGGCGGCGAGGACTTCGACGCGGATGTGGTGAAGCCGAACGTGGTGAGGTTGTCGTAGAGATCTTGTTTCTTCAGCGTCATTGTCAGTTTCACATTCGGGCTGGTAAAGACACCGCTTTTGATTTTCCCCGACAACGAAAACAGATTGTTCGCGTCGCTGGTGGCGCCCTTGGCGTTCAACATCAGCGTCTTCGAGTACCCGCCGATGGTGACGCTGATCGCTTTTCCGGCTGGCGAAAAACTGTCGGGCAGCGTGATCGCGCCGGAGAGCGTCAGCGTGTCCTGATGCGTTTTGAAATTGAATTTTACGCCGCCTTTTTGCGTTGTGAACGTGGACGGCGCGAAAATCTGCAATGAAATCGTTTGCGTCACCGGCGACCCATCGTTGTGCGCCGTCGCCGCGACGGTGTACGTCCCCACCGCCGTGTATGCGTGAGTGACACTGTCGCCGGTCTGCGACGTGCCATCGCCGAAATCCCATGAGATTGTCACTGGCGTGGGCGACGAAGCCGATGCGGTAAAGGAAATGTTCTGATCCAACAGCCCCGGATTGGGCGATGCGGTTGGCCCTGAAGTGAATACCGGCGACTGCGTGTTGACTGGCGTAATCGAAATCGTGAACCCCTTTTCAACATACAATCCGCTCTGGTCAGTGCTCCGCACTCGAATCTGAAAACTGTTCTTCGTCTGGTAATTGAACGATGCCGCGCTGTTCAGCGAATTGCCTGAAATCGCGAACGAGGCGTTGTCCGTGCTGCCCGTTCCCGTAACGAGCGTGTACGTGAACGTGTTCCCCGCATCAGGGTCCGTTGTGGCCAACGTGCCGACAGTGGTGCCGGCGGGCTGGTTCTCGGGAATGCTCGACGGACTGAGCGCGATGTCCGTGGGCGCGTTGTTGGCGGTTCCGGTGAGATTGATCGTGTATGGATTCTGCGTCGTATCGTTGCTGGCGATGTGCAGCGCCGCTGTTTTATTGCCGGTGCCCGTCGGTGCGAATTGCACGGTAAACGTCGTGCTCCCCGGACCCGGCACCGGCGCGGTAGGATTTGCCGTCACCGTAAATAATGCCGCGTCCGTGCCATCGATGGTAATGCCCAGTCCGGTCAAATCCGCGTTGCCGGTATTCAAAATCGTGAACGTCAAACTCGCCGTCGCGCCGACATTCACGATGCCGTAATCCTTGCTGCCGCCGCTGGCGATGGCCGTGCCCGCCGGCTGCTGAACGTTGATTTTCGGCGCCGGCGGCAGCACGATCACGCGGTCGCTGCTGAAAGTGTAGTACGACGAGTACGCCGCGGCGGCCAGCCCCAAGTTCAAATCGACCACGGCGCCGTTTTTGTCTTTGCAGGTGACGATCGCTTTCGTCGTCGGATTGGCAACCAGCATGTACGGCCCGCCCGCGCCCTGCACCGCCGCACTCGAATCAACCGTGTCCGGCTGCGTCGGATTGATCACGGCGATGAACCCAAGCTGCTTGTCGCCGCCGACGAGCACGTCCAGCAGCGTGTTGCTCGACGTATAACCGTTGCCGTCGTTTACGAAGAGGCTTGGAATCGGCGTGGCCGCCAGCGACGCGGCGGAGATGTTGCCTTTCAACTGCCCCGACGTCATCGTCGCAAAACTCATCAACGCGGGGTTGATGTTCTCGCTGGGCAAATGCCCTGGCGAAAAACCGTTGGTCGATTCCAGCGGCGCATTCGAACTGCCGATGTTCGCTTTGAGCACCGCGCCCGACATCACAAACGGCGTGCTCCCCGGGAGCCCTGACGAAAACAAAATCCGCCCCGGTCCCGCGCTCAGCGCGCTCGCCGTGATCGACGCGGCCAATTGGTTATTCGGCACGCCCGCCGGGTTGGTCTCGTTGGGCAGCGAGTTGTACCACCAATCCAAATCCGATGTGCCCGAATACGCCGTGGGATTGCCTGAATTGAGCACCGGCGCGCCATTAATCACGCCGACATTGAACGAGGCCTGATTTGTGCCCGTCAAATCGGTCAAGCCCAGCATGACAAAAATCAGCGACGTCGCGCCCGACGACACGCTCGAATTGATCCCCTGCTGCACTTGGCTCTGGGCCAAAGTACCAAATGCGCCTCCAAGCGCATTCTGCGTTGCAAACGAATCGGTGCCGAACTGAATCGTCAGCGTGGTGGCGCGCTGGTCCTGTTCAAACGCCGCGGCTGACGGCAGCACTGCGGCCAGAAGCGCAATTAGCGCGGCCGCGATTAAAAGAGTTGAGTTTTTCACAATGATAAACTAGCCATCCGCCGCGCAAATAGCAAGGCGCTTTCGACCGCGCTCATCGTCACGCAAGGGAGGCCGGCGCGGGGTGGCCCAGCCCAGCGGGTAGGGCGCCGAAGGCGCAAGAAACTTCTCCCTGGCCGCACGCAAAACTGAAATGCGTGAATCTCAGAAGGGGCTTCTTGTCGCTCCGCGACCCACCCCGCTGGGGTGGGCCACCCATCTTGTGATGCGTCGCGAAAAATCGAAGCCAAATCGCTGCGCGCTCATTTTCATGCGTGGGAAGCCCCAATCCAATTCCTGCGAATGCCTTCGTTGGCCGCACGCGATCAAGCGCCTCTTTTTCCTATGAAAACACGTTTGCCGCCAAGTGGCATGTCGTTCGCGCTTTTTCAGGCACTATGCCGAACTCAACCAGCGACGTGCTGATCATCGGCGCGGGCGTGATCGGACTGGGCATCGCCGACGCGCTTGCCCGGCGCGGCATTTCCGTCACGATTCTGGAGCGCGAGCGCGCCGGATCGCGCGCGTCGTGGGCGGGCGCGGGGATGCTCAACCTTCGCCCGCATCGCCGCCACGATGGCTCGCGCGACGTTCATGCCGAGCGCATTCGCCGCAGTATTGCGTTGCACGCTCAGTGGGCTCAGCGGCTGCTCGAAGAAACCGACATCGATGTCGGCTTTACGCGCTGCGGTTCGGTCGAAGTTTTCTTGAAGGACGGCGAGGATAATCCCAATCAGCGTTCGCCGGAAGATATTCTCGCAGGCTGCGCGGCCAACGACGTGCCCGCTCAGCGGCTTTCACTTTCGCAACTCGCGCAGCTTGAGCCGCACCTGTCGATGGACTCCGTCGCAGCCGCGATTCATCTTCCCAACGACGGGCAAGTTCGCAGCCCGCGGCTGGTTAAAGCGCTGATTCAATCCTGCCGCCAGCTCGGCGTCTCGATTATTGAACACGTGGACGTGCTGGACGTGTGGATGGAGGCCGGCGTGTTAAAGGGCGCGCTGATCAGTCCCGGCGAACATTTTTGCGCGCACAAAGTCATTGTGTGCGCCGGAGCTTGGACCGGTCGCCTTCACACGCTTCGAACCGTGCTGCCGGACGTTGAGCGGATTGCTCCGGTTCGCGGCCAAATCGTTTGCTTTCAATTGCCGCAGCCGCTTTTAAAAAGTATCGTGACGGTGGGTCATCACTACCTTGTCCCGCGCGCCGCCGGCGTGCTGCTTTCAGGCAGCACCACGGAACATGTCGGTTACGAATCCATCGTCACACCGGAAGGTCAAGGCGCGCTGTACGAATTCGCGGTTGGGCTTGTCCCGGCGCTGAAAGGCGTGGAACCGGCGCAAGGATGGGCGGATTTCAGGCCGGGGATGAGCGGGCCGCATCCGTTTGTCGGAGCGGTGCCGGGCGTCGAGGGTCTTTTCGTCGCGGCCGGCCACTATCGCGATGGCTTGTGCCTGGCGCCGTTGACCGCAGAAACGATGTCGGAACTGGTCTGTGGTTGCGCCACGGAGGTCTGAGATGAGCAGCCGTCCGAAGTTGATTTTGAATTGCGCGCTGTTCGTGCTGCTGTGCGTTGCGCATCGCGCGCGAAGCGGCGAAGCTGTCGCGCCGCTCGAATCCCAAAAAATAAAATTCACGCTTCATGCCGAAAATGGCGCGTTCGAATTGTTGGACAAATCCAGCAAGGTGACTTGGCGTTCCGCGCGCGACGCAAAAGGCTTCGGCGAAGTTGCGCTGGACCAAAACGGAAAAACCGTCCGCCTGCCGCTGGCTCAATGCGAACTCGAGCAAACGCCGCAACTCATCCGCGCAGCGTTTCACCCGTCGGCGAACACGCCGGATTTTGTCGTGCGCGTGGACTTCGCGCTTTCGCCCGATGGAAATTCGCTGCTGGCGTCGTATCAAACTGAGGGCGCGATAAAGACGCGCTCCGTCAAACTCTTTCACCGCGCGCTATGGATTTCGAATAAGGACGCCGGCGCGCTGCTCGTTCCCGTGCGCGAAGGATTGCTCATCCCAGCCGACAACGCTCACTTTTTCACGCGCCGCTTTGGGACGTACGAATACGAAGGCTGCCACATGGCCATGCTCGGCTACGTAAGCGCAGGTTCCGCGCTTCTGGCGAGTTGGGATTCTCCCGACATCGTGCCCGAAGTTCGCAGCGAAAAAATCGATCCGCCCGACGGCGGCGTTTCGCAAATCCTCTCCACTTCTTTCGATTTCTCACGCGGCCCCGGCGTAATTCGCCTGACGCCCTGCGGCCGTGGCGGCGCGGCGGAAATCGCGGACGTCTATCGTTCCGAAGCGCAGCGCAAAGGCTGGCTGGTGCCATGGAGCGAAAAAATCGCGCAGAATCCTGAGCGCCAAAAACTGTTCGGGGCTTCAAACGTCAAATTATGGAGCTGTCTCTCGCGCCGCATGAACGAAGCCAGCGACAAAGAAGAGCAACTCCATGTATCGTGGACGTTCAACGAAGCCGCTGCGGTGGCCGAGCACATTAAGAACGATTTGAAAATCGACAGAGTTCTCTTCACGATCGGCGGCTGGACGCACCGCGGCTACGACAATCAGCATCCCGACATTCTGCCCACCGCGCCCGAATGCGGCGGCGACGCGGCCTTCGCCGACTGCGCGCGCCGCGTCAAAGCGCTCGGTTATCTGTTTTGCTTGCACGACAACTATCAGGACATCTACCGCGATTCGCCGTCGTGGGACGAACGCTACATCATGAAACGTCCAGACGGAAAGCTCGCGATCGGCGGACGCTGGGCCGGCGGGCGCGCGTACCTGACATGTTCGAAGATGGCGCTGGAACTGGCGCAGCGTCCGCAGAATCTGCCTGCGGTCAAAAAGCTCTGCGACGCCAATGCCTATTTCATCGACACGACGTTCGCCGCGGGCTTGCAGGAATGTGCCGACCCCGCGCATCCGCTCACGCGCGCCGACGACATGCGCTGGAAGCAGGCGCTCTCCGACGAAGCGCGCAAACAATTCGGCGTCTTCGGCAGCGAATGCGGGCGCGAATGGGCCATTCCGCACGCGGACTTTTTCGAAGGCCTGACCGGCGTCAGCGGCCACGCGTATCACGACGCGAACTTGCAAAAGGACACCGGCGGCATCGTCATACCGCTTTTTGAAATGGTCTGCCGCGACACGATCGCAATGTATGGCAAATACGGCTACGATTACACGCACGCCGCCGATTATGTCTTGCAGCATATCCTGATCGCGCGCCCGCTGAATTATCACAACGTTCCGACGCACCTTTATTGGAAGCAAGCTGAATCAACCGACGCGCAAATCCGCATGAGCGTGCTCGCGCCTCAATTCGAATCCGTCGGTCCGCGCCAATTCAAACTGACGTATCGCTGGAAAGTCGAACGCGCGCCGGCCAAAGACTGGCGCGTCTTCGTGCACTTCGCCGACGGCGCCAACGCCATCGCATTTCAGGACGACCACGTTCCCGCGCAAAAACTGGCGGATTGGTCCGGCTCTGTTTCAGACGGGCCTCACACCATTAATGTACCCGAGGGGCGCAACGGGCCGTTCGACGTGTTCATCGGTTTATATGATCCGCAAGGCTTGGGACGCGCGAATTTGTCGTCGGAACAGGACAATCTAAACCGCGTGAAGCTCGGGCGCATTACGCTCGCGTCAGACGGCGTTCATTTTGCGCCCGCCGAAATTGTGGTGCAGGCGGCCCGCCTGCACGAACCCTTCCATCACGCTGAAAACGGCTGGGCGGAAGGGCTTCATCCCTTTGACCGCTTCTTGAAAAACACGCACGAAATTCTTTCGCCGCTGAATGAACTCACCGCCGCTCAGCGCCTGACCCGGTATGCATTTGTCACGCCCGATCAGAAAGTTCAGAGTGCGCATTACGAATCCCAAGGCAATGATCCGTTCGACATAACGGTCAATTACGGCTCGGAAAACTACACGTGCCAAACGCGTTATTGCGGCGCGGTTATGCTTCCGCCCAAAGGATTTATCGTCGAATCCAAGCAATTCATTGCGTTTTACGCGGCGAGTTTCAACGGCCGAACATTCGATGCACCCGCGCTTTTCACGCTGCGCAGCCTGGATGGCGCACCCATCTTTAACTCGTCGCGGTTGCGCGTGTTCCATGCATTTGGCGACTCGCATCTTCAGCTTGGAGCGCACACCGTTGTGGTCAATCGGGAAGAAATGATTGACGCAAGGAAACAATAGAGTGACCGCCAAGTCACTTTTTTTCCAATTGCAGTCCAGAAAAACTGGTTATAAGGCATTCATTCACTGCTTGACGGTTGTTTTGCGTGTCTGATTTTTCACCGTATACCCCTTAGCCCGAATTTCACACGTAACATTGAGACCGTTGACGCAGCGCGCATTTTCTGCATTTTGAAAGGATGAACACCATGACTCATCGCATGGGCAATGTTCTTTTCAAGCTTCAGTTGGTCTGGGGATTGGCGATCGCATTAAGCTGCGCCGCTCAAACCGTTTCCCAAACAACCGTCACACTGCCCGCCGGTGTGGCCAGTGCGGCAGTTGCCCCCAATGGCGTGGTCAACCTCACACAGGAAGGCAGCGTGGGATGGGCCCAATGGGGCGCGGGCGGCACCACGTTCGTCAATCAAAAGATTGGCTCGCCAGTTACATTCACTGATCTGACCTACGCAGGCACGGCCGCCAAGACCCCGGCCACTTCGTTTGTCGTCTACACGTGGATGGACGGTGTGAGTTCAGCCATCGCGCAGCCCTTCAGCAGCTTTGCAGTGGCGAGCGCGCAGGGCGTGTACGGGCAGGTGGGCGTGACATCTGCGGCCAACACCGCGTCCGGCAATACCATCTCCTTCACCGTTTCGGCGACCGCCCCTTTCTTCAACACGCCGCGCGCGTTGAAGATTTATTACGCAATGGTCAACAACGGAACCGCGCCCACGCAGCCGCAGCAGGTTTTTTTGAATGTCACGCCCAATAACGGCACGGCGTTGGGACAAACGATGGTCGCGTCCACCAACCAGACGGCCAGCAGCGTGAATTTATTTGAAACGATCATCGAACTGGGCGGCGATGCAAGCACGACGTCGGTGGTAGTGCAATTGGCTTATGGCGGCAACAACGGCGCGAACTTCTCCACGCTGCAACTGCACGCCGCGACGCTGTTCACTTCGCAAGCCGCCACCGCCGTCACCGCGGACTCGATCGGCATCGACTTTCAGGGCAATGCCGCCCCGCTCAGCCCGGCCGATTATGCGGGCCTGCTTCCCCGCAAGAACTACAACAACGCAGTCAGCGCCGTTCAATTGGCGCCGCAGGCGCTGGTCGATAGCAGCGGAAGCACGGTGGCGGGTGCGACCGTGCAGTGGGGCTCGTTCACGCCGGGCCTGATGGCGACTTTCTACAATGCCACTTCGGCGGCTGCCAATTATACGACGCTCGCCACTCTGAATGCCTATTCCGCGTCCAACACTCCGGTGGTCATTTCGAACACGGCCACCAACGGGAATACCCAGGGGAATTTGGATTACAGCAACAACAATTATGGCGGCCCCAATGCCATGTTCAATACCGCGGGCGCCACAACCGGCAATTTCGGATTTACCAATACGCAAAATCTGACCGCCCGCTTTGACGGCGTCTTCCTGGCCACGACCGCTGGAACGTATGGGTTTGGAGAAGTGGCCGACGATAGTCTCTGGGTCTACATCGACGGCGTGAGAGTCGTCGGCCAGGACGCTTACTTGAACCTCGCCCGGCAGACCGGCAGCGCGACGTTGTCCGCCGGCTTTCATTCGTTCACTTTTGTGTTCGAACAAGGCGGCGGCGGCGAAGGATTCAAGATCGACTACACGCCTCCTGGCGGCGCTATCACCACCATTCCGAACTCGCTGCTCGCAACTCCGTTCTCCAACACCGGCGCCAACAATCAAGGTGACAACGGCGGCAACCACCGCATGATGAAAGGCTATCTCGATACGTCCTCCTCGAATTGGACGACCGTCAACGTCAATCTGAGCAGCGATGGAAGTGTTCCGGCGATTTTGGGCACGGCGTACGACGTGATCGTTTACACGGACGGCGGCAACTACGAGAATCGCGCCGGCAAATACTTTCTGGCCAATAACGGCAACACCTCGCTGATCGGCTTAAGCGGCGTAACGCTCACCGGCGCCGCGTCGTTCACAGGCATCGCCGCCGGCGACGTGCTCGTCGCTTCCGGCAGCTATGGACTCGTCACGGAAACTCCGACTGCCAACACGGTGACCGTTCATTATCCTCCCGTTGCCGGCGCGCCGGGCAGTCCTTACGCCGTGATCAAGAGCGCTTCAGTCAACGCGACAGGCACCATCACCAGCACCAACGCCGCCGTCAACGGCACGGGCACGTCATTCTTGAGCACCGTTTCGCCGGGCGATACGTTGATTTCAAATTCAACGCCCGCGGACGCGCAGATCGTCACATCCGTGATCGACGATTCGAATTTGAACTTGTCGCAGGCCTTCACGACTCCGGCGGCGGGCAATTCGTTCTCAATCCGCAAAGCGGCACTGGTTGGCGGAGTCGGCAAAGTCTCGAGCAGCGGCACGACCGTCACTGGCGCGGGCACGGCCTTCACCGCTCAAGTTGCGCCAGGCGACACGATCGTTGCGGCCGGCCAGGCGCAAGTCGTCGTGTCGGTCAACAGCAATTTCTCGCTGACCGTTTTGAATGCGTTTTCACCGGTGCTTGTGCCGGGCACTGCGTTCAGCATCGGCAAACTCGGCGTAATGGCCTCTCCCGTCGCCGGCTCGCTGGACATATCCGGCCGCGACTACACCGGCGCGTTTATCCGCAGCACTTCTTCGGCGACGGGCACCGGCGCCACCGCGGGAAATTATGTGATGTTCACCGGCATCAGCGTCGGCTCCTTCGCGGTCGTGGCCACGCCCGACCCAACAGCGACGCCTCCTTATTTTGGCTATGCGCTCAATCAGACATCGAATCCGCGCGCGCCGATCAACGGCATTCAAATCGTCGCGGGCAGCGTGGGCGGAACTGACTTCGTGTGGAGCGGCGGCAGCGCCACGACGTCCAATTGGAGCGACACGGCCAATTGGGTCGGCGGCGTTTCGCCGACCGGCGTCGCGAACGTGATCTTCCCATCCGGCGCGGCGCGCTTGTCGAACACCAACAACCTGCCCTCCATGACGCTCAACACCATCACCATCTCAGGCGACGGCTACACGCTCGGCTCTTCCGCGGGCGCTGTGATGACGCTCACCGGCGGAGTCGCGTGCAGTGGCGCTCCCACCGGCTCCTCGATCAACTTCCCCATTAAGCTCGGCGCGGCCAACACGCAGATTTCGGTCAATGCCGGCTCGGTCTTGAACTTCGGTTTCGCGGGCGCCAACGCCATCGACGCCAACGGCAATCAGATCTCCGTCGTGGCCAACGGCACGTTCAACCTAGCCTCCGGCGCGGGCATCGGCTCGACCGCGGGCGGCGGTTCGCTGGCCGTCTCCGGCGCCGGCACATTCAACACGGCGGTTGGAAGCACGCTGGCGTTCAGCAACGGGACGGCGGCCAACAATATCGTCAACATCAACAGTGCCAACTGCAACATTCTGGGCGCGGTCAGTTCAACGCTGCCCGGCCCGTGGACGGTCGTGACCAACAACGGCACCGCCACGATCACGCCGTCCAACGCGCCATCCGGCGGCCAGGGAATTGCGCAAATCAACATCTCCGGTTCGGGCGCAGCGGTCGTCGGCAACTTGACCGGCCTCAGCGTGAATTCAGCCATCACCACGCTCACGACCACGATCAGCGGAAACATCACCATGGCCGCCAATGTGCCGTTTGTGGGGGCAGGCACCGCCGCGACCACTGCCGGCAGCGGAACCGTGACCGGCGCCAGCGGCAGCCAATTTGGCACGAGTGCCGTCGGAAACGTTCAGGTGGGCGATATTTTAACGTTCAATGGCATCATTAACACGGTGACGGCCATTGCCAACTCCACCTCGCTGACTGTCACGCCGGTCGTCGCAGCCACCAACGCGGCTGCCGCCTATACGGTATACAGGCCCAATTTCCTGACCATTACTGCCAATTCCGTGACGCAATCGGCTGCGTCAACGATAACCGTTCCGAATTTCAATTTGACCGTCAACAATCCCAATAGCGTCTTCCCGAACACCACGCCGGTACCGAATTCAACGCTGGCCGGGACGATTCAAGGATTGGCGCCGGTGGCAGGGGCGGGGTTGATCAACACGACGACCATCGCTGTGGCCGTCACCCAAACCAATTCGGACTGGGGGCTGACAGCAGGCACGGCGGGGTTCATGTCACCCGGCGACGTGCTGGTGGTCAACGGACAGGCTCTGCCGGTGACGTCCATTACCGCCGCCAACACGGGAACGACGTCCGTCGCCTTCCAACCAGCTATTTCCTCACAATTGAATTATACCTTCCTGCGCGGCGCGTTTAACATCGCGGGCAGCGGATACATCAAACAGACCGGCGTGTTCGGCAATGGTTTCGCCCAAATCGCGATGTCCATGACTACCACCAATGGAATCACCACTGGAATCCTGGAACTCGACGGCGCCAATACCTTCCAAAGCCAGTTTGTCAACAACAACGGATTCTGCCTGGTGGGAAGCAACGCGGTCGCCAACGTCAGCGGGCCTTTTGGCAAAGGAGAGGCGTTGATCGTGTTCAGCAGCGCGACGGCCACCTTGCAGGCGGTGGGCGCCAATCGTATCCTTCCCAACAACATGGCGTTGAACAACACGCTGGTTATCGGGCCCACTCCGAACACTTACGCGGCAATCGGCGCGCTGGGCGCTTCGTTCGATTTGCAGATTAACGGCTTCGTTAATCTCAATAATGCCAACCGCACGATCCAAGTCAACAGTTCGTCGCCCAATGGCTTCATTTGCAACAATCAGACGCCCGCTTCGGGCACGATTCCGCTGTCGGGGGCTATCGTTCGCGGCGGCGTCGCGGCGGCTTCACGCGTACAACTCCTGAAAGCGGGCTCGGGCGTGCTCACGCTCAGCGGTCCCGCCAATTGGGCCGATGGTGTCACCGGCCTTACCCCGGTGACGATCGTCAGCGCCGGAACGATGGTGATCAGTGGCGCTGGAAATCTGGCCAACGGCGGCCAGTTTCCTGAAAATCGCATCGACAACGACGCCGTCCTGGTCTTCGATTATTCCACGAACACTGCATCCAAGATGTCCGACGTCACCGACTCGATCGCCTTCAACGGCGATAATGCGACGCTCTGGCTGAAAGGCAGTGCCACTTCCGGCGTGACTCAACAGCTTGCCAATTTGGAGTTCGCCGCCGGCACCGGCATCGTTAAACTCTCCAACGCGTCGGGCGCAAATAATCTGACGTTGCAAATCAACACCACTATCGAAAACGCCGCCGGCGCAAGTGTCTTCACCGCCGCCAATCCCACCCAAAATACCAGGAACGGGCTGCTTTCGTTCATTCGCGACGCCTCCAGCGGCGGCAGCGGCACGATGCAGATCAAGCTCAACACCGCGCCGCCCGCCAACAATCAAGCGCTGCCTTGGGCGACAGTCACCGGCCCCACGGCCAGCATCGTCAACTACCCAGCCATGTACAACGGGCCGCAGTTGACCGGCAACGGCATCGTCCCGCTTGTCACAGGCGTCGTATACAATTCTCTAAAATCCGGCAATTGGGACGACACCTCAGTCTGGAGTCCCAACGGCGTTCCCGGCTCCATCGATCAAGTCATCATCAACGCCAACCATGCCATCGATCTCAACGGCCAAAACCGCCAGATCAACACGGTCACCTTTGCGCAAAGCGGATCGATCACCGACACCGCCGCGACCGACAAATTGCAGGTTTTCAATTTGATCCAGTCGCTGTTTGTCTATGGAAACACGACGATTTCCGCCAATGTCGAATTGGACGCGGCTGTGCAGATCGACTTGAACAACACCGGCGCGCTTACCCTCAGCGGCGTGATCACGGGATCGTTCTCGCTGAACAAGACCGGCATTGGCGAATTGAAATTGACCAACGGCGGAAACACCTATAGCGGCGGAACGCTCCTGGGCGCGCCCGGCTCGCCAGGCCAAAACCTCGTCGGCGGAACCTTGACGCTGGGCGCGGACACAATCGGCAGCAATCCTGTCACCAGCGGTCCCATCGGCACGGGGACCTTGACCTTCAATTATTCCGGCAACAGCCTTTCGACTCCGCACACGTTCCTGCAAGCCAACGGAACCGCCGCGCGAACGCTGGGCAACGACATCACCTCGCTTGCTCTGGCCACAATCTGGACTTTCGGCGGCAGCGCCGATTTGACTCTGACCGGCAAAATCACGCTTACCGCCAACACCACCTGGCAGTTCTATAACACGGGCAAGACCACCTACAACCCGGCAGCGGGCAACGTTCTTTCCGGCGCATTCTCGCTGACCAAAGTCGGCCGCGGCACACTGGCCATGAACGGCCAGAACACCTTCACCGGCGGTTTCATTCTAGGCAGCACCGCCGCCAACGGACCCGGCGTGGGAACGCTGGAACTGCAATCCGATTCAACCGGCACAACTTCCGCGGCGCCAACTTCCGGCCCGCTGGGAATCGGCACGTTTACCATCAACTCCGTGCTGCCCAACGCTGTGACCGTCAACGGATTCGCCAACATCACCGCAACCGGCGGCACGCGCACCGTGCGCAACACGCTCGCGCTCAGCGGCCAATTCAACGTGAACGGTTCGAACGATCTGATTCTCGGCAACACCGGCAACAATGCCGTGATGAACGGCACGCGCATCATTACAATCAACAACACCAACACCACCATCGACAGTCCAATCACCGGCGCGTTCGGCCTGAACAAGGCCGGCAGCGGCACGCTGTTCTTGTCTCAAAACTGCGCGTACACCGGCCTCACCAACGTCGCCGCCGGCACGCTGAGTTTGAACACGGACACGGGCCGGCTGTCGGGAACCACATCGATTGCCATCGAGCAGGGCGCGATTTTGGACGTCTCCGGCGGCACCGGTTCAGGCAGCACCGATCATCTCAACAATGCGGCAAACTTAACTCTCAACGGCGGAACCTTGCGCTTCGCCGTTCCAGCCGGCACGGCCGCGCCTCAGGCGGAAACGATTGGCGCGATCACGCTCAACGCGGCCAGCACCATCCGGCTGGATAACAGCGCCACGACGAACAACACCAGCCTTCAACTGACCTCGACGGCGGCAAGTTTCAACTTCGCCGGCGGCACGCTCAATTTTGAGCGCGTTCCGGGAGCGGGACTTGGCACCACAAACTTGTTCCTCACCGGCGCCCCCGCGGGCGACACCGATGTGCCCAACGCCACGGTCAACGGCCAATTCGCCGAATACGACAACGTCACGCCGGAGGGCCTGCGCGCCAAAACGAGCGCCGCCTCGCGCTTCACAGTCGCCGCCGGCGATTGGAACACGGCCTCGACGTGGGACGGAGGCGTATCGGTCCCCTCCGCCACCGCCAACGTCATCATTCGCCACGCCGTTACACTCGCCGCAAACGCCACGTGCAACTCCATGTCGTTCGACAGCGGCGTCAACAGTCCAAGCGTCGCCATCAACGGCGCGGCCGTCACGCTGACCGTCACCAGCGGCGTTATTAATGTGGGTGTCGGCGCGTCCGCGCCCGCGCCCGTCATCAGCGGCGCCGGCTCGCTGGTCTTTGGCGTGGTCGCCGGCCAGATCAACAACAACACGACCAACGCCGCCGGTCTGACCATCTCCGCGCCCATCGGCTCCGGCGCCACGGCCGGTTTGACGGTCGGAGGCAGCGGCCTGACCACCCTTAGCGGCGCGCTTGGCTTCTCCGGCGGCTTGCGCGTCACCAGTGGCACGACGGTGCTCTCATTCCCCGGCAACACTTACACGGGCGGCACGTTCGTCAACGGCGGAACGTTGAGCATTTCCAACGACGCCAATTTGGGAGCCGTCAGCGGCGCACTCACCATCCAAGGCGGCTTCACGCCCAACGCCTCCAACACCGGAAATTCGATCAGCAGCGGCGCAATTACAGCCACCACGTCGGGCGGTCCGCCCGGAACGACTGTCACCGCGTCGGCTGCGTTCTTCAGCGTGAACGGCGGCGTGGGGTTGTTGGGAGTGGGGGATTCGATCACCATAAGCGGCCAGACGTCCACAATTTCGGCAGTGACCTCGACCACCGTTTGTACCGTCACTCCGGGCTTTAATCCAAACGTTGGGCCTGTCACGTTTACCGGCGCTCGCTTTACGCAAGTTGTGGGAGCCGGCACAATTTCAGCGGGCAGCGCGACCGTCAATGGCACCGGCACGAGTTTCACCACTCAGCTTCAAGTCGGCGACATCATCTACGCCAACGGCCAGTCGGAAGTCGTCACGGCCGTGAACAACAACACGACGCTGGCCATTGGCGCGACGGTCAATCCTGGCATTCCCGCCGGCACGCCCTACACCATCCTGCGCACCGTTACCGCGGCCGGAACAGTCACCACGAATGCGACCACCACCGTCGTGGCTGGAACAACGACGACGAGTTTCCTGACCCAGGCGGCGCCAGGAGATTACATCGTCGTCAACGGCACGGTCAATCTCATTACCGCCATTGCGTCCAATACCTCGCTGACCGTGCAGAACAACGTCGCTGCGAACACGAACGTGAGTTACTATTTCCTCAAAGCCACCACCACCGGCGGCGGCACGTTCACCATCAGCAACGATGTCCAGTTAAACACGCTGCGCGGCGTGATCCTCGGCCCGACGGGCGGAAACATCAATATCCCCGCCAATTTGAACCTGACCGTGAACAGCGCTTTGAACGGCAGCTTCCCGCTGGTGAAAACCGGTTTGGGCCGCTTGATCATTCAAAATGGATCTACGCAAAGCACCGGTGCCGGCACCAGCAAACGGCTCGGCCAGACCACGGTCGCGCAAGGCACGTTGCGCCTGGGCTGCACCGACGCGCTGGGCGGCGCGCAAGGCGGCGGCGCGATCGCGCTCAGCGGCATCCTGATCGTCAACAACGGCGCGGTGGTCGAAGTGGCGCCCACACTCACGAATACCGGCGCGGCGCAGCGCATGGTCCTTAACGACGGCGCGACGCTGCGCGGCCTCGGCAATTGCACCTCCAATATGCCCATGATTCCGCAAGCGGGCGCGACCGTGACCATTGAACACGACGCCATCGCACCGCTGGACCGCTTTACGCTCAGCGGCGCATGGGCCGGCACCAACGCGGATTTCTCGAATGCGCAGAACACCGTGACAATCATCAACGCTCGGCCCGCTGGATTCCCCGCCGGCTGCGTCGTCCTCTCTGTCAGCAACTCCAATTACGAAGGCACCTGGATTATCAACAATGGCATCGTCAACCCCACGAACGCCAATTCATTCGGCGACTCCAATCCGCAACTGAGCGCGGTGACAGTCAACCCGGGCGCCACACTGGCCGTCGGCGTTGCCACTCTCGCCGCGCAAGTGATCCTCAACGGCGGGACTCTCGGTTGCGGCGGCGCCAATGGTAACATCGGCGACACCGCTGGCGGAACCGGCCCTAACGGCCTGACCGTCCCCTCTGTGATCGTCGCCGCCGATTCCACGATCCAGCTCGACGATATTCCCGCACCCGGCGGCCCGCGCCAGTTGACCATCAGCGGCATCGTCGCCGGGAGGGCCAATTTGAATGTGCTCGGCTTCGACGGCAGCCGCGCCACGGCGCCCACCGCGCTGACTAGCGTGCTGATCCTCACCAATCCCAACAACCAGTACTCCGGCACGATCACCGTCAATTCCAACGCGCAAGTCTCCGCGCAAGGCGCCGGCACGCTTGGGCAAGCCAACAATCCCGCGACGGTCAATCTCAACGGCGGGTACCTGGAAGTGCGCAGCAACACCAGCGTCAACTTCCCCGGCAACATCGTGCTGAACAGCCCCTCGATCCAAGGCACCTTCAGCCAGATGGCCGTGCTTCAGAACGGATCGTTCTTCCCCAATCAGGTCATCACCATGACTTCGTTGACCGTGCCCGCCGGAAATAATGTGCTGGCCATCTACGGCAACAATCAGAACGGCCAGAACAATTCGCAGTTGAGCTTTGGAACGGCGACGTTCACCGGCACGCCGATCTTCGACACGCAATCCGCCGTCCTGCGCTTCGACGGCCCGATCACGGGAGCCGGCGGCTTGACCAAACAAGGCATCCGCGATCTGCAACTCAACGCCGCCAACACCTACGCCGGCGACACCACGGTTCTCGCCGGACAATTGCTGCTCAACGGATCGAACAGTTCCATCGCCGGCAACGTCGTGATCAACACTGGCTCCGAATTCAATATTACTTCCGCGGTGACCACCAGCGACAGCATTCCCGACGGCAAGAACATTGCCCTCAACGGCGGCACGTTCACGCTCGCTGCTTCATCCGGCGCGACACACAACGAAACCATTGCCAATTTGAACGTCGGCTCCGGCACCAGCATCGTCAACCTCGTTCCCAACGGAACATCCAGCGCGCAGTTGTCGGTCAGCGCGCTGAATCAGGCCAGCGGCGGCAGTCTTGTCTTGAACCGCGGCAACAACGGCGCTAACAACAACGCCAACCTGCTGGTCGCCGGTGCCGCGGTAAACACGAATTATGTCCGCGTCACCGTCAACGAATCCACCGGAGTCACCGGCCACGGCATCTACCACACCGGCGCGCAGCCCGATTTGGGCGTCGTTGCGTATACCGGCACGTCCGGCGGGCCGTACCTGTTCGTCTCCGAAGCCAGCGGCCCGTGGAACGATCAGAGCAAATGGCGCCGCTTCCCAGACAACGCGATCAACCTCGGCTTCCCCGGCGCCAACGACGACGTGCGCATCAACCCCGGCC
>DATGGK010000095.1:0-41343 GCA_035308565.1 Planctomycetota bacterium | reverse complement strand
TCGGCTATTGGCAATACAGTGTGACCGTCACCAAGTTCAAAGACTTTTCGCCGAACGTAGCCGCAGCCGCGAAATACGAATTCCAAAAACAGAAGACCGCCTTGCCGCAGATGGCGCTAGTCGCTTCAGAGAAGCAAAGCGCAGTTTATGTCGCGGGCGTGCCCGGCAATCTCGTCTGTCTCGTTGACAAAGGAGCGACATTCGAGCTCAGCCAGACGGCCTTCGCTGCGCCGCCCGATGCGCTCGATGTCTTCAACCGCATGGAAGTGGACAAGACTCGCGACGAAGTCTACATCAGCGACGGCGGAAACATGTACTGGCGTTTCGACGGCACCAGCGGCGAAGGCGCGCTGCTTAAGAAGGACGGCAAGACTTTCAACGCCACGGACGTTGCGGCGGGCCGCAACGGCTTGCTCTACTTTCAAACCGGCACCGGTTTCAGCGGCCCGCTGGAGCGTTACACACGCGAACTGGATCCTGCGCCGTATCCGTCAGGGACTCACGTGCTCAGCAAATACATTTACGGTCGCTACGGCATCGGGAATTGCGAAAAAGGAATTGGCGTCGGCCCGGACGGCAAGGTCTATTCGGCGTGGATGTTTGGCGGCTGGGTCAAGTACGCCGTGTCGGCGTGGGGTCCGGACGGTAAGCCGCTCAACGGCAAGTACAGCGAGATCGACCCCGCCAACACGAAGGGCGGCACGCCGCCAGAATTGACGCAGGCGTTCATTGGCCCGATTCCACAATGCAACGGCGGCGTGCGAGTCGATCTGAAGGGCAACATCTACGTCGGCATGATTGTAGGAAAAACGGCGGTCCCAAAGGCATTCGAGAGGAACGACGCATACAAGCACTGCACCGGCAGCGTAGTAAAATTCGGGCCGGACGGCGGCAGCGTTCCGGGCAAACCGGACCAGATGGTTGGAAACATCGTCGAGGGCGCGCTCAACAGCTATTCAGGCCTGGCGCCCTTCAGCCATCCGCCCTTGGCGACCACCTGCTGCGTCTGCCGCGTTCCGCGTTTCGACGTCGATGACTTCGGCCGTCTGGCGCTTCCCAATGCGACTGCCAACCTCGTCACGATTCTGGACAACAGCGGCAACGAGATCGTCAGTTTCGGCAAGTATGGCAACTTCGATTCGCAATACATCAATTCAAACACGAAGGACGGGAAAGAGAACAAGCCGTCGATCGCCACGCCGGAAATTCCGCTGGGCTGGCCCAACAGCGCGGGATTCAGCGAAAAGCATGTGTACGTCATGGACGTCTACAATCGCCGCGTCGTGCGAGTGGACAAGACTTACGCCCTGGAAACGACGATTGAATTGAAATGAGCGGATGATGGTCTAAGAAGGGAAGGCGCGTATGTCGATTCGGCGTTTTTGTGCAACGCTTGTCGTGGGAACCGGCGAATTCGTGCCACTGGCCGCCATCCTCGCATTATTGAGTTTCGGTCCGGGCGTGGCCCTCGCCAAGGAAGACGTGACGTTGCTTTACTCGGCAAAACTTCCTCAGCCGGAGTTTGCCGCGGCGGAAATTCGCACGGTACTGGAAGCGCGAGGAAACACGTGCGTTGCGAAGAGTTTGGCTGTTCTCCCGCACAGTCCCGGTACTACGCGCATCGTTCTTGCATCCTCTCGGCTTGAGTCCGATCAAGTGGCTGCCGAGCTCCATCTCGCAAAGTCAAAAAGCGATGTCCCGCAGTCCTATGCCACGCGGAAAGTCACGGACGGTGCCCAGACAACGTACGTGGTTCTTGGGGCCGATCCGGTGGGTGCGATGTACGGCGGGTTGGATGTCGCGGAGGCAATACGCCTCGGGACGCTCGCGGAATACACGGATGCCGAACATTCACCCCACATCGCCCAGCGCGGAATCAAGTTCAACATCCCGCTGGACCGTCGCACGCCGACCTACTCCGACAACAGCGACTCAGCACAGGCCAATATCCCTGAGATGTGGAGCATGGATTTCTGGCACGAGTATTTTGACGAAATGGCCCGCCAGCGGTTCAATGTCCTTTCGCTCTGGAACCTGCATCCCTTTCCCTCGATCGTGAAAGTACCGGAGTATCCGGATGTCGCGCTGAACGACGTCTGGGGCAACAAAGAACCCTTCGATCTGAACTTCAACATGAACAGCCCGGATATGGCAAAACCATTCCAGCTCAAGAATGTTGATGTGGTCAGAAAGATGAGCATTGACGACAAGATCAAGTTCTGGCGCGAAGTCATGCAATACGCAAAGGATCGCGGCATCGACATTTATTGGTTTACCTGGAATACCTTCGTGTGGGGAACCGAAGGCAAGTACGGCCTGACCGAGGATGGCAACAACCCGAAAACCATCGCTTACTTTCGCGCCAGCGTCCGCGAAACGGTGCGGACTTACCCGCTGCTTGCGGGCATCGGCATCACGGCCGGCGAGAATATGAAGAGCACGCAGGGGCAGTTCGATCACGAAGCCTGGCTGTGGCAAACATACGGCGAGGGGATTCGCGATGCGCTCAAGGATCAGCCGGCGGTGCCGGAGCCGGAGGAACGCCGCTTTCGTCTCATCCACCGGTATCACCAGACGGCGCAGAAACAGGTTATGAGTTCGTTCAAGGATTATCCGGGTCCGTTCGACTTCAGTTTGAAGTATTCGCAGGCGCACATGTATTCGATTCCAAATCCGCCGTACATCAAACCGGTCTTAGAAGCGCTGCCAGCGGGCATGAAGACCTGGCTGACCGTGCGCAACGACGACATCTACAGTTTCCGCTGGGGCGATCCCGACTTTGCGCGGGACTACGTGCGAAACATTCCAGGCTCGGACAAGGTCGTGGGGTTCTACATGGGGCCGGACGGATATTGCTGGGGCCGCGAGTTTATCGACCGCGAACCCGAGACGCCGCATCAACTGGTGCTGAAAAAACAGTGGTACAGCTTCATGCTGTGGGGCCGGCTCAGCTACGACCCCGAACTGCCCAACGCACTGTTCGAGCACACGCTGGCGGCGCGTTTCCCGCAGGTTCCAGGAGCCAAACTATTCGAGGCTTGCGCGACCGCGTCGAAGGTCTTCGCTCAGACCACCCGCTTTTTCTGGCGCGAACTGGATTTCATGTGGTTCCCTGAAGCGTGCATTCAAAACAAGGGCTTCTTCACGGTAAAGGATTTTGCCCAGGGCGTGACGATGCCCGACAGCGGCATCCTCAACATCCGCCAGTGGCGCACCCGAATGGCTGCGGGCGCACGCATGGAAGGAATCACTCCGCTGCAAGTGGCGGAAACGCTCAAGAGCGATGCCGGCAAGGCCTTGACGCTGGTTGCCGAATTGCGCCCAGCGCAGGGCGGCAACAAAGAACTGCGCCTGACCCTGGGCGATTGCGAAGCCATGGCGCACTTGGGCAACTATTATGGCGAAAAGATTCTCGCCGCATGTGATCTGGCGCTGTTCGATCAAAGCGGTAAGCCGGAGCAACAGGCGTCGGCCGTTACACATCTGGAAGCGGCGCTGGAGCATTGGAAGAAGTATGCCGCCATTGCCACGGCCCAATACAAACCGCAACGGCTCGGCCGGCTCGCCCAACTCGTCGATCTCAATAATCTGACGCCCAAGGTTGCGGACGATATTGCAATCGCGAAGGCGTGGAGCAAGGGCGCGATCAAAGGCACCGGAGAAGAAGCGGTCGGTGGCGATCGCACCTTCCGGCCGTGAATCGGTTAGCCGGTACCCGATTCGTGCCACGCTGTCGGCCAATCATAAAGTGGGAGCGGATACTGGCGCTGCTCGACGATCCACAATTTGGCGACGCGGATGATTTCGAGGCGTTTGGCGATATCCTGAACGAGTGCTGCGTCCGTCGAGTCCAGCCCCATCTTCGACATTTCGCTCTTCACGTCCGGCTGCTTGTCGTCCGACAGCCACGAGGTTGTTTCAACGATGGGCTGCTCGCCGAAGACCGCCGTGATGCCCTCAAGATACGCCCGTGTCAGCATCTCACGGTCAGCGAATCAGCGGAGTCGATGTCGTCGCGAACCCGGATGAACTGCGGCTGAAACAGGCTTCCGCCTTTGAGGGCATACAAATAGCGAATATCGACCAATAATCCGACTTTCGGGATTTCCTGGTTCGGCGGGATGGTTACGTTGCCGATGGGTGTCAGGCCCTTCGTCGGCGTTTCCTTGACGGAGAGAGCGATGTTGCGCTTGTCGTTTCGGGCCGCGCAGACGCACGTCGCGGTCGCCCAGAACTTCAGCTTGCGCTGGTTGCCGCCCTTGTTCGGACGCCCCGGCTCGTACGCCGCACGGTGGGACTTGAAGACGATGCCTTCATGGCGTCATCACCGTCACTGCGTCCAAGCCGAAGTACGACTTTGTGCCTTTGCTCGCGAGGTTGCTCCCGACGACCTCAACCCGCAGAATAAACTGTCCGTCCTTTGGCTCATGCGCGCCCAGTTCGATCGGGCCGCTCGTGACCGCGGTGGCGTTATAAGCGTCGAAGTCTTTCTCCACCGCCTTGCCATTGACGCTAAAGCGCAGCACGCCGTAGTCCCAGCTCTTCGTGGCGTAGAGCGTAAGCTTGCTTGGCGCTGATTGGTTTGTCGTCACTTTCAGTTCGACGAAATCGCCCGGCTTCCGGCCTCGCACAAACAATTGAGCGCCGCCGCTCCACCCACCCGCCGTCAACCCGCCTGTTTGCGTTTCGATGGCGAGGCCCGGCGTTTGAGCGACAATCGGCATCTTCTCGCATTCGATCGCGTCCTTGAGTTTCACCACGCCCGGCGTTTCGGGAATGGCGCGCGCCGCTTCATCAGACTGCGGCCCGCGGTTGCTCGTCGCGCCCGGCAGCGCGTACCAATACGTCGTCGCCGCATAGCCAACCTGGCATTCTTTCCAATGCCAGACTTCCATGTCGAATTGCAACGACTTGGTGAACGGGATCGCGTCGAGGCTGCGCGTGCGCGTGACGACGGTATGGCCGAGGTTTCCCGGCCCGTCGCAGCGGACTTGGTTGGCGAACGGGCCTTGGAACAAATGCGCATCGCCCCACGCATAGCCATAATGATCCTCCGAGCCGGTGCCGAAATGCGAGGGAAACGTTTCGCCATCTACCCAGATTTTTTCGTCGCCTTCGCCCCACCAATCGGAGACGGGATTGAACACGCACAGCGTGTCGCCGACATACACGCCTTTGCCGGTCGTGGTGATGTAATTCCAGTCCGACATCGGCCGCGTGGAAAGCGGATTCTGCTGCCGCCAATTGGCATGGAAGTGCATCGAGCGGTCGTCCCACGTCCACGGGCTCTGGGCGGTATTGAGTGTTACTGGGACGGGAGCCTTACCGAGATTCAACAGAGTGAACGTGGCCGACGTTTTGAAGGGCATCGTCCAACGGCAACGCAGCGTGCCGTCTTTCGTGACGGTGCGATTCCAACTTTCCAACTCGTTGAGCCCCACACCGCTGCCGAAGAAATCACCGACGGGACACCAAATTGTTTCTTCGCCGTCGAAGGTGGCGCGCAGAACCAGCGAGCGCAACGATTGTGCGTCCGGGTTGTCGAGATGAAGTTCCATGTTGTAGACCGCGGCCGGTCCAGCGGGCAACGCAGCGCTCGCTGCCTGACCCGGAGCAAGCGTAGTGTCCAATGTGGATCGTCTTCGCACCATTCTGGGGCGACGTCCAGACAATATTTTGAGCGTGACGAATACATCAACCGATTTCAAATCGTCCATGCTGAACGACTTCACTTTTGTCCCGGCGGCATAAGTGCGATACTCGATGTTGTACCAACGCTGCTGCGGCGGCGCGGCTGGATCTTTTGGATCCTTTTCATCGTATGTGATCGTGCAATGCTTTGCGTACGGAATCGGAAGATAAAGGTTGCCCGCCTGCTTTGGATTCTCAATCGCCAGCGGGCGCTGCACGAAAGCGCGGCCCGAAAGCAAATCCTGCAATTGCGCCGCAATGCACGGTTCCGCCGCGTTGTCGAGATAAAACCGCACGGTGCCGACTGCCGGTTTCCCGCCCGTCCAAAAACGCACCACGCATCCCGGCCCGTCCGCGTCCATCATCACCCATTCGCGCCGCCCTTGGTGTTCTTCGGAGCGGATGAATTGGCTCCAATCGTTATTGGCGAACCATCCGGCAGGGTCGGCCGGCGTTTTGGAGCGACGATCATAGCTGCTCGCTTGCTTGCACGTAAACGCCGGTTCAGGCCAGCGCGCTACGGCGTCGCGGTCGATCATCTCGTTGAGCAACGATTCGAGCGCCACTGCCGATTCTGCCCGCGCGGTCGAATGCATGCCCGCCACTGCGTACGCCAGCCAGATAATACCGTAAAGAATGTTGTTTTTCATGCTCGTCGTTGTTTTCCATTTGATATCGATGCGGCCAGTGCCGCCGCGCATTCTCAGTCCGCGCAACCCGCGCTTCAAGTTCGCAATTCATTGGCGCAATCCGGCGGCTTGTCCGATACAAGAGTGAAGAATTGAGAATCCATAGGAGCCCGCCATGTCCAACTTCGGTTACGACCCCGCCACGAGAGAGGCCATCCTCAAGTCCGTCTCGGAGGCCCGCAAGGCCGGCAAAGCGTGGAAGCTCGCTCACGAAGCGGCCAAGAAAGCCGGATACAAGGGCAGCTTGGGCGGCATCAAACAGTTCGTACGCAAGAGCACGGGACCGGGCGGCAAACCAGGACGCAAGGCTGGCCGACCTAAAGCGACGACGACGGCGGCGACGCCCATGCCTTCGAAAGCCGACGACATCGCGAGCTTAATTGAGAGTCTGGTCGCTGCGCGTGTCCATGAGGGGATAGAGCGGGCCGTGGGCGTGCTGCGGGATGCGATGAAGTAGGCAGTCATTACTGCCCGGGGGTAGGGGGGGCGGTCAATCTATTCAAAATGGGAACCCTGAAAGTGGGACTCCTATTATGGGATCCCAGTCGTTTGGTAACCTCCGGTTGGCAAAGAAAGAGCGATACAGGCGAATTTCGGAAGCTTTCTCACCGGGCCTCCTTAATGATCGAGACGTTATCGAACTTCGCCCAGTGAATCGCCAGCGTCGCGGAGGGCAGGGCGTAATGGATAAAGCCGATTTCGATTTCGTCCTTCATCTTAGGCAGCGTGACGGTCTTCACCTGTTTCCAATCCTTGCCGTCTTTGGAGATGAAGGCCGTCAAATCGGCGCCTTTGCGCGTCAGCTTGAACCATTTTGAATCGCGTCCCTCATCGCCTGACGGCTGGTTGCCGGCGCCGTTGATCATCGTGCTGCCGCAATGGCGCGTCGCGTCGTCGTCGGAGCCCAGCAGTGTAATGTACGGGATTTGGGCACCGCCCAGAGGTTCGCCCGGCCGGGCGTTGAGGTTCTCGCGGAGAATAATTCCGGAAAACCAGTTGCCCGCCGATTCCAGATGCGTGCCGTCGGGCAGCGCTTGGTTGGACGTGAGCCCAGCCAAGCGGGCGATCAGTGTGATGTCGCCCTTGTGCGGGCACGTCAGCAGGCCCATCGATTCGCCCACGATCATAACGGTCCCGTTCTTGTCCAATTCGATCCCGATCGGAGATACGCCGATGTCAGGGCGTTTGCTGAGCAGGCTGCACATAGATCGTAGTTGGACACGAGCGATTTCTCTCATTGAAAGTTCCTTTCGGAAAAACGGAACGCTGGGTTTTTCAGATTAAGTTTGCGTAATAATTTCGCAGTACGACGCGGATAATCGTTCACATGTCGTTGCGAAAGCGAGTCTCCTCAGAAAACCGAAAGCTCTACATCTACGTGCTTTAATGTCCTTGTCGAAGGAACGGGTATTGTGCATGTGTTTTTGCAAGACCGTTCATCATCAAAAGTGCGAAAGTGTTTTCTGCACAGAAAGGCATTGACGACGCGAAAAAAAAATCTATAAAAGCTGCAAATCTCGGCAGCAAACATCGCATCATCTAGTCACTTGTTGAAAGCTCCTTGGAGAACATCATGCGCGAACACATCCTCGCAGCAGCGATTTTGTCGCTCTTTCATGTCGCTTACGCAGAAGAACCGAGGAAACAAGACCCAACTAACCCGCCTGCAACAACAATGCCTACGTCGCCGACTCCAAATGTCTCAAAAACATCAACGCCGCCAATCACTTTGCCCAAGCCGCCAAATCCAGAGTGGATCGCACTGCTGGATCGACTGAAAATCCAGCCGCGCCCGGGTGAGCTCGCGATTGGATCGTTCAATGCATCTTTGACGGACGTTTTTGCGCCCGAGCCAGACGCGCGGACTCCAGCGGCGAAACTGCTCTCCGACTACCAGAAAGATCTTCTCGAAAAAGCGCAGAGATTTGAAAATGAATTGAAAGCGTTGCGCGCGGAGTACGACGCAAAGATCGTTGCAACGTTGCCGGAAGCGAGACGCGAATCGGCGCAAAACTTCCTCGAATTGGGCCGTGCCCGGTCGGCCGATGCAGCCGTGCGCGACGCAAAGATTCGGGCGGGCTTCCTTGAAAAATTGCGCCAGGGCGCAGCTCCGCAGCCATCCAACTCGAAACTCGCGATTGCCGCACAGCCCGGTGTTGCGTCCGGTCCCACGCAACCTGGCGCCGAGGCCTCCGCGTGGATGCGCGAGGAACGGGTCAAGGCGGCGAGGCAAGACGACGAAACGGCCGCTGCCTTGCGCGAAACGCTCAATCCTGAAGAGGCCGCGCGCTTTGACCGCTTTAACCGGTTTCGCCCGGCGATCCCACCCGCGCAGGCAAAGAATGGAAGTGCCGTTCCCGCGCCGGTTGTTTCAGCGCCGGCCGAACAGAAAAAAGAAGGCGCCCAGGAAAAGAAATAATCAAAACCTCGAGTCGCACGAACGCTTAAGAGATCCGTACTCGCGAAAACTTTCTAATTCGGAGCATGAATATGAAACGCGATGAATTCCGTGGTTTGAAGGGCCTCACAGCCATCGTTTCGGCAATAATGCTTCTCGCGCTGTCTGCCAAAGGCCAGGACACGATTGTCACCGTGGCAGGCAACGGCTCAGCCGGCTATTCCGGCGACGGCGGCGCCGCGACGGCAGCGCAATTGAGCGCCAACACGCAATGGTCGCCCAACCCGTTGGCGCTCGATTCTGCCGGCAATTTATACATCGCGGACATCACGCGTATCCGAAAAGTGGCCACGAATGGAATAATCACAACAGTTGCGGGCGGCGGCGCGACAGCGGCTGATGCAGGAGGAGGGTACGGTGTAACGGCTTTGCAGGCAAGTTTGCAAAACGCCTACGCCATCGCGATCGACCCGTCCAATACGATATATATTGCTGATGCCAGCTATAACAAGATTTTTCGGTTGATCAATGGTGTCATTTACGTTGCGGTGGGAAATGGAACCTTTGGCTATTCCATTGATCCCTGGTATGCCAACAGCGCTGAAATTTCGATCTCTGCGTACCATGGCGCCCTGTCGTGTGACGCAGCCGGAGATTTGTTTTTTGCGGACGCCTATAATGGGCGCATACGGAAAGTCACGCAGGGCACCTATATTTTTACCGTGGCGGGAAACGGATCTTATACATTTGGCGGCGACGGCTCAATAGCAACCAACACAGGATTCAATGATTCGTATTCTGTCGCATCCGACTCCGCGGGCAATTTTTACATTGCCGGTTGGGATACGCGCATATTGAAAGTAACCTCGGGAACGCCGGGCACGATGACCCGCTATGCGGGAAACATGAGCGGGACCTATTCCGGGGACGGCGGGCCCGCGGTGAACGCGGGGCTGGCCGTGGGTGGCTCCGGCGCCGGGGCCATGGCTGCCGACACATCGGGAAACCTCTATTTTTCCGAATATGGACGTATTCGCCGCATCGATGCCCAGACCGGCATTATCACGACAATTTGCGGGAACGGCACAGCGGCCTTTTCCGGCGACGGCGGCCCGCCGCTTTCAGCGTCGATCGGCACACCCATCGGACTGGCCGTCGACTCCACCAACTGCTGCATATACATCGCGGATGCGGCCACTTATCGGGTTCGAAAATTCACCGTCTCGCACGATTTGATGCATTATTATCCGACGGTTGCGACAGCGCCCGCGGCAAATCCAAGCCCCGCGACGGGCGCGACAACCGTCCTCAGTGTGCTGGGCGCGGACGACGCGGGTGAATCGAACTTGACTTATACCTGGGCTGTTACCGGCACGCCGCCGGCTTCCGTCGGCTTCAGCGCCAATGGAACGAACGCCGCCAAATCGACTACCGCGACGTTTACCAAAGCGGGCAGCTACGGATTCGAGGTAACAATTACTAACCCCTTTGGTTTGAGCGTGACGAGGACCATTGCGGAAACCGTGCTTCAGACTCCGACAACGGTGCATGTGACGCCGGCGACGGCGTCAATCAGCCAGTATGCCAGCCAGCAATACGCGGCATCCTGCACCGACCAGTTTGGCAATGCAATCGCGGGCTTGAGCTATGCGTGGAGTGCCAGCGGCGGAGGAACCATCAATTCGATGGGAAGGTTTACCGCGGGGGGCGTCGTGGGTCGCAACACCGTGACTGCATCGACGGGCGGGCGAAGCGCAACGGCGGGAGTCGTGGTTTGTCCGGCGACGTTTTATGTAGGTGCCAGCGATTGCGCCTATCCGTATCCCTATTTTTACGGCGGGATCAGCACCGAAAACGTCACGAACTCTACGTTGTCTGTTAAAATAGACGGCGCAATCAATGGGCAACCCGTGATCTATCAAAGCGGCACATGGAGCTACTTCTACTTCTATGCTCAGCAGCCCCTCGCCGACGGACCGCATGTTGTGCAGGCCACGTATTCCGATTCGGTCGGGGTCATTGCCACTGCGTCGCAAAACTTCGTCGTGGATACTTCTCCTCCAATCTTGGCCCAACTGAATGTGTATGACGGATACGTCTTCCCGGACGGCGACGTGTTTTTCACCGGGTATCTTACGGACCCGGAATCGGGAATAAGTTACGCGTATGCTTTCATTGACAATCAATACTATCCCATCCAGCCCGATGCGACGGGATTTTGGTCGCTTTATGTCCCGGATTTGTCCGATGGCACTCACCTGTTTCAAATTTACGCATACAATGGTGTTTGGTCTTATACAAGCCAAACCGCGCACTTCGCCGTTGGGGACATGGGTTTGCCGATGGTGTGGATTGAATCGCCAGCGAACGGTGCGGGCGTGGCTTCCCCGCCCATTCTGTCCGGCTTTTACGACGGCGGACCTGTCAATGTTTATGTAAATGGCAGTTTCGTCCAACGCTTCGATGAGGAGATGGGGGAATTCAGTTGCGACCCATTAATTACCGATTACGGCGTTTACAGCGTGACCGTTTTTGATGACAACTGGAACATGGCGCAGCAGCCCTGGACCTTTACGTACGTGCCGCCGCCGGTTTTACAAGCCAGCGTAAGCAGCGCGGCACAGGTCGATTTCACGTTCCAAGGCGATCCGGCTTATCAATTGTACTATCTTTATAGAACCGACGGTATCTATGGCACGCAACTGCTTTGCGGTACGACGTCAACGTCCTTTTCGGACACCTCGCCTGTGCAGGGCCAGCCAATGATCTATACTTTGTATGGCGTTTTGCCCGACGACACGTGGAACCCCGCGCCGTCAATCAGCGTGCAAATAAATCCACAGGACGGCTCGATCAGCGGCTTCGCACCCTCGGAAGGAGGGCTGGCATCCGGCATCGAATTGACGCTTGGAGCCACGGTAAACTGGGGAAATTGGCCGCCGCTCCTGCTGCTTGACGGAGCATCGGTTCCGTTAAATTATTCCTCGTATCCGAGCGTCAATGAATATGTCTATGGGCTATCAGACAACGTTCATAGCGCCGGCGTGGTCGCGACGGACGACTCTGGCGACGTTGAGGCTTACTTTTGGAACTTCACCACCGACGGCACGCCGCCGCAGATCGCATACCTGAGCCCCGATGGTCCCTATACGTATTTGACGGCGTCAACAGCCACGCTGGCCATTGAAGATCCCCCATGCACGAATGGAATGCCCGGATCAGGCGTGGCTTCGATTGTTGTGTACGATTCAAACGGTTATGCCGTATCGTTCAACACAATCGACTGCGGCATTGAACTGAATGGTCTTCCCAACGGTTTTAATTCCTACACGGTCTACACGACCGATTACGCTGGCAACCAAAGCAGCCTGAATTGGGTATTTAACGTTGACCTGTCCAATCCGTCGATCGCAATCCAGAGTCCCGCGGACCAACAAGGCGCGGTCGGACCGAACGTGCCGCTCAGCGGCTCATTTTCTGGGATGTATAATTATCAGATCGCCGGGATCACCGTCACAATAGGAGGAACACAATATTCCGCGAGTCCAGTTTGGAACGATGAATACTCTGGAACATTTTCCGTCACGGCAACCGGATTGAGCGCAGGCGAGTACTCGGTGGACGCGGTCATCACGAGTCCAGGCGGCATGCAGTCTTTTGCGAGCATCACAATCCATGTTTACAATCCGCCTTCGGTCGTGCTCACTTCGGGGCAGGGTTCAAATATCAATTCATCGAGTTTCTATGGAACTTATGACAATTCCAGTGGAAGCGTTTGGGTCAGCAGTGCAAGCCTTTCGACGCAAAACACGATACCTTACTGGTATTGGTGGTACGGCGGGATGGGATATGACGCCAACGGATTTAATGCATTTCTTTTATATGTATATAAGGAATGGTATGATTGGGATACGGATTGGTTCTATGCGAATCCTCAAACTTGGTTAAGCATACCAGATGGAACGTATCAACTTAATTTGACGTTTAACACGGTAGATGGATATTCCTTCACAACCTCCCAATCAATCACGCTCGACACGCAGCCGCCGCAGTTCACCTGTATCCAGCCTCAAGGCAGCGTAACGGATGGATATACACAAACGAGCACTCTGTGCGGCACGGACGCGGTTCTGGAAATCACCGACCCACTGGATTATTGGTCGAATCCCGGTTCGGGCGTGAATTGGAGCTCTTTAGATATCATCGATCAGGGCAGCGATAATACCGCGTACACTTCCGAAGTGATAGACAATATGTTGGTATTGCACGGGCTGCAGCCCGGCAATTATAGAATTCTTGTCTTTGTAAGCGACAACGCCGGCAACGGGAGCCTTGTCGAATGGACGTTCGGCGCGGTCGCGCCGGTGCTCACTTCGATTGCAATTTCGCCGGCGGCCACGACCATCAATGTGGGAGCGTCCAAGCAATTCACTGCCACGGGAGCCGATCAATTCGGCCAGCCGATGTCGGCCGCAGTTTCATGGAGCGCCAACGGAGGCGCCATCGATGCCAACGGGGTGCTCACCATTGATCTCGCGGCCGGCGCGGGTCCGGCGGACGTCACGGCAGCCAGCGATGGGATTACTGCGACGGCTTACCTTCAAATTGAAGCTGGGGCCGCCATGCTGAAGGCGACGGTATCAACTGTGAATCCATCCGGCGAAATCGATCTGACCTGGATTTCCAACTCCGACAACGCGGGTTTCAGCATCGAGCGCAAGGATTCGCCCATCGGCACCTACGCTCTATTGAGCAGCGTCGGTCAGGACACGGCGCAATTCCACGATTCAACCGTCCTCCCGAATCAGACTTATTCCTATCGAATTCAAGCTTGCAATGCCGATGGAGTCCTTCCGTATTCGAACGAAGCCGTGGCGGCGACGCCGCCGGTCGCGGGAGCGGCGCCCGCTGCTCCGTCGAACCTGGCGGCGGTATACATTCTACCGACTGTCGTCCATTTGTCGTGGAGTGACAACTCCAACAACGAACGCGAATTCAGGATCGAGCGCAAAGGCGCGGGCGGCATCTACTCGCTGATCGGCATGACTACTCCAAACGCCGCCGTCTTCGATGACACAGTGGATGCGCAATTTACCTACCGCGTGCAGGCCACCAACGCCTCCGGCGTCTCCGCCTATTCCAACGAGGCCACGCCAACGGTCGATTCCATTCCTCCGCCCAGTTTCACGAACGTCACGCCCGTGAACGACAGTTGGACCGGCCAGGCCAGACCGGTCATCGGCGCACATATTACTGGCGATTCCATCGATTATTCGACGCTGGAGGTAGATCTCTATCTGGTTGATGGCAACTTAAAAATGGCGATCTCCGGCATCAATCCGATCATAATGGGCGCGGATTTCACGCTGTCCTTGCCCGACGATTTGACGACCGGCACGTATAGCATTGATATGCAAGTAGCTAATAGCATAGGCCAAACCGTTACGGCCACGCGGACTTTTCACGTGGATACGACTCCACCGGTCATATCCGCGATGACAGGTAATGCGAATGCCGGATATTCTTCTATCTCCGCATCTTTTGCCGACGCCGATTCAGGTATTGCATCGGCGGTTCTGATGAACGGCGATCGGGATATAACCCAATACTGCACAGCTTCGCCAAACAGCATCGATTGTCAATTGTCGGATGTCCCGAATTTGAGCCTGTATCACTTCACGTTGATTGTGACGGACAATGTCGGCAACGTCGCAACAAGAAGCATCGGCGACACGACGCGCCCGGCGTTTGGCGCCGCCGACCCCGCGCCCGGCGGATTCCGCTCGGTGCCCGCGGGCACGGGCCGCCTGTCCATCGCCTACTCGGACGATTTTTCCGGGGTCGATACCAGCCGTGTCCTGCTTTACATCGATGACATGAGCAATGCCGTCGATCTGCCAAGCGGCGATGTGACGCCCACGGGATTGACTTTTGACCTGGCGTCTTACGCAGACGGACCGCACACATGGAAAGTTAAAATCTGGGACAAGGCGGGCAATGGGCCGGAGGAATTCAGGTCCACGTTCGTATTGGATTCGACTCCGCCGAGTGAAAGCAAGCTTCAGTCCGAATCGATCGTGGACACCCCGCTTGATAGCGTGGTCATAAACTTGACGGACAGTGTTTCCGGCGTCGATTGGAGCAGTCTGCTAGTCTCGGTGGAGGCTGGAAACGCGCTGCTTCCCGCAACGTATACATCGCATGCGAGCGACGGCAGCGCGACGTTGACGCTGCCAGCTCCAATCAGCGGATCGAGGACGATTCATTTGGACGCGCGTGATTTGGCTGGAAACGCATTGCATATTGACAGCGTCCAGACGATGGCATTGTACGGCTTTAAAGGGCAAAGGCCGTTGAATACATGGCTGCCCTTTGACGATAATTTTATAGCCGAGTTCGATCCCAGCGGCCTTCAATGGATAGAAGTATCATACGCAAATGGTATCGATCCAAATAGTTTTAGCTTTAATGGCCAAACGCTGCCTGATACAGAAATATCCGTAGACGAGGCAACCAAGACGATTAGATTTGCGATTGAGGCGGACGCGCCGACAATGACGTGGAACTGGATTGACGTTAGCGCGCCCGGCGGACTAACTTCATTCCATCTTCCCTGCAATATCGCCTTTTGCGCCCCCTCAGCCACGCCGTATATTGCCCTTTCGTCTCCGTGGACTGGCGGCGATGTCAATTGCTGGACTCCGATCATCGTCACGGTGGACGACCCATCTTATGCCCTGCAGAGCCAGTCGTGTGTCGAGCAGGAGGTGACAATACTGGTGGATGGCCATGCGATTCTCGCAACAGCATCGCTTAACTTTACGACTCTAACGCTGGAATTCCAACCGACCGCGCCGTGGTCTTCTTCTAATTCCCACACTATTGAGATCACGGCGACCAATGTATTTCAGCAGCCGGCAACGCTGCCGGCACAGTTCACCGTTGCTCAGGACATAAGTGCGCCGGTCATCTTACCGCCAGGAATTGGCCCTTAT
Organism: Planctomycetota bacterium; assembly: GCA_035308565.1. GTDB lineage: Bacteria > Planctomycetota > SZUA-567 > H5-PLA8 > H5-PLA8 > JANXLS01. The sequence goes on along the minus strand of DATGGK010000095.1, from coordinate 25,570 downwards.
GTACCCGACGCCCGTCCGGCATTCGAGTTTTTGGTGGACGACGATTTTGGAGGAACCGGCGTAGATGACGCATACACGGCGGTATCGGCGGATGGAGTAAATTGGGTTGCAGCCACACATGTCCACGACGACATTTACTCCTTTACCGATCCGCAAATTCGCGCGAACGGCGCGCAGATTACCTACATAATTCGAGCGCGCGATTTGGCGTACAACCTCGCTGATAACGTCCAAGTTTCTCTGATAGTCGATTTGGCGCCGCCCGAAATGACAAGTTTGTCGCTTCCGGAGGGACACGTCGATCCAGCCACAAACCAATTCAGCATTAGCGCGGACGATGTGCTAAGCGGCGTGCAATCCGTCACGGCAACGCTTAACGGCGCGAGCCTTCCGCAATTCGACGGGCCGCCGGACCCTTGGGCATTCGGAATCTCATTGCTGCGAAATATGAGGTATCATTTGGATATTGTCGCGACGGACAATGTACAGAATAAAGCTACGATTCATCGCGATTTCATCGCGGCGAATCCCAATGACCCGCCGGTCATTCTCATTGACAAACCGTTAGATGGGGCGACGGTTGCTTCTTTGCAGGGTAAGGTTGAGATTATCGACAGCGGCATGCCCATCGATCCCGCGAAGATCACGATCACATTCAACGACGATCCGCCAGTGAAGGGGCCGCTCACTCTCGTTCCCTCGGGTACCTACGACGCGGCGACGGGTACTCTGGTCCTCAATTTCACGATGCCTTCAGCCACGCCAAATGGTTCCTATTCGATCATTGTCACCGCGATCGACGCGAACAATCAGTCCACGAGCAAAGGCGTTCAATTTACCTTGAACAGGCCGATACCTAATCAACCGACAATCAGCGATCCCAGTATTGGTTCGCAATATATTACATACTATGGACACGTTGACGTCGATCCTAACGATCCATTGGCCAGTTTGAACATTATACCCAGCGGCGCAGCGATCACAAGCCAGCAATTCAATCCGCAGACGGGGGACTTTACAATTATCCTTCAGAATACCGGCCAACCATCGGCCCAAATTGTCATTTCTGCTGTGGACGCGTACGGAACCGAGGGCCCGGCGCTTACAGATAACGAGAATTTTGCGGCGCCGCCTCCGGGGCAATCGTCCGGCGGAGGATCCTCCGCGCCGGCCGTTAACGCTCCCGACGGTGCGGCGGGCGCCGACAGTGCCAGGATCACCGTGTATTGGGATTTCGATCCGAACGACATTACCGGCGTGACGAAGCCACTCTTGACGGCCCCGATTGATGGGGTGCAGTATCCGCCAACGCTCACGACATATAGAGGCTGGATTCCGGCAACGAAAAAAACATTCTGTCACGTGATAGGAATCGTGCGCGGCGGCGTGCCACCGTATTCCATTACCGTCAGTGGGGAAGGCATTGACACCGTTAATCAACAAATAGCCGACGCTTCGTTTAATATCCAGTTGAATCTGTCCGAAGGTTTAAAGAAGAATATTAAACTTAGCGTTGAAGACGCAATCGGGCCGGCGATCAAGTCTTTCTCTCGCGATCTTTACGCAGATTCGATAATACCGATGGTGCATGCGGAGACAGATAAATGGTATTTTAATTCTTCAGAAAACTTCATATTTCTTGATTCCAGTTGCGGAAATGGAATTGAAGTATGGGGAGCGTGGCGAGACGATCCGCCGTACGATTTCATAAAAGACGAGCGAAACGACGATCAATATCCTCCACAGGGCAGCGGCATAGCAAGGATTGACCTATTGATGAACAGGGACGAAAATGATATACATAATTTAGCGATTATTCCGCGGGAGACAGAAGGGGACAGTTATTATATTGAGGGAGAGTTTGGAATCGGATCGAATGATGCTTGGACAGCCAAAGTTTCGATTCCACGCCCTGAAGGCAAAGAGGGCGACCTTCAAACTGGTGACATCTATCCATTGGTATTAAGCGACGATCCGAACGCCCTTCCTGGCACCTACGAGACGTTATCCTTTCTGATGACGTTGAGAGCTTTCGACGGGGCGGGAAATTTCCAGGATTTGCAGGGCAAATTCTTTCCTCCTATTATACCGGATTTGCCCTCGTTTGTTCCGCTTGGTCAGCCCTTGTTTCTAATGGCGGAATGGGGTCAAATTTCTGGACTGAGCGATGATCCCTTAACGTTTCATGAGGATCCCGATCAGGTCGTCGTTTTGCGGCGTGAAACTGAGGGAATATTTGACGCGAGCGTCACGACGAAACACTGGTCGACGGATCAGGAGACGTACGAGGAGTATGTCGATACAAAAACAGACCACATCAAGGTTCGCGTTATTGCACCCCATTTTTTGATCGACGAAAACAACGATGGACGCACAGACGACGAGGACCAAGACCGCCAGCGCACATACGGCGTCATTGTCCCGATCAACGACGATTTTGAAGTGGGTACGACGGGAACTCCATCGACGCCGGATTTCGCATCTTCCGGCGATGCCTCGAGCGACACAGGGCTGCGGCTGGTCACATTTGACAAGACGCTTTCCGATCCGAGGCCGGATCCGAATAACTATTCCGATGTGGCGATACGCTATATTACCGTGAACTACAGCAGCAATTTGCGCCTTTGGAAAACGCGCAACAAGACGCCGGAAAATCTAATTGGATCGCCCGATCCCGATCCCGTAACGAAAATCGTAAACAAATACTCGAAGACGTGGGATTTGACGAAGGATGACGACTATGCCGATTTTAATTCGATGATCGGACAGTCCAAGGGTCAGTTTTATGTGGAGTGCCTGCCCGATCCGGAATCGCCGATCGACGGCTACCCGCATTCGGAGCGGCGCTTTATCGAATGGCTTCCCGGCGCCGATCAGACATCCGCAGCCTCCGTGCGCCTGTTTATTCATGGCGTTTCCGACAATAATGCAGGGCGGCGCACGGGCGCGCCGCGCGCGCCGATCAACGACGTGGCGTCGGTTGAACTTGTCTCCGGCGCGCTCAAATGCGCGTGGCCGGCTGTGCGTATGGGCTCGCCAATCATCCCGGATATTTCCGTTTACTATGACAGCCGCGACGCGATCGGCGGCGAATTGAACAACCGGCTGTTGCCGTTTGGAATGCGTAAATGGCTTCAGGATCAGCCATCGTCTTATGCAAATTCGGCAAGTTATTATCATGACGCGACGGCTCCGGGAAGTTCAAACGGGGACTTCTCTTCGTACTTGCCGGTGCTCGACGCACGGCTCACCGATCTTCGCCGGCCCTTCCGCCATACGCTGGAAATGCGGCTGATTCATGGCGCGAGCAAGCTTGTGCTGATTGAGGGGGACGGGAGGCGGATCGAGTTCACCAGCAGCGGCGATTTGAGCGCCACCGCGGAAAGCGATGTAATATGGAGATCCGATCCGCTGAAGGGCGATTTCTCGACGATCAAAATGGTCAGCAAACGAATGTTTGGCGACCAAGGCGCCAAGTATTCTCAAGTACGCAGGTATTATGTGCTGCTGCGCCCGAACGAGAATAAGCAGTACGTGTTCGAAGACGTCACGGGCAAGCTGATTGAAATCCGCGATGTCTTTAACAATGTTGCCAAACTGGAGTATGAGGAATACGACGGCACGCGCGGGCGGCTCAAGCGCGTTTCGGATAACTTGGGCAACCTGGTTCAGTTCGACTCCGACGAAAACGGAAATATGACGATCACCGGGCCGTCCGGCGCGGTGTCCATATCCGATACCGGCATTTCCGGGCCGCTTGGGAATTATGATTTCACGTTGAATCCAAACGATCGAATCGTGACGTTTAAGAACGCGCTTGGGGCGGAGTATACGATTAATCCAGACGATGGAAGCTTCGCGGACGAAACGACGGATGTGCAACCGGCCAATTCGCAAAAGCAAGACGAAGCGACGGTCAGCACCACGTTCGGCGTGGTTTATTCCGTGCGCCGCGAAAAAGATCAGAGCATGATGACGCTCGAGCATCGATTCAAAGACCAGAAGAGCATCGTTCACAACTTCAAGTCCGGGACCGACGACCCGACGACCGAATATACCTACGACGCGCGAAAGGGCGTCTGGACGAGCATCAAACTTCCGGGCGGTACAATCACGCTGCAGCAGAGCGCCGACGACAATGGGTTGATCGATTCCACGACCAATCAATTCCAGGGAACCACTTCTTATACATACGATAATGGAAAGCTGCAGAGCGTTTTAGACTCGGACGGCGTTGGCATTTCGTCAACGGCATACACTCAGGAAAACAATACCAATTACAGTTCCGACGGTCCGAACTACATCGAGTCGTTTACTTTAACCGCGGCCACCCAATCGAGCAAAGGTGACAGCGTCGGGCATTGTCCGTCGTTCGATGGCACCATTCTCACCGATGTCATTACTTCCACCGATGCGAATTCGGCATCGGCGGGATCGACCTATACCGTGGTTCAGGACCGCTTCGGCGTTCAGCGCATCGAAGGGCCGAAGGACGGCGTGATTCGCACATTCACGCGCGATTCCGTGGGACGGATTCTGAGCTCGACGCTGGAGGGCGCGGGGATCGACGCGAACAATTGCAAAACGCAATACACCACCAATTACTTCGGACAACCCCTTGACATTCAATTACCCACGGGCCGGCACATCAAGAAGTGGTACGACGTGTTTGGGCGCAACACCGTCACGCAGGGTCCGTTGCTGGCGGACGGCGAGAAAAGCGCCGCGGCGGCGCCGGACGGCGGCGGCGCGGATATCGACGACGGCGGAAGTTCCGGCGTGTTTTACGATGCCGCCGGCAATTGGATCATGATGCAAGACGCCGATGGCCGCACGACCACGCGCAGCATCAATGAGATTGGAGCGGTCGAGAGTGTAACGGCGCCATCGGGGACGGTCACGACGTTTTCTGATTTCGACGCAAATCTTAATCCCGCCAGCGCGGAGATTCAGGCGACGGATGACGTAAAGATCCAAATAGATTTTGAATACGATTTGTTGGGGCGGCGAACGATCGTGAAGGTGCCGCGGATGAGCGCGATTCCTGGTGACGGCTCGGCGAAGCGGGTTTACGAAACGGTTTTTGACGACGCGGGGAAAGCGGTGGTGCAAAAGGATGCCGCGGGGAACGATGCGCTCACGCAGCGCTTTAGGCCCTCTGGCCGCATCGACGCCACGGCGGATGTGCTGCGGCAGGCGGCCGCGCGTACGTACGATTTGAACGGCTTGACGGAGTCGATTACGGTCCCCGGCTTTGCGGCACAAACCGCGGTCCACGACCGCAATGGCGCGGTGACGCGGTCCGGCATGCCGGATGTGTCGCTGGTCACCGATATTCAGCGCGACGAACTGGGCATGGCGCGGAGCGTCAAGCCGCCCGGCGACATGACGATCACGCACGTGAACGACGGACTGGGGCGTTCGACCGCGACTTCGATTAATTCACAGCAGATTGTGGACCGGCACTTTGATCCGGCGAATCCCAAGTATCAATTCACGCCGGATAAAGTTACCGACACGCTGACCAGCGCGCTGACGCAGATACTTTCGACGGACGCGCACGGCCGGCCCGCGGCGTGGACGACGCACGAGACGACGCCGGTGACGTTCAGCGCGGTGGGCGGGACGGACGGGGCGCCGGGCATAGCAGGCGTGGGGCCGTGGCAGGATGTAATTGAAAAGTGCAAGTACATGAACGACGGGCAGGCGCTGTCGCTGACCGATGGGAACGGGAAGACCATCCATCCTCAATATACATCCGGCGACAAAATCATGACCGGCGTGAAGGACCAGGCGGGCGTCGGCGGCGGCGTGGATTTGCATCTGTCGGGCGCGGTGCGCTCGGTGACCAACGACCGCGGCGAGGTGACAAAGTATATTTACGATTCGGATTCGGCGGAGTTGAAGGCGCTGCTGTTTGGCGACGGGCGCGGCGTGCAGTTCGAGTACGACGACAATGGAAATGCGATCCGCGAGACGTACCTGATGGCGATGGACGAGAGCGGGAACGCGGTCAACGGCTGCAACGTGGCGCCTTATGTCAGATACAAGGAGTACGACAGGGCCAGCCGCGTGGTGCGGCTCGAAGATCCCGAAGGGTCCGCGAATGTCACCACGTATACATACTACAACACCGGCCTGCTGCAAAGCGCCACGGATGCCGACGGGCGGACGGTCAAATATAGTTACGACCGCGCGGGGCGCACCACGGATGTGAATGGACCCGGCAAACGGCACACGCACACCGATTACGCGGCCAACGGAAAAATAGCTCAAGTGACCTATTCCGATGGACGTGTGGAAAAATATTGCTACGACAATTTTAACCGGCTTGCCGCGAAGACGGTGACCGGCCAGGGGAAGCTGACTTACCATTACAACGACGCGCAGGATATGGATTCAGTGACCGACGGCAACGGCTATGTTGTAAACTTTACATACGACAACCAGCACCGCTGCGTGAAAACAAGTTTGCCCGGCGGGAAGAACAGCTCGGTGGGGTATGACCCGGCGGGATTCGCGATACGGATGAGCGATGCGATGGGGCATGAGTTTGCGCTGCGGAATCTTGACAATGGATTGCGCTCGGCGCTGAGCGTCGTGAATGGCAACCAGGCGAGCGATCTGCTGACTTATACTTACGACGGCTACACGCCGACCAGCGACGGGACGATGCATTGGACGTTGGATCAGTGCGGGAGGGTGGCGAGCAGCGATGCGGAGACGTTTGAGTACAACCATCCGCTGGGGTTGATGACGAAGAAGAGCTACGCGGGCGCGGAGTTGACGTATGCGTACGATACGGCGAATGGACAGACGCCGTTCCTGCAGAGCATGACCGATGCGATTGCCAATAACAGCGTGACGTTCGGGCGGAGCGCGGCGGGAGTGTTGAACGCGGAGACGTATGGGAACGGGATTGTTAAGTCGTATACATACAATGGAGACATGGATATTACGGGGCTGGCGTACACGAAGGACCAGACGACGCTGGCGAGTTTCACGGCGGGGTTTGCGGCGCCGGGGCGGCGCAGTTCGCTGACCATCGCGCCGAGCGGCGAGGCGATTGCGTTTGGGTACGACGCCGGCCTGCGGCTGACTTCGGAGATGCACGCAGGCGGCGGCGGGAACTATACCATTGGCTATACCTATGACAACGTGGGGACGCGGCTGACGCGGACGATTTCGGGGAAGGGAGCGGATACGTACGCGGTGAACGCGCGGTATGAATTGACATCGGCGAAGTTGGCGGATGGGTCGCGGCTGGATTATGTATACGACGACAATGGCAACACACTTCAGAAAACACATACCATCACGGCGACGATTGTCGTCAGCTACAAGAATATCAACGGCAAAAAACTGACGTACCATGTGAAGAACGGCGACGCGGCGGGACAGACACTCGATTTCGCGCCGACGGGCGATCAATTCAAGACGGTGCTGGTGAGCGGCGTGAGCCTGGGTGGGACTATCGGGTTTTGCGTCACGGCCGATGAGGTATCGAGCGACACCATTTCAATCGAGAGTCTGACCGTGCGCGGTTCGGACGGCACGTCGCACACATACCTGGCGCAGGCCGCGGCGATCAGCAATACGGTGAGTTTAATTGACGACAACGAGGCCGCGAGCGGGAAATGTATTGCGGATTTCGGGAACTCGACGAACGATTCGATTGCGTGGGGGACGAACACGATTGGGAGCGAGACGTATACGTATGAGTGGGACGCGTTGAATTACATGACGGCGGCGCATCACAAGTACGAAGGCATCGCGGACGATGCGGACACTGCGCAATTCCAGCGCGGCGGCGGTTGGCAGGCGGGCTCGATCACGGTCAACAGCGAGACGCGCAATTTTAGTTATGGTTTCGACGGATCCATCCTTTCGGAAACCACACCGACGAACGGCACGCGCACGTATGTCAACGCCGGTATCGATCATATCATGTGGTCGATGGATACTAACGGCACAAAGTATTGGTTGGGCGATGTCAACGGCTCCGAGTATGGAGTGACAAATGCGGCGGGAAGTGTGTTTCAGCGCCAGACGATGGATGCGTTCGGGAACGTGACGGTGACGGAGCCGAATGCGAGTTTGGAGTCGTGGGTCGATTTTCAAGGGTTCCATAGTCTACCGGGATTTAAGGACAAATACGGCAGGCATCGGAATCTGGATACAATTACTGGCCGATGGTACAGCCGCGATCCATTGGGGATGGTGAATGGGCCGAATGTGTATGGGTTCTGCGGCGGGGATCCGGCGAATCGGACGGACCCGATGGGGACGGATTTTGGCGATATTCTAGGTGGAATATGGGACTATCTCACAAAAAAACCTCCCATTATAGACATGGCTCAAGCCGTCTTGAGAAAATGGGATGATATGCCCCATACCAATCCCGCCTTTCCAGATCCCAAACGCGACTTTGAGATTATCATGGAGTATCAACGTAATCACCCGAAGGGACCGCCGGTTACAATTTGGGAGGCGACGAAAGAGACGCTTGCAGCAGATGTCCCGTCTGAGATAAGGGAGATTCCAAAGCTAGGTGTTCAATTCAGGCGCGGAGAGATAACGTCGGCGCAGTTCCAGCGAAAGTTGACGAAAAACATCCTCTGTATTGGAGAGCAAGCATTTCTCATAACTGAAGGAATGAAGGAGGGTGAAGTGTATGCCGCGGAAGCAGAGACAGCGCCGGAGTTGCTGCCGAGGTCGTCACTTAGGCCGCTGCCAGAGCCGATAATTGCGCCCAATGGAACGCAGATAACGTTTTCCGAGCCAGGAGCGCTTGATATTCGCTTGTCCTCTGGTAAATATATTGAGCCCTTTGAGCCTCAGTTTGGCGGAACGGCGAGGGCAACCCAAGGGCAATTAGTCAAGCCGCTCGGCGATAAGAGGATGAATTTGCCGGAGAGGGCGCGCGTCGATGCGATAACGGATATCGCCCAGGACCCGGACTATGGCCGGTATTCGAATCAAGGGGGCGGTCCATACTCTCATCTTCCAGATGTGGGAAAAGTAGAGCCTTACAGAAGGTATTCGACTGCGCAGAGAAAGGCAATTCTGGATGAAAACGCAAGTCAAAATGCAGGAAAGCTTGTCTCGGAGACAGGAGCGGAGATTCCTGACCGATCAAGGGCGCATATCGATCATGACACGGCCCGATCTAAAGGTGGAGAGAATTCAAATGACAATGCGCGAGTGCTTTTGGACATTGAAAATCTAAAGAAGGGAGCAAACTGATGATAGTTAGCCGAGCGGACCTTGGGCTCGCCGCGATCGTGAGTGGTAGCGTGGCAGAGAAGCGATCGCCGATATTATTCGCCTGTAAAGATGAGCCGGCGCGAGTGGGCGATAGCGGTTGGCAGTTTTGGGGGCATCCAGATGTCGATAATGGAAGCGACCCTAAGGTTTGGAGGCTGGATGAAGTCTTAGAGCTTGAGCCTACCTTGGCGATTTTCATTCATTCATTGCCCGGAATCTTTCTTCAGCGCAAAAACGTTTCGGCGCAGTGGGAGATATCTGAGTTGCCCCCGGAAGAGGCAGCAAATGAACGACGTTAATGATGCTTACCTTTCCCTTGCGGCAATTGCGAGTGAAGGAATTGCACAGCGACCCTCGCCAAACCTATTCGCCTGCCGAGACCCCCTTCGATCCTCAGGATAGTGGATGGCAGTTTCGCGGCGATCCTTCAAGTTAAATCCGAGGAAAACCTCAAATTTGGAATTCAGTTTTACGTCGAATTACAGCCCAAACAAAGGCTGGGCAATGACTAACGAGGAAACGAGGATAATAACCACGCATTTTATTACCCATTGTGGTGCTCCAAATGCAATATACCCGGGGCAATTGAAATGAATAACCTGAGATTTAAGTTTCCTGGATTCTCTGTAACGGCGTTGCCCGGTTGGCATGACATCAGTGACCAGTTCGTTGATCGAGGGCCGTTTACCTTGATAAAATCGTCAGTAATTGTTTACCGCCCTCAAGCGCATCTATCTGATGGTCTGCGAGCATAGGGGTCAGTTTGTGGCAAGCAAGAGCTTTGGACATTTTTGCGGCGGGGCACGAAGCGTTTGGGAGAGGAAATCGAGCGCGTGAAGTCCGCGTTGCCAACAGGTCCGCAGCACCGATACCAGCCGTCCTTGCGCTTCGGCGCCGGCCTCCGTTCGGTTGCCGCCCCACACTTTGCGGTTCACGACCGCGGGGCGCACGGCCTGTTCGGCACGCCAGTTCGTGGCGCCCAGTCGCGGATCGCGCAAGTAGTTGAAGACTTCGTCGGCGCGCTGGTACAGGAATTTCGCAATCTGCTCGTTGCCCGGATGCGTCTTCGGCCCGCACATCGATTCCAGCGTCCGCGACAGTTTGGGCACGACTGGGCGTCACGTCCGCTGGACTTTTGATGCGATATTCCTATCCTCTAATTGATTCAGAGGATGTTTCATGCGCTACCAAACGCCGCTCATCATCGGATTCGTTGTCGCCGTACTGGTCCGCTGCGGCTGTTGCGGCGAGATTTCGGACCCGAAATCCGAGCTTAAAACGGCCGCGGCCGTCGGTGTACAATATTACTTGTCGCTCCCCACGGGCTGGACGCCCAACTCCACTTGGCCGATTCTGGTGAGCATCGAGGGATCGGGCCACAATTTCCCGGGAAATTGCCAAGGATTTATCAAGGCGCGTGGCGTGCAACCGTTCATTATTGTCACGCCATGTGTCAGTTCCAATGGCAACGATCCGGCCGACTTGAAAGCCGTTCTGGCGATCGTCGAGGAAGTTCAAAAGTCGGCCAAGGGACAACCGAAATTCTTCATCACCGGCTTTTCCGCGGGCGGACATTTGGCCTGGCAATGCATCTTCACGCATCCCGAACTCCTCGCCGGGGCGGCACCGACTGCGGCCAATTTTCGGTTTCGCGGCGTCGCAGACATTTCGAAAGCCCCAGAGCGCACTAAGCTTCCGATCCACGCATTTCTCGGCGACAAGGACGCGTACAAGTCTGCTCTCGCCCAGCAATGGGAAGACGCCAGCAAGCTCGCTCGTGAGAACGGCTATGAGAATCTGACGCTCACTGAGGTTCCCAGCGCTGGCCATCAGCCCTTTGCGGACAAAGCGGTCGACTTTTTTGTGTCATTGCTGCCGAAGAAGAATGAATGATTGGGTGCGAGCCGATGCCCGAAAGGAAAAAATGAACCCCCATTGCAAAATGCGACAGCGTACTTTTTCCATCGTCACTTTATTTTTGGCACTCGTATTGAGCGCAGACGTTTTTGCTCAGGACTGGGAGGGCTCATTTACGATCGTTCCGGTCAGCGCGCCGGAGATGGTTCTGGAAGCCGTTGATTCAGGCACGACCGAAAATACCAAAGTATCGATCGGCGCTCCATCCGGAAAGGCAAATCAGAAATGGGTTATTTCTGCCAAAGGTGACGGCTTCTATACCATCAAGCCATTCTATAGCACCACGCTCGTGCTCGCCGCGGCCGGAGGAGGAACGGACAGCGGTACGAGCATCGTTCTCGAAACGGAGAGCGGCAAACCCTGGCAATTGTGGGCGATCAAACGCAATCCCGAGGGAACGTTCGGTCTTCTCCCCAAACATGCTCCCGGCAAAGGACTCGACGATTTCGGCGGCAAGAGCAATGCAGGTGCAAAGCAAGATTTATGGGAATATCGCGCCGACGACGAGCATTTGCAATGGCTGATCAAACCCCTTCTGGGCGCTAAAATGCCCACGTTCCCTGCCGATGTCCTCAGAGGATCAATTAAAACTTTCGAATTTACTGAGAGTGCGATCTTCCCAGGGACGAAGCGAAGCGGCACGGTGTTCATTCCCGCTCAATACGATGGCAAAACGCCTGCATGCGTTTATGTCCGGCAGGATGGTTACAATGCGAAGGAAAAAAGCATGTTGGAAGCGCTCATCGCGTCCAAGGAGATGCCCGTCACCATCGGCGTTTTTGTCTCGTCAGGATCACTGCCGGCTCCCATGAAAAATACACTCGGTCGCCGGAATCGGTGTTTTGAATATGACGGCGTCGGAGACAACTATGTCCGCTTTCTCACCGAAGAGTTGCTGCCGTACGTCGCAAAAACATTTGACCTTAAATTATCCACCAACGGCAACGATCGCTGCATTGCCGGCGGGAGCAGCGGCGGAATATCCGCGTTCAACGCCGCATGGGAACGGCCCGAAGCTTTCTCGCGAGTCTATGCCAACAGCGGCAGCTTCGTGGCGTTTCGCGGCGGGCATGAATTCCCGACTCTGATTCGCAAGTTCGAAGCCAAGCCCATCCGCGCCTATCTCACCACCGGCACCCACGACATGGAAAACGCCGCCGGCGACTGGTACCTGCTGGATCAGGAAATGGACAAAGCGCTGAAGTTCTCCGGCTACGATTATTCGTTCCATCCATTGGAGGGCGGTCACGTTACCGGATGGAATGAGCACTTCCCGGAAGCGATGCGCTTCATCTGGAAGGGCTGGCCGGAACCGGTTAAAGCGGGGCCGAGCGCTCCGCGTGTACGCGACGTGATTATCCCAGATGGTAAATGGGAATTAGTTGCACAGGGATTTCGCGACGCACGCGGACCCGCGTGCAATTCGAAGGGCGAGGTATTTTTCGTGGATATTCCCGCTAACACGATTCGCCGCATTGGCCTTGATGGCAAGATCGAAGTGTTTCTGCCTGATGCGGCTCAAGCCAACAGTCTATCCATTGGTCCCAAAGACGAGCTTTACACGGTCTCCACCAACACCGGGAATATCCTGTGTTATGACGCTCCTGGAAAAGGCCGCCTTTTAGCCGATGGAATTCGAGGGCAGTACATTCTCGCCCGGCCGGACGGAAGTTTGTACGTCACGGCCGAGGAAAAGCCCGGTGAAGCCAGCACAGTTTGGTGGGTAAAAGATGGCAAGAAGCACGCCGTCGATTCCGGCATCAAATCTCCCGCTGGGCTTGCCTATCGGCCTGACGAGTGGCTGTTGGCCGTGGCCGATGGCCGCTCGAAATGGATTTACAGTTACCAGATTAACGCCGATAGCACACTCGGCAATAAAGAGCGATTCTTCTGGCTGCACGTAGCCGATTGGGATGACGACGCAGGCCCCGAATCCATTTGCTACGCCAAGGAGGGGCAACTGTTTGTTGCAACGCGCATGGGTATCCAAGTCTGCGCCGATGACGGTCCGTCGCAGGTTATCTTGCCGATGCCCGATCGAAGCCGCGTGATCGGAGTCTGTCTGGGCGGGCCTGAATTCAATACACTCTTCGCCTTTTGCGGCGACAAGGTGTGGAAGCGAGTGATCAAATTGCATGGAATTGGCGCATTTTCGCCCTGGACCAAAGTCAACGGAAGCCCGCTATGATTCTGGGCTGAAACGCTGCGATGCGCTCGATTACGATAACATACGAATCTCTACAAGTGAACTCTTGCAATCCAAAGCGGCAAGTTCAGAATTGATTTCTGCATACGGCTTCGCTAATCTCTTCTTTTCGATCAATCCGGCAAGCCGGAAATATCATAGATAAGCACACATCGCGAATGAGGGGATAACACATGACACTCCGATTCGTCTTGATCACGGTTTTTTTGATTGTCTTGAGCCATGCGCAGGCTTCAACGACAAACACATGGCAGGGCACCACCAATGTTTGGGCCACCGCATCGAATTGGAGCCAAAATCGCGCGCCAATTTCGACGGACGATGTGGTATTTAATAACGGTGCAACCAATTTTCCTGCCATTCCTTCGGGCGCCGTCGCGAATTCACTTACTATGAACGGTTCGTACACGTTGCTCGGCGGCGATTTGACCCTCACCACAGGGAAAATAAACGTCGCGACCGGCATTATCGCCACCGACCAGACCACCATACTTGCGGGTACGGCCGGCCTGACGCTGAATACGGGGACAGGTTCAGCGGGCACGTTAATTGTCGAAACGGCGAACACGTACACTGGCATAACAACCATTTCCAATGGGACTCTTTTCATCACCGCCAATGTGGGGGCAAGCGGAAACAGCACGGTCGGAAACTCCAGCACGATTGTTTTGGGCGACGCGTCCACGACAAATTTTAACGGCAGTCCGGCACTAAGCGGCCCCCAGTTTGGCACCGTTGCCAGGAATATCACTGTCGGGAATTTTCTAACGAGCGGAACGTATTCGCTTCCGGCCATTGGAAATATCACCGGAAATGTGACGATCAGCCAACCCTTGACAATTCTGAACGGCACCAAAATCTCCGGCAACATCACTTCTGGAGCGGGAACGCAGTTGCTTACGTTTGGCGGAGCCGGAGGGTTCACAACTGTCAGCGGCATTATCGGCGACGGCAGCGGCAAGGTGGCAATTTTGATCACGAACGGCGTCACGCTTTCGGGGACGAACACATTCACCGGCGGCGTAACGCTCAATGGCGGCACGCTGGAAGCGGATTCCTCCGCCGCGCTGGGTGCCGTCACCAACACGCTGACCATCAATGGCGGTTCGATAATTAGCGGCCCCAGTGCTACAGTGAGTCTTGCGGCATATCCAACGATCGTTAATGCCGATTTTTCAATCAGAAATATCATCTTGAACGGCACGATGAGCCTGGGCACTGCGAGCGGAACCAGCCGCACGGTGACCGCCACGGGATCGCCGTCTCTGGCCTCGACTATCCACGGGGTCATTTCAAACGGCACCACTGCCACCAGCCTCATCAAAGCAGGTACGGGAAAACTGTCGCTTGAGGGCAACAACACATTCTCCGGCGGTGTAACGCTGAACGCCGGCACATTGGGCATCGGTGCGCCAGGCACCCTCGCCACGAATTCAGCCTTGGGCACTGGAACCTTCACCATTAACGGCGGCGGGATTGACAATACCGCCTATCCGTCGATCGACCTTTCCGGCACGACGAAGAACGTGCTCGCGATCAACGCCGACTTCTCGTTCACCGGCGGCCTGTTGAATTTGAGCGGGGGCAATTCAACTTTGGGTGCCGGCGCCGGAACCAGCCGAACCCTATTCATGACGGCCGGAGAATTAGTTCTCGGAACTATGGCCAATGGAACGACGGCCAACAGCTTGATCATTGCATCCGGCAGTTTGGGGACTTTAGATCTCGCCGGCAACAGCACGTTCACGGGCGGTGTGACGCTCAATGCCGGCGGTTTGAACATCAACTCGCAGGGCACCAGCGCGTCGAATTCAGGGCTGGGCACCGGGCCGCTGGTGATTTCCGGTGGAACGCTGGGGAACTCGAGCGGCGGTAACATCGACTTGACTGGCACGACAAACAACGCCGTCACAATCAACGGAAATTTCATCTTCGCGGGCGCTCAAAACTTGACCTTGGGAACGGGCGCCACAACGCTCGGAACCGCGGCGGGGACCGGCCGCACGGTCACGGTCAGCAACGGCGCACTGGGGCTTGGCTCCATTGCGAATGGAACCACGGCAAATAGTCTTACGCTGGCGGGGTCAGGTGTTCTCACGCTTGCGGGAAACAGCACTTTCACTGGAACAACCACCATCAACGCCGGCAAATTAACGCTGACGGGAACGATGGCCTCCCCTTCGATCAACATAACTTTCGGCACGACTTTCGACATTCAGGCGACCGGCGCAAATCCAGCCGCACCCGGACGGCTCTCCGACAGCGCTGTCATCACCCTCAGCGGCGGGGTGCTGAGCATGGAGGCCAACGCCACGACCAACTGCACGGAGACGATTGGCTCGCTGAACTTCACCGCGGGTCCGCCCAACACAATTATTCTCGCCGCCAACGGTGCATTCAACTGCCAGTTGACCGCCGGCGGGAGCGTGCCGACGCTTTCTGCGGGAGCGTCTGTTAATCTGATTCGCGAAGCAGTGAGCACGGGCACGGCGAATCTGTTTTTCAGCGGTCAAGCGACGGACGTTGCCGCGCCGATCGCCGGCTACACGGTGAATGGTCAGACCGCAAAATACGACGCGACGGGCGCGACGGGGCTCGCGCCAAGTTCCACCACCAACACATTCATTACGAAACAAAACGGGAACTGGAGCGCCACGACCACCTGGCTCAACGGCGCCGTCCCCACGGCGAACGACATGATCGTGATTCGTCACAATGTCACTGTGGATACCACCTCTCGCACCACGCAAGCCGTGTTGTTCGATCAGGGCGTCGGTTCGCTGCTCGCCACGACCGACAAGCTCACGAACACGAGTGGACTGTGCACAGTGCTGAACTCGGCGTCCGGCACCGGCAGTGCTACGGAAAGCGCGGTGCTTGCGGGAGCAAGCTTGATCAAGAACGGCCCGGGCACGCTGATTCTTTCAGGGGCGAACAGCAGCTACACGGGCCCCATCGTGGTCAATGGAGGAATTCTGCAAGCTGGTTCCACGACCGCCTTCGGCACAAACTCAGCGGTGACGCTGGCCAATACCGCCGGAGTTTTGATGGACATTACCGGATTTAACATCTCGATAGGATCGCTGACCGGCGGAGGGGCGGCGGGCGGCAACTTAAACTTGGGCGTTCAGACCCTGACGATTGGCGGCGACAGTACCAGTCCCGGCCCATACGCCGGCATTATTTCCGACGGCGGAGGCGCCACGGTGGGAGGAAATCTCATCAAAACCGGAACGGGCACTTTGACGCTTTCCGGAGTCAATACGTACAACGGAACCACGACCATTAACGGCGGGGTTCTGAGCATTGGCCTGCTGGATATCAGTGGAAGTCCGAGCGGGATAGGCACGGGATTTAATGCAACGAACTTTACGAATCTGATCATTGGAAATGGCACGCTGCAATACACAGGCCCGTCGGTTTCAACCGATCACTTTATTGTTCTCACAAACGCGACTGTGAGCACATTCGACGTTACGAGCCCGGCCACAACGCTTTCGCTTACGAGTGCGATCAGTAATCCAACGACAACCGGCGGATTGACCAAAGTCGGCGCTGGAACGCTGGCTCTCTTGAGCACCGCAAGCGCGTATACGGGAGTCACCAAAATCTCAGCGGGCACATTGTCTGCTGGCTACATATATAACGGGGGCACTTCCGACAGTTCGATCGGCGCTTCATCCAGTGCGGCGACAAATCTTGTCATGGACGGCGGCATTTTGAGCGGCCAAGGCAACTCGAACCGCAACTTTACCGTCACGGCGGGAAAAACGGCAACATTTGACGTTCCCGCTGCAACAAGTTTGGTCCTCGCCGGTTCTGCCGCGACGTCCGGAAATTTAGTCAAGACCGGCGGCGGCACGCTGAATTTTACCGGCGCGCAACTCTACACTGGAACGACAATCGTCAATGGCGGCTCGCTGCAAATAACTGGAAACACGGGCGCCATCGCCTCGAGTCCAACCATTACCGTGAATGCCGGCGCGACGCTCGACTTCAACAGCGTCGGCGCCACCGCGGAACCGGCATCGCCGGGCCGCGTCTCTGATACGGCGCTAGTCACGCTCAACGGCGGCACGCTCAGCATGGAGGCGGGAACTTCCGCCAGCCGGCTCGAAACCATCGGCACGCTGGCGTTTTCGCCCGGCACGGCCAACACCGTCATTCTGATTCCCAACGGCAGTCTCAAATGCCAGTTGACCGTCAGCTCTGCTGGCGGTGCGCTCCCAACGCTTTCGGCGGGAACGACCGTCAACCTGATCCGCGGCGCCGGCAACGCGACAGGCACCGCCAACCTGTTCTTCAATGGACAGAGCACCAACATTGCCTCACCCATCTCCGGCTACACCGTCAACAGCCAGGCGGCGAAATACGATGCCACGACACCGCTGGGTCTGGTTCAATCGTCGGGCAACATCATTGCCACCGCAGCCGCCGGAAACTGGGGCACGGCGGCGACGTGGCTTGGGGGCGCGGTTCCGGCTGCCGGCGACACGGTCTTAATTCACCATGCCGTGACGCTCGAAGCCGCGCACACGGCTCAAGCCGTCATCTTCGACAATGTGGGCGCGGGGTCGCTGGTCACCAGCAACGAGTCGCCCTTGACCAACACCACCGGAGTTTTCTCTGTTATCGACGGAGTCACCGCTCAAGTCGATGTCCCCGTCGCCGGTACATCGTTTACGCTAAATGGAGCAAACGGGACACTGAATTTAACCGACACCAGCACCTATACAGGTACAACGACAATTAACAATGGCGTGACGTTGAGGCTCGGCCTCGGCAATTTTAATTTTGGGACGATCAGCAGCGGACCGGTGGTGAACGATGGAACTTTGGCATACTCTGGCGGAATTATCACACAACTTGGAAACGACCTCAGCGGCAGCGGCGCGCTCAGCCTGGTGGAAGACTTAACCAGTTTTGCTTTCCCAGATGTCACACTGACTGGCAATAATACGCTGACCGGCGCCGTGTCGCTCATGGGAAACCTTCATGTAGGGAATGGCGGGACAACTGGTAATCTTGGCAGCGGTCCGATTTCCGGCGACGGCAACTCCAACGGCTCCAATAATTTGTTGTTCAACCGAAGCGACACGGTTGTCGTGCCGAATTCGATTGGA
Organism: Planctomycetota bacterium; assembly: GCA_035308565.1. GTDB lineage: Bacteria > Planctomycetota > SZUA-567 > H5-PLA8 > H5-PLA8 > JANXLS01. Next base: position 7,057 of record DATGGK010000095.1, on the reverse strand, counting down.
AACTACATTACGGTGCAACAAAGCGGCAGTGGAACGCTGATCTTAACGGGCCCGCTGGATCCCACGGCTAATCTTAGAGTCAATTCCGGCACTGCGAACATCAATTCGGGCGGGCCCAATTCAATCAATGCCATCACCATGTTTGGCGGCACGTTCAATCTGCAGTCTGGAACGTCCCTCAACATGGGGAATGCGGTAGACATTTACAACGGCAGTGCCACCATTGCGTCCGGCGCGTCATTGATGTCGACAAATAATTCCTCTTTTGTGGCCAACACAGGCAACCTCACGGTGAATGGATCGTTGATGCTCGGTGGTATACAGGTGTTAAACTCGGCGACTATGATGGTAAGTGCCGGCGGGTCGGTAAGCGGACCTGTACAAGTAATCAACAACGGCACGTTCACTGTAAATGGAACATGTCAAAGCGTAAACCTCAACAACTCAAGCGTCAACACGCCTGCGTCGGCTGGCTGCCTTTTGCGCGGTACCGGTACGGCGGGTACAATAGTTGCATCCGATACAAATCGCAATGCGGTCGTCTGGCCCGGTCTGGCCAAAACGGTGGGCGCCTTGACTTCAAATGAGCAAATGAACGCCGATTCGGTCGATCTCTCCAGCGGAGGCAAATTCGCGGTGGTTGTAAGGAACGCGGGCGGTTTTTCGCAGAAATTGGTGGTTACAAACGGTGTCAACACGAATTTCGGCGAAAGCGTTTTTTCGTTTGCCACGGACACCACGCCGGCGACGCCGACCAGCTACACTGTTTTGTCGTGCACTAACGGCGCCATCAACTACACATTCTTCACCCTCGACGCGCCACCGGGATTCACGCTGGGCACGCACTACAATCTTCGCTATTCCATTTCCGGATCGTCGCCGCTGTTGCATAGCGCGCTTGGCCCAGGCGCGGTGCTGCCCGCCGGCTACAACCAAGTCGATCTCGTCTTCACCGGCACGTCCGTCACGCCGGTCACCGTGACTTCTTTTACCGCGCGGGCGGAGGGCGCCGGCGTGCGGCTCGATTGGCATTGCATCTCGGAATTTCAGAATGCGGGATTCCATCTCTATCGGCGCTCCATCGACGAACCGCGACCGCAAGGGAGCGGGTGGACGCGCGTCAATCCCGCCTTGATCGCCGGCCGCATCACCAATCCCGACGCGAAATTATACCAATTCTACGATTGGGCCGAGCCGGGCGTTTGCGAGTACAAGTTGGAAAGCGTCAGCATTCAAGGTTCGCACGAAACCTATCGCGACATCGCGGGGCCGGTTGTGGTGGATTCGCGGCGAGACACCTTCATCGCTGCGGAGAGCATCAACGTGGCGATGGCGAGCGTTGCGCAAAATCGTAGGACGGCTCTCCGAGCCGTCGATTCAGCGCAGAGCGGCGACAGGAATGTCGCCGTTCCAACAGTGCGCACACTTGGCCCGGACGATCTCGTGGTGCAAGCGGCCTGCCTGCACGAACTCAACGGTGCATCGAGCGACGCGAATGCGAGCCGCGACGGCATGACGAGCCGCGACCGCAAGGGAGCGGGCGGCTGCTCGTTTGCAAGCGCGCCGCTCACGATAAACTCCGCCGCCGCCGCCCGCTGGTTCTCCGCGAAAACGCCATCGACAGTATCGAGCTACACGGCGGCGAAAATTGTGTACAGCACGCCGGGCGTGCTGTTGATTCCGCAGTCGATGCTGCCGGCTGGATTCGATGCGAATCACGTGGCGATTCAGCGCGAAGGGCGGGCGCTCACCGCGCTGGCGAAGACGTCCGCGGGGCTGCTCGTTTTCGGCGAAGGCTATCAGGACGATTACACGGACAAAGACGCGCTTTTCCTGCGCAGCATCGGCGGAGCGACGGCGGCTGGTACTCTGTCGCAGACCAGCGGTTTGTTCACGAGCACGCTGCCGGTCAACACGCAAGCGCCGATGACGGCGAGCGCGGAGTTTCACGACGTGTACTTCGATTTCAATCTGCGGCCATACAATTACCCGCCGTGGTTTTCGAGCCAGTATCTCGCCGATGGCACGGATCAGAGTTTTTCGATCAACGCGCCGAACGCAACATGCGGCGCGGGATCGCTTATCGTCAACCTGTGGAGCTTGACGCAGGACCACACGCTGCAAGTCGCCGTGAATGGACAGCCCATCGGGCAGGCGCAGTGGAGCGGTGTGGGCCAAATGATTCAACTCACGTTCCAAATTCCATCCGGCGTATTGAACGCAGGCGCGAACCAAATCGAGTTGATCACGCCGGCGGTGAACGGCGACGCGGGACAGATTGCGTTCCTGCATTCGATGACGCTGTCCTACACGCAGACGCTCGATGGTTCGCAGCCGCTCACGATCAACAATTTGAGCGGCCAATCTGCGCTGTACGAAGTTGGCAACGTGCAGAGCGCAAACGCGTGGGTTGTGGACACGCGCTTCTCTGATCGTGCGGCGCTCGTTCCATACGAAGCAGAAGCTCAAGCCGACGGTACGTTCAGGATTCGGTTCATTGGCAGCGCCGGAAGAACAGGCCGGTTTCTGGTCGTCCCGGCGGGTCAGGAGCATCTGCCTGATTCCGTGACGAAGAGCGCGGTCAAGCCGCTAAGGGCTGCGCCTTATCTTGCGGTCGGGCCGAGTCAGTTCAGTTCCGCCGTGGAACCCTTGCTGATGCAGCGCTCGAAAGAGGGCTTGCGTTCCGCGTTCGTCGATCAAGAGCAGATTTTCGATTACTACAACTACGGCCGCTACGGCCCGATCGGCATTCAAAACGCCGTGCGCTCGACGCGCCCGCAGTACCTGCTGCTGCTGGGCCGGACGACTTACGATTATCGCAACTACTCGGGCGCGAACGTCGATCCGCTCTGTCCGACGTTCTTGGTGCCGACATCGTTCTGGGCGCAGGCCACGTCGGATTCGCTCTTCGGCGATTTGGGACGAGGGTATCCCGAAGTCGCCGTCGGACGATTGCCGGTCAACGACGCGAGCGAATTGAGCAGCGCGCTGCGGCACGTTTTGTCCAACAATGGCGCGCCGATGTCGGGCGTGCGCGTTCATGCAGCGACGGATCGAGCGGACCCGGCCGTTGCCGATTTTCCCGCTCAGGCGGCGGCGCTGGCGCAAACGATCCCCGACATGGCTTGGCAGGCCAATTACCTCGGCGTGACGTATCAGACGGATGTCGAAGTCACCGCGGCGATGACGAGCGCCGCCAACGAACTCGCCGACTGGATCGTGTACATCGGCCACGGCAACGCGCTGCATTTGGGCAGCGCGAACAACGTTATTTTGGACACCGGCTCGGTCCAGAACTGGACCGGCCACGCCGTTTTCCTGCAATGCACTTGCGCCGGAAATTGGATGGCGAAAGACGAGCAGAATTACCATAGCCTGGCGATCCAAGCGCTGACGCAACCGCAAGGCGGAATCTCCGCCTCGATCGGCACATCCACGTACATGAATTCGGATTGCGCCGTCGAATTTGCGTCCCAGTTGCTGAAGAACGCCAACACCAGCAGCATGCGCTGGGGCACGGCGCTGATGAGGACGCAACAGTGGGCTTTCACGAAGGGCTCCTCGTACTACAGTGATTTGAACAAGACCGAGCAGATCTTCGGCGACCCGGCGATGCCGGTGCTGATGAGAGCGCCAGCGGAAGCATCGAAAGCGCCGGTGACGGGGCAGTTCTGAGTTATTTTTGCTGAAATGGGACGATTGACTTTAATCCATGCGTCTGACTTCTGCGTATGCCTTCGTCTTTGCCCGCTTGCCCATGACCCCCTCCACGATCCCCATCACCGCCCGCGGCAAATCCCCCACCGACTCCAGCACGTCGGCGTTTTTGTAAAAATGCCGCACCCGCTTTTCGCCGATGTTGGGCCGTCCCGGCTCGTAGGACGCCCGGTGGGCCTTGAAGACGATGCCTTCCCGTCCCTCGGTCTTGAGTTGCTGAAACATGGCGGCCTTCTTCGTCGCCTTCCAGCGTGTGTGGCCGAAGATGATGACGCCGTCCCGACCGACGACGATGGGCTGGCGCCTCGATAACGGCCAGGGACATCTGTTCCAGCGTCGCCATTGGGATTCGGGGCTTGGAAAGGTTGACGACCAGCGACCGCATGTCGGCTTAAGGAGAATGGGGTAGTCAACGACGGGGACGGCTCCGGAATCGTCATAAGCCGGACGCATCGCAAAATATGTTACAAAAAATGTTACAAAGGCGATGTTACAAAAGACGACTCTGGAGCCTTCCCAAGGCCATTTTCATAGGTGAAATAAAATACCGGCGACTGGATTTGAACCAGTGACACATGGATTATGATTCCATTGCTCTACCAACTGAGCTACGCCGGCGGAAAGTGGAAACCGGAAGCAAGAGGCGGGCGAAATACGTCTATAAAGGTGGCGCGGCAAACCGCGCTTAGCACCAAACTTTAGCGAGGCCATGCGTGAAATCAAGTCGCTTTCCATTGTGGTGCAGGCTTCCAGCCTGCTTCGTTGGCGACGCGATTGCGCAAAGATTCACAGGCCGCATGATCGATGGGAGAACCAGATGAGATTCTTATTGGCGCTTTGTTGTGCGGCGATGCTGCCTGCGTTTTGCGGACAGGAAAAGACGGCGGAGAGCGGGGCGGGGTTTTATCAGTTTGTCAACAACACCGGCGGAAAGTTCAGCGACGCGCAAATCAGTTGGACGCTGGACGGCGGGAAGACATTCAAGACGCTGGCCGATGCGAAGGAGGCGCCGGCGAAAATGGGCGGGGGCGGGCGGCTGTACATCAAGCTGGAGGCCAACGGCGAGACGTACAAGGATTTCATTGAATTCACACACGGCGGCGCGGGCTGGTTCGGGAATACGACGCTGGTCGATGAATTTGTGATTCCGCTGACAATCGAGCTTTTCAACGCAGACGGTAAATCGCGAAAAGTGGGGATCGTGGAGCCGCGCTCGGCGCTTTTTGCGGCGTTCAAAAAGGAAGCCCCCGCGGAATTTCAGGATTGTGTGAAAGGCACGCAGCGGATTGTGTCGCCGTGCCGCGCGACGTTCGACAAAGGCAAGACGAACGGAAAGTATTTCGACAAGTACATTGACGAAGTGTGGGATAAATTCGCGACGGAGGCGAAGACGCCGGGCGGCTGGACGGGGAAGGTCGTGAATGGCGCGCTGATCTTTACCGATCCATCGGGGAAAACGTCGAAGGGAACCACCTGCTCGCGCAAGCCCACGACGCAGGAGGCGTTTTTGGGTAGCGGCGTGCTGGGTGGGCTGCCGCAGATTTGCGCGGCGATCAACCGGCATGTGCTGGCGGAGCCGGAGAATTGGAACAATCCCGCGAAATTTTATCCGGAAGCGCCGGCGAATTTTTACGCCAAATTTTGGCACGCGCACAGCATCGACTCGAAAGCGTACGGGTTCTGCTACGACGACGTGGCGCAGCAGGACACGCTGGTGCATTTCCCGAAGCCGATCAAGTTGGTGATTACGATTGGTTGGGATGGGGCAACCGGTGCCAAATAAGAAGCAATAGCTAGACTTGCTTCTCCACCGCCTGCGCCAGCCAGTTCGACGTCACCGACTTTGGGCGGACCAGCGGCATGCCCAGCGCGCGCGACCAGATCGACTGTGCGCTGACGCCCAGCGAGCGCGAGACGCCGAAGAGCACCGTGTAATAAATGGCCTCGGTCAAGCCGTAGTGGTACAGCAGCGAACCGGAGACGGCGTCCACGTTTGGCCACGGATTTTTGATCTTGTGGATTTGCTTGAGCACGTCTGGCACGGTTTCGAAAACGGTTGCCACAGTTTTGAAGACGGCCTCGTTGGGACAATATTTCTCGCCGAATTTATAGAAGCATTCAAAGCGCGGATCGGTCACGCGCAACACGCCGTGGCCATAGCCCGGAATGACTTTGCCGGCTTGCAGCGTTTCGGCCGCGTGCGCTTTCATCTGCTCGTGCGTCGGCGCGCCGCCGAATTTCTTCATTGCTTCGAGGATCCAGTTCAAGCCCTCTTGATTCGCCAGCCCGTGCAGCGGCCCAGCCAGCCCGTTCATGCCTGCGGAATATGCGTAGTACATGTCCGAGAGCGCGGAATTGACGGTGTGCGTGGTCATCGCGCTCACGTTTCCGTTTTCGTGGTCGCAATGCAGGACCATGTAGAGGCGCATCAATTTCGTGAATTCGCCATTGGGGTCGGGAATGCCGAGCAGGTGCACGAAATTCGCCGCCCAATCGAGGCCGCTGACTTCCTTGACGCGCGGGCCTTTGTTGAAACGCTTGCGGTAAATACCGGCGGCGACGACCGGCGCGCGCGCGATGATCGTCAAACAATCCTCGTACGTCGCGTCCCAGAAATCGTCCTTGCGCAGTCCCTGATCGTAGCGCTTGTGGAAAACCGAATCGCCTTCCATGCACAGCATGGCCGTGTTGAACATCAGCATCGGGTGCGCGTCGGATGGAATCGCGTCGAGCACTTTCCACACGTAATCGGGCACTTCGGAGCGCTTCACCAATTCCTTCTGCAGATCGGCGACGGCGGCTTTGTCGGGCAACTCGCCGGTCAGCAGCAGGCCGAAGATTTCTTCTGGAAGCAAGTTCGCGACTTCGGCAACCGGCTTGCCGCGAATGATCAGCCCTTTTTCAGCGGGAACGCTGGAGGTGTCGCAGAGCAGGCAACTGATGCCGCGCATGCCGCCGTAAATTTGATCGACGGTGACGTGATCGACGACGTTCGTGCCATGTTGTTTGATGAATTCTTTGGCGCGCTGCCGCTCGCCGGGAATTTTTGCAGCCAGCGCTTCTTTTAAAGTTGCCACTCCACATTCTCCTTCACGAGTCGGGCCCGCACCGATCCTCTTATGATATACACACGAGTCTAGCCAAAGCGGCGGCACTGTTCCACTTCATTTTCCAGCATGAAATTAGAACGCCGTCTTTCTCACGCTGAGGCGCGAAGGCGCAAAGGACGAACCGGGCAGGAGCGCGATAATCAGCTAAGGAACTGTTTCGAAAACCTAATCGCAAGCCGCGGCCACCCTTCACCCCGGCCCCTTTCCCCCAAGGGGAGAGGGGAGAACGG
>DATGGK010000094.1:0-14279 GCA_035308565.1 Planctomycetota bacterium | reverse complement strand
GACGTCTTGATGAGTTTGGCATCCACCCGTTCGCAATGTGATTTTTCTTGCGGCCGGTTTAACACGCTCTCTGTGAAAAGCAGTCTCCTATTCTAAATTTCTTTTATCTCATAGGAGAAAAAAGATGTGTAGATACCAATGCTGTACGGCCTGGGCATCCCCAAGGACAGCATCTTGCAGTACGAAACGGCGCTCAAGACCGGCAAGTTTGTTCTGATTGCCGATGGTTCCATTGAAGACACCACCCGGGCCAAAGAAATCCTCAACCGCACGAAACCAGAGGCTTTGGAACACCACGGGTAAATTCACAGCAAATCTAAATAGGGTTACACCCCATAGCTATGTACCGGAATGCGTCGTACAGTACTTTATGTGAAGGCGTTCATTACATCGAAGAATTTCAAAGGATGTTGATAAGTTGTATCAATCGCCGTTAAGCGCATTTCAATTGTGAATTGCGCCGAGTTGCGGTGGAACTCATTTTTGTAGGAGAATGCAGATGAAACCCAGAGTCATTTTGTCTTTGTTCCCGGTTTTGTTGGTGCTGTTCGTAATTGGCGGCGCTCAAAAGGCCGGAGCGGTGGAAATAGGCGTTTCAGTGGGCGGCGGCTATCATCATGGGTATCGCGACTATCGTACTGTCGATCCCGTGTACGATTCGTGGTATTCGTCCGACGCCACGTCCTACGGCTATACTGACAATATTTACGTGGAGCCCACGTACGTCGATCCTTATGTGTACGTTTCTCCTTCGGTTGGCTTCGATACCTGGTACGGCGACGGCTACCGCGGTCACGGCGGCTCGTATAGCGGCGGGCACAGCGGCTACGGCGGCGGACGCAGCAGCGGTGGCGGCCATAGCAGCGGCGGGGGCGGGCATGGCGGCGGACGCAGGTAATTGTTTTTTGCCGGCGGCATGAGGAATGTGACTTCGGCCGCCTTTTTGCATGCATTTCAAACTCCAAGCGAAAAGGATTTTACTCATGAAAATGTTAAGTATTGCAGCGGTCGCGTTTGCCTTCACGGGTATTGTGAGCGCTGTCGAAGATTCAACGTCCAAGCCGGTTCCTGTGAGCAACCAGGCGGAACAAGAAGGCAAGCCGGTCGGAACGCAGGTTGAAACATCCGGCAAAGTGGTCAGCATGCACAGCGCGCCGATGGTCGGCCTGCCGGATGCCCACATGCTGGTCAAACTTGAGACCGAACAGGGCGATACGGAAGTCGTCGATCTGGGATCGGCCGCCGAACTCAAAACCAGCGGCATCGAACCGAAGCAAGGCCAGCAACTTTGGGTTGACGGCCGCGTCGGCAAGATCAACGACAAGTTCTTGATTGTTGCCGAACACCTGACTGAAGGCAAAGTGGTGTCGATTACCCGCAACTCTCCTTTGCGCGAAGAGACGGTCAAGCACGCCGACGCGCGCGGCAACAGCAAGGAAGTGGATGCAGCCAAACCCGTGAGCGCAACCAAAGACGTAAACGTGTCAAGAGACGTGAACGCGTCCAAAGATGTGACTGCAAGCAAGACCGAAAGTGTTGACGCCGGCCAGCAGGTTCGGACCGTCGAAGGCATCGTGATTCACACTCGGCACGTGAAAATCGAAGGCGAAGCGGACGAGCATGTTCTTGCCAAGTTGAAGACGGCGAACGGAATCGCCGTAATTGATTTGGGCACCTGTCCCGCGATGCCAAACAGCGTCAATCTCACCGAAGGCCAGTCGCTCGCCGTAACAGGAATCGTCGGGCAGTTGAACGGCAAGCCGATTATCCTCGCGGATTCGGTCGGAAACCTGAGCCCCATTCAGCGGACCGCCGAACGCGAAGCCCTGCCGACAAGCACTCGTTCTGCTCCAATCAAGTAGTCGCAAGCGCCGGGAAATGCAGGGGACGTGCACGATGTTGTGTGCACGTCCCGTAAATCGGCGTTCTAAAGATGGATAGAATTAACGCGCGGGAAACGGAATTCGCAATGGAGGCTGTCCTTCCGTAGTAAAATACGCAATTACACCAACCATCCCCGAAAGTTCTCTGCTCTCGGTCGCCGGCGCGAGGCCCGCGCGGACTCGCTCCTGTTTCTTGCGTTCCTTGACGATCAGTTGTTCGGCGGCGGCACGATCGGACAGGCCCGTGGCGACCCAGCGCTGGCGCCCGGCTTCCTCGTACACGATCGAATATGTTCCGCCCCGCTTGACCCAACCACATCTGTGTAACGACCTCAGAAACTGAGATCATTATACGTGTGGTCTGGCAAGCGCTGATTTTTGAGGGGGCGACCGTAGCAGCAACCGTAGCATTTTTGGCGTTTTGGTCCAAAAACGCGCACGACAAAATGAGCGCCAAAATGGGCTCAATTTATTGATGGGTTGTTGTTTGTATAAATGGCGGGCTCGACGGGACTCGAACCCGCGACCTTCGGCGTGACAAGCCGACGCTCTAAACCAACTGAGCTACGAGCCCACCTGAATTTTCAAACGCCTTCAAGAGTGGGCGATACCGGACTCGAACCAGTGACCCCCTGCTTGTAAGGCAGGTGCTCTAACCAACTGAGCTAATCGCCCGACGGGCTTTTCTTTCTTCGCCGCAACGGACGACTTCCCGCGTTCTCGGCGGGAGGTTGCTTATAACATGCGATGGGGCGGGTTCAAGTGAAAATGGAAAAATGCGAATGATTTGCTCGCGGTGCGGCCACGGGCTATAAGCCCATGTTGCTTGGAATCAACTCCTCGGGGCTCCAGAACCGGCCCTTTTGTTTCCAGAATTCTTCCTGCGATGAAAGCACGTCAAGGAAAGCGTCGCGAGACAACGCTTCGATTTTGCCATTCACAAGCAGGACCTGAAAGCCAAGCTTGCGTTTGCTCTCGGGGACGTTTTCGTAGATGAGAATCGAGTCATCGCCATCGCTGGGCTGCGCGCCGGGGATGTAGACATAGCCGGGTTGATTGGGCCAGGCGGGATGGAGCAAGTCTTCAGGCGATTTGACGCGCGTGGCGATTTCGGCGGCGCGGGCGGGAAGAGCGCCGTTGTGCCCGGCTGCGTAAGCGCGGATCACGTCGCGAAGGGTTTCGAGATTCTGCGCGCTGCGTGTCCGGCGTTCTTCGGCGAGCGTGCGCTGGAAATGCGTGAAGACGACAAAGACGGCGGCGGAGATCAGGAGCAGAGTGAGGACGAAAACGACGGTGAACGCCGGAGAGCGTTTATTGCTGGATGGCATGAGCGTGTTTTAACACACACGCGCGGCTCGTCCAAAGCGCAAAGTGAATCTTGAATTTTGAATTTTTAATCTTGAATTTTGAATTCCGTTTCACACCGGATAAAACGTCACACCCTCCCCCGCCCCCAATTCCGCGCCCGCCTGCTGCACGAACAAGCCATCTGCTCCGACAAGCGCCGAAAGATGACCTGACCCGTGCCATTCCACTGGTTTGACTTTCGTCGCGCCGCCGTCCACCACCAACCTTGCCGGCCGAAACGTCGTGCGGTCGCCCGTGACGGTTGAGCCTTCCGCCAGCGGCAGTTTGATCCACTTCGGCAACGGTTCGCGCGCTCCGCACCACACTCGCACTGCGGTCAGCACGAATAAATGAAAGCATACGTATGCGGCAACAGGATTCCCCGGTAGTCCAAACACGATTCGTGCAGGCGAGACGCCTGCACCACGAAGTCCAAACGTCGTCGGCTTTCCCGGTTTGATCGCAACTTTGTCGAAAAAAATCTCGACGCTCAATTCTTTGAACACCGCGCCCACATAATCGTGATCGCCCACGCTCACGCCGCCGGTTGAAATAAAAAGCTCCGAGCGCAAGCCGTCCTCGATTAATTTGCACGTCGCTGCGCGGTCGTCGGGTGCGATGCCCAGATAGCGCGCGTCAATGCGCTGAGCGGCACACTGCGCCACTAATTGGTAACTGTTCGAATTGCGAATCTGCGCCGGGCCGGGCTTGATGTGAGGCTCGACCACTTCGTCGCCTGTGCCCAGAATCGCCGCGCGCGGCTGTTTGCGCACCGGCACATCCACGCACCCCACCGCGGCCATCACGCCGATCTCCGCCGCACCAATCCGCGTTCCCGATGCGATCAACACCTCGCCGGTCTTCGCGTCGCTCGCCCGCCGCGCCACATTCTGTCCTGCGCGCACCGCCGCTTTAAAACGCACAAATCCTTCGCGCGGAATTTCAGTCTGCTCGCGCATGATTACCGCGTCGGCGCCCGCGGGCATCGCCGCGCCGGTCATGATCTTAATCGTCTGCCCCGGCGAAAGCGCGCGCGCCGCGCTCTTCCCTGCCGGCACTTCCTCAATTAATTCCAGCACGTCCGGCGCCGCGCGCGTATCGATGGAAAACACCGCGTAGCCATCTACCATGCTGCGGTGAAAGGGTGGCCAATCGCGGTCCGCGCGAATGTCTTCGCTCAGATAATGGCCCAGCGCGCCGTTCAACGGCACGCGCGATTCCGGCGCGCGCGGCGTTTTTTCGAGGATCAATGAAAAGGCTTCGGCGATGGAGATGAGCGGCATTGTAAATACCTCTGTCGTTTCCGTCCAGAACACGCGACTTCCACTTTTCCCTTCATTTCAGCAAAGAATTCGTCGAATCACAATCCTAACCAATATGCTCACTCTCGCAAAAGCCGAAGCCGTTTCCGTTCCCCTCCCCACCCTTCACCGCGCCTCACACTTCGCCCAGGCCGTGCCTGTTTCCAGAATTGCCGAGCCTGTTTCCAGAATCGAGCGCGTGATCCGCGCGCCCGAATTTATCGGACGAGCGCGCCCGCTGAATTTGCGCACGCTGCTCGCGCCGATCGTCGAAGACTGCGCCGGCCTGCGCCCCGAAGCGCTGGTTGTTGCGCTCGCTGAAGAAATGATCCTTCGCGCCGCATCGCCGATTCCGCAGCGCTGGCTCGACAAGCTCGCCGGCGCGCTGCAAGTCGATCGCGCCCGCGTGCGCGTGCCCGCCGGCGTCTTCGATGCGCTGCCCCGCCCCGCGTGGAACGATCCCGCGCTGCTGGGCGAATGGCTCAACATCACGCGCCAGCACGCCGACTTGAAATTGCGTGCGTCGAACATAGAGATACTTGGCCGAGGCGGCCGCGAAAGCGAAGGCTGCGTTTACACGCCCACTGCCGTCGCGCGCGCGATCATCGAAGAAATTCACGTCGGCGCGCGCCGCGTCGTCGATCCCGCGTGCGGCGCGGGCGTGTTTTTGCTCGAAGCCTTCCGCCGAGCCTTCGCGCGCCGCGTCGAAAACGGTTCCGCGCCCGAACAGGCCGCTGAAGACGCGCTGACGCACGAACTCGCCGGCGTCGATGTCGATGAAAAAGCGCTCGCCGTCGCGGAATTTTCGCTGCGTTCGTTGGCCTTCCAAAGCGGCGGACTCAACCGCGACGTTCAGATCGATCTGCGCCATGCCGACGCGCTCGCGCCGCTGGCCGATCTCGACGGCCAATGCGACTGCGTCGCCGGCAATCCGCCGTTCATCGAAGGCCGCGGATTAAGCGACGCGCAACTCGATTCACTGCGCCGCCGCTTCAAATCCGCGGGCACGGGCAAAATAAATCTTTTTGCCGTATTTATCGAACGCGCGCTGGCATTGCTCAAAGATGGCGGCGTGCTCGCGTTCGTGGTGCCCGCGACGTTCCAGCGCAACGCGCGCTACAAAGCGCTGCGCGAACTGCTGCTCAATTACACCATCGAATCGATCAAGCCGCTTGACGCGAATCTCTTCGGCGAACGCGTCGTGGAAACCTGCGTACTGCGCGTGCGCAAAGCGCCGCCGTGCGTCAACTCCATCGTCAACACCGGCGACGGCGAAACGCTCCAGTCGCAGCTTTCGCACGGGCCGGTGCTGCGCTTCTGCAATTCGCTGCCGCGCAAATTGCGCCGCGACATCGCGCTGATGGAAAAGAACGGCGTGCCGCTCGCGACCGTTCTTGACGTGCGCGACGGAATCTCCACGGGCTTCCAACCGTTTCCTAAACGCCTGCTCGGATCCGTCGCCGATGGCCAATTCATCGCGCAAGACGGAACGACCGCGCCTTTCGACGCCGCGAAACACAAACGCATCATCGACGGCGCTGAATTCAATTCGTTCACGCCGATTCAATGGGCTGGACGCTACATCGACTACGACAAGGAGCACGAACATTTTCCGCCGCATCCCGGCCGGCCGTTCAATTGCCAGTTGCGCGACTCGGCCATTTACGACCGCGCGGAAAAATTGCTCACGCGCCAGACCGCGCGCGGTTTGATTGCGACGGTGGATCGCGAGCGCTATTTTGTGCGCAACTCGGTCCACGTCACCTTCGCAAAGAATTCTTGTGGTGCAGGCGGCCCGCCTGCACATTTCAATTCTGATTTGGACATCGAAGGCCGCCTCGATTTCGGAAACGCATCGTCGCGCCCAATGCCTATTTCGCTCGACGCGCTTTGCGCGTGTTTGAACACGAAACTCTATAGCGATTACCTTGTCGCAGTAACCGGCGAAAACGGCGCGGTCTTCCCTCAAGTCCACATCGCCGATTTGAAAGCGCTGCCGATTCTTCCCGGCCTGCTTAAACTTGGCGGCGAACTCGATCAGCTCGGCGGCGCGCTGCTGGACATGCACCGCCAATCGATCGCGCCGAGCAAAGACATCCGCGCACTGATCGATGAAGTCCAAGCGCTGCTCGCGGCGGCGTTCGGATTATGACGTCTGTTTCGGCTGCAATGCCCGCCGCACGATCACAAAAATAATCACCCTTACATGCGCGTCGTCCTGGCCGCGCCGAGCTGCGCCATGAGATCCGCGGTGTAGCGATAAGTAGATGTTCAATTATTAGCGAATGATTGGGAGCGTTTTCATGAAGATGGAACCGAGTCGAATAGTATTGCTGGTTGCGTTCATTGTGGCGATCGATTCCGCGCGCGCGGCGGACGCGCAATGGCACTGGCAGAAGCCAGAGGCCGAGGTCTTGAACAACGGCGATCTGAAATGGACGCCGCATCCGTTCGTTTTCGAAAAAGGAGATTCCGTTCGCTACATCGACTTCGAAAACGGCGACGACGCCAATGACGGCGCGTCCAAAGAGAAACCGTTCAAACATCACCCATGGGATGCGAACGCAACGAGCAACGCGAAAACCTGCAACGGTATTCGCACGTACGTATTCAAAGGCGGCGTGTACTACCGCGGCGAATTGAAAGTCAGCGAAGCGGGCCAGCCGCAGAATCCGATTCGCCTCACGCGCGACCCGGCGTGGGGCAACGGCGAGGCGGTGCTCTGCGGTTCGGAACAGGTGCTGAATTGGAAAAAAGGTGCGGAAAACAAGGACATTCCGGAACCGGAAAAAGTGTGGTACGCGGATTTGGATTTTGCGCCGCGCAGTGTCTGGCTTGTAAAGAAGGAAGGCGATTTCTTTCGCATCCCGCTCGCGCGGACGCCGAATTGGAAACGCTCCAACCCCGACGACGTGAAGAGCGAATGGTGGGTCTGGGACAATCCGAAAAAACCGTTCGGCAACACAATCAAGAATGCCGGCGGGCAGGACATCCACATGGGCATCGACACGAAGCACATCAAAGACAAGCCCGCCGACTATTTCAAAGGCGCGCTGATTTGGCCGGAATACGGCTGGGTGATGAGCGGCCCGTATCCCGCGCCGGTCGAGACGGTGGACTTGAAGCAAAACGCGCTCGGGTTCGGCGGCTGGACCGGGGGCTTGAGCGGCGTCATTATGAAAAACATGCGCTACTATCTCGAAGACAAACCTCAATACCTCGACGATCCGGACGGTGAATTCTGGTTCGATAAACAAGGCAAAGGCGGGCGGCTTTATTTGCGCATGCCCGGCGACGCCGACCCCAACGCCGCCCGCATCGAAGCCGGCAAGCGGCCGAATTTAATCGACGGCGAGAAAGCCGAACACCTTTATATAAGCGGCCTGACGTTCCGTTTCACGACTGCGCCGTGGGACATTACGGCGTCAACATGGGATTTCAGCACGAAACCGTGGACGTTCCGCCGCGAAACGCATCCCGGTTGCGTGCGCGTGTGGGGTTCGGGCAACGACATCCGCGTCGCCAATTGTCTCTTCGAACACGTCTGCTTTCCGATTCGCATCCGTTCGCTGGTCGAAGGGCAGACCGTCGAGAACGTGCGCATCGAGGATAACGATTTCCGCTATACCGACAACGGCATCATGTCCATTCTTGACGGTTCCGGCTGGGGCTACGCGAGACTGCGCGGGCGGCTGGGCGACGTGAAAATTCTCCGTAATCATTCGCTCGAAACCGGCACGCGCCCGTCGCGCGGCAGCACGGGAACCGGCATCGAATTGTACGGCCCTCGCACCGCTGAAGTCGCGGGCAACGTGATCGAACGCTCCTACGCGCAAGGCCTCGATGTGAGCGGCTCGAAGACCAACGGCATGTGGGGCGACGTGCCGTTCACGCGCATCCTGATTCATCACAACAAAGTCTGGGAGTCCATGCTCAATTGCAACGACTACGGCGGCATTGAGACGTGGCAAGGCGGACCGTTCTACGTCTACGACAACATCTCCTACAACGCACTGGGCTATCGCAATTGGGAGCGCTACAGCGGCACCGACGCGGGATTCGGCCACGCGTATTACCTCGATGGCGCGTTCAAGAATTATCACTTCAACAACATCGCGTGGGGCAAGTCGAAGAACATCGCCGACCCGACGGTGAATTGCGCCGCGTTCCAGGAAATCTTCAGCTACCAGAATACGTTCTTCAACAACACGATCTACAATTTCTACACAGGCTCGCGCCGCCAGGAACCGTCCGCCGGGCGCAACAAATACCTCGGCAACATCTGGGAAGGAATCGGCGATTTCGTTTTTCGGCATTCGGATCCCGCCAAGACCGCCGCGGACGGCAACGCCAAAGACGCGGGTCCGCAGCGGTCGCATTTCGCGCTCAATACCAACGCTTACGGCCGCAATTTCTTCCACGACATCAAGCGAATAGGCACGCTCGAACCGTCTGGCCGCTGGTTGATCAGCTTCGACGATTTCAAAGCCGCACTTGAAAAAGGCAAAAGCATGCTGTCGGATTTGGGCGAAGTCAGCAAAACGGCGCTGCTCAAAGATCCCGCCAAAGGAAATTTCGCGCTCGCCGAAGGCTCAGCAGCGATCGGCAAAGGCGTCAAAGTTTTCGTGCCATGGGCGCTTTGCGGCGTCGTCGGCGAATGGAATTTCTATCACACCGGCAGCGACCCGGCGAACATCATCGACGAGCACTGGTACATGGCCGATTACTTCGTCTCCCGCGAAGGCTATCACGAGCGCCCCATGTTTCCGCTCAAAGGCGTGAACATCGGCGCCGACGATTACGTTCAAGGCCCGCTGGAAGATTGGATTCCCGGCGCGCTGAATTTTTCCCCGGCGAAAAAACAATACGCCACCGTTTCGAACGAAGAGATGATGAAGCCCTTTACGTTCACCGATCTCAAAAAGAGCCGCCACGAAGGCGCCAAACCGGAACCGTGCTCAGTCGAAGGCGAGGCGTTGAAGAACCCGCAGATTTACACTTCGAATATGTCGATCGAAGTTTACTTCAAGACCACGCCTGGTCACACCGGCAGTGTACTCATGGAGAAAATGAAGGACAGCGGCTACAGTCTGACGATCAACGCCGAAGGAAAACTATCGTTCAGCCTCAAGACACCGGGCGGATCGTCCACATTGGATAGCAAGAGCAAAATCAACGATGGCCAATGGCACCACGCAATCGCCGAAGCTGATCGTAAAGCAAAGACCCTTACCATCTATATCGACGGCCACAAAGACGCTTCGGGCGCGGGTATCGACGGCACGGTGTCGCTGTCCAACGACGGCGACGTCTACGTCGGCGGCACGCCCGACGGCCGCTACTTCGACGGCACGCTCGATTTTCTCCGCATCGCGCAGGGAACGCTTGCCGACGCTGACACGACCATCGAAGAACTTTACGCCTGGGAATTCGACGGCCCGCAACTGCGCGATTTCACCGGACGCAAACCCGCCGGCGCGCGCGACGCCGGAGCGATTGAAAAGTAGGCCGCGCTAAAAACTCCCCGCCTGCACACCGCTCTGCGCTTTCAGGCCTGCTTGCGGTGCGTGAATCGGCATCGCCGGGTCTCCGAAGAGTTGTTCGGTGCGCATCATGTCGCCGTAGTACGCGCTGCCCGTTTGCGCGCCGGCCCAGCGTTGCGCGTTCAAGAGGGCAGAACCCCAGCGCGCGCTCGAGCCCGCGTTTTGCAAGAGTTGATTTGCGAATGCGGCGCCCACGTCCGGATTCATGTACGTCGATGTCCCGATGCTCGCGGAGATGCCGCCTTGCGGCTGCGTCAACGCCTGGATCGCGATGCTGCGGTAGCCGCTTTCATCCTTCGCCATCCAATTGGCGGTGCAGGTCGCTTGCACGAAGACCGCGTTGCCGGTCCAGTCCTTCACGTTGTCGATCACGCCATCGCTTTGCAAAATGCGCGGGTCGTTCATGCCAAGCCGCACCGCATTCCCGTGGCCCACGTACAGCAGCAAATCCGCGCCGCCGTTGGCCGCGTCGCGCATCGCGGCGGTGACTTCCGGCGAGGTCGCGTACGTCACGCCGAGGTAATTCTGCTGCCACGCGAATTCCGGATTGGCCTGCGCAATCGAATCGGCTTCCGCGGCAAAATCGGCGACCGTTGGATCGAGCGCATCGGCGACCGCGTGCACGCGCAGCCCGCTCCCTTGCGGTCGCGGCTCGTCATGCGACAGAATGCGGTGCACGGCGACGCTCAATTCGTTCGGCGTGTTCACCGGCAAACGTCCGACTGCGACTTCAGGCGTCCCGCGGCCTAAATCGCCGAAGAGCGAATCGCTTGTCGCTTGCGACCAGAAGCTTGTCGAGACGAGGAATGTCGGGCAGAGCGGATCGACGTTCAGCCCGGAATAATTGTGGTAATCGTACGTGGTTCGGCCCAGCAGCAACAGATACTGCGGGCGAATCGAGCGCACCGCGTTTTGGATTCCCGCCGGGCCGTAGCGCCCATAATTGTAATAATCGAAAAGTTGTTCCTGATCGGCAAACGCACCGCGCAGCCCCTCTTTCGCACGCTTCGCCAGCAACGCTTGCACGCCCGCGCTGAATTGGTTCGGCCCGGTCGCGAGATACACTGACGCCTTCGCCGGTTTCACTTGCCGTTTGCTGACGGAAATCGGCTGATTCTCCATGCCCGCGGGCACGACGAGGTATTCGCCAGCCCCGCCCGATTGTGCCGTGAAGCGCAACTTATACGTGCCGTCCGCTTGAGCCTGCGTTTCATAAGGAACAAGCGCCGCGCGGTCCGGGTAGCGCGCATCCACGACCCATGCATTCGCGCTCGGCAAATCGTTCAATTCATACAGCTTTGAGAATGCGCTCGCGTTGACGATTTCCACCGGTGCCGACGCATCCAGATCGCGCGTGTACGACATCGAGAGCGAATGCAGCAGCGCGATTTGCGAGTCAACGCCGTTCAATTGCGGCGTCACCAGATCGATTTGGTTCGTGCCATTGAGCAGCACGCCCGCCGGCGCCGGGAACGTCACCTGCATCATGTTGCCTCCGCCGCTCCATTGTGTTTGTCCGGCCAACTGGCCATTGACAAAAACTTGCAGCGCGTGATCGTTCGTAGTGCCGCTTGCAGGGTTCGTAGTCCCGCCTTCAGGCGGAACGGATTGCGTCAGGCTCCACAGTGTCACCGTCAGCGACGCCGTTCCGCTCGAAACATGCGGCGTGTCCAGCGTGAAGCGCTGCGTCGAGCCGCCGGTCAGGTACTGCGCCGAGAACCACGGTGGGTAATCGTACGGGCGTAAGTTCTGGAAATCGAAATACACGTCGTGATATGCCGCCGTCACGGTTGCGCTCGTCTCGACGTTCACCGGCTGAGCGCTCGCAAACAAACCTTGCGCGCGGAGCGTCTGCCCCGCGGCTGTGGGCGCAGCCGTGTTGCGCAGGAAGAACACGTCCTTGTCCGTGTAATCGTCGCTGTATCCTGGACCGTAGAGCAGCAAACCATCCGCAGTCACCGCAAGCGCGGAAACCGCGCGGCCTTCGCGCTGCACGGCCACGTGCGCTGGATTGAATCCCTCTGGCAGCGACGCCTGCGGAACCAGCAGCACACCGGATTTGTCGTACACAATTTTCGCGCCGGTAAAGCTCGGCGAGCGTCCAACGGGCGCGCTGGAAAAGAATCGCACGCCTGCCAAGTAGGACGGGCTTCCAAGCCCGTCCAGCGTCGTGCCCGAGCCGCGCGCATCGGTAAGCGGTTGACCAACGCCCAGCGACCGCACCGCAACAAACCGCGGCAGTTCGTTGCTCGCACCTTGCATTCCCGCTCCCTTGCGGTCGCGGCTCGTTTGAGGGCTTTCGCTCCGCGAAAGCACGCTTGCCGCCGCGTCGCCGTCCTGTACCGCCGGCGTCCCGCCGGCCAGTTTATCCAGTGCAACGCTCAGCATTTCTCCGCGCGCGTTTTCCGCATCCACCCACACGCCCGCCGCCGCTGCATCACGGCCGGGTGGCGTCACATCCGCGTCCAACTCTCCAATAGTAATCCGCAATGCCGGCCCGAATATCTCGATGTTTTGGCTGATGCTCACGCTTTCGAGTTTGTACTCGTACACGCCGGGAGTGGGCCAATCGTAGAAGCGGTAGGATTTTGCATCAGGATTGGAGATGCGGCCGGCGATAAATGTTGAATTGGCGCGCGTCCAGTTATTCCCGCTCCCTTGCGGTCGCGGCTCGTAAATCGGCCGCCGGTACACATTAAATCCCGCGTTCTTGAACTCCGACACCGCCGTCCATTCGAGCAGCGCGCCCGCGCCCTGCGGCGTTGCGTCGAAATCCGCAATCGTCACGGGAGTGACATTTGTGTTTTTGAATCGCACCACAACTTGATTAACCATCACGTTGCCCGGCAGCGAACTTCCCAATGGCGGATTGACTATGTCGGCGCTGGGCGTGACCGTGTCGCGATAGATCAAATCGTAATCCGTCCCCGCGGTCAGAAACGTCGCTCCCGCAATTGCGTTAACAAATGCGAAGCTCGACGGGATTCCAAGAATTCCCGTGTCCAGCAGCACGTACTGGCTGAGTGTCGCTGTTTTATCGACGGAGAACGAGAGCGTGGACGTGGAATCCAAGCCCACTGTCGGCGCAACCGCGCCGGTCGTGACGACTCTCTGCGTAAAGCCGCCGGTGTTGTTGATCACCGCGGCCAATTTGCCGCCGCTGTTCAAACTCAGGGACGAACAGGTCAGCACTTCGTTGGCGTTTAAACTTTGCGGCAATTTCGCCGCGCCGGCCCATACCACCGCGTTGGAATTCGCGGCGTCGCTGGCCAGCACGCCGCCCACCGTCCCGACGCCGCGCAACTGGCTGCCCTGCGACGCGTCCGATGGCGCCAACGAACCGTTGATGATCACCGTCGGCGTGGTGCCGCTGCCGTTGTAATTGAGAATCGCGCCGTTGTTGACGCTGGCCACGCCGCCGCTGACCAAACTTCCTGTCGCGCTTACCGTGACCGCGCCCGCCGCAAGATTGAGCGTTCCGCCAAACGTCTGAGCGGCCGTCAACGTGAATGTGCCGCCGCCCTGTTTGCCAACGTTGCCGCCGCCGGAGATCACGCCGCTGTAAGTAGTGCTCGCATTGTTGCTGCCGGCGCTCAGCGTGGCCGAGCCGGGCGTCACGTTGCCACCGAGCGCGCCGCCGCCGGCCAGCGAACCGATGGTTTGATTGAAATTATTCAAGTCCATGATGGCCGTGGCGAGGTTGGCGATCGTCACCGCGGAATTCGGCGAGAACGACCCCGCCGCGCCGGCTTGCAGAATGCCGTCGCTGATTGTCGTCGTTCCCGCGTAGGTGCTGGGGCCGCTCAAAGTAAGCATAGCGCTTCCCGCTTTGACCAGCGCCACGTTGCCCGTGATCACGCCGCTGTACGCCCCGTTTGCGGCTTGAGTGACGGTGAGCGTGCCGGAAGTTGCGGAACTGTTGGTAAGCGCAGTTCCCGTGCTGCCGCCGGGGCCGTCGTTGGCGGTGTTTTGAAGCGCGCTCACGTTCTGGCTGAAGCCGTTTAGATCGACGGCAGTGAAATCGGTGACGACTCCGCCAAAGCGGCGCACGTCCAGCGTCGTCGCGGGCAGCGTGTTGTTCGCGCCAAGCTTGAGCGTCCCGCGCACCATGCCCGTGAACCCGCCATAGGTATTGGCGCCGGAGAGAATCACCACGCCGCCGTTGGGATCGGCGCTGATGTCGAGTTCAAAGGTGTTCACGCCGT
>DATGGK010000093.1:0-5753 GCA_035308565.1 Planctomycetota bacterium | reverse complement strand
AATTGGGTATCGCGAATCAGAACGGAGCGGGAGCTCCGTTCTACTCTCTCACCTTTCGTTTTTTTCACGCGCTTTTCATCCTTCCGAAAACAAATTCATATCGTTCGCCAAAAGCATTAGCCGATAATAGTCGCATTGAGACGCGCCGTAGGATTTGCGGATTTGCGGTGGTCTTCATTTGCGTATGGACAACGCTTTTTGTAGTGCAGGCTTCCAGCCTGCAAACGCGCCTGTTTGAACGATCTGAAAGCCTATGGTCAACACGTCATCTGACATCGCCATCAAAGCCTCCGGACTGGGCATGATCTACAGTCCGGGGTTGTTTCAGCGCAAAAAAGTCGGCTTGCAGAGCCTCGACCTCGAAGTGCCGGCGGGCAGCATCTTCGGCTACCTCGGCCAGAACGGCGCGGGCAAAACCACGACGATCAAAATCCTGACCGGCTTGCAATTCGCGACCTCCGGACAGGCGTGGCTTTTTGGCGTGGACGTGCTGCGCAGCGAGTCGCGCCGCAAAATCGGATTCATGCCTGAAAATCCGTACTTCTACGAATACCTCACCGCGGAGGAAGCGCTCGATTTTTACGGCAAGCTTTCCGGCATGGACCGCGAATCGCGCAAGCGCCGCACCGACGAACTGCTCAGCGCCTTCGGCTTGAATCACGCGCGCAAAGTCAACATGCGCAATTATTCCAAAGGCATGCGCCAGCGCCTGGGCCTCGCGCAGGCGATGATGCACAAACCGCCGCTGGTGATACTCGACGAACCGATGTCCGGCCTCGACCCGATGGGCCGGCGCGATGTCCGCAACGCGATTCTGCGCTTGCGCGACAACGGGCAGACGGTTTTTTTCAGTTCGCACATTTTGGGCGACGTCGAAGAAATCTGCGACCGCGTCTGCGTGCTCAACCTCGGCAAGAAAGTCGCCGAAGGACCGATCGCCTCGCTGCTGACGAACAAAGTCGTCGAAGTCGCGCTCTCCTTCACCGGCGTGCCGAAAGAAGGCCACGCCGAATCCGCGAAATTGGCCGCGCGCAGCTGGCACGACGGCGCGCAATATCACGTGCTGGTTTCGGATGAAGAAAAAGCACAGAAGGTAACGGCGATGCTGCAAAGCGCCGGCGCCGTGCTGCGCTCGATGGTCCCGCACAAGGAATCGCTCGAAGAATATTTTGTGCGCGTGACGATGAGCGGCGGGGGAGCGGGGCCGGAGTACAGCAGGGAGTAGGGAGTAGGGAGTAGGGAGTAGGGAGTGGGGAGTGGGGAGTAGGGAGTAGGGAGTGGGGATGCGATGATAATTTTTACGATCGCTCTGAACACGTTCCGCGAAGCGGTGCGCGACAAAATTCTTTACGTGCTGCTGGCGTTTGGCGGACTACTGATCGTCGGCTCGAAGGCGATCGGCTACGTCAGCTTCGGGCAGGAATACAAGATCATGGCCGATATGGGCCTGGCCGCGATCTGGATGTTCTCGGGCATGGTTTCGATTTTTGTCGGCACGGGATTGATCTACAAAGAAATCGACAAGCGCACGATCTACACGATTCTGTCGAAACCCGCGCAGCGCTGGCAATTTCTGCTCGGAAAATACCTCGGTCTGGCGCTTACGACGCTGGTCAACATGCTGGTCTTGAGCACCGCGTTTCTCGCGTACCTGTGGCTCTCCGGCGGGCTGGTCACGGTCGCGCTGCTTGAAGCGCTCTTGATGATTTTTTTTGAAATGCTGGTGGTCACCGCCATCGCGATTTTTTTCAGTTCGGCCAGCACGCCGATTCTTTCGGCGATCTTTACCACGATCATTTTTTTCTTCGGGCAATTGACCAAATGGATCGTCGATTTGGCCGGCACGCTGCAAGCTTCCGCCGCGACGGACGAGGCGCGCGAGCGTTACCGCGTCATTGGCGGCTGGTTGTACAAAGTGTACCTGCTGCTACCAAACCTTCACACGTTTAACATTCGCCAGGAAGCCGTGCACGCCGAGCCCGGCGTGTGGATCGGCGCGCACGAATTGTGGTACGGCACGCTCTGGGGCCTGGCTTATACCGCCGCGGTGCTCTTGGCCGCGCAACTGATTTTCTCAAGACGGAACTTCTAAGTGCTGAGTGCTGAATGTTGAGTCCTGAGTGTTGAAATGGAAGCTCCGACGATTACGCCTGTCAGTTCCTCCCCGCTGGACTCGCTGCCAGCGCAGTATGGCTACCAGCTCTTCGCCGGCCTGATTGTTCTGGCGCTGGCGCTGATCGCGTATGGATTTATTTCGAAAAAATCGCCGGCCTCACGCCAGCGCATAATCACTGGCGGCGCGGCGCTGTTGTTTTTGATGGTTGCGGTCTTTTTTCAAACCAAAGTCGATACGCAGCGCGGCTTCATCGCCGATCAGGAAAAGCGGTTCGATGCGATGATCAAGAAAGTTGAACAGGAAAAAGGCAAAGAGGCGGCGCTGAAGATGCAGTACATGTACATGCCATCCGCCGAAGCGTTGAAAGTCATGACGCTCAACAACAAATCCCTGGCCGCCGATTATGTCTGGCTCACCACGCTGCAATACGTCTCGAATTCGTTCCGGCGCGGCGAAAAATTCGAGATGCTCATCCATTTCTACCAGACCATGGTCGATCTCGATCCGCATTGGATCGATGCTGAAATCAACGGCGGGAAAGTGCTCTCGGCGCTGATCGACGAGCGCGAGAAATCCGAAAAGGAATGCTACAAGTACGCTATCGACGCGAACCAGGACAACATTAACAATCTCTGGAAACTCTATTACGAAGGCGGCCTGCTTTACGTCATGCCGCCCAACGACCCGCGCAAGCTTGCGGAATTTTCGCGCAAATCGGCCGAGTATTTCGATGCAGCGATGCAATGTCCGGGTTTCCCGAAGAACATGGAAGGCGTCGTCCGAGACCGGGTTGGGCGGCTGAAATTGGAAGCGCGTGAGCCCGGGGCAACCGGTTCGTCGTTCTACCGCGAAGCCGAAGAGATGATGGCGAGCAACGCGACAGCTTCCGACACGCCCGGCCCCTTGCAGGAAATTTCGCGCCGCGACTGGCTCAAAGCGCACAGCATGGCGCTGGCCGCCGCGCTCACCGACGCGTGCGCCGCGTACAAAAAAAGGACCGGCGCGTTTCCGCCGAACCTCGAACCGATCGTCAAGAGCTTCGAACATCCCGACGCGTTCGCGACCGATGCGTACGGATTTCCCTTCGACTACGACGCCGCCACGGGAACCGCGACCTCGCATGGCGCGAAAGCCGTGCACGCCGTCCAGGCCGGCCACGTGATCAACAATCTCTGCGAATTTTTCCACGCCGCCAACGGGCGCCTGCCCAAGGACCTCGTCGAACTGCGCGACTTCGTGCGCAATTCCAACGAATCGCTGCTGCATCCGCCCTCGGTGATGGTGATCGAAGCCATCGGCGACGCGCAGTCGATCGCCGCCGACACCAGCGCCGGACGAGCCGACGCGCAGAAGCATCTCGATCCGACGGTCGGGCCGCTCGGCCCGTGGAAATACGACGCGACAAAAGGCGAAGTGGTATTCCCGCCGGAATGCGACATCAAAGCCTTATATGGCCACGTTGCCGATTTCGATTGGAAACCGACAAGTATCACGAGAAAACAATGAATGAGAAACGATGAACGATGAACGTTCGATGATTATCGTTCATCGATTTTGAATTTGTGATTTGGTGTTTGCACAAAACTCTTTTGCGCGGCGTGCGTATTTTTGACAGAGGAGGGCGAATTATGGCGACGCCCAGCGCGAATCTGATTTTCCCGAAAAACGACATAGGGCTATTTCGCTGGCTGCTGCGCGAAGCAGTGCGGGCCAATCCGCTGTACGTAATCAGCGCGGCGCTGCTGGCGTATGCGATTCAGCAATTAATGGAGGAACTCGATGCGCAAGTCGGGCGCTTGCGCGACGTGTTGACGATCCTGGCGCTGCTGCATGTGTATGAATGCGCGGTGCTGATTGTGGCGACGGTGGTGCTCAAGCGGCGCGCGCGCGGCGGGCTGGACATGCACGGGCTGATGATCGTCGCGGCGCTGTTCCTCGGCGCATCGTTCATTGCGCTGGACGAATTGGCGATGATCGCGCCACTGCTGGGATTGGCGCTGACGGCGGCGACGCTGATTCTCGCGGCGCTGAAAGCGTGGTGGTACGCGCAACTGCCGGGCGTGTGGCTGCCGCTGCGCTATCGCGGGGCGATGCTGGCGATTCTGGGCGCGCACGCACTGTCGGTGCTGCTGGGGTCGCGCGAAATTGTGTACGCGTCGTTTTTGCCGCACGCGCAGAACGTGGCGTGGCTGTGCGGATGGGCGGCGCTGGCGTGGGTGTTGTGGCTGGTGGCGAAGGAGTGCGCGGCGCGCGGGCCGTCGCCTGCGGCTATTGCCGCGGAGATTGAGGCACCGGCTGTCGATACGGCGGAACCGGAAAGGCCATTCGGCGATGCCGCCGCGCTGGACGTTCAGGGCCGCATGCAGCAGGAACCAATCGATCCGCTGGCGACGCGCATGTGCGGGGTGTGGGCGGTAAGCGCCGCGGCGGCGATGGGCGTGACGCATCTGTTCGTCAGCGATTGGATTCTGGAGCGGCCGATCGACGTGCTGCACGCTTACCCGGCGCTGAGCATCGTGGCGGCGGCGCTGGTGCTGCTGCGGCGCCGAATGCGTTGCGCGTTTGGATTTTTCGATGCCTCGTTGAGCGCAGTGCCCGCTGTGTTGCTGGGCGAACTGTACATTCGCACGGCGGCGCCGGATTTTTCATTTCAATGGAACTCGCTATTGAGCGCCGCGACACAGTTGCGCGCGGCGGCGATTCTGGCGTGCGTAGTTCTGGCGCACTGCACGGGATGGATGTATTTCTACGCGGGATTGGTTGCGCCGCTGGGCGAGCCGGCGGCGCTTGCGGCGTGGCGCACGCGCGGAGAAATCGCGCATTTTCGCGCGTGGCTGACGGCGGCATTGGGATTTGCGGTGTTGATCGCGGGGATGCTGGTGAGTTTGTATCGGGAGCGGTTGTTGAGGTGGCTGGCGGGGGCGAAGCGGGAGTGAGAGTTGGGTGTGAAGGAGCAGAAGTCTGCTGCTTGCCACGGGCCGATCGAAATTCGAGAGTCGTATACCAATGGCAGTCCAG
Organism: Planctomycetota bacterium; assembly: GCA_035308565.1. Classification (GTDB taxonomy): domain Bacteria; phylum Planctomycetota; class SZUA-567; order H5-PLA8; family H5-PLA8; genus JANXLS01. The sequence goes on along the minus strand of DATGGK010000093.1, from coordinate 619 downwards.
ATTTCAGCGGCGGTCTTGGGATTCGTTTCGCACTTCAAACGCTATTGAGTGCGCTTGACGAGGCCGGCAAACGGGAAGTGGCGATCTCAGAGGGTGTTTAAAAAGTGAGCGCGGCGTAAAACGGCGCTTTTTGTCCGGCTCTTCGTTGCGAACTTCAAGCGTTATCTCCTGCGGATAGCGCATGAAGTTCGCGCCTCGATCCGAACAAAAATCGCTCGTTTTCCGCGCGCACCCACTTTTTAAACATCCTCTCAGCGACGGATTTTTTTATTTTTTATTTGACAATTAGGGAATTGGGGCGGTATGCAGGGGGTCCACAGAACCTATTGGGTGCCCGGCACGCCTCTTTTATGGGCGTCCCGTTTTAATCCGGACAAAATTTTGGTGGAGTGAACGGCGGCTTGGCTGCGCGTGGCGGCACGGCTGTGCGTATGGGGAGGGTTGTGTCATGGGTAATTCGGATTTTTCTGCGGGCGAATTGAGTGGGGGTGATGGGGCAAATGGGCCTAATGGGGCTGAGGGGTCGCAGCGCTCGTGTGCAGGCGGGCCGCCTGCACCACAAATGCCGCCTAAAGGCGGGACTACGAACGGTGGCGGCGGGACCACAAACGATCCTCGG
>DATGGK010000092.1:0-3526 GCA_035308565.1 Planctomycetota bacterium | reverse complement strand
CCTTCATGGAACTCGACGGCGAACGCTTTCCCGTCAAACCGATGAGCACAATCCTGATCAAGCCCGGCTGCCGCCACCGCGCCGTCGGCAAAATGAAAATCGCAAATGTCGCGATACCGGCGTTCGATCCAGATGACGAATGGTTCGATTAATTTTCTCACGCAAAGGCGCGGAGGCGCAGAGGACGACAAGAGAGGGAGGCGGAATTTGATACGGACGATTATTTTTCTTGCGACTATTTTGTGGACAGGGGGCGCGTTCGTTGCAGGCGGCGAGGTGATGAAACCTCTCGCGCTCCACCCCGACAATCCGCACTACCTTTTTTTCCGCGGCAAGCCCACAATTCTGATCACCTCCGGCGAGCATTACGGCGCGGTCTTAAATCTGGATTTGAACCAAACGCAATACCTCGACACGTTGCAAAAAGACGGATTGAATCTCACGCGCACATTCTCCGGAATTTACTGCGAACCGCCGGGAGCGTTTAAAATCAAAGGCAACACGCTCGCGCCCGCGCCGGGTAAATTAATCTGCCCGTGGGCGCGCAGCACCGTCGCCGGCTACAAAAATGGCGGCAACAAATTCGATCTCGACAAATGGGACGACGCCTATTTCGCGCGCCTCAAAGGTTTCGTCGCCGCAGCCGGCCAGCGCGGTATCGTCGTCGAAGTTGTGCTCTTCTGTCCGTTCTACGAGGACAGCATGTGGCTTTTAAGTCCGCTGCATCCCGCGAACAATGTCAACAACACGCCGCAGGCCGATCGCAAAGAAGTCTGGGCGCTCCAGCACGACGCGCTCACCGCAATTCAAGACAAGATGGTCCACAAATTCGTTGAAGAGCTGAGGGGCTTCGACAATTTCTATTTCGAAATCTGCAACGAACCGTATTTTGGCGGCGTGACGCTTGAATTTCAGAAGCATATTTCCGAGACGATCGCGGATGCGGAGAAGACTTTCCCCGTGAAGCATCTCATCGCGCAAAACATCGCCAATGGCAAAGCGAAAATCAGCGCGCCAAATGCAGCGGTTTCGATTTTCAATTTTCATTACGCGACGCCGCCAGACACAGTCGGCATGAATTACGCCCTGAACAAAGTCATCTCCGACGACGAAACCGGATTCAAAGGCGTCGCGGATTTCACCTACCGCCGCGAAGCTTGGAATTTCATCCTCGCCGGCGGCGGAATTTTCGACAACCTCGACTATTCGTTCAGCGCCGGCCATGAAACAGGCGATTTTCAATATCCCAAAGATCAGCCCGGCGGCGGCAGTAAAGCATACCGCGCGCAATTGCGCGTGCTCAGTGAGTTCATGAGCGGCTTCGATTTCATCAAAATGGCGCCGGACTCCAACTCGCTCAAAAGCGTCCTACCGCAGGGCGTGTCCGCGCGCGTGCTTTCGCAGCCCGGCAAACAGTATGCGATCTACATTCACGGCGGAAAAAAAGCAGAGTTGAAAATCGAACTTCCCGCGGGCGAATACGCCGTGCGCTGGATCAATACTCTGAGCGGCATTGGAAGGACGGACGAACTGAAACACGCGGGCGGCGAAGTGTCGCTCCTTTCTCCGGATTACGACGAAGACATTGCCGTCAAAATTATTTCAAAATGAGCAGGCTTGACTTCATTGCCGGCTTCTCTGAAACTTTGCGCGCCTGATTTTCAAGGAGCGGCACCGCTCCATTTATAAGGAGTCTCCCATGCTGATTCGCCGAGTATTCTTTCTCGCAGCGCTGTCGATTCTTGCGGGCGTTGCGTTTGCCGCGGACGAAGCCAAAACCGCGACCATCGCGCACATCAAGCTCTCCGGTTCGCTCGACGAAACGCCGGTCCCCGAGGATCCGATCTTCGGCGGCGTGGGCGCGGAGAATTTCAGAATCAAGCTCGACCGCATCAAGAAAGCGAAGAACGACCCGGCGATTCAAGCGCTGTACTTGCAGCTCGACGGCATCTCGACGCGCTGGGGCAAGCTCGACGAACTGCGCCGCGCCATCGCCGATTTCCGCAAGTCCGGCAAAAAAACGTACGCGTATCTGTCGAGCGGCGACAGCCACGATTACCTCGTCGCCGTGGCCTGCGACGAAATCGTCGCGCCTGAATCCGGCTGGCTGATGCTCACCGGCATGCGCGCGGAAGTCTCCTTTTATAAGGACCTCTTCGAGAAGCTCGACATCAAAGCCGACATGCTGCAGATGGGCGATTTCAAGGGCGCGGCCGAGCCGTACACGCGCTCCGCGATGAGCCCGCAATTCCGCAAGCAGATGGAGACGGTGCTCGACGATTATTTCGAAAAGAGTTTCGTCGAAACGATCGCGCAATCGCGTGGGGGCAAAAAATGGACGCCTGAACAAGTCAAGAAACTCATCGACGAAGGGCCGTACACGGCGAAGGCCGCGCTCGCAGCGGGCCTGATCGATCGCGTCGCCTACACCAGCGAGTTGCAGGAATCGCTCAAAGCGGATTTGAAAGCGTCGCGCGTGGATTTCGCCGTGAACTACGGGCGCAACAAAGGCGAGGACATCGATCTGTCCAGCCCGTTCGCGCTCTTGAAATTGTTTGCGCCGCAAAAAACGACTGAATCCACGAAACCCAAAGTCGCCGTAATTTACGGAACCGGCGTGATCGTCACCGGCAAAGGCGGCGGGGGTTTGCTCGGCGGCGAAACGATGGGCGCAACCACGATGATCGAAGCGATTCGCCAGGCCGAGAACGACGCGACGGTCAAAGCGATTGTGCTGCGCGTGGACAGCCCGGGCGGTTCGGCGCTGGCCAGCGATCTGATCTGGAACGAACTGCGCAGCAGCAAAAAGCCGGTGATCGCGAGCATGTCCGACGTGGCGGCGAGCGGCGGTTATTACATCAGTATGGCGGCTCAGAAAATCTTCGCCGAACCGAGCACACTGACCGGTTCCATCGGCGTGGTCGGCGGCAAGCTGGCCGTCGGCGGATTGGAGAAAAATGTCGGCCTCACCACCGACATCATCAGCCGCGGCGCGAACGCCGGAATTCTATCGAGCAACGCCGCGTTCAGCGAATCCGAGCGCAAAGCGATGACCGCGCTGATGAAGGACGTGTACGAGCAGTTCCTCGAAAAAGCGCTGCTCGGCCGCAAGAAAGCCGGCCGCGAAATGACGCGCGCCGATTTGGATAACCTCGCCGCGGGCCGCGTGTGGACTGGGCGCCAGGCGAAAGCCAATGGCCTGATCGACGAACTCGGCACGCTCGACGACGCCATCGCCTTCGCGCGCAAACAAGCCGGCATGGCGGAGAACGACACGGATTTGCTGATTCTGCCCAAGCCGCCGAATTTCCTCGACGCGCTGGTGGACATGAAAGCCGACACGAAAGCGCCGCTCGGCGCGAAGCTGCCGATCGTTCGCGCGCTGCCGGAACTCTTCGAAAAACTGCGCGGCATCGAAGGCCTCTTGCAACTGCGCGGCGAGCCGGTGTGGGTGGTGCTGCCGGCGGATGTGAACGTGAAGTGATGGGTGGCCCAATGCTGCTTCTTTAAGTAAAAAATGAAAAAT
>DATGGK010000091.1:0-8738 GCA_035308565.1 Planctomycetota bacterium | reverse complement strand
TTGTTCCCGAACGTGAACGAAGACATATCGGGGCGCGGTCCCGCAGCCTATTCCCCCGACGGCAACTGGCTGGCCATCAGCAACGAAAACGGACTCGCAATCTGGCGCCGCATGCGCGGCTACGGCTGGAAAGGCTGCCTCGAATTGCCGCTGTTCTGGATCGCGGCGGTGTCATTGGTGTGGCTCATGGTTTTATTTGGGCGCTGGATTGCGCGCAGCATCCGGATGCGCGTGAAGATCTAACATGCGTCGCCGTTTCTGGCTTCTGACATGGCTCTGTCCGCGCGGGTTCGAAATCTGCTCTAATCATTCCTTGGGAACTTCGACAGATTCCTCTTTCGTCAAATCGCGGATGCGAATGTTCTTCACGGCGGCGATGCTAGAGTAGCAGCTCACGCCGAGCGGCTTCAACTGCGCGACGGCGGGGTGGACGCTGATCTGCTTTCCCGCCGTGGCCAGATTCACCACGCGCTTGTTGTCGATCCAAGCCTGGATGTGATTTTCGCTGACGCGCAGGCGAATTTTGTACCAGCGGTTGTCGTCGAACGCCTGGATCGTGGTGGTCGCGTTGTCGTCGGCGTACATGCCGTCCACGGCGGAAAGGCCGACCGTGCCGCCGCCCCATCCCCCGGCGACGAAACTGCATTGCGAGTCGCCGACGGTGAAAACCAGGCCACAGAAAAAGTCGCTGCCGTCGATGCGCTTTGCTTCCAATTCCACTTCGTAATTCTGTTTCGGCAGTGCCGCGCCGTCCCAATTGATGCCGGTCAGTTCCGTGCCGCGCTGCATCACGATCGCGCCGTCTTCGGATTTGACGGCGCCCTCGCCGCCGAAGGGCGTCACCTTCCAATCCTTCAGCGATTTGCCGTCGCAGAGGACTTTCCATTCTGTTTTCGCGGGCACTTCCGCGGGCGGTTTTTTGTCCTCGGCGGAAAGCGAGTTGAGCATTGCCGCGCACGTTATCGCAAGGACGGCGGACCTTGTTTGCCAAGTTGATCGCAGTTTCATCGAAATTCTCCGCAGAGCCGGATTGCAGTGTAGCGGCGTCGCGCGGGAACGTCAAACAGGGCGAAGTTGAAGCGGGGTCTTTCAATTTTCGAACGAGTCGCGGTCAATGCGCAATTAAAATAGGGCTCATAGCCAAATACTACACGATTACCCATACCTCCCTGCATCCAGCAACCCAATTCCCACGCTCGGCGTCTCCCCGCTCGCAATCTCCGCCACAAGCTTCCCCGTGATCGGGCCGAGGCTCATTCCCATCATCGCATGCCCCGTCGCCACGATCACATTCCCATAGCGCCCACCGCGCCCCAGATACGGCAGCCCGTCCGGCGAACACGGCCGCATCCCGCTCCAGCGCGGCAGGCCCTCGAAATCCGCCGCGCGAAACGCCGGGAAATACTTCAGCGCCGATTTCACAATCCCGCGCACGCGCCGCTCATTAATGGTGGTGCTGATCCCGCTCAACTCCATCGTCCCGCCAAACCGTAGAACGGAGCTCCCGCTCCGTTCATTCCCCGCATTTTGTAGAACGGAGCTCCCGCTCCGTTCATCGCTGGCCGGAACGGAGCAGGAGCTCCGTTCTACAATCTTCATCGGCGTCACTGCCACGCGCGCTTCGACCAGAATCGAACACAGCGCCGGCAACTGCCGCGGCGCGTCCAGCGTCACGCTGTAGCCTTTCCCCGCCTGCATCGGAATGCGCAAATCCAAATCGCGCGCCAACTCCGCCGACCAGATTCCGCAGCACAACACAAACTCGTCTGCTTCGAGCGCGCCCTGCGTCGTCTGAGCCGCCTCGACTTTCTCCCCGCGCGTCACCCACCCGCGCAATTCCACGCCCCGCATGATCTCGACGCCCAATTTCAGCACTTCATTTTCCAACGCCGCCATGAACGCGTCCGGTGTGAAATGGCAATCTTTCGGATAGTAAACCGCGCCTGCCACGTCCATCGTCATCGCCGGATCGAGCGCCGCCGCCGCCTTCGCATCCAGCACCTCCGCCGGAATCCCCAGCGCCCGCGCCGCCCCCGCGCCGTGCGCCTCTTCGTCCAATCCATGTTGCGTCTTGCACAGCATCAACAGCCCTTTGCGCTCCAGGCCGAACGCGCCGCCGGTCGCCTCATGCAATTCCTCATACAGCGCGCGGCTGGCCAGATGCAAATCGCGCAGCACCGGCATCGCGGCCTTCACGCGCGCCGCCGAACTCGCGCGCCAAAAGCGCCAGCCCCACGCCAAAAGCGACGCGCTCAAGCGCGGCCGAATGTAAAATGGACTCTCCGCGTTCCACATCGTCCGCAAGCCATACCCCACCATCCCCGGCGCCGCCAGCGGCACCACGTGGCTCGGACAAATCATCCCCGCGTTGCCAAACGAACAGCCCTCATATCCCGGCTCCTCGCGCTCCACAATCGTGACACGATGCCCCCGCCGCGCCGCATAATACGCAGAGCACAACCCAATCACACCGCCGCCGAGAATGAGGATTTTTTTCACGGAATTCGCTTTTGATACGATAACGCGCTACTTCTCCAATGCCGCAAGCTTCGCTTTGGCGTGCCCGGCCAGCCCAAATCCGGTGATCGTTCCGAACGCGGCAAGACCGATCAGGAGCTGTCCGCGCCTCATAAAAAGCACGACAATAAATGCCGCGACCAGCGCGGCAATCCCCAAACCGCCCAGCACATAGCCTGCGCTGATTTGCCGCTCGAGCTGTTCACGAACCAAATGCATCTGCTCCGTCTTGACATGCGAGATGAGCGCATCGGCTTCCTCGCGGCTCAACCCGGCGGCGGCCAAATGCCGCGCAAGCGCCGGCGCGGGCATGCTGTCGGCAATCGCCTGAACCACAAAATCAAATAAAATGCGTTCGCGCTCCGCGCCGCTTGCGGTGTCCAGCAGCCGCATTAAGGACATGGCGGGCGACGGCTTGGAATCGCTCCATTGCTCTTCGATGTTCTCCGGCTTGAACGCCATCTCCACGCCGCGCGCACTCACCTCACCGCGAATCTTTTCAATCAGCGTCTTCGCTTCTTCAAGCAGCTTTCGCGGAACGCGCACTTCCGCCTGCGTGACAACTCCAAGCTGCATGTTGCCGCCGCTCTTCATCGCGGGAATGCCGGCCTCTTCAAGCTGGCTGACCAAAGCAATCGCTTCAAAATCGTTCGCCGCAATCGAAGCCAAAACCACATCATGCAACTCCTCCTCCGTCAATTCATACTCATGCCCCAGCGCCTTGACGCTCTCCGGCACCCCATCCTCCCCATATACAAACGGATCGTCTTCGTCGGCCATAGCCGCCTTCTAATCTTGAATCTTGAACTTTGAATCTCGAATTTACTTGGGTTTCTGTATCATAAACTTGATCATCGCCTCGCACGCCACATCCCCGTCCACCGTCGCGCGCGCTTTCATCCGCCCGAACGGCACGCGCAGTTTCTCGACTTCCGCTTCCAGCCGCAGTTGATCGCCCGGCACGACTTTGCGCCGAAACGTCACTTCGTCCGCGCCCGTGAACAGCGAAATGCAGCCCGGCAGATTCAAATCGCGCAGCACCAGCACGCACGACACCTGCGCCAGCGCCTCGAGAATCATCACGCCCGGCATCACTGGCTCGCCCGGAAAATGCCCCTGAAAAAACGGCTCGTTGGCGCTCACATTCTTCACGCCCACGATCCGCTTCCCGCTCTCAATCTCCAGCACCCGGTCCACCATCAAAAACGGATACCGATGCGGCAGAATCGCTTTGATCTCGTTGATGTCCAGCATGCCTTCGCTCCAATCCCCTCTCCCCCCGGGAGAGGGCCGACGAGCGCGGCTGTTTGCGCTCGCGGGGTGAGGGGAAACCGTCTGCTTTCAATGTGGCGCGGCTAACCTGTACCCTGTAACCTGTAACCTTTAACCTGTAACCAATCTGTGCGCCAGCATCCGATTCGCCCGATGCCCTGAATACTTCGCAATCACGTGCGCGCGAATCGGCCGCCCCAGCACGTACAAATCGCCGATCACATCGAGAATTTTGTGCCGCACCGGCTCGTTGTCAAATCGCAGCGTTGTCCCGACCGCCTTATCGCCATCGATGATCACCGTGTTCTGAGCGCTCGCGCCCTTGCCCATGCCCGCCGCGCGCATCTTCTCCGCTTCCGGCCGAATCGCAAACGTCCGCGCCGGCGCGATCTCCCGCAAATAATCCGCTTCCGAAAATTCAAACTCAAACGTCCCCTGCGCCAGCGCGTGCCCCGGATAATCCAGCGTGTAGCTCACTTTGAATCCATCGTATGGCAGCGCCTCGATGCTCGCCGGCCCGTCTTGAATTGCAACCCGCTCGCGCACCACAATCGGCGCCACGTCGCGCGCCAGCACGACTATTCCCGCGCTGCGAATCGCATCCGCGAAACACAGCGCGCTCCCATCCAGCCCCGGCACTTCCTCGCCGTCCATTTCAATTTCGCAATCCGTCACGCCCAACCCGGCCAGCGCCGAGAGCAGGTGTTCGACCGTGTGCACTTCCGCCGCGCCGTTGCGCAGCACCGTGCGAAGCGGCGCGCCCACATGGCAGATGTCGCCCGACAGTATCGCCGGCGCCCCCGGCAGATCGCCGCGCACAAACCGAATCCCGCGCCCCTCGGCATTCGGCTTGATCCGCACGCGAACGAGTTGTCCGGAATGCAGCCCCGCGCCATGCAGTTCAATCGTGTGTTTGACTGTTCGAGCTTGCAAGGTATCCCCTCACGGCGCGCAATAAAGCAGTTTCTTCATTTTGACGCAAGTGTATTGTATGGGAAATGAGCGATTTTTTCCCACTCAAACGCTGTATTGCTAGAGACGCTGCCCCAAACCACGATAAATCTCTGTCGGTTCCTAACCAAGTATTACCCGAATTCGAATAACTGCACTGGTGTGCAATATTTGACATATATTCCACATCGCCCGACTTGCCTACGCACCTTGCGTGGTGTAGACTCCTCTACAGAGCACGTCGTGCAACCCGGCTTATTGTCGGCTTATTGCTCGTGCTCTATAGGGAGGCTATATCATGTGGCGCTTAAACTGGAAATGGAAACTCACGCTGCTGGGCGTGGCGGGATGCTTGGCGTTAGCCGGTTGGATATTCACCGATGGCTGCCATGATTACATGCTCGGCAAATTCAACCAGGAATTCTCCTCAATCCCTGAAAGCGACCGTCGCGACAGCTCCTGGGCCAGCTACTTCCTGTGGTGGGCCAGTTTCAAACAGAACGTTTGCGGCGATTACAAAGCGGCGTCGAGCATGTACAGGGACTTCTGCGGGCTGCCCAAGGATTACAAAGTCCGCACGTGGGACTACGTCAGCGCGCCCAAATTCCGCAACAACGACAGCAAGAACAGCTTCATGGGAAAATGCTCGCCCAACGGCCTCACCGGCTGGGGCCCCACGCACCCTGACGCGCCCGACGCGTTCTACAATTACCTCTGCGCCATCGAACCGAACGAAGCCTCCGCCACAACCGGCCGCGAAGCCAAAGTGTATTACCTCATCTTCTACGATTGGCACATGAAGCACTCAGCCGACCACCAGCCGCATCCAAAATTCAAAAAGTACTGGGACAAAATCCGCCAGAAAATCCTCGACAGCCACGTGGGCTTCGAAGGCATTCCCTATTTCGACTACGACGCGAAGAAAGCCGCGCCGTGGAAGGAACCGTCGTAAAGAAAATTCAAAATGAAAAATTCAAAATTCAAAATTGTTGGCAATGCCAATTTTGAATTTTGAATTTTAAATTTTGAATTGCCGTTTATGCGCCGCTTCCGCCAACTCCCCCGCCAACGCCGTCACATACTCCACAAGCGCCGCGCCCGATAAATTCCGTGCCACAGCTTCTTCCGACCGCCGCACCAGCGCGCTGCCCACAATCGCGCCATCCGCCACGCCGCATACCGCCGCTGCTTGCTCGGGGCGCGAGATCCCAAACCCCACGCAGACCGGCAGCGCCGTGCGCGATTTGATGTCGCGCACGTTCTCCGCCAAATCCGACGGCAACGCCGCGCGCGCGCCGGTGATTCCGGCGATCGAAATGTAGTAAATGAACCCGCGCGAACGCTTGGCGATGATGTTGCGCCGCTCCGCGGTCGTTGTCGGCGCGATCAGAAAAATCAAATCCAATCCAGCCGCCCGCGCGCGTTCCGCCGCGTCGCCTTCGTAGCCGGCGGGCAAATCCGGAATGATCAGCCCGTCGAACCCCGCCTCTTTCGCGAATTTCAAAAACGCCGCGAGGCTCTGTTTGTAAACCAGCGAGTAGCTCACCATCGCGACCAGCGGCACGCTCACGCCGCTCGCGCGCAGATTCCGCGTGAGTTCAAAAATCTGCCGCACTTTGAAGCCCTTCGTCAGCGCGCGATGAAACGCCGCCTGAATCACCGGCCCGTCCGCGATCGGATCCGAAAACGGCACGCCGATCTCGACCAGATCCGCGCCCTGCTCCGCCGCCGCGCGAATCAGCGCCTCGGACGTCTGCAAATCCGGATCGCCCGCCACGTAAAACGGAATAAACGCCGCGCGGTTGGCGGCTTTCAGGCGCTGAAAAGTTTGATCGATCTTCGAAGGTGCTGAATTCGGCACGCTGACATCCTCTTGGGAGGAGGAAGGAAGGGAGGTGGGAGGAGGGCTAAAACAATTCTTCGTTTCCCTCCTTCCACCTCCCGCCTTCCTCTTCCCTTTCTTATCTTCGGTCGAAAATCTTCACGCCCTGATTCCCCGCCAGCCCCGCAGTGATCGTGTAAATCCCCGCCGCTTTCACCGGAAATTTGATCCCCGTCACACGCACCGGCTCGCCCGTGATGATGTTCTTGCCCTTGTCGTCCTCCAGCGCCGTCGCGTACGCGCCCCACGCTTTGAAACCCTTGTTGTACATCAGCACCAGATTGCGCTTCGCCGCCTCGCTGCCGCCCATGATGAAATGCTGATCCGCGGCGATGCGCAGATCGATCGTCAATTTGTATTTGTCGCCGTCCGGCGTGACTGTCACGTTCAGCGCATTGTCCTTCTCCACCTTCAGCGATCCCGACCCAAACGATTTCGCATCCAGGGTCCCAAGATTCACCGCCGGCGCGTCGGACTTCCCCTGCACATCCACGACTTTCGAATACCCGCCGTCATCGGCGCAATTGTGATTCGAAAGCTCGTCCAACCCAATTCCCAGCAGTTTCGACGGATCTTTCTTGTCCACCGTCGCATAAATCGACCACGACGAATAACGTTCGTTCTCTGGGCACATCAAAAAAATCGGCTGCTTCTTCGTCTCGGCTTCCTCGGCCGCCCGAATCGCCGCTGCAAAAAAATTCGCCACGACGAAAGCCAGCGCACACATGAGTTTCGTGTTCATGGTTCCCCTCTCCCTTTGAATCGTGAATCAAACCGCCGCGCGCCATTTTGCCACAGAGCGCGCGGAGCGCACAGAGAAAAAATGAAACGGAGCGCCGGCTTCCAGCCGGCCCGCATCGGAACAGCGCGTCCGCATCATAAAAAAATCAACGCCGGCAGTTTCGAGCCGGCTGCCGGGTGCCGGGTGCCACTGGTAGACTCGGTACCCCGAGTCTACCAGTGCCGCATCGGAACGAAGCGCCCGCATCACCCAAAAACACCCGCCGGCAGTTTCACGCCGTTCGTGTGCCACGGGCCCCGCCAGTGCCGCATCGGGAAAGCGCGTCCAAAATCAGAAAAATCCACGCCGGCAAAAATGGAGATACCACTCTAACCAATAACTTCGTGAAGATTCGTGCGATTCGTTGTTTCCCTCACGCGTTTATCGCCGCCAACGCCGCCACCAAATTCGCCAGTTTCCCCCGCGCCTCGCTCAAGCGCCCGCGTTCCTCCTCCACCAACTCCGGCGGCGCGTTCTTCACGAAATTCTCGTTCTTCAATTTCCCTTCCACGCGCGGAATGTACTGTTCGAGGTTCTTGATCTCCTTCGCCAGCCGCAACTTTTCCGCGTCCACCAAATCGGCCGAGAGCGCCACATAAATCGTTCCGCCCTTGATCGCCGTCGCGCTCGCCGGCTTCGGCGCAACCAGCTCCGGCCCGCCAATGCGCGGCTCGCGCGTGTTGGCCATGCGCATGAGAATGTGGCGCTGCTCGTTGAGCCGCTGCCCCAGCGCCGCATCGGTTGTGCGAATGGTCACATCAAGTTCGCCGGAAAGCGCCAAAGAGACTTCTTTCTTGCGCTCGCGCGGCGCGTTGTCGATCAATTCCTGCCGTACCGCGCGCACGGCCACGACGGCGTCGAAGAGCGTAGCGAACTGCGCTTCAATCGCCGCATCAATACGCGCTTCATCCGGCACAGGCCACGCCGCTGCCGCCAACAACCCCATAGCGCAGGCGTCCCGCCTGCCCGATTCAAGTTCGCGCGCCGCAGGCGTCGCGCGCTTGTTCAACTCCGCCCAAAGCGCCTCACTCAAAAACGGGCACAGCGGGTGCAGCAACCGCAGCGACCGATCCAGCACATGCAGCAGCACCGCCTGCACCGACGCGCGATCCGTCGCATCCGGATTCTCGCTCATGCGCGGCTTCGCCAGTTCGATGTACCACGCGCAGAATTCGTTCCAGAAAAAATCGTACAGCGCGCCGCTCGCCTTGCTGAATTCAAACGCTTCCAGGCTCAGCGTCTGCTCCTTAATAGTGCTGTTAAGCCGCGAGAGAATCCACTTATCCTCCGCGCGCAACGTTCCCCTCTCCCCTTGGGGGAGAGGGGTTAGGGGTG
>DATGGK010000090.1:0-22772 GCA_035308565.1 Planctomycetota bacterium | reverse complement strand
CCGCGACGAGCGCCCGATCCCAGGCCGGCGCGGGACTCTCTGCAGCCGCGCGCCCGTGGTGAACGCAAAGAGTCCTCCAAAGCCAAGACGGATTTGGAAGGAAAAGGGAGGTGTTGTCTTGACTTTGGTTTTCAGAGATGGTACACGAACGGCATGAAACGGACGGCGCAGTATTAGCATTTTAGGCGCGCTTCCCCTCACCCCCCGGCCCCTCTCCCCCAATGGGGAGAGGGGGAGAACGCCAGGGCTTTTCAAAAGTCCTTATTTTTCATAGATGAATAGCCGATCTTCTTATCAAAGGAGATTGGAAAAATGAGCACAAACGCCGAGCTTTCACTTTTCGAAGCCTTCAAGCAGGTTCAGGATCCCGCAAGCGGCGTGGCATCCGCCATCCGTTTCATGCGCTGTTGACTTTGGCGGCCAGCGCGTTTCTCGCAGGCGCGCGCTCCTTCAAAGGGCACGGCCGCATTGACCGGCGCAGCATCGAAACGCGTTCGCGCATTCCGCCGCGGGTCGATTTTCCTGGCGCAAAACAGATCGGCCGCATCCGGCGCGCGCGTTCGATCAAGTGCGTCGTTACGGCTGAGACAATTTGCTTCATCACCAGTCTCCCGCGTTTGCGCGCCAACGCCCCGGCGCTGTTGAATCTCGCGCGCAGCCACGGGTCCATCGAAAATGGGCTTCAGCGCGTCCGCGATGTGAGCATGGGAGAAGATGCCTGCACCGTCACCCGCGGTTCGGCGCCGCAGGCGCTCGCGGCGCTGCGCAACGCCGTGCTCTCACTGCTGCGACAAAGTGACCAACGCCGCCCGCGCCTTACGCCGCTTCGCCGCCCACCCAGGCGAAGCGCTGGCACTGCTCGCGAAACGAGTGACGGAATTTTGGAAAGCCCTGCGGCCAAAGACAGCCTGCGCGGCTCCCTTCCTTGACAATCTTTAAGAAAGCCGCTACCTTACAGCACCGATATTACAAGTCGTATGCACATCGGTTCTGCGCGATAGCTGCTTTTCGCTCTGCGAAAGGGTGCTTTCTGTGTCGGAAATACGGCTTTGTCGCGGTCATTGTTGCGTCGGAATCTGGCGCGTGGGTGGAACAGCAGAAGCGATTGAAACCATGAAAACGGTCAAAGTCGATGAACTGGCGCACAAAGTATCGCGCGACCTGAACACCAACGAAGCCGATGCGCGCGCGGTGTTGGAACGTTCGTTGGACCTCATCCGCAAAGAACTTCAGCGCGGCAACGGCGTGGAGCTCAACAATTTCCTGTCCGTCCACATCCGCCAGGGTGATCCGGTCGCCACGGCCACTCAAGCCGGCGGCACGCTCGGCCTGCCTTCCGCGCGCATCATCCAGATCGACCTCGACGAAGCGCTGCGCAAAGCCATCGAAGGGTCCGGCCTTTATCAGATCATGCTGATCGTCCCCAAGAAAAATTTCTTTACCGGCGTAATGGCCTCGCGCCTGGCCAGTGCGCGCAGCGAAGTCACTGTGGTCGAAGGCGTCGAACAGGCCGCCGATTACATGCAGAATGGGCGCCCCGACCTGATCGTGATCGACGTCGGCGTCGAAAACGCCTCGCGTATCTGCGAAGCGATCAAGAAGGATCGCGACAGCAGCCTCACTTCGATCATCATCATCGGCGAAGATGGCTTCGATCCGAAGAAAGTCGGCAAGCTGACCGTCATGCCCGACGAGCACATCAACGAGCCGTTCGATTTGAACGACCTGGTCAAGATGTCCGAATCCGAACTGGGGCGCACGGCCGAAGAGCGCAATTACTTCGACCACGTGATGCACTTCCGGCTCAAAACGCGCGACGATCAGATCGAGCAGGCCAACGATTTGGTCAGCCACGCGCTGATTTCGTCCGGTTTAACCGAAGAAGCACGCGACGCCTTCACCGTTGCCTTCCGCGAAGCGATGGACAACGCCGCGCGCCACGGAAACAAGAGCAACGAGGAACTCTGCATCGACGTGCAGTACATCGTGGACCGCGAGAAGGTTACCATCACGGTTTCCGATGACGGCGAAGGCTTCGACACCGAAGTGTATTTAAGCAGAGGCGTGAGCGGCAACCCCGCCGACGCCGCGCGCGAACGCATCGGCTCCGGCGGCCACGGCGGCCTGGGCATCATGCTGATGCTGCGCTGCGTGGACAAGCTCGAATACAATTACGCAGGGAACAAGATCAGTCTGACGCGGTTCATTCGGAAGACGTGATTAAGGTGGGGCAGACATTCCTGTCTGCCTGGCAGGCAGGAATGCCTGCCCCGCCGAAGCAGGACGAGAACAACGGAAGAAAAATGGCAACGATTGCGTTCAAAGTCAAGGTCATCAAATCGCCCGACGGCACCACCGCAACGCTGGCGGAAGTGGACGGCTCCATCGATGCCACCACGATCCAGGAATTCCAGCACGTGATGGACAAATTGATTGAACGCGGCGTCAAAAATCTCGTGCTCGATTGCAGCAACGTCAAGTACATCAACTCGACCGGCTTGGGCACGCTGCTCAAATATGCCGACACATTCGAAAGCATCGGCGGACACATTGCCTTCTGCCGTGTGCCCAGCAAAGTCATGCTCGTGATGGAAATGCTGGGCTTCAACGCGCTCTTCAACATCGTCACCGACGAAGCCACCGCGCTGCGTTCGTTCGCTGGAAAAATGTCGCCGCCGCCGTCAGTCGCGGTCAAAACCGCGCGGCAGACCACTTCCGCGACACCGGCCGCCGGTCAGAAAGCGGTGACAGTTGCTGCCACGCCGGCACCGGCGCCCATTTCGCCGCCGCAAGTTTCTTTCCCGATGCAGACGCCTTGCGCGCGCTGCCGCGTAACGCTCGACGTTCCGTCGCACGGAAAATACAAATGCCCGCGCTGCGGTGCGGTGCTGGCCGTCGAACAAAGCGGCCGCACGCGGTTCTTCGCTTCGAAACGCGCGCGCCCGATTGTGCTGAGCATTCCGGCCAGCGCCAAGCTGATCGACTGCGCCTCCGAATCCGCGAAAAAATGTGCCGAATCAATGGGCTACAAAGGCGAAGCTGCCGCCGCGTTATCCGCAGCCGTCTCCGCCGCCTGCCAGAACGTGGTCGAACGCGCGTACGAAAACGACGCCGGCAACACGTTTCACGTGATGATCGTGCCGGACCAGAGCGCGATCACCGTCAAGATCGCCGATTACGGCAAGCCCTTCGATTTTGGCGCCGGCGGTTCCGTCGCGACCGACAGCGGTTTCGCCGCCGTGGTCAAAAGTGTGGATACCGTCGAACACCGCATAAACTCCCGCGGCGGAAATATGGTAACATTGATTAAGACGAACGCGTGAAAAAAGGTGCTGAGTCCTGAGTGCTGAGTCCTGAGGGCGCGCCACCCGCCGCAGTTTCTCAGCACTCAGGACTCAGCACTCAGGACTAGAGGACCATGGCCGAATTCTCTCGCCGCTCTTCGCGCACTTCGATGCGCTCCAAGCAGCTTGGTCAGCTTCTGATCGAGAACGGCGACGTCACGGCCGAGCAAGTTGCGCAGGCGCTCAAAACGCAGGATGCTCAGGGCGGCATGCTGGGGATGATTCTGCAGCAGATGGGCGTGTGCAGCCCCGAAGCGATCGGCCACGCGCTGGCCAAACAGGTGCAGGTGACCGACATCATTTGCGAAGAATTAGTCGTCCCGCCCGAAGTCACGGAGTTGGTTTCGAAGGACTTTTGCCACCGCGAAAAACTGTGCCCCTTCGAGAGCCTCGGCACGCTGCTGTGCATTGTTATGAGCAACCCGCTCAACCACAAACCGATTCAAGACATCGAAGGCAACACGCATTTCAAAGTCAAAGCCTTCAAAGCGCCGTGGCCCAAGATCAACGACTTGATCGAACAATCCTACGCGGCCGCGCCGCCGCTGGAGGAGATCTCGCTGGAACTCGAAGGCGAGCCGTCCAACATTCCAACTCCGCCTGGAGCTAAAAATGCAGCCAATATTCCGACGCGCGGCGCGCCGCCGGTGACGCGCACGGCGAGCGTCACTCCCGGCGCCGTCCCCCAGCCGCTCCCGCTAGAAGACGACATCATCATTCCGCCCTCGCAACCCGAAGACGAATCCGACGCGCAGACCGGCATCCTTGAAGCGCCGGAGGAAACCGTGCCGGTTCCGTCGCAAGCGAACATCCCCCGCCCGCGTTTCGCGCAGCCGTCCGTGCAGCCCAAAATCAAGGGGCTTGAAAAATTGACGTCCGGCGACGCGGAACTCATTGACGTGGCGAAGAAGAAAACCGAATCCGGAAAGATCGCCTCGCTCAAGCAGGCCGAACCGAAAAAAGCGCGTGTCAACGTCGATCTGGAAAGCTTCGACCACAGCGGCGGCGAAGCTGAACTCATCGACACCGACGTGCCCCCCGAATCCGAAGGCGTTTACGAAATCGAAAACGGCGGCGTCGATGCGGGAACCGCGCGCGAAGGCGGCGAGGTGCTCGTGGCGTTGAAGATCGTGCCGGATTCGTATTTCTATTCCGGCGTCGCGCCCAAAAACGCGCCGCGCTCCGACGAATTGCTGGACGTGATCGAAGCGCTGCCCGTGGCCGAAGTCGTCGCGCCGTCGATCGTGGAATACGAACGCAAAAAGTCCGGCCTCGACATTGCCACGCCCTCCGAATCCTCGAAACTCCTTGGCGTCGGCATCGGGTTGGCCGGGAAAAGCCGCGTCGATTTGCAGCGCGCGCCGGCGACACCCATGGCCGCCGTGCGTCTCGGCGAAGGCGAATTCCACAAGCTGACGCTGATGCAGGTCGAAGACGAAGCCGGCGAGTGGGAATGGAACGTGGCCTCGCCCGGGCCGGTGGCGGTGGAGGCGTTCGAGGACTGACCCGTTTGTAGTCCCGCCTTTAGGCGGAAGTGCGCGTCCGGATTGCAAAATTCGCACCGGCCATTCTGTCTTGACTTCAATGACCCTTCGACTAAACTTCCAATGAGTGTGTCATCGTTTAACCGAACGAACTCAACCGGTTCGTGCGGCGTTTTGTATTTCGTTTTGAGTTTCGGAAAGCTTCCCACAATGCCAGTTCCCACTGTTACCCGACCCTCCGCCTCCGTTGTCCCCGAAACCAAGCCGGGGCAGTCTGGCTCCACGAGCATCGACTGGACCCAATGGGCACGCTGGTTCTTGATCGGCGCCATCGTGCTCGGCGCGTTCGGCATCGCCTACTCGCTGGTCGTCTGGTACAGCGAACGTTCGCACACTAAAACGCTCACCGCGCAATGGGATGAGCTTTACTCCAAAACCGAAAAGCCAAAGACTGAAGAAAGCCGCATCGAAGCGCTTGAACAGGCCTGCGAAGATCCCAAGATCAAAGGCACCGCCGCTCACGGCTATGCCTTGATGCAGTTGGCCAGCGCCAATTTCGACATCTCTGAAAGCGCGCGGCGCCAGCCTGAATCGCGCGCCGCGGCGCTCGAACGCGCGGTCAGAATCTACGAAATGCTCTCAAGTACCGAACCGTTCAAGAGTCATCCGTCGTTTGGGCCGGTCGCGCTCTCTAATTTGGGCATCGCGTACGAGCAGCAGATATTCGCGCAGGACAAGCCGCTTGAGTTTTACGACAAAGCCATCGACACGCTGCAAAGCGGCCTCTACATGGACAAATCAAAGGACGCCGATCCGATCCCGTCGATGAAGACGCATTTCCTCTTCGACAAAATGAATGCGCAGCTCGGGCGTATGTATTGGCTGCGCAGCTTGCGCAGAATTGATTTGGCCAAAGCCGCCGACGAAAAAATCGCCGCGGACAAAGCGGCCGCCGACAAGGCTGCTGCGGATAAGGCCGCTGCTGACAAGGCTGCCGCGGACAAAGATAAAAAGAACGAAAAGAAAGACGAAAAGAAGGACGAGAAAAAAGAAGAAAAGAACGAAGTGGACGATTCAAAATATCAGCAGCTTGGCGAGGCCGATCGCGCGCTGGCGCTGAAGTACATCAAGTACGCGTTGGACCTCGGCGTTCCCACGACTGAGAGCGAACGCTTCGGGGGTTCGGGCATGAAAGCGCCGTGGCGCGAACAAGCGGGCTACCTCAGAGCGCTGCTCGAACCGGCCGGAAAGATGCTGAAGAACGGTGTCCCGCCGGTCAAGCCTGAACCGCCTCCGCAGAAAGCGGATGCCGAAAAGAAGGACGAGAAGAAAGACGCCGCGCAGAAGTCCGACGCGAAAGCGCCAGACACCAAAGCCGGCGAAAAGAAGGCAGAAAAACCCGCCGAGAAGAAGGACGAAAAGCCTGCCGATAAAAAAGACGACGCCAAGAAGACCGGCAGCGTCGAACCTGACAACGCCGATCTGGCCGACGATCCGTCCGTGCCGCGCCAGCACCTCACGTACGCGCAAATCCAGCAGTTGCTCAAGCAAGGCAAGCCCGCGCTGTGCCAGTGTCCGCGTTGCGCCAACGCCGGCAAGGCCATCGGCGCCAAATTGGCCGAGTAACGGCAAATTCAAGAGTCAAAATCCAAGATTCAAGATTTGCCTCGGTGCAAGATTTTGAATTTTGAATTTTGAATTTTGAATTTTGAATTTTGAATGACCTCCGCCGCCGACACCCCCGAACTCGAATTCATTCTCCCGCCGGAACACGCCGGCAAGCGCATTGACGTCGCCGTCGCCGCGTGCCGCCCATCGATGTCGCGCACTTACGCCGGCCGCCTTTTTCGCGACGGCGCGATTTTGATCAACGGCAAACAGGCCAAACCCAGCGCCAAAGCGCGCGGCGGCGAACTCGTCTCGATCGACTTGCCCGAACCCGAAACGATCGAAGCGCGCCCCGAAGACATTCCACTGAACATCATTTTCGAAGATCGCGACATCGTCGTCGTCAACAAGCCCGCGGGCATGGTCACGCATCCGAGCGCCGGGCATTCCTCCGGCTCGCTGGTCAACGCGCTGCTTTTTCATTGCAAAGATTTGTCGTCGATCAACGGCAGCCTGCGCCCGGGAATCGTGCACCGCTTGGACATGGACACCAGCGGCGTCATCGTGGCCGCGAAAAACGACGCCGCGCACCGCTCGCTGGCCGACCAATTCGCCGAACGCATCGTGAAGAAAGAATACCTTGCGCTCTGCCGCGGCGACCCGCCGCGCGACGTTTTTTTCTGCGACGGCCGCATCGGGCGCCACCCCACGCGCCGCACAGAGATGACCATTCTCAAAGGCGCCGCCGAAGGCCGCGACGCCTACACCGATTTTCAAGTCGTCGAACGCTTTAAAGGCCCGCTGTTTCTGGTTCGCGCCCTGCCCCGCACGGGCCGCACGCATCAAATCCGCGTGCATCTGGCGAAGAGCGGCTATCCGATTCTGGCGGATGCGCTGTATGGCAAAGAGGCCACGCTGCCCGAATTGGATTTAACGCGGCAGGCCTTGCATGCGGCGAAATTGAGTTTCAATCATCCGGCGACGAATGCACGCGTGACGTTTGAAGCGCCGCTTGCGGAAGACATTCAAGCGGCGCTTACGCGGGCGCGCGCGTAGCCGGATGAATCCTCCGGTTTTGCGATTCTAATTTGCCAATAATGGATTCTAATTTCGACGCCTTGATAAAAAGCAATCTGAAACGGATTTCCATGCGCTACGTCGTCGATGCGTGCAACTTGATGTTCGCCAGCCACAAGCTCGAAGAGGCGCTGGAGCAGCACGGCTTTCAATCGGCGCGCGCGATGCTGGTGGGGATGCTGGAGCGCTTTGTACGCGCGCAGGGGCTTGAGCAGGCCATCGCGGTTTTTGATGGTTCCGAAAAAGGCGCGCATCGGCCGCGGCGTTCGACGGAAGCGCACGGCAAAGTCGTGCTGATCTACGCCAATCCGCGCAGCGACGCGGACCGCGCGATCATCGAGTTGGTCGAAGACGCGCAGCGGCCGGGCGAATTCACGGTGGTGACCAACGACAAATTCATCATCAAGCACGTGCTGGGCGCGGGCGCGCACCACGTCACGTGCCGCGATTTCATGCGCGAGATGAGCCGCGCGCGCAAGCATGCCGCCGATCCGCTCAAAGGCGAGGACCCGCGCAAATTCAGCACGGGATTGACGCAGAACGAAGTGGAGTTTTGGATGAAGTATTTTGGATTGGAAGAGGAGTGAATGAAACAACGAATCGCACGAATCTTCACGAAGAAATTCATGAGTCACATCCGTGAAGATTCGCGCGATTCGTTGTTAAAAAATCTTGTTTCACACGATGCGCCGGTTCTCGGCTTCGTTCTTGTTCTCTTTCGAATAGCCGCTTTCCTGGCGCTTCTGGTTGACTTCGTGTTTGGCCATGTAGAGGCGGTGGAATTCGTCGGCGGTGAGGCCGGCGGTGAGCGCGAGGCTGACTAGAAAATGGAGCATGTCCACGATTTCGACGCGCGCGTTTTGCAGGTCGATTTTGTCTTTGCTCCACCATTTCCAGAGCAGGTCGCGGTCGAGTTCGGCGCATTCGTCCTGCAACGCGCGGAGGTAATTGCGCAGCCATTGATTGGGCAGGCCGTTGGGGCCGAGCTCGCCGCGTTCGAGTGCGGCGTGGATCGCGGACATCGTCAGGACCTGGCCGTCCGGGGCGCGGATGTCCTGCTTTTTGAAGATGCCGTCGTTGAGCGAGCTTTGCAGCGAGAAGATTTCGTTGAGTTTGTCCATGATTAATTCCTGTTTTAAGCGCCTCACCCTCACCCCGCGGGCGAGTACGCCCGTCGGCCCTCTCCCTGAGGGAGAGGGGATTTCCCCCGCGACGAATTGATTGTGCGGGACGGGCTCGGAGGCCCGTCCTACGTTAAAACTTGTCTTCGACTTTAGCGGTTTTGAGCAGGTCGTCGATGAGTTTTTTGCGCGCTTCGAAGATCAGCGTCAGGTACACGCGCTCTTCGACTTCCTCGTAGGTCACGTCCTGTTTGTCGAGGCATTTTAAAATGTGCCAGCCGTAATCGCTGCGCACGGGGTCGGAAATTTCGCCGGGTTTGAGCTTCATCGCGGCTTCGATCACGTGTTGGTCGAGCGGGCGGGCGGGGATGGTATTCTTGCCGATGCGCCCAATCAGGCCGCCGGCGCGGCGGTTCGGATCGTCGGAATATTTGAGCGCGGTTTCCTCGAAATTTTCCTTCGCCAGCGGGAGCAGCCCGTCGAGTTTTTTCTTGCCTTCGGCGAACGCGGCTTCGCGCTGCGACTCGACGAATTTGTTGACGGCATTGTGGCCTTCGGCCTGCCACGCGGGGCCGTAGGGGTGGCCGTCGGCGTCGAGCACCTGGATGAAAATGTGCGCGATCAGCGATTCGGCGAGCTTGTATTTTTCCGGATGCAGCGCGAATTCGGCGCGCAATTGTTTGCCGTGGATGTTCTGTTTGACGATGAGCGTGGCCAGCGCGTCGAAGCTGAAAACGCGGCTTTGCAGATACTGCTCCGGCGTCATGCCGTGCTGCTGGATCACCTGCATCATGATCGACCGCCCCGGAATGCCGGTTTCCTGTTCTTTGAGGCGGCAGAGGTAACTGAAATGAAATTTGCGGTCGTCGTCGCTGAGCGTCAGGCTGCGCGAGGCGGCCTCGGCTTTGACCAGCTTGTCCAATTCGATCTGGTTGAGGATCTCAAGCAGATCGCTTTTTGGAATCTGTCCTTCGGCTTCGATGATGTATTTGCGGATTTCGTCGCGCGGGTAGCCGCGCGCGCCGATGCGCACGCCTTCGCCGCCGCCAAGTTTGCGCGGATCGATTTCGACGCCGCCGAGTTTTACGCGCTTCTCAACTAAGGCGCGTTTGAGCTGATCGAATTCCTTCGCGTCGATGCGTTTTTCGAGCGGCAGTTTCTTTTCGTTGTGAAAGATTTTCATCAAGCCCACGTCCGCGCGCATGTTGCGCTTGAGCGCGCGCAACACGCCGCCGCCGTATTCGCGTTCGATTTTGGCGAGATCGTCGCCGAGCGGGCCGCCTTTGTGTTTGAGAAACAATTTCAGCTCCGCATCGACTTCGGCATCGCTGACGTCGATTTTTGCTTTCTCGACTTCTTCGGCCCGGATCGCATAGTCGATGAATGCCTGCAGGTATTTGTCCCAGGCTTCTTCGACCAGCACATCGAGGACTTCCTTCCCGACAATCTCCTCGCCGTTGACGATGCGGTAGACTTTGCCGTCGGCGATGCGCATGAGCGGATTGTCGGGCGCGACTTCAGCGCGCGCGCCGGCCGCGAGAGCGAGCATGAAAGCAACGACCGATAATGTGCGGCGATTCATGAAGCGCCTTTCTTGGAAATTGCCCGGCGAAATCAAATGTGATGAAAGCGCGTGAGACTCTGTACCGTATTCATCGGCACAATTCCATCTAAAAATAAGACTCAAATGAGGAACATGGTCCTACGCTCGCGCAAAAGGAAGCGGAGTTTGCTTTTGCGCACAAAGAATGAACTTATAGAGCCTACACTATAGCGGGTAATACTATAGCGGGCAATTCAACGGCGAACCGCTCCAAAAAACGGCGCTGCTTTCAGCACAGTTTCCGCATGTTCCTTTTCGGGATCGGAATCGGCGACGATGCCCGAACCGGCGAAGTAGCGCGCTTCCCGGCGCGCGTTGTCCACAATGGCCGTGCGGATGGCGAGGTTGAGTTCGAGGCCGTTGCAGCCGAACCAGCCGATGGCGCCGCAATAAGGCCCGCGCGGTTCTCGCTCCAGCTCAGCGATGATTTGCATGGCGCGAATCTTCGGCGCGCCGGTAACAGAACCGCCTGGAAAAGTCGCGGCGAGCAATTCGCCGAGCGTCGTGCCGGGACACAATTGGCCAGAAACTGTTGCGGTGCGGTGAAAAAGAGTTGGCAATTGGTCAACTTCGCCGGAAGAAATGACACGCACTGAACCGTCGCGGCAGACGCGTCCCAAATCGTTGCGCTCCAAATCCACAATCATATTGAGTTCCGCGCGTTCCTTTAAGCTGGATTCGAGATCGCGTCGTGCTGCCGAGGTTTCGTCAGGAGTCGAGCCAAGCGGACGCGTGCCTTTAATTGGCCGCGTGAGCACCTCGTTCCTTAAAACGCGTAAGAATAACTCCGGCGAAATGCAGCAAATCGCCCGTCCGTCTGGCGCGATGGCCGGTCCTAAATACGCACCATAGGACGGCGGGCTTATTGAACGCATTTCAAGATACAAGTCGGCGGATGAATTCTGCCAAGGTGCGGCGAAGAATTTTGAAATATTTATTTGATAAACATCGCCAGCCCTAATATAGTCAAGTGCACGCTGTATTGCACAAAAATAGTGCAGATCGATGGGCGAATGTACAGGCCCATTTTTGGGCACTTCGCTTTGGTATTTTGGGTGATTTCGGTTTAAGAAAAATAACTCGATCTCTTCCAGAGATTCACGAAACTGCCGATTGGAGCCATGTTGGGCATTTGACACACAAAACCAAGCTTTGCGAGCATGTGTATATGCAAGTATCGTGTCGAAGCGATAGGCTCGCAAAGCAGAATAAACGAGCGCCTTGGAAAGGCGGAAAGGAGCGTCACCGGCAGGATAATTCAACTGAAGCAGAATGCCGCTGTGAAACGGCGGCAAGTCATTGCGAACGATGAGTTTATCGTCATCAATAGAATATGCAGCGAGCGACAAGAGCGCTGCGGAAGAAAGCCGCCGGGCTGGACCATATCCAATATAACTCCAGCCATCGGCAGAATCTCCTGAATCAAGCCAGAACAGCGAAGGGATCTCGGCGAGGGCGGCGAAAAGAGTTTGAGGCGTCAACGAAATCCAGGCTTTGGATTGCAGTGGAACAATGCGAGGGGTACGCTGATCAAGGAATGAAGTCATGTTCGTATTTCGAATTCAATGTAAGCAGTTTTTAAGGCCGTGTGAATATCATAAGTGTTAAAGCGTATATGAAATACTTCCTTGACCGGAAAAGGCGCGATTTGTGCCAGTGACCGTGGCATTGAGTGGTTGGGCTAAAAAATGTGTGCAGTTTCAATTTCGATTCCATTTTCCGAGACTATTTTCTTACGAGGATTTTCAACATGATTAAAAAACCTGAAACCACAACCAGTGGAGAAGTGGTCGTAAAACGCAAACGCGGGCGTCCGCGGGGCACGCAGGAAGTCGTCTCCGAACAGGCCGCGGCCTACGGCATCACCGTGCCCGTGCTGACGGACACCGGCGAACGTTTTTTGTCTCCCAATGACATCGGCAAGATTCTGAACGTAACCGGCGAAGCCGTCAAGCAGTGGATTTACCGGCGCAAGCTGCCGGCTGTGAAACTGGCCAACGGCTATTGGAAAGTCAAAGTCGTCGATTTCGAACAATTCCTGAAAGCGCGGACCGAAGTGGGGCGCCGCCACGTGCTAATCACCGACGGCGGACATTGTGGCGTCGCGGAATTGGCCAAGGCCGTGGATGAACTGGGACACCAACCGGTGCTGGCGCACAATTATTCCGACGCGCTGTTGAAGGCGCTGGATCATTTCCCCGCGCTGTTCATCATTTGCATTGCGCCGAACGATCCGGACGCGTGGAAATTTGCCGAACGGATCCGCTCGAACAAATCGCTGCGCAGTTTCCCGATTCTGTTCATCGGCGGATCGACGATCAGCGATGAAGACACCGAGCGCGCCGTGAAATATTACGCGCAAGGGATCTTGTCGCGTCCGTTGGACATCGCCGTTATCAAGAGCGAAATCGAACGCATCTTGCAGCGAACAATGTAATGGAGATGGGAGGTTTAGGAGGGGCGGCACTACTGCCGCCCTAAACGCTCGGCGGCAAGAGTGCCGCCGCTCCTAATTCAGCAGGCATTCTTGCCTGCCTGGCATCAGGATTCTTTGCTCCACCATGAAACGCGGGCCAGTTTTGCCCGCGTTTTCTTTTTGGAGCGGCTGCGCAACAGCCGATAATATTCCGTAGAACGGAGCTCCGCTCCGTTCCCGCTCGAACCAAAAGTGAACGGAGCGGGAGCTCCGTTCTACTTGCGCGCGCGACCGTTAAGAACTCGTAAACGCGCTGGACTTTGCGGCGCGAAACGACATTCTTGAACAGGGGCGAAGCACATGTCCGCCGGAAGGCGGGATTCGGACGGGGGGAATGGGAGATGGAATGCCTGTGACGGCGATCAGCTCTGCGGACCTAAAACGTATTGAACAGGAATTCCAATTAAGCGCCGACGAGCACGGTGTCAAAACGTTCGTGCTTGACACCAATGTGCTCCTGCACAACCCGGGCTCGCTGTTTGCCTTCAAAGACAATCGCGTCGTGCTCGCGCTGGCGGTGATCGAAGAAATCGACCGCTTCAAGCGCAACAACGACGAACTCGGCCGCAACGCGCGCCAGGCCATCCGCGAAATCGACAAACTCCGCGAACACGGCAGCCTGGGCGAAGGCGTGCCGATGGAAAATGGCGGCATCCTTCAGGTCGTGCTGCATCAAGACGCCGCGATCACCAAAGACCTCACGCGCGCCGGCCTCAAACCGGACGCCGCCGACAACCAGATCATCTCCGTCGCGTTGGAACTGCAGCGTGCCGGCCAGCGCGTGATCTTTGTTTCGAAAGACATCAACTGCCGCTTGAAAGCCGACGCACTCGGCTTGAAGGTGATGGACTTTGAGCAGCAGAAAGTCGATTACGATTCGCTTTACACCGGCTGGCGCGAATTGCAGGTGCCCGCCGATACGATCAACCGATTTTATGGCGACAAAAAAGTCGCGGTGCCCGAAGGCATCGAACCGCCCGTGTCGCCCAATGAATTCTTTCTGCTGAAGAACGACACGAACGCAAAGAACACCGCGCTCGCGCGCGCCGATTTAGTCGGCCACGAATTCGTGCCGCTCACGGCGGAGTACGACCGCGCCTGGAACATCGCGCCGCGCAGCGCGACGCAACGCATGGCGCTCGAACTATTGCTCGACGACAGCGTGCAGCTCGTCACGCTCGTCGGCCGAGCTGGCACCGGCAAGACGCTGATGGCGCTCGCCGCCGGATTGCAGCGCGTGGTGAAAGACAAGAAGTACGAAAAGATGCTCGTCTCGCGGCCGATCATGCCGCTGGGGCGCGACATCGGTTATCTGCCTGGCAGCAAGGACGAGAAGCTCTCCGCGTGGATGGGGCCGATTTTCGACAATTTGAAGATGCTGCTGCACGGACGCTACACGCCCAACCAACTCACGCGCGAGCAGCTTTTCGAGCAGGATTTGCTGGAGTTGGAAGCGCTCACGTACATCCGCGGGCGCAGCATCACGAACATGTTCATGATCGTGGACGAAGCGCAGAATCTCACGCCGCACGAAGTCAAAACAATCATCAGCCGCGTGGGCGAAGGCACGAAGATGATTTTGACGGGCGATCCGCAACAGATCGACAATCCGTATCTGGACGCCAGTTCGAACGGTCTGACTTATTGTGTGGAGCGGCTGAAGAGTTCGGAATTGTGCGGACACATCACGCTCAACAAATCGGAGCGGAGCCCGTTGGCGGATTTGGCGGCGGAGAGGTTGTAACGGGCGGAGCCGTTTAATTGGAAAATTGACAACGGTACGCGAGCGGATTATCGTATGTCGAAAATGATCGGGAGTTGCGGTTATGCCAAATGTCGTCAGTGAAAAATTGCGCGAATTCTTTCGTGAAAAGCGCGTCGAATTCGATTCAAATCCAACCAATTGGAGAAAGAAGAAGGATGCGTGGTTGAAGTCCGTCAGACAGTTTTACAATCAAATTCAAATCTACCTCAATGCGGCCATAAAGGACGGCTCTGTAAAAATCGAATATCGCCCCATACAAATATCTGAAGACTATGTTGGCGGCTATCAAGTGGACGAACTCGTGCTCAGCGTGGGCAACGAAAAAGTCGTGTTCACTCCGAAAGGCATGAACATTGTCGGTGCGCAAGGGAGGATCGATCTGCGCGGAGACATGAAAACGATGACAATAATTCGCGAGCCCGCCGGGCACTGGAGCATAGTTGCGACGCGCGTGCCAGAGCGCACGGTCTTGCCTTTAAGTGAAGAATCCTTATTGGCGGCTTTGAAGAGCGTGATGAGAAAATGAGCCTCGTGTTTGACGCACTTCAGCTTAAGACCATCCACGAAGTGAATGAATGGTATGAATTTGTTTTGGACGTTCTCGAACGGGAGAAGCTGCGGGTTTTGGCTGAATCTTTGAACGGAACACTTCCGCTGGACTCCAGATTTATTGACATGAATCGCGAGGAAATTGAGAATTATTTTGCCGCGCAACTCGACGAATTGGATTTCCTTGTCATGTTCGATTTAATCGCCGCCGCCGAAGCAGCGCTTCGTTTGGATTATCTTAGACGGGTTGAAAGGCGATTGAAAGATACTGTTTCAAGACGATTTCGAAGAATCGACAAAGAATTGTCCGCGCAAGGGAGTGACGATAAGGTCACTCTCGAGGACCATATTTTGAACACTTGGATTGAGCTTGCTCCGCTTGCAAAGCGGCCGGCGCGCGAATTTAAAGGCGCGTTAAAACTCCGGCACTGGCTGGCGCATGGCCGATACTGGGAACCACGGCTGGCGCGGCGCCAATATGCCCCCGGCGACGTGTTCGATTTGTCGGATAACTTATTGCGCGCGATAATAGTTTGAGAGTCTCGTAAACACTCTCCCTCGTATTGAATAAATCCCGCGCGTCGAGTACGATGCATTCAACGTTTTGGAGTGTTCATGGGTTTCAACTGCGGTCTCGTCGGTCTTCCCACCGTTGGCAAAAGCACCATCTTCAACGCCCTGACCATGACTCAAGTGGCGCAGGCGGCCAACTATCCTTTCTGCACCATCGATCCCAATTCGGGCATCGTCACCGTTCCGGACAAGCGGCTGTGGGTCTTGAAAGACATCGTCAAAACCAACCGCGTGATTCCGGTGAAGCTGGAACTCGTCGATATCGTCGGCCTCGTGCGCGGCTCGTCCACCGGGCAGGGAAAAGGCAATTCGTTCCTCGGCGCGATCAAAGGCGTGGACGCGCTGCTGCATGTCGTCCGCTGCTTCGAGGACCCGAACGTGGTTCACGTCGATGGCAAACTTGATCCCGTGCGCGACATCGAAACCATCGACATGGAATTGATCCTCAAAGACGAGGAGACGGTCAAGACGAAACTGGAACGCTGTGCCAAACGCAAGTCCGACAAGGAAGCGATGGCCGCCGTACCCGTGCTCGAAAAAGCGCTCAAGGGCCTCAACGAATTCATTCCCGTTCGCGCGCAAAAACTCAGCGCCGATGAGCTCGCACATCTGGCCGATTGTCATTTGATCACGCAAAAGCCGGTCCTCTTCGTCTGCAACATCGGCGAGAACGACATTGCCACCAACGGCAACGCGCACAGCAAAGCCGTCTTCGACCACGCCGCGAAAGTCGGCGCGCGCGCGATTTTGATCTCGGGCAAAATCGAAGCGGAGCTTGTGAGCGTCGCGCCGGACGAACGCCGCTCGTACATGGAAATGTACGGCATGCAGGAAGGCGGCCTTGACCGGCTGGTCCACGAAGGCTACGACCTGCTGGGCCTTGGCACGTATTTGACGGCCGGCGAAATCGAAGTGCGCGCGTGGCAGATTCAAAAAGGCTGGAAAGCGCCGCGCGCGGCGGGTGTGATCCACACTGATTTTGAAAAGGGCTTCATCCGCGCCGAAGTCGCCAGCTACGACGATTTTGTGCACTACAAAGGCGAAAAAGGCTGCCGCGCCGCGGGCAAACTGCGCACGGAAGGAAAAGATTATGTCGTGCAGGACGGCGACGTGATGCACTTCTTGTTCAACAAATAGCGATGAACGATGAATGATTTGCGTCCATCGTTCATCGTTTATCATTCATCGTTACTTTCACGCTTCTTCCCACCGCTTCCGTAAAAACGCGATCATCGGCGCTGTCTGCGCGTCGATGTTGTCGAATTTCCCCTCGAACGAGCAGCGGCCCGGAAACTTGATCTGCTTTAAAATCTTGAACAATCCGATGAAATTCTCTTCGCCGATCGGCGCAAATCCCGGCGCGACGCGGCCCACATCGGCGACGTGAACGTGGCGCAGACGCGCGCCGGCGTGGAAGATGTTTTCGTACGGTTCCTTCTCATAGGCGATGTGGAACTGGTCCGCGAGAAGCTGAATGTGCGGATGCCCGATCGCGTCCACCAGCCGCGCGCCATGATCGACGCGCACGCACAGGTTGTCGTCGCTGCTGTTGAGCGGTTCGAGCGCAATGGTGAGCTTATTGCTTTCGGCGATGGGGCCGAGTTCTTTGCAGAATTCGATGAATTGCGCCTCGGCTCTTTCACGCGGAAAATCTTCAGGAAAGCGCCGCGCCGCGCCGGAACCGAGCACCACCACTTCGCCGCCCAGCGCGCGGCATCGCGGCAGCGCACGCGAACAATAACCCAGCGCCGCTTTCAAATCGGCGTGCGGGCCGGTGATCGGGTATTTTGCCGGAATAAAACTGTTGAACGCTTCGACGCGCAGTTTGTATTTCGAGACATCGTTGAAAAGCTTTTCGAACGCGCTCTCAGGCTCGTCGGGCGTGACGGCGCCGACGCAGAATTCAGCGAAATCGGCGCGTGCGGCAGTGAGCATGTCGAGCAATTGTGTGACCGGGCGCGGAGGCTGATTTTTCACTTCGGGGGCAAACGAACCAGGCCCGCAACAAACGCCGAATTTCATGCGTCGGTCTCCTTCGGTGGCTGACAGCGGCTCATTTTATTGCGGCAAGCGCCAAATTCATGCGCGAATCTTTCTTTTGACTTCGCATTGGAATTCTTGTAACAATTTTCGAGCGGCGGCGTCCAAAATCATAAGAATCGATACTCTGCGGGGAGGCGCCATGCAAAAGTGGAAGATCGCAGCAGTCAGCGCCATTGTTTTGTTGATGCTCGTGATTGCGGCGGACGCGGCCATGATCGTTTATTACGCGACGCTGCCCGCGCCGAAATACGAAGCGCAAAAAACGAGGACGCCCGCCATCCAGACGGCCGCGCTTGAAAAATCGCCCGCGCCGGCCGTGGTAGAACTTCCAAAAATTGACGCAGCGCTCTTTCCGCCGCCTCCCGCGGCCAACGGAGCCGAGAAGGAATATTGGGAGGGCTATTATTATTATAGCCTCGATCCGTTCGAGCAGGCGGTCGCGCAAAATGTTCAGCGCAATCGTTTCTGGTTCGAGGTGCGGCGCACCGCCGACGGGGCATTTCAAGCGGCGAGCAACGAACTGGGCGGCCCGGACGCATCCATTCAAGGCGTGATCGACCGCGCCAAAGGCACGATGCAATTCGAAAAATCGTACACGACCGGTCAGTTGAACTGGCATTACGAAGGCGATTGGTCGCCGGCGAAAAGGCGCATCGACGGTTTCTATAGCCCGCCAGGAGGCGCCCGTCAGGGCGGCTTTGTGCTTTTTCCGCGGCGCTTGCAGCCGGAGGAAATTGCGCGATACGAGCAGCGCAACGAGGATATCCTCATTCAAAAAGCAGTGGACAAAGACGGTCTGGATATCTTCAACCAAGGCCAGCCGCAAGGGAAGGCTCCGAAAGCGAACGACGACGTATTTTAATCGGCATGCTCCCTCTTGGATTTCGCGCGCGTTTCGATTAAACTTCCCTCAATGAGCAAGCCACACAAGCCCGCGAAAAAATCCCCGCCCGTCATCAGCCTCGTCAACCTCGGTTGCGCCAAGAATTTGGTGGACAGCGAGCGCATCCTCGGCAACCTTGCCGAAGAAGGTTTCCTCATCGCGCAGGATCCCGCCGCCGCTGAAATCTGTTTGGTAAACACGTGCGGTTTTATCAACGAAGCGCGCGAAGAAACCTGCGGCGTGCTCGACGAACTCGCCACGCTCAAAGACACCGGCAGTCTGACCACGCTCGTGGCGCTCGGATGTCTCGTCGAACGCGCCGCCGACGCGCCGGAGCTCAGTCATTTTTTGCGCGCCGCGGATGTGCGGCTTGGATTCAAAGACTTTCCGCGCATCGCGCAAATCTGCCACGACCTCATCAACGAAGCAAGAACCGCGACCGCAAGGGAGCGGCCATCACGCGACGCACTGCGCCGCGGCCCCACCGTCAGCGCGGCGAAAAAACCCGTCCCGCAAAGTTACAACGATTTCCTCGTCCATCCGCGCATGAGAATCGGCTCTCCGCATTCGGCGTATCTGAAGATTTCCGAAGGCTGCAGCAACCCCTGCCGCTTCTGCGCAATTCCGCGCATGAGGGGTTTGCAAGTCTCGCGGCCGATCGAAACGATCGTGGACGAAGCCCGCGAACTGGCCGAAGGCGGCGCGCGTGAAATCCTACTGATCGCGCAAGACACCACCAGCTACGGCCGCGATCTCTATGGCGAATACCGCCTGCCGCAATTGCTGCGCGCGTTGAAAAAAGTAAAAGGCCCGCGCTGGTTCCGCTTGATGTACGCGTACCCGAAATTTCTTACCGAAGAAATGCTCGACTGCCTTGCCGACGACGAACGCTTCTGCCCGTACATCGACATCCCGCTCCAGCACATTTCCGATCCGATGCTCAAAGCCATGGCGCGCGGCGTGACCAAAGCGCAGACCGTCGAACTGATGGATTTGATCGCGAAGAAATTGCCCGGCGGCGCGATACGCACGACTTTCATCGTCGGCTTCCCCGGCGAAACGGAAACCGATCACGCGGAACTGCTCAACTTCGTCAAAGAAGGCCGCTTCACGCACGCCGGCTGTTTTCTTTATTCGACAGAGCCGCTCACGCCCGCCGCGAAAATGCCCGACACACTGCCGCTCGCCGAAAAGAAAGCGCGGCGCGATGCGCTGATGCTCACGCAGCGCGAAGTCAGCCGCAAGCGCACGGCCGCGCGGGTCGGCACGACGGCCGAATTGATTGTGGACGGCGCGCTCGAAGAAAGTCCAGTCAAAGGCGCGAAAATGCTCTGCCGCAGCCGCCTCGAAGCGCCCGAAGTGGACGGCGTGGTGTATTTAATTGTACCGCCGGCGTCCCGCCGGCCAGAACATAAACGGGCCGGCAGGACGCCGGCGGTACAACTTTCGCCCGGCGATTTCATCGAAGCCGAAATCGTGGACGCACTCGATTACGATGTCGTGGCCCAGTCGCGTTTCCCTCTCCCCTTGGGGGAGAGGGGCTAGGGGTGATGGGTCGCATCACCAACGACGTTTGGATTTGCCCATGAGCCTGAATCAAAAACTCCGCGAAGAAGAAAAATGCTACCACACCCGCCGCTGGTTCTTCAAAGAATGCGGCGTCGGCCTTGGCGCGATGGCGCTGGGTTCGCTGTTGGGCGAGCATCTCGCGCACGCCGACGGCGTCGGCAATCCGCTCGCGCCGAAGAAGCCGCACTTCGCGCCGAAAGCAAAGCGCGTCATCTACCTCTTCCAAGCCGGCGCGCCCAGCCATCTCGAATTGTTCGACAACAAGCCTGAACTCGCCAAATGGAACGGAAAACTTCCGCCGCCTGAGCTTTTGAAAAATTATCGCGCCGCGTTCATTAATCCGAATTCGACGCTGCTCGGTCCGAAATACAAATTCGTGAAGAAAGGCCAGTGCGGCGCAGAGATCGGCGAACTTCTAACGCATCTCGGCGACGTTGTGGATGACATCGCGATTGTCAAATCAATGGTGACCGACGCGTTCAACCACGCCCCTGCGCAGATTTTCATGAATACCGGCGCGCAGCAATTCGGCCGGCCGAGTTTGGGCGCGTGGACGACCTACGGTCTCGGCAGCGAAGCGTCCGATCTGCCCGGATACGTCGTCTTCAGCACCGGCCAAAAAGGGACCAGCGGCGGATCATCGAACTGGGGATGCGGATTTTTGCCGACGTCGTACCAAGGCGTGCTCTTCCGCGGCCAGGGCGATCCAGTCCTCTTCCTCTCAAATCCCGCGGGCGTCGATAACACGATGCAGCGCGACACGCTCGACGCGATCAAAGCGCTCAACGAAAAGCATCTCGGCGCCGTCGGCGATCCCGAAATCGCGACCCGCATCAACGCCTTCGAAATGGCGTACAAGATGCAAAGCAGTGCACCAGAACTGATGGATTTATCGAAGGAATCGAAAGAAACGCTCGAGATGTACGGTGCGAAACCGGGCGAATCCTCCTATGCCAATGCGTGCCTGCTCGCGCGGCGCATGGCTGAGCGCGGCGTGCGCTTCGTTCAGATTTTCCACGAAGCGTGGGATCATCACGGCGGCCTGGTGAAGGGCCTCAAAGAGCAGTGCGAGAAGACCGACAAAGCCAGCGCCGCGCTGGTGAAGGACCTCAAGCAGCGCGGGATGCTCGACGACACGCTGGTGATCTGGGGCGGCGAATTCGGGCGCACACCGATGGTGCAGGGCGGCAACGACGGCCGCGATCATCATCCCAACGCATTCACCATGTGGCTCGCCGGCGGCGGCATCAAGCGCGGCTGCACGATCGGCCAATCCGACGATTTTGGCTTCAACGTGGTCGAAGACAAAGTCCACGTCCACGATTTAAACGCGACGATCCTGCATCTGCTCGGCTTCGATCACACGAAGCTGACGTATCGCTTCCAAGGGCGGGATTTCAGGCTGACGGACGTGCATGGCGAAATCGTGAAGAAAATCCTCGCATAGATCGCAAGCCTGGCCGCTTACTGACGCGCGCGGTTCTGGGTTATTTTTCAATTGACGCCAATACGTTCAGCCGCTCTGATTTCACGCGTCAATTTGGAGAATCCCATGCCCGACATCATCCGCGCGCCTTCCGAAATCGCAGAACTCATCGGCGCTCAAGTCGTCATCGATACTGACTCGTCCTACGTTTACATCGGCCACCTCGAATCGGCCGGCAGCGATTATTACGTGCTCACCAATCTCGACGCGCACGACACCGCCGACACCAAAACGTCGAAGGAATACTACGTCCACGAAACCAAGCAGCTCGGCACGCGCTCGAACCGCAAGAAAACGTTCGTGCGGATTGCGCGCGTGGTGTCGATCTGCAAGCTGGAGGATGTGTTGACCTTTTAATTCGTGCAAAACAATCGAGGATGATGCCGGATGGAAAAGACCTCCCACGATGTAAATTTCAAAAACTTAATCCTCGATTATCTTCGCGACGCGCTTGAGTTTTTCGCGCACGAAGAAGTCGGACGCCTGCCGCGCAAAGTCAAATTCACGCCATTGCGCGAAGAACAGCTTAAGGAGTTTCTCGGCGAGCGCGGACTGAAGCTCGATGTCGCCGTAAAAGTGGAATTCCCCAATGGCGAGCGCGAAATGATCGTCTTCTGCATCGAGCACAACACGCGCGAATTTGCGCATATTCTAAAGCGCCACGCGATGTACTGCATCAAAATGTCAATGAACTATAAGACCGACCGCATCGTTCCGGTCGCGATCTTCCCGGAACATGCTGGCGCGGTTAAGGAACACTTCAAGCTCGCCGGCGACCACGGCGTTTATCTCGATTTCCGCTGCATCGCGGTAAAATTGAAGGAACTCGCCGCGCGAGATTACATGCACAGCAAGAATGTTGTCGCAAGAGTGTGCCTGCCGTTTATGAAGCACGCGGCAAAAGATAAGTTTGCGGTCGTGGACAAGTCGCTGGAGGGACTGTTTGATCTGGAGCACGACGTAAACAAGCGCGCAAAATACCTTCCGTTTGTCATTCACTACAGGATGTCCCGAATGTAGTTGAAAAATAAGGGCGGTGGTGCTGAAAACTGTGTTTGCGAAAACATGGGAATCAGCGAAAGGAGCCACCGCCGTGAAACAAAAATACGCAGGATCGTCGCGAAAGTCCAATCAAAAGTCGGGTCGAAATCTTCCGGAAGGATGGGCGCATCAAAGCGCGAACGGGACACT
>DATGGK010000089.1:0-4618 GCA_035308565.1 Planctomycetota bacterium | reverse complement strand
CATTGGTATCTACACAAGTCAGACCTCATTTTCAGGTCCGAGAAGAATGGAAATTTGACGATGAAAAACGTGTTGACGAACTTGGCATCCCCCCGGCCGCAAGGAACTTCGCCTTGCGTTCAGGATAACACGTCTTTGCTGAAACTTCGTCTCATTTTCCTATATCGCTCTCTCTCATAGGAGAGAGAACTTGTGTAGATACTAATGGCGTAAGCCCTGGGTTCGGGTCGCCCCGGATTGAAAAAGCCCTGAAAGGGCGGCACACCGGCGCGCGCTCAATCCCGCAAATAACGTTCATCGTATTCCATGTGGTACAAATCGAGAAGGCGTTTCAATTCCTCTTCAAACGTCATCGTCTTGTGCCGCTCTTTTTGGTTGTCGATGTATTGAACGACCCCATCGATCGCCGATTCACCGATTGAAAAATTGCCGTATCCATTTTGCCAGTGAAATCCCGCGTGAATTCTTCCCTGGTCCTTCATCCATGACGATGAATTCGCCTTGAGTTTCCCAAGCACGTCGGAGACCGATCTATTTTTTGACAGACGGAACAGCACATGAACGTGATCGACCACGCCGCCAATGCGGATCGCGTGCGATTCCAGATTTTCGAGTATGCCGGCCATGTACGCGTGGAGACGCGGTTCAATCTCGGGCGTTATCGATGGAGCGCGGTGTTTTGTGGAGAAGACCGCGTGCAGCAGAATTTTCGATAACGATTGCGACATGGGCGCGCCTCCATTTGTGCCGCCCTTTCAGGGCTTTTGGTTTCGCGGCGCGAGCGGACCCAGGGCTCACGCCCTGGGCTAAGATGTGTGGGCCTTTCAGGCCCGATTCACCGCTCAATCTTCGTCCAATTCTACTTCGCCTCAATCAGCTTGAACGACTTGACGATGGCGTCGAAATCTTTGGCGAAAGCCAAACGTTAGCGCGCCGCGCAAAAACCCGCAAGGATGAAAAAAGCTCATCCCTTATTCCGTGCCGCGCGGCGGCGGATTTGCCATTCGCAGAGGAACCAGACGGCGACGAGGATGGCGAGGGCGATGAGCGCGTTGTAGATGATCGGGCCAGTGCGCCAGATGGAGGGAACGACCTCCCCCCTGTCCACGGTTTTGTCATTTTTCAAAGCGGGAAACTTAATGCGTCGTTGCACTGCATAGAACGGCCAGCCGTGCTCAGCGTGTTGAATCTCGAACCAATAAATCACGTCTCCTACGCGGTAGAATTCGGCGTCATCCGTCTCGAAGACATACTCTCGCTCATTCACATTCGCCCAAATCAACGCGCCCGCGACAAACATCAGCACAATGGCCGTCGAGAGATGAATCTGAAAGCGCGCGCCGCGCGGAGGCTCAGGCATGTCTCACGCTCCATTCCGCGCCGCGCGCCGGCGGATGAGCCACTCGCAGAGCAACCAGACGGCGAAGAGAATTGCTAGTGCTATAAGTGCGTTGTAGATGATCGGGCCGGTACGACGCATAATGGGAATTGACTTGGGAAAATCTACTGGCTTGTCGTAGCAAAATTCGATCGTTCCACCGCGACTGTCGATCAGTACTTCCGTTCCAGTTTGCATCGCCCCGAGCGGCCAGCCGTATTCGTAGGTGCGCGGCCCAGCCCAGCAAATGTATTTTTTTTCGCATGCAAGGAATTCTTGCTCAGAAACCCTGT
The DNA here is from genome assembly GCA_035308565.1 of Planctomycetota bacterium. GTDB lineage: Bacteria > Planctomycetota > SZUA-567 > H5-PLA8 > H5-PLA8 > JANXLS01. The sequence continues at coordinate 2,947 of DATGGK010000089.1, read as the reverse complement.
CCATGCTTAGGCCTGTCCATGCCATTCCGCGTCCGTCCAAGCGCCGCCCGTAGACATTCGCCCAAATCAACCCGCCCGCGACAAACATCAGCACAATGGCCGTCGAGAGATGAATCTGAAAGCGCGCGCGGCGCGGAGGCTCAGGCATGTCTCACGCTCCCTTCCGCGCCGCGCGGCGGCGGATGAGCCATTCGCAGAATGTCCACACAAGCCAAAGAATGTTCGCCGCAATGACAAAATTGATAATGATCGACTTGTATTCAATGTGTGACTGATACGTGTCACTCAGCGAGTTTCCGCGGAAATCGTAAAACACAACGTCTGGCCAACCATAAACGTAATATCCCGCAATCCACTCACGTTTGGTCACATTCGCCCAAATCAAACCGCCCGCGACAAACATCATCACGATGGCCGTCGAGAGATGAATCTGAAAGCGCGCGCGGCGCGGAGGCTCAGGCGTGGCTCACGCTCCATCCGACGCGCTGATCTTTAAACTCTTCTTTAAAAAAAGTACAACGCCAAACCGCGCGCGCGTCACTTCTTTTTGAGCGCGGCGGCGGCGGCCTTCGCGGCGTTCATTTCACCGACGGTATCTTTCATCACGGCGGTCATGTGCTCTTGAAGCTCGTTGATCTCGTCGCAGAGCGCCTTCTGCCAGGGCGAACCGGACGGGGCGGACTCCCATTGCCGGCGAAGTTCGACCAGGCGCGGCGACCCCTCGATCAACATGTTTGCAGTGGCCTGAACTTTCGCGAACACGCGTTTGCGATGATCCGACGGAAGGCCTGAAAGCAGATCGTCTCTTTCAAGCTGCCTGAGCAGATCGTTGATGTCGTCCATGCGCGCGCCTCGTTCCGAAATCCATCCGACGCGCTGATCTTTAAACTCTACTTTAAAAAAAGTACAGCACCAAACCGCGTGCGGGCGGGCTTGCGCGGCGAAGTGAAGCGATTAGGATGAGCGGTGGAATTGAGATTCTGGTGATAAACTGGCCGGCGGGACGCCGGCGGTACATGTGCAGGCGGGGACGCCTGCGCTACGGAATCGGGCGGGCTGGCAGCCCGCCCTACGGGGATTGACGATGCCGACTTATGAATCTGTGATGGGGCTGGAAGTGCACGCGCAGTTGAAGACGCAGACGAAGATGTTCTGCGGGTGCCCGACTTCGTTTGGGGAGCCGCCGAATACGCAGGTTTGCCCGGTGTGTCTGGGGCTGCCGGGGTCGCTGCCGGTGGTGAATGCGCAGGCGTTTGACTTTGCGCTCAAGGCCGCGCTGGCGCTGCATTGCGAGATTGTGCCGTTCACGAAGTTCGACCGGAAGAATTATTACTATCCGGATTTGCCGAAGAATTATCAGATCAGCCAGTACGACTTGCCGTTCTGCAAGAACGGGTATTTGGACATTCAGGTCAACGGGCAGAACAAGCGGATTGGGATCACGCGCATTCACATGGAAGAGGACGCGGGAAAGCTGGTGCATTCGGAAGGCGGCGGCGGGTCGGGCGTGGATTTGAACCGCGCGGGGACGCCGCTTTTGGAGATTGTCAGCGAACCGGATTTGCGGACGCCGGCGGAGGCGCGGGCGTACATGGAGGCGATTGCGCATATTCTTGAGTTTCTTGGGATTTGCGATTGCAACATGCAGGAAGGGTCGTTGAGGTGTGACGCGAATGTGTCGGTGCGGCCGATTGGGCAGACGACGTTCAACACGCGGCGCGAGATTAAGAACATGAACTCGTTTCGGTTCGTGGAAGCGGCGGTGGAGACGGAGATCAAAGAGCAGATTGAGATTTACGAAAAGGGCGGAAAAGTGTTTCAGGAGACGCGGCTGTTCAATGGCGAGACGGGCGTGATCCGGACGATGCGCACGAAAGAAGACGCGCAGGACTATCGCTATTTTCCGGAGCCGGATTTGCCGCCGATCACGATCACGAAGGCGATGATCGACGCGGTGAAGGTGGTGCTGGAGGAATTGCCGGAAGCGCGCAAGCAGCGTTACATCCATGAATTGAAGTTGAGCGAGTACGACGCGAAGGTGTTGACCGATTTCAAGCCGATGGGGGATTTCTTCGAGGCGGTGTTGAAGGAAGGCGTGGCGCCTAAGTTTGCGTCGAATTGGATCACGGCGGATTTGCAGGGGATTCTCAAAGAGCGGCGGCTGACGATTGACACGTGCGGGCTGGCGCCGAAAGCGGTCGCGGAATTGATTCAGCTCGTCGAGAAAGAAAAGAAGATCAATCGCGCGGCGGCGAAGGAGATCGTGTTTCCGAAGATGCTGGAGACGAAGAAGGGCGCGCTGGTGATCGCTCAAGAGGAGAACGTGCTGGTCGTGGCGGACAGCGGGGCGACGGAGAAGGTCATTGACGATGTGTTGCAAAAGTTCCCGAAACTCGTCGCGGATTATGTCGGCGGCAAGGATGCGGTGATCAACGCAATATTTGGAAAGTGCATGGGTGAATTTAAGGGAAAGGGCGATCCGGCGGTGATTCGGCCGATGTTGGAGAAGAAACTGCAAGCGCTTCGGATAAAATAGCGATTTTATGCACGAAGTATAAATTCCTCGTCAAAGTAGACAAATTACGATTGACAATCACTGATTTAGGCCGATAAGTTTAGCTTGATCAGTTCGATCGCGTATCACACGAAAATCCAAGTTTGCACCTGAGCAATCACGAGTACGGAGTTGGGCACGTCGTCGCTGCAAGAGGAAGTCGTCTGAAATCTGCCGCCTACTGACGTGCGCGGCTTTGGGATTAGAGGAGCGGAAAATGGCTACGCCATTCTTGAGTGAAATCAAGATCATGAGTTTCAATTTCGCGCCGAAGGGCTGGGCGCTGTGCAACGGGCAGTTGCTGCCGATCAACCAGAACCAGGGGTTGTTTTCACTGCTCGGCACCACTTACGGCGGCGACGGACGAGTCAACTTCGGCTTGCCCGATCTGCG
>DATGGK010000088.1:0-57420 GCA_035308565.1 Planctomycetota bacterium | reverse complement strand
GCAAAGAGTCCTCCAAAGCCAAGACGGATTTGGAAGGAAAAGGGAGGTGTTGTCTTGACTTTGGTTTTCAGAGATGGCACACGAACGACAAACAAGCTGCCGGACTTTAGGTCGGTGTGAAATTCAGCGGGTGGCCCCGATGCGGGCCGGCTGGAAGCCGGCGCTCCTAGTCTTGCCGCTCCCCGCACTCCGGCGCAACCGCTTTTGCTTAAGCGATTCCCCCATTCCCTGCTATACTCTCCTGAAAACCTTCTCCAAGGACGCCTCATGCCCGCCCTCAATTTCTCCGCCGCACTGCTCGCTTTATTCCTTATCCCTCTCGCCTCCGCCGGCAACGCCGCACCCGAACCCGTTCCGCCGGCGCTCACGCCAACGACCACGCCCACCACTCCCGCCGGCGACGCGCCCAAAAAGCCCGCCGAGGACGCCAAGACCCCTCCCCCTCCCCCGCTCTACGTCCGATTCGGCGGCGCTGCGAAGATCGCCGACATCGTGGACGATTTTCTCACGCGCCTCGACAAGGACCCCGCCTTCATCGCCAACGCCAACGTCGCCAAAGCGCTAACCGAAATCTCAAAGCCCGCGCTGCGCTTCTATGTCACCACGCTGCTCTGCCAACTCTGCCACGGGCCCGAAGTTTACGGCGGCCCGCCGATCCACGAAATCTACGTCCGCTTGAAACTCTCCGATGCCGAATGGAAGGCACTCATTGCCGACTTTGAAAAGGCGCTCGACTCCGTGAAAATCGCGCCCGACGATAAAAAAGAATTCCTCTCCGAAGTCACCAGCGTGCGCGCGCAATTGGCCGACGTCGTCGCGCGCATCTTCGAAGAAAAAGGCGTCTTCGTCGTCATCCCCGCCGGTTGGGAACGCCTCAAGTCCGAAGACCCCAACACGATCCTTCACGTCATCGCGCCCGCGTCGAAAGAAACGCCGGACGCACTGCGCCCCGGCTTCCGCATCGTCTCCGAACCGCTCGCCGCCGGCTTGGAAATGACGGCGAAAGAATTCATGAAAGCCAACCAGCTTCAAATGTCCAAATCGCTCCAGAATTTCCATTCCGTCTCGACGCGGTCGCTCAACTTCAATAACGATCCGGTCGAAGAACTGGCCTGCCAGTTCAGCGTGGGCAAAGCCGAAGCGAGTTCCGAAATGTTCTTCCTCGTCAAAAACAAACGCGGCTATACCATCCAGTTTCTCGGCCCGAAAGACACCTTCGAAAAATACAATGCAACGTTCAACGACGTGCTGCGAACGCTGCGCATTGAATGAGACGGGAGACGGGAGACGGGAGCCAGAAAAACCACGCAGCGGTTTGCCGCTGTTTTTGTTTCTGGCTCCAGTCTCTGGTCTCCAGTCTCGTGTCTCGCAACTGGCGCTCGCTTTGCTTAGGTCAATCCGGAGGCTTGGCGATCCGCGAATGCGCACTCTTCATATCAAACACGTCACCGCTTACCGCTACGACCAGCCGGTCAACAAAAGCGTGCACCGCCTGCACCTGCGGCCCGTGCACGATTTTAAACAATCGCTGCGCGAGCACGAACTCAAAGTCTCCGTCGAAAACACGCCGCTCGACTACGAAGATGTCTTCGGCAACGCCACGACATTGGTGCAGATCGCCAAAACTTATACCGAACTGACGATCGAATCCAACTCCACCGTCGAGATCAAAGACACCGATCCCTTCGCCTTCGCGCGCGTCCCGATCAAACGAACCTTCCCGCTGGCCTGGATGCCGTGGGAACAGACCATGCTGGCGCCGTACCTGCAACCGATCGAATTGCCCGACACGCAACTCGAAGAACTCTTCGAGTATGCCATGTCGTTCGTGCAGAGATGCAGCGGCGACTTGATGGAAACGCTGTTCGCGATCAATCTCGCCTTAAATCACGAATACGTTTACACGCCGGGCAGCACCACGGTTGACACCACGCCTTTCGACGTCTTTCAAACCCGAAAAGGAGTCTGCCAGGATTTCGCGAATTTGTTCATCTGTCTCGCACGCTTGCTGGGCCTTCCCGCGCGTTACGTCTGCGGATACATATTTACCGGAAATAGTCCAGCCAAAGTCGGTTCCGACGCCACGCACGCGTGGCTGGAACTCTACATCCCCAAAGTCGGCTGGAAAGCTTTCGACCCGACCAACGGCGTCCTCCCCAACACCGACCACGTCCGTGTCGCCTACGGCCGCCACTACCTCGACGCGTCACCGACCAGCGGCACGATCTACTGCAACGCCAACGAATCGCTGCAAGTGAGTGTGGAAGTCGCCGACCTGCCGGCCGCGCAGTAACAAAGGCAGTTTCAGTTCGCGCGCGTAATTATAGGCCCTATATGGCTTATAGGGCCTATTCGCGCCAATCACCGTTCGCGAGTCGCGCCATTTGCTTAATATCCGAACCTGCGCTACCTTTTACACGCCATGCGCACCGTCCTCCACTTCCTGCTCTGGCCGCTCCGCGTCGCCGCGCGCATGACGCCCGACGGACTGCTCTTCGTCGCGCTCACGGCGCTCTGTGCCATGCTCTCCATCGGCGCAAACTCCTGGTCCAACATCCCGCTCCTCATCGCGCTCGTGCTTCTGGCGCTTTGGTTCCTTGCGTTCTGGCAAGGTTCACGCGCGGTCAAAGCCATTACCTTCCGCCGCCGTCATCCCGAACACGTCTTTGCCAGCGACCCGCTTACCGTCACCATGCAGCTTACCAACACCTCGAAGCTTCCCGCCGCTGGACTGTTCGTCGAAGAAGACCTCACTCAGGAAATCGCGCCAGCGCCGATCGGCCGATCAGCGCAGCCCGTCGAGCTGGCTTCGCGCCCGGCTCACGAAAACCGCGCGACGCCCTCACGCAGCGCCATCGTCTCCGCGCAAGGCCGCACGTTTGTCATGGCGCTCTCCGGCAAAGAAAGCAGCCGCGCCAGCTACACGATTTCGTTGCGGCGCCGCGGTGTCTACCATTTCACCGCCTCGCGCATCGAAACCGTCTACCCGCTCGGCTTTTTTCGGAGCGTCTCGCCGCGCGTCGCGCCAGGACGATTGGTCGTCTACCCGCGGCTGGGCGAGGTCAATACCGCGCTCTTCGAAGATGTGGAACACACGCTTGAAGCCATGCGACGCGCCAAACCGTCGCGCGCCGAAGAAGAATTCCGCGGCCTGCGCGAATACCGCAAGGAAGACAATCCGCGCTGGATTCACTGGCGCGGTTCCGCGCGCGCCGGCGAACTGCTCGTGCGCGAATTCGAAGAACCCGTCTCAAAGCGCGTGCTGCTGCTGCTCGACACCAACCTGCGCGGCCTCGGCGCGCGCCGCTTCGCCCGCTTTGAAAATGCGATTTCCTTCACCGCCACCGTCGTGCGCGAATTCGCGCGCCGCGGCATCGAAGTCGAAACCGTCGCGCTCCAGCCGAACGCCATGCTTTCGCGTGTCACCGTCAGCCGCGCGCGCCGCAATCTCGACGCTCTGCTCGAAATGGTCTCCGTGCTGCGCCGCGACGACACCCGCACGCTCGACGCGCTGATCGACGCGATCCCTCGCCGCAGCCTGCACGGCGCGTTCGTGCTCGTCGTGGGCCTCGGCTCGCTGCGCACGGGTACCCAACTGCGCTGGCTCCGAGCCGGCGACAACGCCGTGCGCATCCTCGACGCCCGCGGCGAAGAATTCGCCCGCATCTTCCGCCGCGACCCCGGCGCCCCCGAAACCGCCGCCGACGAAGATCTGCTCATGAGTCTGGGCGAAGACGAATTGGAAAGCGAGGAAGCGTGAAATCAATTAAAAACGCAAAATACAAAATTCGACGCGGAGGATTATTGCAATTTAACGGCGAAAGACTCGTCTAATATATGCTGCTCGGGGGCATCTATCCACGAGTGTTGTTGAAACGCACCAACGTTTTGTATTTTGCATTTTGAATTTTGCATTTTGCATTTTGAATTTTGAATTCGTGCCATGGATTTATACCGCACCCTCCGCATCTCCCTCTACCTGCTGGTCGCCACCGGCGCGTTCGCTATTTCCGTCGCCGAACGCAGCTTGTTTTACCTGATCCTCATCGCTGTTCTCGGCCTGCTCTCGTACCTGCTGATCGATCGCGAAAAGACCAAACCCATCTCCGCCGAACTCACCGCCGGCCTGACACTCGCTCTCCTTTATCTGACGCTCCGCCCGCTGCACGACGACGAGCACTGGCAGGCCCATTTCCCCGCCGCTGTCGCGCATTTTCTCTGCGCGTGGCAAGGCCTGCTCTTCTTCAGCGTGTACGGCGGCCCTGTGCTGCTGACCTTCTGCGGCTCGACGCTGGCCATCGTGGTCATGTCCGGCGTGGTTCAGTCCGGCCCCAGCCTTGTCGCGCGTGTCGCGGTGTTCTTAAGCGTCGCTGTGTGGACGCTGTACATTCATGCGCTCTGGCGTTCGCGGCAGGAATTCGCCGGCTTGCCCTCCATTCTTCAAATGCGTTCCGATAAATCGCCCGCCGAACGTCCGAACATGGAACGCTTCCGCCGCTTGCCCGAAGGCGCCTTCTGGAGCACAGTCTCGCTCGTCACCGGCATGACGGTCGCGTGCATCATACTCGGCATCGCGACGTTTCTGCTCGCGCCGCGCATCGAAAGCCTCTGGGTCTTTTTTGAAAAGCATGGCGGCCCGGAAACGATGGCACCGAGATCTCCGATTGAAGCCGGCTCGGATCATTCGCCGCTCGTTTACACCGGCGATTCTGACATTGTGAAAGTGCGCGATTTGCGGGAGATCACGACGGATTCGCGCGTCGCGCTTAGGGCGCAACTTCCGCTTGCTCAAATCACCGGCGCCAAAGACAGCGTGCTGTTAAAAGGCGCGAATTTCAGCGAGTACCACAACGGAGAATGGAAGCCGGAGCCGCCCGTTGAGACGCTCGAATCCAAAAACGGCCTGCCTATCGCCGTCACCGATCCCACTCAAGACGGGCCTATCCGCGTGTCGCGCGCGACTGGAACGGAAATTGTCGAACCCATTGCACTGAACACCAAACAATTGTTCACGGCCGGCCCCGTCGTCTCCGTGGCCTCGACGGTGCGCAAAATCGAATGCGACGCCGAAGGTTCGCTGCGCAGCGCCGAAAGCGCCAGCTTGAATCATTACACGCTGCAGGTCGGAACGCCCAACGATCCCGCCGCGCTGAAAGAATCCGCCGTCGCCGAACACCACAAAATTCAACGCTATGTCCTGCAAGTGGGTCTTTCGCTAACCGAACGCGAAAAACTCGAGTTGCTCGCGCGCGCCATCGTCAAAGATGCCCCGCAGCATCCCGCCAAAGCGCGCGCGATGCAACGCTGGCTGCAGACCACGCACAGCTACACGCGCAACCTCAGCGACATTGACGCGCAGAACGAAGATCCTATCGCTCATTTCATTCTGGCGAAAGGTTCCGGCGCGCGCGGGCACTGTGTGTATTTCGCATCCGCATTCGTGGTTCTTTGCCGCCTCAACAACATGCCCGCGCGTTTCTGCACCGGCTTCCGCGCAAGCGTCACGACAACCAATGGCCCGATGGCCACCCTTCTTGCGCTCAACTCCGACGCCCACGCCTGGGCCGAAGTTTACTACCGCAACATCGGCTGGGTCCCTTACGATCCCACACCGCCTGAATCGACTTCCGAACCCGCCAACGTCGCGCAAAAAAAATCCCCCACCCAGCCGCCCAGTGCTCTCGCCATCAACCCCGCAACCAGCGCGCCCGGCGACGAACCGTCGCGCGGCTTCGTGCAAGACACCTGGGATTCGCTGATAAACTTCGACGGCCGCACGCAACGCAAATGGTACGAGCGCCTCACCGGCTCGCAAAATTCCGGAGCCGGCGGCCTGCTCTGGGGCCACGGCTACGGCGGCTGGATCGGCGCCGTCATCGCCTGGGTCGCCATCGCCGCCGCAATGGCCTGGCTGGTGCAACTTTTCGCGCGGCGTTCCGTGCGACGGAAATATGCGTTCGCGGGCAGCGGCTCCCGCTCGCGCGCCGCTGTCGCTTTTTACAACGATCTGCTTCAAGCGCTCTCGCGCCGCGGCTTCGCCCGCCAGCCCGGCCAGACGCCGCGCGAATTCGCCGCCTCCGTTTTGCGCAAAGGCGGCGAAGCCTTCGCGCCCGTCCGCGAAGTCACCGCGATCTTCGAAGCCGTGCGCTACGGCGGCGGCGATTTGGAGCAAGACGAATTCAACCGCTTGCAGGATGCATTGGATAAAATCAAAGAGATGACGTTTTGACGGTCCATTGACCCCGGAGCCATGCGCCACCACTATTACGCCCGCCTCGCGTTTCTCTATGCTTTCGTCTTCACCGCCGCGTTCGCCAACGACGACGACCGCACCTTCATGTGGAAAAAAAAGGCTATAAAGTCGATCAAGTGTCGCGAGCGCCCAAGGCCAAAGACAAGTAGCCCTCACTCCACCACCACCACCGGCTTCCCCAATACATCCATCTTCGGCCGAACGCCCAATCCAAACTCTCGCGACGCCGCCAGCCGCCCATTCACGCGCTGTGGCGCGCCGTCCGCCGTGCTGACGGTCACATAGCTGTTGAAATCCGTGCTCGTAAACAAAAACTCCGGCGGCGTGCTGTGCGCCAGATGCGCGATCGCCGCCGTCGCGATGTCGCCGCCCCACGAATCTTCGAGCGTCATCGCGATGCCCATGCTCACGCACAGGTCGCGCGCCTGCCGAATCTTGGTCAGCCCGCCAAATTTGCTGATCTTTAGATTCACCACGTCCATTGCCAAATCCGCCTTCGCGCGCAGCAGCACGTCGAGGCCGTCGATGTTTTCGTCGAGCACAAACGGATGCTCGCACTTGCTCCGCACCGCCAGACATTCCTCGTACGTCAAACACGGCTGCTCGATGTACACATCCACGTCGCGCACCGCGCGCGCCACGCGCACGGCCTCGTGCTGCACCCAGCCCGTGTTCGCATCCGCCACAAGCCGGTCGCCCGCGCGCAATTTCGCCGCGACCGCCTTGATGCGCGCGATGTCCACGTCGGGATCGCCGCCTACTTTGAGCTGAAAGCGCCGATAGCCTTCCGCGCGATAGCCCGCCACGCGCGCCGCCATCGCCTCCGGTTCCTCCTGCGAAATCGCGCGATACAGATGAAAATCCTCGCCGTACCGCCCGCCCATCAATTCGCACACCGGCAGCTTCGCAAACTGACCGAACAAATCCCAGCACGCGATGTCGATCCCGCTTTTCACATACGGATGCCCTTTGAGCGCCGCGTCCATTTTGCGATTGAGCTTCATCAATTCGCGCGGATCGTCGCCAATCAGATGCGGCCCCAACTCGCGCAAACCGGCGCGCACGCCCTCAGCGTAAGCCGGCAGATAAAACGGCCCGAGCGGGCAGACTTCACCGTGCCCAGCCAGGCCGGTGTCGGTCTCGACGCGCACAATCGTGCTGTCAAAAACCGTAACCGATTTTCCGCCCGACCATTTGTAGCTGCCCTCGTGCAGGGGCAGCTCAACGCGGTATGCGAGGATGCGCGAGATTTTCATTTTTCTTTTTTCGCGGGTAAATTCCAAAGGCGCTCAAGCAATTTGAACATCTCCGGATCGTGCTTTTCAAGTTCGTCACGCGTGAACGGAAAGAAGTCGTTTCGCCCGAAAAACGCTTCCGTTTGCTCAGCGAAATATTCCTTGTGATTCGTCATCGCATACGCCCGCTCCGTCGTGTTCGGCCGCTTCGGCCCATTGAAGCGCGCGACTTTTTCGTAAAGCTTGTTTTCCCGCGCGTGCTTGTATGCCGCGATGATTTCGGGCTGTTCGAAGCCCAGCACGCGGTCGTGATAGCCGTGCGCCAGTTCATGCAGAATAAAACACGGCATGCGCTGGCATTCCGCCTCGAAAATGCGCACATTCGTGATCTCAACACCCTTCGCCATATCCGGATTGCGCCGATTCGCGCGCAGCCAACTTCGGTCGGGATGATATTCAGCACGCGGGGGAATGCCTTCGTACTCCGGTGAAAACCACAGCGTAATTTTGCGCAACTCCGCCACCGCCGCCTCTGGAACTGTACGCACGATTTCTTTCAACTGAGCCTCCGTCAATTCCAGGGCCTTCGCCGTGCCGTTTGGATCCTGCTTTAATAGCTCCTCTTTAATCAGCACGCGCCAGCCTTGCATCGATTTAAGCTGATAACCTTCAGGCGCTTTCTCATCGCCTTTGGATTCGGTCGCGAGCGCATCAGCGGAAAATGCAACCGAAATCGAGAAAATGGCAATTCCCAACGAGATAACTCGCTTGTTCCGCATTTGCGCCAACCTGAGAAAATGAAACGGTGAAACGATGAAACCGTGGAACCGATTCACAGTTTTCGCTTCAACGTCCTTACCGCCTGAGTCGCGTCAGCCTGGCTGTCGAACGCCATGTACATTACGAATCGTTTGCCCACCGACGACGCCGAAAAACCGCGCAGGCTCAGGTTTTTTCCGGCCAGCGACGTCGTGATTTTCGCCGAAATGCCGCGCGTATTTGGACCTTCCACGCGCACCACGCCAATGCGCCCCAGCGGCTGAAAACCGTTCGTTTTTGCAACGAGTTTCTGCTTCGATCCTTTAATCGGCGTCAAAAAAACCACGCCCTTCCCCGGCGCTTCCGGCGAGCGGCGCGCAAACACGAATTCAAAATTCGCGCCCGATTCTTTCAGCACTTCCAGCTTGCGGGCCAGCCCGCCCGCTTCGTCTTCAATGGGCGCGGCCCACAAATCCGCGCGCGCGATGTTGAGGTTCATGGCAATTTCTCCGTGTCACGCTTTCAATCTCACCGATAGCACTTTCGCGCGCGCGTTGCAAGGGCGAAAGTAACTGCGGGTCCAAGGTCCAAGGTCCAAGGTCTAAGGTCTAAAGTCCAACGTCTGTTCGACCTTGGACCTTGGACTTTGGACCTTTGGGTTTCCCCTGCACACGCGCACAAATAACATTTGCTTAATCATTCAGCCCATCTTGCCACTCCTTCCGCGCGGTGTAGTATGCTGCGCGACGTGACGTGCCGCACGTGTGCATTGGAGGCCCGCTGTGACGCCCCGCCCATTCGGAGAACTCGTCGTCATTTCGGGGCCTTGCCGCGGCATTCGCATTCCGATCGCGCAGGATTCCATGCGCATCGGCCGCGAAAAAGCCTGTGAGATTCATCTCGAAGACGAAGCCGCCAGCCGCTTTCATTCCGAACTCGTCAAGCAAGACGGCAAGCTACTCCTGCGCGATCTCAAAAGCACCAACGGCACGTTTCACAACGACGAGCGCATTGTTGAAAAAGAATTGCAAAGCGGCGACCGCATCGGTGTCGGCGACAGCGTGCTGCTGGTTCAATTGCCGCGCGCCGATCAGCCCACGCCGCAGATTGTCTTTTCGCAAGACGTCAAAACGCCCAGCGTCGGCCTAAGCCTCAATTTAGGCGATTCGACTTTCCTCGAAATGCGCGGCGGCGAAACCGCTGACGATGTCCAAAAGCAATTCACGCAGCTTTATGAATTCATGGCCGACATCGCCGGAATTCTCCACCAGCCCGCGCTGCTCGAACGCGCTCTCAGCCATTTTTTCAATGCGTTCCCCGCCGAGCGCGGCTTGATTCTGCTGATGACGGCCGAAGGCATTCCGGGCCTGCAAGCCACGCGCGTGCGCGACGGCGTCGCCGCCGACAAGAACATCTCCATTTCGCGCACAATGCTGCAACTGCTGCTGCAAAAGAAGGAGAGCTTTCTTTCGACGAACACCAAGGCCGACGAACGGCTCGCCGAATCCGAATCGCTGATGCGCATGGATGTCTGCTCGATCATGGGCGCGCCGCTCAAAGTCAAAGACAAGGTTTGCGGCCTGATTTACCTCGACACCGCCAACACCGAGCGCCCGTTCAGCGAATCCGATTTGCGCCTCTGCACCGCCATGTCGCTGCAATTGGCTGCATGTATCGAAAGCACGCGCCTTTACACCGAACTGCTGAACTTGGCCGAGTTCAACACGTCGGTCTTGCGCGTTTTGGGTTCCGGAATACTCGTGGTCGATCTGAAGGGCCGCGTATTGCACATGAATCGCGCGGCACTCGACATTCTCGAAAAAAACGAATCGCAGATGATGGGCCGCAACATCGGCGAATTTCCGGAAATGTCCGAGTTCGAACAGGCCATTCAAAACACCGTCGCAAACGGCAAGCCCGAAGACCGCCACGAGCTCAAGCACAAAACTTCGGCCGGCATCGTTACGCTCGGCCTCTCGACGTCGCTGCTGACCGACCATGGCGGCGCGGTCACCGGCGTGGTGGCGAGTTTCCGCAATCTCGGCGCGCTGCGAAAACTCGAAGAGCAACTGCGGCGCGCGCATTACCTCGAAGCGCTCAGCAACATGGCCGCCGGTGTGGCGCACGAAATCCGCAACCCGCTCAATTCGATTCGCGGTTTCGCGCAGCTTGTCATGGAGCAGGAGCAGAACGAAACCAGCAAGGAATACACGAAGATCATTCTCGAAGAAGTCGAGCGCATGAACCACATCGTTCAGGACATGCTCGATTTCTCGCGGCAGCGCCAGTTGACGCTGCTGCCGCTCTCGCTGCTGAAAGTCATGGAAGAACTGGTGCGCGACATGCAGGTTGACGCGAAGGCAGCCAAAGTTTCGCTCGATATTCTGGAACCCGGCGAAGATTTGCCCAACGCGATGGGCAACCGCGCCAAACTCCGCCAGGTTTTTCGGAACATCGTGATCAACGCGATTCAAGCCTGCAAGCCCGGCGGCAGCGTCACGATCGGTTTCCAGCCGCTGGTCAGCCAGGTCGTCGATCCGAAAACGCGCAGTCTCGACAAAACCGTCGTCGTGCGCGAAGTCGTGGTCCACGTCAACGACACCGGCTGCGGCATGAGCGCCGAAGTCATGCGCAAAATCTTCGACCCGTTCTACACGCAAAAAGAGATGGGCACCGGTTTGGGCCTTTCGATTTCGCAAAAAATCATCGAGCAGCATCACGGCCGCATCGAAGTGAAAAGCGAAATCGGAGTGGGTTCGACATTCTCCGTGCACTTTCCGGCGATTAAAGCTGCGGAAGAATTGAAGAAGTGAGCAAATCTTTCACGGGGCTGCTAAGAGCGTACTTCAGTAGGACGGGCCTCCGAGCCCGTCCAATAATGTGCTTCGAATGCGGGACGGGCTCGGAGACCCGTCCTACTCCACGCCCTTTGGTTTCGGCTGCTCCTCAAGACCTGGGGATTGGAGCTTTTTTTTGGTAAGCCTGAGCATCTTAAACAGCACCGCGCGCGGAATGTTCGACGTGGTGTCGCCGAATGCGTACTCGAGCGACACAGATTCGCCCGCGGGCAAATCGAACTCGCATTTGAACACCTCGAATGAAAACACATTCTTGAACGCATAGCGGAATACTTCCTTGCCCGCGGCTTTGACGGCGACGGTCTGGCCGGGTTTGTGAACCTGCGCTTCGCAATCCAATTCCATGCGGCCGCTCGAGCCGTCGTCGGGCACAAGGCGAGTGGACGGATAAAGTCCCCAGCGCACGACCGGCATGCCCCACTGCGGGTACGGACCCTCGCGCGCGGCGAGGCCTTCGAGCGCATTGAAGCCAAGAAAGTTCTTCTTGCTCGTCCTTCGAAAAATCACATAGCCTTTGCCGGTGTACGTCGGCACGCGCGCCACCTCCTCGTAGCGCGGATCGTCGTAAAGCTGCTGAAGAATCACGCCCTGAAATGCGCCGTTTGGAAAATGAAAATACGCCTCGCCATTTCCCGGTTCCGTGGCAATCACGGCGTCCGCCGTGTTGATGCAATCCTGAATCTGCCAGTCGATGTGATGGAAATCGGTGTGCAGCACTTCCGGGGGCGTCAGGTCGTCCTTGTAATAATAGAGAAACGGCGCGACGGCATTCAGGATGCTGATCGAGGAAAACCAGATTTTTTTCACCGGCGCGTTAGGCGCTTCGGTCAGCTTGCGCAATTCCTGGTAAAGCAGATTGCAGGACTTTTCGCGCGAACTGGCGACCAAACTGCCGCGCTCCACGTAATTGGGCGGAAAGCGCGCGCCCAGTGCGCCAAAGAGCACGCACGCCGCCGGCAAAAACACTCGCACCGGCGCGCCTGTGCGAGCCAGGTACGACGCAATGTCCCCGAGCGCAATCAATCCCGCGGCAAACAACAGCAGGTCGAAATTCCCACCGAAGAAGATCGTCTTGATTTCGTTGAGCGTACCGGTGAGATAACAGAATCCCGCCAGCAGCACCATCGGAACCAAATGATAACGCGGCGCCTCGACAAGCCGCTTCCATCGCAGCACCAGCGCCGCGCCGATCAGTGCAACCAGCGCATACAGATGCCAGCCCAGCATCGCGCTTCCGCCGTCGCCGTCGAGATAATAGCGCAGATGATTCAGCAGGTCCGTCTTCAAGCTCCAGATGTCGCGATCGGTCACCATCCCCTGCTTGAAATAGCGCAAGAGCGATACGACCGTCACCGAGAAGTGCGGCAGCGAAATCAGGAAGAACGCCGCAACCGCAGGCCATTGCGAGACAATCAACCGCGCCAGCCGCTTGCGGCCCCGCCAATAGAGGCGCGGTCTGATCCAGCCTGAATCGCCCGATTCCTCCAAAAACTGCGCCAGCGGCGCCAGCGCCAGCGTCGAGCAGAACAGAAATCCGGTCAGCAGAAAGACAGACGGCTTGAGCAACATGGCCGCGGCGAAGAGCACGCCCGGCAGCGCGCGCCGCCAGCGCGACTGCAAAAGCTGCCCGCGCCGCATTGCACTCGCCGCGCCGGCGGCAATGAACAGCGAACAGGCGATATCGGGCCGGTACTCCGTAGCCATGCGCCCGGCGAATGGAATTGAAAGCGCCAGCGCCACTCCGCCCGCGCGCTGCCACAAAGGCAAGTTGCGCAACAGCGCGTCCGCAAACAACAGCAGCGCCAGCACCCAGATCACTGTGGTGGTGTAAGCCGCGAGATTCTTGATTCCAAAAATCCAAAACGCAATCAGGGACGTGGTGGTAAAGACAGGCGAATGCGGCGGATGGACGAAATAGCTCTTTACCAAACCGGCAATGCCCTCGTGCTGCGCAGTGCGATAACGCGCGGCGCCGTCGTTGATGTAACTGATGTCGTCAAAATCGGGAAGCGTGGCCATGCGGCCGTGGTAGTAGGAATGGTGCAGTTGAAGCACACAAAAGGCGACGGTAAGCAGAACGATGAGAAAATACCATGCGTAAACGGCTCGATTATTTTTTTGAGTTGGACCGGCTTCCACGGAAATGCTCATGGGAAAATTGTAGTCGATGCAGTGAAGGCTGACAAATTGAATTGAGCGGCTGCTGAGAGCTCATTCCGCTCGCACAACTCTCAAACTGGAAAAGAGCACCGCGCACGGCTTGTCCGGATTGTTTTCGTGCCGCGCATAGCGCAGCGTTAGAAAATGCGGCCCTGGCGCCAATTGAAGCGGCAGCGCAAAATCGGCGAATTCCCGCGCATCCGGCAACGCGCATTTTGCGATGGCTGCTCCGTCAATTTCCACGCTGATGGATTGCCCATCGTAACGCCCTCTTCCGCGAATCAGAAGCTTCATCGCCCCGCCGCGCTCGTCGGTAATCCGCAACTGCGTTTCCGTGCCGATCCCCCAGCGCACTTTCGGCAGGCCCCATTGCGGGTACGGCCCTTCGATGGTGTGCAAGCCGTGCGAGCCGGCGAGGCCATCCAGCACGTCGTCAGGTTCCGCATTCAATGCGCCTGCGCCGAACGCGAACAGCTTGTATTGCTGATTTTCGAAGACCAGTTTCATTCCCGCCGGCGGCGGCGCATCGGGCAGAGTCAGGATAAATTCGCTCGGCTTCTCCGAGGGTGGCTGGGGCCAGCCACGGTAGCCAAATAATGTCCGCCACGTGACCGCATCGTATTGCATCTGAACGCCGCGCCCGCCCAGCTCGACCATGATCGCTTCGGCGCGGTACACGTCCTGCAACTGCAGTTCGACACTCTTGCCCGCGACAATCCGCTGGATCGCGTCGAGCGTGTTTTTCGAATAGCGCGACACCGCTGGCACGCCGGGACCCAACCATGTCCGGGCCGAATCGATCACGCGCGGAATGCGCGCCGCGATCAGAAGCAGCGCCAGCGCCGCAATCGTGCGGCGATGCCAGCGGGGTTGCGAAGCGTTCGATTGTTCATACAGCCACACCGCGCCGCCCAAAGCAAACGGATAAAACGTGCCCGCGGATTGAAACACGGCGTAACGCTGATCTAAAAGCAGCGCCGCAATCACAAAAAGCACGCTGCCGCCCAAGAGGCCCGCTGCCTTGAACAATCCCTTGCGCAACGCAAAACCGGCCAGCGCCAATTGAACTCCAAGCGCCGCGGCGAACCAGGCATCGATCAGCGGATTCGAAAGCGGCATCTTTAGGTAACAAATATCGAAGCTGCCGCAGATCGCGTCCCACCACGGCACGCCCTCGAAACGGCTCGGCACGCCCAGCACTCCTTTTGTTAGAAAAAACCAGGAGACGGCGCAGAGCCCAAGCACAAAGACGAGTTCGAACAGTTCATGCACCGCGCTTGAGAGGCCGGCACAATCGCGCTCTCCTCGTTTGCGCGTGGCCAGACAGCGCGCAGCTTCAAACAAGAATTGCGCGAACAACCCGCTGCACGCGATGAAAAGAAACATCGCCGCCGACAGTCCCGTGTGCAGCAGGCACGCGCCCAGCGTCAGGACGGCCAGCGCAAACGGCCGGTAAGGGTGGCGTTTGTCGCCTTCGAGCAGCAGTGCGGCCAGAAAGGCGAGGCTCGGATATGCCGCAAGTTTTCCAAAAAATCCCGCCCGCGATTGATCGAACCAGCAGCACAACGCCGCGCCGGCGAACGCCAGAAGCAGCCCGTTTCGGCTGCGCGCAAACCCCGCCGCGAAGGCCAGCAGCCCCGCGCTGAAAAGCACCGCGCATGCAAAATCGAACGTAAACATTCCGGATAGCTTTCGCGCTCGCGAGAGCGTTGCCAGAATGCAGTCCACACCAAAGCGGCTGTCGGACATCAGCCCGGTCCAAATCCAGCTTTCGAAAGGCCGTTTCGCGTCCAGCGCCGGCGGCTGCGACGAGCGGTGCGCTTGCAGCCAGTCGGATACATGCGCGTAACCGAGCGCGTCGGTGCCGTTCATGAATTGAAGCGCCGGCCCCTGCGCGCGCAGAGTGGCCTCCTCCATCACGAGAACGGACACCGCGCTCACGATTAGGACCGCCAGCGCGGGCGCCAGCCACGTTCGCCACGCCGCCCGTTTTCCGCTAATCGCGTCCCGAACGATAAACCAGAGCGAAAATGCCGCGCAGCCGCCAAACGACAGCGCGATGTTTTTTTTCAGCGAAAAATCGGCGAAATATCCAATGGCCATACATAGCGAGAGCGCGCAAATCCCCGCGCCCGGCGCCGCCAGCCCAATGAAACTGCGCCCCACGCGAAACGGTTGAAGCAGGAACCATCCGGCCAGAGCCAGCGCGCACAGCGCCGCCAGCACATAGCCCCACTCAATGAAGAATATCGACATCACCGCTCCGACAGAAAATGTGAGTCCCTACAGTATATTGGCGGCGCAATCGAGCAACTTGAATTTGCAGCGCTGCACCGGTACACTCCTTCTCTCTAATTAGAAGTCGTGCGCCGGCTTTTTACGCCTCGGAATGCGTCATGGAAAATCGCGAAGGCTTGCCCTTCATTTCGGTGGTCGTGCCCGTTTACAACGAAGAACAGGTCTTGCCCAAATTCCTGACGACCATGACCGGCGTGCTCAAGCAGGTCAGCGAGGATTTCGAAATCATCTTCGCGGCCGATCCCTGCGCCGACCGCACGTTCGAGATCATCCGCGAAGCCAACGCCAAAGATCCGCGCATCAAAATGCTGGCGCTTTCGCGGCGCTTCGGCCAGCCGGCGGCGACGATGGCCGGCCTCGCGTATTCGCGCGGGCAGGTCGTCGTGGTGATTGACTGCGACATGCAGGACCCGCCGCAGTTGATTCCGGAGATGGTGAAATGCTGGCGCGACGGTTTCAAGGTCGTGATCCCGCAGCGGCGTTCGCGCACCGGCGAACATCCGTTCAAGAAACTGATCGCGTACAGCGGGTACTGGTTCATCAACAAAATCGCGAATGTCAAGATTCCGCGCAACACTGGCGACTTCCGTTTGCTCGACCGGCGCGTGGTCAACGAGCTCGTGAAACTCAACGAAAGCCACGGCTTCCTGCGCGGGCTGGTCGCCGTGGTCGGATTCAAAACGCATTTGCTTCCATTCGACCGCGAAGCGCGCGACGCGGGCGAGGGAAAATACAACCGCATCACCGGCAGCCTGCGCATCGGTTTCAACGGCATCGTCGCGTTTTCCGATTATTTGCTGAGCCTGATGGTCATGGTCGGCTTTTGCATCTCCGCGTTCGCGGTCGTGTGCATCGTCATCATCGTCGTGATGAAACTGACCGGCTGGCAATTCCAGAGCGGCATTCCCTCGATCATGATTTTGATTCTCATGATGGGCGGTTTGCAGATGATGAGCATGGGCGTGCTCGGCGCTTACATCGGGCGCATTTACGACGAAGCCAAGCGGCGTCCGAAATTTATTGTCGAAGAAGCCGTGGGGCTGACGGCGCCGTTTGATGCCGGAAATTGAGCTTGCACAATTCAAATAATTTGAACCGCGTTCAAAACCCGCTACAGTAATCGGCCATGAAAGCCACATCCTTCACTGCGCTTGCTGTGGTGGCGCTGGCGTGTGTTGCCTTCGCACCGCGCGCTGTTGCGGAAGTTGCAGGCGGGCCGCCCGCACCACAAGAGAAAACTCCCGAGCAACTGATCGAGCAGTTGCGCTCCGACGACTTCGATCAGAGGCGCGACGCGGCAGCGCGCTTGGAAAAAATGGGCGATGCCGCGCGCGCTTCGGTGGAACGCGCCGCCAAGGAAGACGACCCCGATGTGCGCGCCAGTGCCGTGAAAATTCTCGCGCGGCTTTTGAAAGCCACGCTGCAAATTCACCTCGTGGATTACGAAGGCAAGCCGCTCGCGGATACGGCCGGCGAAGTCACGCTCGCCACAAGCGACAGCGCTGGCGTCGCTCAAGCACCCGCGAATGCAGCCGCCGAAGCGGAACCGAAACCAATTGCATTTAGAACCAACGCCGACGGTGTGGCCTCGCTCAAACTCGAATCCACCGGACAAATCCGCTTGCAAGTGAAAATTCCCGGCTTCGTCGATGACAACTCCGAGACCACGGTGGACGCGCGCGCCGGCGAAAACATCGCCCTCGTCGCCGTCAAACGCGGCGCCACCGCAAGCGGAATTGTCTTGGGCGCGGACGGCAAGCCGCTTAAGGATGCGCAAGTTAGCTTGGTCAACCCAGGTTCGCTCAATCCCGCTCTGCTCGAACTTCAACTGCTGAACGTCGATCAATCACCGCTCGAAGGCAAAGAGGCCGTCACCGATCAGGACGGCAAATGGCGCCTCGAAAACGTCTCCGACGGCGTCTACGCCATCTGCGTGAAAAAAGCTGACGGCCATCTTCCCGCGCTGAGTGCACCGTTTCGTTTGCATGAAGGCGAAGCGAAAGACACCGGGCAAATCGCATTGAAAGCCCGCACGCCCGGAAAATTGAAAGCGGCGCTCAAAGGCAAATTGGGCCAGCCGCTTTCCAAATTCAACGTCTCAATCTCGCTCACGCCATTCCATGACGAAAAGTCGCGGGCCGCGCTGCAAATGGAAGTTCCCTACCGCCAGGAACAAAAGGAATCCGACGAACACGGCGTCGTGGAACTCGACGACCTTTCGCCCGGAAAATACCGGCTGGTGATCGTCGGCCAAACCGAAGGGCCGGACCTCGGTGTGACGCTCGCCGATTCCACCGTCGAAATCAAAGCGGGCGAAACGGCTCCTGTCGAAGCTAAAGCACCGGAAAAAGGTGGCTCCATTAAAGGCCACATCCTTTTCGAAGACGAAAAAGGGACGAAGGGCATTAAAGGAATGTCCGTCGCCGCAGTCTGCGAACATGATTTTGCACTTTACGGCAACGCTGGCGGAGCAGCCAATGCGCCCATCGTCTTTCGCGGGTTTCCTGACGGCATGTACCAGACGCACCCCGGCGTGACTGACGGCGTGGGCGTTTACCGCATCGGCGATCTTCGCCCCGGAAAATACGTGCTGATCTTCGGAAACGACGAGGACGGCAATGCGCTGCCGGGATATGTCTTCGGCGTCGAAGTTAAATCCGATGCCCGCACCGAAGCCCCTGATGCCGTTTTCAAACGCAAGGTGGCGCCAGTGACTGTGCCACAAAACATCACCGGCCGTGCGTTAGCGGCCGCCGGCGGGCCGCTGGTTAGCGCGGAAATTCACTTGGTCAGCTCCGCCGGCGACTCCTCGACCGCCAGCGACGAAGAGGGAAACTTCACCTTTGCCCAAACCACCATCCGCTCGCGCGAGCATGCGCCGCGCGAATACTTGATCATCCGCCATGCAGGCTACAAGCCGCTGGTCGTTCAGGAGCCGTTCCAGCCGCATCAGGACTATCGGTTGGAAAAGCAGGAATATGGCGCGCTGCGGGTCACCGTGACCGACGAGGCAAACAAGCCTGTCTCGGGCGCGGTCATCACGCCGCTTGCCAGCACTGTTTCGACGGATCTCGAACTTCAGCCCGCGCAGCCGCTGAAAGGCGTCACGAATTCGAAAGGCTTTGTCCGTATGACCGGCTTGGCCGCGGGCAAGCGCGAATTGTTGGTGCAGGCGCCGGGTTATTTTTTGCCTGAAAAAAATGCTGAAGCCGAGGTCGTGGCGAACGACGAGCGCGAACTCACACTTGCGCTTCACAGCGGCTACCGCGTCACCGGCCGCGTGACACTTCCGCCGCGCACCGCCAAAAGAGAAATCATTGTGACAATGGACGATTCGCGCAATGTCGTCGCCGGGCCGGACGGCGCGTTCGCCTTCGATGTGGTGCTCCCGGGCGAACATGAATTCATCGCCAACGCCGCGAGCATGGGCTTGAAACGCGCCGGGCTGCTTAAATTGCCGCGCGATCCGCAAAAGTACAAAACTGAATCCGTGCTGCTCGAGATGCAGCCGGATGGCGGCCTCGCCGTCGATTGCGGCAAGGATTTCGCCGGCCGCCACGTGTCGCTAATGCCGCTGGAATCGCTCAGCGAACTCGACGATCGCACTACCACCAATCTGGCCGATAGCGATGTGGATGCCGACGGCCGTGCCGAATTCCTCGACATCGTCCCGGGCCAGTACCTCCTCTCGCTCGGCGTGCGCGACACCGCGGCGGGCTACTTGCAAAAAGTCTCCGCCGAACCGCTCGCCGGACCGTTCGAAGTGAACTCAATCGGCGCGCGCGCCGACATCGCAACGCTTCCCGCCGTCAAAGCCGTGTTCATGCCTGGCACCGCAAAAATCAACGCCCACATTGACCTTGCCGGAGAACACATCATTTCTACGGAGCAGACCAATGTCACCATCACGTTGAAAATCAGGAGCGACCGCGCCATCGCCGAAACAACTTTAAGCGATTCGATCTCCACCCTCTCGCAGCCGCCGGCGATGATGCCGCTGATCGTTGGCACGCCGCCGGAAGGATTCAAGCCGCGGGTGCCGGGATCATTCGAGGTGGAATCCCTTCCCGCCGGCTCGTACAAAATTTTCGCGGCGCTCAACTATTACACGTTCGACGAAAGCGATTCTGAAAATCAAACGCAAACGCAGCAGACTGGAAAATACAAACAAATCGGTGTCTTCACGATCAACGATGGGGAAAAGCTCGACCTCGGCGAACTCAAATTCGAACCGGATGAAATCCCCGATCCCGCCAAACCCGCTGAATTCTTAAAGACCCTGCTGCGCCCGCTCGACCGAGCGCAGGACTTCGAACCGTAGCAAAGTGCAGAATGAATGCATCGCGAATTTTTGGAGCACATCGCGATAATTTTCGACGCAACTTAATGGAGTGAAATCTCTGGCTCACGCTTCCGCACTCGCCACTTCGGCCCACGCCGGCTTCCGCGCGGATCGCGCGCTTTGCGCGCTGCTGCCACAGCTTAATCGCCGCGCGGCGAAGACGCTCTTTCGCCAGCGGCTGGTGAAACTCAACGGGCGTGTCGCCTCCGGCGCGGAGCGAATTCAATCTGGCGATCGGTTTGATTTTCCGAACCCGGACGCGGATGCCGAAAATAATTCGATCGCGCAGGCCGCCGCGCCGCGATTGACGACGCCGCACGGGCGGCATTTGACGCGGCTTTACGAAGACGACGACGTGCTGGTGATCAGCAAGCCCGCGGAGATTCCGGTGCATCGCGGACAAGGCGGCTTCACGCGGCGCGACACGCTGGAAGATGTGATGAAGCGCGCGTATCCACCAGTGCGCGTGCGTGCCCTCACCCCGGACTCCGCGTCGCTGCGTCTCGGCCCTCTCCCGGAGGGAGCGGGTAACGGCGGCGCGAGCACTTCACGCTCGCGTGCCGGCGGGACGCCGGCGGTACAGGATAGCGGCTCGCCACGTGCAGGCGAGACGCCTGCACCACGAAAGGATAGCGAGCCGGGATTTTATTTCGTCCATCGCCTTGATATGGAAACAAGCGGCTGTTTGCTCATCGCGAAGAACGCTGTTGCGCGCGACGCGCTCATTCGCGATTTTTCGGCGCGGAAAATTCACAAGGAATATTTGGCCGTCGTCGCCGGCGCGGTGTCGTGGGACAAAACGGTTTCGCTGCGCCCGATCAAATACATCCGTGGCGAAAAATCTGTACCGCCGGCGTCCCGCCGACCCGATGCTGAGGAGGACGATCAGCCGCAAAAAACCTCCGTGCGCGCGCGCAAGCCGTTTTATTCGCTGCTGCGAAAGCAGCACGCAAAAGCGCGCGGCCCGGCGCCGAAGCTTGGCCAGAAAAAGGGCGTGGCGCTTGGTGAGGGCAGCACCGAAGGCAAAGCGTGCGAAACGCAGTTCGAAACACTGGAACGATTTCGCGGCTACTCGCTGTTGCGCGCGGAACCGAAGACCGGGCGCACGCATCAGATTCGCGTGCATCTGGCGGCGCTTGGCCATCCGCTTGCGTACGATCCGCTGTACGGGCGCAAGTCGGCGCTGCGGCTGCGCGAGTTCGATCCGTCGAGCGCGAATTCGGAACGCGGCGAAGAATTAGCGATGAACCGGCTGCCGTTGCATGCGTGGAAGCTGAGTTTCACGCATCCCGTGAGCGGAAAGACGATTTCGATCGAAGCGCCGCTGCCGCGCGATTTGAAGGAATTCCTGCGGTTGTTGCGAAAATTGCGAGGCGCCGCGTGAGCGACGAAAAGTCCGAAACTCAATCCGCGCAACCGCCCGGCCGCCTGCGCAAAGCGTGGGCTTGGCTCATGCGCGCGGTCACTATTTTTCTCGAGATCAACGGAACGCTGTGGGCGGCGAGTTTTTCGTACTACGCCTTTTTCGCGCTTTTTCCGCTGCTGGCATTGATGATTTCGATTGCCGCGCAGTTCATGGATCCCGGCCAGGCGTTCCGCTACATCAATCAATTTGCGGAAAAGTTCATGCCGCTGGACGAACAGGGGCGCGAGGCCATCAGCGGCACGGTCAACGCCGTCTTCAACGCGCGCGGAAAAGTGGGCGTGATTTCGTCGCTGGGATTATTGTGGAGTGCCATTGGTTTTTTTCAGGCGATTGTCGGCGCGGTGAATGCGGCATGGCGCCAGCCGCAGCCGAACTGGTGGCGCATGCCGCTGGTGAATTTGACGATGCTCGGTTTTTTTGTGAGCGCGGTGGTTCTGGGAATTTTGTTTATTACGGCGCTTGATGCGGCACTGCGTTACAAATTGTTCGCCGCGGAATGGCCGCGCGCGCTGGTCGAATTGGCGAACGTCGGGATATCCACAGGCATTACCTTTTATGGTTTCCTATTTTTCTACCGCTTCGCTCCGCGCAGTTCGGCAAAGGCGCTCTTTTCGCACGTCTGGCTGCCCGCGCTGTTGGTCAGCATTCTTCTGCAAGCGGCGCAGCGCTTGTTTATTGTTTACGCGAACGATTTTGGAAAATTCAATGTGATCTACGGCACGCTGGGCGTCGTGATCGCGTTGATGCTCTGGATTTATCTCTCGGGTGTGATCATGATCTTTGGCGCGTGCCTGTGCGCGGCGTCGAAGAGTGAGACGAACTCGGCGGCGGGATTGCGCGTATAGACAGGGGTCAGGGGTCAGGGGTCAGGGGTCAGGAGTCAGGGGTCAGGAGTCAGGGAGAACATTGAGTGCGAGCACTTGTTACCGGCGCCGCTGGATTCATTGGCAGCCATCTTGTCGAAGCTCTTCTCGGCGATTCGCGCGTCACGTACCTCCGCGCCGCGGATAATCTTTCCACCGGCAAAATGGAAAACATCCGCCCGTTTCTGAGCCGCATTGAATTCGTCGAAGGCGATCTGCTCGACGACGCCGTACGCGAACGCGCGGTGCGCGGCATCGATATTATTTTTCACGAAGCGGCGATTCCGAGCGTGCCGCGGTCCGTGCAAGATCCGATCGTTAGCCACATGGCCGGCGATCACCTCACGCTTCTGGTACTCGACAGCGCGCGGCGCGCGGGCGTGAAGCGGCTGATTTACGCGGGTTCGTCGTCGGCATACGGCGATACGGAAGTGCTGCCGAAAGTCGAGACGATGGCACCCAATCCGCGCTCGCCGTATGCGGTCAGCAAATTGGCCGGCGAATATTACGCCGCGGCATTCGCGCGCTGCTATTCGATCGACACGGTGAGCTTGCGTTACTTCAACGTCTTCGGCCCGCGGCAGGATGAGAATTCGCCGTTCAGCGCCGTGATTGCGAAATTTTGTTCGGCGTTCAAGCGCAACGAGCCGCTGGTGATTCACGCCGACGGCATGCAAAGCCGCGATTTCTGCCACGTCGATAACGTCGTCAGCGCAAATCTGCTCGCGGCGTTTTCCGCGCAGCCGCTCAAAGGCCAGGTGCTCAACATCGGCTGCGGCGAGCGGCACACGCTGATGCAGATGGTGGAGTTGCTCAACGAACTCAGCGGCGAAACGCGCCAGCCGCAATTTGCGCCGCCGCGCCCCGGCGACGTGAAGCATTCACAGGCCGACATCGCGCGCGCGCGGGAGGTGCTGGGGTATGAACCGCGCGTGAGGTTTAAAGAGGGCTTGGCGAAAACGTTTGAATGGTATAAGCGCAATGCATGAGAACATGAGAACTCCTGCCTAATTTGCCTTGGCAAAAAGCCTCAATTGGAATAAAAGCCACGCGGCAATCTATTGGAGGAACCATTCATGCCGCCGCCCATTGAATCCGCCCCGCACTCGTCGAATGCCGCGCAATTGGGTTTTGCTTCGATCGCGCTTGGCGGCATTTTGTCGGCCATCTCGCCTGTCACGTTCATGCTGATCATCGTCGCCATGAGCGGCGGGTCGCGCGTCAATTTCGACCGGCTCGGCGGCATCATTGCGGCGATTGCGGGATATATGGCCAACGGATTTGTGCTCGTGCTGTGCTTCATCGGAATTTGGTTCGGCATCAAAAGCATGCTCGCCGCCAAGAAACAGGGCGAGAGCGCTGCGCTTGGATTTGTGGGCGCGGCGCTCAGCGTGCTGGCGTTTTTCGCTTGGGTTGGAATTGGTATTGCGTGGTTTGATCCGGCGTATCAGTTGTTGAGATAGTAAGCTGATTGTAAGCGCGGCCACCCCTCACCTCCGGCCCCTTCCCCCAAGGGGAGAGGGAGAACGGCGGCGTTCCGCTTTGCGAAGTTTTTAATTGGTTTTTCATGCCGATCCGCGTGCTCCACATTGAAGACAATCCCAGCGACGCGCTGTTGCTGCGCGCGATGCTGCACGAAACCGGAGGGAATGCATTCGAGCTTGCGCATGTCGAGCGTCTGGCGCCCGCGCTGGAGCGGCTGGCGCGCGAACCGTTTGATGTGGCGCTGGTCGATTTGTCGCTGCCGGACAGTTTTGGAATCGGGACGTTCGAAAAAGTCCGCGCGTGTTCGCCGCACGTGCCGGTGATCGTGCTCAGCGGACTCGATGACGAAGCCGCCGCCATGCAAACCGTCCACGCCGGCGCGCAGGATTATCTCTGCAAAGACGAACTCGACGCGCGCATGCTTGTGCGCGCAATCCGCTACGCGATCGAACGGCATCGCGCCGACGAAGCGCTGGAAGCCGACCGTGTGCTGCTGCGCGCGCTGATCGACAGCCTGCCGGATCAGATTTACGTCAAGGATTACAAATCGCGCTTCATCGTGTGCAATCAGGCGGTGGCGGCGCGGATGGGGCATGAATCGCCTGAAACCGTGGTCGGAAAATCGGATTTCGATTTTTTTCCGCGCGAACTGGCGGAGCGTTTTTTCAATGAGGAAATGACGGTGCTGGCGGGGAATCCGCGCGTAAACCGTGAGGAGCCGATAGAAATTGCGGGCGAATCGCGCTGGATGCTGACCACGAAAGTGCCGCTGCGCGACAAGAGCGGGATGATCGTGGGGCTGGTCGGGATCAACCGCGACATCACCGAACGCAAGCTTGCGGAGGACCGGCTGGTCCGGGTGCTGGCCGATTTGAAAAAAACAAACGAAGACTTGAAGACCGCTCAGTTGCAGTTGATCCAGGCGGAAAAGATGGAGTCCGTTGGGCGCCTTGCCGCGGGCGTGGCGCATGAAGTGAAGAACCCGCTCGCCGTCGCGGTCATGGGATTGGATTACCTCAAGAACACGCTGGGCGTCGAACACGCGGCGGCGCTCGCAGTGCTCCGCGACGTTTACGACGCGATCAAGCGCGCGGATACCGTCATCGGCGGGCTGCTTGATTTCTCGCGCCCGCGCACGTTGGTTTTGAAGCCTGAAGACATCTGCGAGTTGCTGGAGCAGTCGCTGACGATGGTTCGCCACGACATGTCCACGAAGCGCATCGCCCTGCACAAGGACCTGTGCGAACTGCCGCGGCTGCGCGTCGATGGCAACAAAGTCAAGCAGGTCCTCATCAACTTGCTGATGAACGCCATTCAAGCAGTACAGGAGGACGGCCGCCTGGATGTCGCGACGTCGTTGAGCGGCGCGGCGCAAATGCGCGACGCCGGAATTAATTTTCCACCGGAAAACAAACTGGGCTCCGGCGACAAATGCGTGGTCGTGCGCATCGACGATTCGGGACCTGGTATTTCGGATGAGAATCTCTCGAAGATTTTCGATCCGTATTTCACGACGAAGCCGCCCGGCCAGGGCACCGGGCTGGGGCTTTCGGTCGCGCGCCAGATCGCCGAGATGCACGGTGGCGCACTGGATGTGCGCAACCGGCCCGAGGGCGGAGTGCGAGCAACGGTGGCGCTGCCGGTGTAGCCATTGGGTAGTGCAGGCAGACAAGAAAGACGAAGTCGTTAGGAAAATCGCAGTTTGATGCAGCAAAAATTCGGCGACGCTCGTCTGAGGTTTGGTATCTCAATCACTTTTATTAAAAATCAGAAATGTGCGCCGGAACTGCGGTTAGATCGGCTACATTTATGATTGACTAGTCAGCCATTTAAGCGGCTTGCGCAGGCGTTTTCCGGGTGGAGTTTCCCAAGCGTGGCAAAAAAATCGGCTTTGAAGCCTCAGCGGTCCATGTCAGAACCCGACGACTCAGCAACCAAGCTCATCAGCGTCAGCCTCAGCCGGCAGTCGAAGCGCATTCATCTGCGCACGCGCCGCTTTCCTGCTGTGCTGGCCGTGTGCTTGTTCATCGCTCCGTGGATTCTGGTGGCGTTGTACTATTTCGGCCTTCTCGGCCGAACGGCATCGCGCGAGGCGTCGGTTCCTTTGTTTCATGCCAAGCCAGGTCCTTGGGGGGAGCTCGACTGCTTCAGCTACGTGACCGATCCGCCGGATGGGTTTATCAACTCGAAGCTTTTTCCGCCCGCGGACGTCGTCTGGACTATTGGCGGCGGACTTTCGCGCGAGGCGCTGAAGGCCATTCTTGACAATGCCGAGTTCTCCGCAGGCGATCGCGAGCAGTTGCTTGCCGGCGCTGAATTGACGCCAAACCAGGAATGGAAACTCAAACCTTCCGACGATCAGGTCATCAATATGACGCCGGCGGGCCGCGCGTCGCTCTATAAGGAACTGGTCAAATACGCCGCCAACTCGCGGCAGATCGACCCGTTCATTTTTGAACCGAAACGGCTTGACGACTGGCTCAAGGAAGCGGCGATCGACGCGTCCACGATCGCCTTGCTCAAGAAACTCTGTTACACGCACCGCGACCGGCTGTTGCTGGCCGACACGTCCGTGCTGCTCAAGCGGCTGGCGACCGAAAGCGACAAGCACAAACTGCTGGCGGTTTTGCTGCGCCGCCCGACATTCATGTTGAAGCTGCGCATTGCGCCGGATGCCGAAGTCCGTGAACTGGCCAGTTATTGGGGCGCTGGCGGCCGCGATGGGGAAGTGTTTTCGCAAATCGAACCGATGCGGCACAACCGCGGCTGGATGCGCGAGGATATTTTGATGCTGCTGCCGCCGTTTGCGCGCGACCGGCTCTACACGTACCCGCTGCCGGATTCGTCGGAGATCGCGCAGCACCGCGATTGCCATTGGTCAGCGTTCAATTTTTTCAACGCGACGCCAGACGACCGCCTGACAGTTCCGAAAAATGTGATCGACACACTGGACAGCGAATACGTGCCTGTCAAGGATCCGACAATGGGGGACGTGACGATGCTCAAAACGCCGGACAATCGAATCATCCATTCCAGCGTGTACATCGCCGACGATTTCTATTTCACGAAGAACGGGCCGTCGCACATTTCGCCGTGGGTGCTGATGCGCATGGACGACATCATGGCGTTTTTCCCGGCGTATGAGAATTTGAGCATCAATTATTATCGACGGAAGAAATAAGAAGCCGCTTTAGGAGCGCGAGAGCGCCCACCCCTCACCCCCGGCCCCTCTCCCCCAAGCGGAGAGGGGGAGAACAGCGGCGTTTCGCTTCGCGAAACTCGTGCAGGCGAGACGCCTGCGCTAAAAATTAATCCGACTGCTTCAAGCCGAGGTTGAGTTCGCCGAGTTTTTGTTTCACTTCGGTCAAGCTCGTCTGGCCGAAATTCTTGGTGGCCAGCAGATCGGCTTCGGATTTTTCGCAGAGATCGCCGATGGTTTCGATATTCAAGCGCTGCATGCACTTTCGCGAGCGCACGGACAGTTCCAGATCGGTGATCGGCTTGGCCAGCGCGGTGTTTTCGGTCGCGCCCAGACGCAGGCGCTGCGCGCGCGCGCGCTTCTGCTCTTCTTCCTTGTGCATGCCCAGGCGCAGGCCCTTGCTTTCGAGCAACTGCTTGATCTCGCGCAGGCTGGTTTCGCCGAAGTTCTTGTACGCGAGCAATTCCGGTTCGGTTTTGCGCACCATGTCGCCGAGCGTTTTGACGTTCATTTTCGCCAGGCAATTGCGGCTGCGCACGGACAATTCGAAATCGTTGACTGGAATGCGCAGGACGGCTTCCAAGCGGTCGGATTCCTTGCGCTGCGTTTCGTCGTAGTACATGTCCAGCGATTCGACCGCGTCGCGCAGGTACAGCGCCGCGCGGCGGTTGGCGGGATCGGCTTTGATCGCCTCCTTATAGCAGGCGATCGCGGCTTCGACGTCGTCCTTGTCTTCGTAGAGCATGCCGACGTTGATCATCGCGTTGACGAACGCCGAGCCTGGGCCGGTCACCCTCTTATAGAGCTCGATGGCGCGCACGTCTTCGCCGCGCAGATCGAGGTAATACGCGAGGCGGAACGCGGCGAGCGCATTGCGCGGGTCGATGCTCAGCGCTTTTTCGTAGGCCGTGCAGGCGGCTTCCTGGAGGCCGAGTGCTTCGGTGCACCAGCCCTTCTGGACCCACCAATCGCTGTCGCTGGCGCCGGCTTGTTCGACGCCGGCGAGCACTTTTTGGGCGTCCTCGATTTTTCCGGATGCGCGCAGGGCGGCCGCCAATTCGACGGCGATCTTCACCGATTTTGAAATGCCCAGCGCGCTTTTTAATTCAGAGATGGCCTCGTCGAATTTGCCTTTGTCGAACGCGCTTCCGCCGCGGATGACGTGGCCGGCCGCGCCGGACATCCCCTTGGCGCTCTCCGACTTGTCGTAGGTGCCCAGAATCCAGTTGAACGCGGCGTGCCGCAGCGCTTTTTCTTCTTTTGAGAGGGCCGATTGATCCAAATCGGAGGCCCATGTCTGGAGCGCGGTGCGCTCCACCGTGCTGTTTCGCGCGGCGTAACGGATTTTCAAAATCGCTTCCGCATCCAGCGGGTGGGCGCAAATGCTGTCAATAACGGGGGCTGCAACGCGAGGTTCTTCGACCATTTCTGAGTATTCTCCTGGTAGCCCGCGGATGGGGCCAGTAACGAGCCGCTACCGCAAAAGAGCGGCATTTGTGGTGCTCGGAAAGCAGGCTTTTGGACTTTCCGGCACTCTAATCGAAACGAAATATGATATGATTGACTGGGCGCGAATCAAGCCCTAAATTACTCCGTTTGAACATTTTTTGATTGGTGCTAGAGTCGCAACACCGTGCAGGCGGGACGCCTGCACCACGGAGGCGACGATGTCCGCTCAAGAAGGGCTTGCCACGCTGAAGATTGACCGCTCGCGCGGACGGTCGCGCCGACTCGTGTGGCGCCTGATCCTTCTCGCGGCGCTGATCGCCGTCATTTCGCTGGCCGTGACGTTTGCGCCAAAATTCGCTGAAAATTATTTTGGCGTCGAAGTCTCCGTCGCGCCCGTCACCTTCATGGAAACCGGCAAAGGCGAATTGAGCGCCGCCGGCTACGTCGTCGCCGACCGCGTTTCGGTGCTCGCGTTCAAAGGGACCGGTCTGCTGAAGAAATTGAATGTGGTCGAGTCGCAGACTGTCTCGAAGAACGAAATCATCGGCGAAATCGACCACCGCGACATCGACGCTTTGATCGCTCAGTACAAGGCTGATCTGGACGAAGCCAAAGCTGAAGTCAAACGGCTCGACGCAATGGCCGAATTTGCCGCGGCGGACGCGAAGCGCGCGCACGCGGACATCCTCGCGGCGAAAGCTCCGCTCGACACGCTCGACGCCACCGTGCGCGAAATGAAGATCAAGCTCGTGGACGCGCAGCGGCGCCTTGACATGATGAAAAATCTCGCTCAAAACAATGCGACCGCTGCGACCAACGTGGACGACCGCGTGACGGAAGTGCAGCTTGCCGCTGCGCAGATCGACACCACGGCGCGAAAAAAAGTCGAACTGGAGCGCGCGATTGAAGTCGCCGAAGCGCACGCCGTGACTGCGGACGCGCAGGCCGCGGCCGCGAAAGCCGCCGTGGTTGTTGCCGAACAGCATGTCAAAGCGATGGCGTCGCGCATCAAAGTGCTTGACGAGCAGCTCGTGGACGCGCAAGTCTATTCGCCGTTCGACGGCGTGGTGATCGAGAAAGCCGCGGAAGTCGGCGAGATCGTCGCGCCGATCAGCATCGGCGGTTCGATGGCGCGCGGTTCGATCGCGACCATCGCCGAACGCAAATCGTTGCAAGCGGAAGTCGACGTTGCCGAAGCGTACATCTCCAAGGTCAAAGTTGGGCAGCGCGCGTCGATCATCATCGATGCGTTTCCCGACAAGCCGCTCGCCGGAAAAGTGCTGCGCATTCTTCCGCACGCCAACCGCGGCAAAGCCACCGTGCAAGTCCGTGTCGAAATCCTCGCGATCATGGAACATAAGGAAATTATTCCCGACATGGATCTGCGCGTGAAGTTTCTGCCTGACGACGCGCCCGCCGGTGCTGAGACGAATACGGCGAAGAAACTTGCGATTTCGAAAACCGCGCTCAAAGGCGACGAGAAGGATCGGTATGTGTGGGTGGTCAAAGATGATGTTGCGACGAAGACGACGGTAGTTGCCGGCGAATCGAAAGACGAGAGCGTCGAAATTGTGAGCGGGTTGACGGAAGGACAAAAAGTCGTGACGAAGGGCGCGGACGCGATCAAAGTGAACAATCAAAAAGTGCGCGTCGCTGAGTAAATTCAAAATTGAAATACACTGAATCTCCGCGCCTCAAAGCTCACGCTACAGACGCTTCAACCCGCGGGATAGTGGGCGCGAAGCGCCGCCGTTCATTTTGCATTTTGCATTTTTCATTTTGAATTGAAGTTATGCCTCCCATCATCCAACTCCGCGACGCGACGAAGATTTACCACAAGGGCGACGCCGATATCCTGACGCTCGATCACGTCACGCTCGATATCGACGCAGGTGATTTCGTCGCGTTGATGGGACCGTCCGGCTCCGGCAAAACCACGCTGTTGAATCTGCTCGGCGGATTGGATACGCCGACGGAAGGCGAAGTGGTCGTCTGCGGTTCAAATCTCGAGCGGATGAGTTCGCGCCAATTGGCGCGCTGGCGCGCGGATCACGTGGCGTTTGTGTTTCAAACGTTTAATCTCCTGCCGGTGTTGACGGCGTATCAAAATGTGGAATTGCCGCTGACGCTGATGCCGCTTTCGCGCGCGGAACGGCGCCGCCATGTCGAGTGCGCGCTGAGCATCGTTGGTTTGTCCGACCGGATGAATCACCGCCCCGACGAACTTTCGGGCGGACAGGAGCAGCGCGTGGCGATTGCGCGCGCGCTGGCCGCCGATCCGAAATTGCTGCTGGCCGACGAACCGACCGGCGATCTCGACGCGCATTCCGCGCAGGAAATCATGAATTTGCTCGTCCAGCTCAACCGCGAATTCGGCAAGACCATCATCGTCGTCACGCACGATCCGAAAGTCGCGCACGCAGCGCGGCGGGAATTGCATCTGGAAAAAGGCGAGTTGATGCTGGACAAGAAATCGGTGATTATGCATAGTCCGGTGCTTTGAACGGAAGTGCTGAGTGCTGAAAAGCGGCGGGTGGGCCACCCACACGCCTGCGTCGCTCGCACTCAGGACTCAGCACGCAGGACTTGGAAATACTCGATGGCGCGCTCAAACAAAAAATCGTCCTCACCCCACCCCGCTCCCAACGACACGCTCGAACTGCTCCGCTCGTGGCAATGGTCCGACACTCTCGCGTCGTGCGAATCTCGCGCGGGCGCGCCTGATGCCGAATTGATTCTCGGCTGGAACGCCTTGGAAAACGGCGACCTGCGCGGGGCGCGGGCGCGGCTGGAGATTGCCGCGGGCGACGCGCATTTTGCGGCTTGGGCCCACGCGGGGATCGCCGCCGCGGCGATGCGGATGAAGGAATTCGAGAAGGCTCACAAGCTGCTTGACGCGCTGAACTCGAAGGAGCTCGAAAAAGATCCGCTGCTCGCCGCGCTGGTCTCGCACACGCGTGGCGGCGCGATGTACCACGAAGGCGCCGACGAAAAATCGCTGCGCGAATTGGAGCGCGCGCTGGAATTGTGTCCGCCGAAACATGTGCTGCGCGGGCGGATTCTCGATTCGCTTGGAAAATATTTTGCAAGCTTGAGCAACTTCTCCGCCGCGCGCGAATTTTTCTCCGAATCGCTCAAACGGAAGGAACGCGCCGGCGACATCATGGGCCTCGCCTTCGCGCATGGCAGCCTTGGGCGGCTGATGCTCGATTGGGGCTATCTCAAAGATGCGCGCGAACATTTTCTGAAAGACCTCGAACTGATTCGCGGCAAGGACAACCTCGGCGAAGCGACGATGTACAACTTCCTCGGGCGCATCGATCTTGCCGACGGACGCCTCGACGACGCCGCCGGATGGCTGGACGAAAGCGCCGTGCGCGCGGCGCAAGCGAAGGCCACGTGGATTGAAGGCTTCGCGCGCAAAGACCGCGCGCTGGTGCATCTTGCGCGCGGCGAACTCACGCAGGCCGAAGAGCAGTTGGACCGCGCGGCGAAGCTGATCGAATTTGCCGAAGGGCAGGCGCACGTCAACCGCGCGCGCGCGCTGCTGCGGAGGGCGCAGGGGCGCTTCGCCGAATCCGAAGAGCTTCTGCGCAAGGCGCTCGCGCATTTTGAAGAGAGCGGCGAAAATCCGGAATCCGCGCAGACGTTGCTCGAAGAAGCGCGGACGCTGCGCGCGCGCGGCGCGCCGGCGGCGGTGCTGCGCCATGCGTTTGAGCGCGCGCTGGACCGCGCGGAATTGTGCCGGCGCACACGGCTGGTGCGCGACGCCGAAGCTGAAATGCGCGCGGCCGATTTGCAGCAGTTCGTGCTGCACGCTTATCGGCGCGTCACGGGGCGCAACATCGACGAGGACGACGTGAGCATGTTTGAAGGCTCGCCCCAAACCGTTTCGGTGCTGTTCATGGATTTGAAAAACTCGACCGAGTTCGTGGTGTGCCACGACCCGCGCTGGGTGCTGATGACGCTCAACCAGATTTTCGCTGACCTTGACGCCGAATTGCGCCGCCACGACGCGTGCGTGAACCAATATCTCGGCGACGGCTTCATGGCGTATTTTCGCGGCGAGGACCACGCGCGCCGCGCCGTCTCCGCGGCGCTGGCGATGACGCACGTGATCGAGAGCGTGAACCGGCCGCGCAAGCTGCTCAATCTGCCGCCGTTTCGCGCACGCCTGGGCATCGGTTCCGGCGAGGTGGTGCTCGGGCACGTGGGCACGTTCCGCAAATTCGATTTCACCGCCGTCGGCGCCGCCACGAATTTGGCGGCGCGCCTGCAATCCGAAGCCGATCCGAGTTCGCCGTGCATCAGCCGCGCCACGTATGAGCGCGTCGCACGCTTGTTCACCTTTAAAAACGCGAACGGCCGAAGCGTCGAACTCAAAGGCTTTGGCGAGCAGCGCGTGTGGGACGTGATCGGGACAGTGGGGACGCAAATTCTGGTGAATCCGGGGAAGTGGAAGAAATAATCCTTTTACGCTCATTCCGTTGCAGCGTTAAGATTAATCGCGGATGGACGCGGATGGACGCGGATGGACGCGGACACAGATGGCGCCCGGCGGACGCCAAGCGATAAATCGGCGCTGCTCCCGTTTACTTTGGTGTAAAAGTGAAAGAGGGGGATCGGAGTTCAAAACATGAACGCGAAATTGCGGAGCGGCCGGGCGTGTTTGCTGGGCATCTGTTTTTCCCTCCTTGGTTTTTCATGGGCAATTGCGACTCCCAACTCGAATCCTGCTTCGAGTGACTCACCGCGCCCCAGCCCGCGCACAGTGGGTAGCGGATTGCGATTTTCAAATCCGTTTCTGCTGGCCGGACAAGATCCGACTTTTCCGTCCGGCGGAAACACCGCAACGGATCCAGGCGGTTACGATCTGGGCGATGTTTTTTTCGGCTCTCAATTTACCCGCTATGTCACCGCGTTGGGTGGCGTGAGGCCGTACAGTTTTACAATGGCCGGTCAGCCTGGAATTTCGGGCGTGACACTGGACCCCAGCGGGCGTCTCTCCGGGGCATTGCAATCCAACTCGCCGCAAAACTTCAACGGAATAGTGACCGACGCGGCGGGTGTTTCCCGGCTGGGCTATTTTCGACTTTTTGGACAGACCACCATTCCCGGCGAATTTCGATTTGAAATGGACCGGCTGCCGCTGGCCCGGGTTGGCGCGGATTACATCACGAATCTTGAAGCTACCAATCAGGATGCAGCGACAGTTTTCAGCGTTGTGCCGGGATCGGTGGTTCTCAACGGCAGCCCGCTTGCGAACCTGGAAGCCAACGGGTTGACGCTCGCACAGGACGGCAATCTTGCAGGCCGGCCGTTGAACAGCGGGACGTTGACTTTTGTCGCGCGCGCAATGAAAGGCGGGGTCATCGCATTCAATCGCGCGGGAACGGCGCCCGATCAGTCCTTTGCGATCAACATTGCCGTTCAGACCGCCGTTCAATCGGTCATGGCAACTCAGATCTCCACTCTGACAGGCAATTTCGCGGGAAAACAAGTTCCAACCTTTCAATTGTCGGCCTTCATCAACATGCTCCCTCAACCCGCCGGGAGTTTGAACGGACGGCATTTTGTCTTCCGCCTGGGCGGTCAGACTTTTTCAGCGTCGCTCAACGGCGCAGGAATCGGCCGGACAAGCAACGGGCGGGTGAGTGTGTCCACCTTATCGGGCTCGACATTCCTTCAACTGCATCTCCGGGACAGCGCGCTGCTGAAGATCGTGAGTTCAAGCGTCGCCGATGGCTCACACCAGACGCTCGTCGCGGAGATTGAACTTGGCTCAACCTTCCTGGGCACGGAGCCCATTGAATTCTCCGTCCGAAATCGCAATGGGCGCTTCAAGCTTTCATACAACATCCTCAAAGACCGCCAAATCGGCGGCCTGTTCCAGATTGCCAACGCGACTGCGCAAGACTCATTTTTCGGACAGGGCACACAGTTTCATATCGGGTTCCTGATTTCAAACGTGAAGGGCCAGAGCACTTCCGATTTCGGGATTCCTCAAAGTGCCACCGTGCGGATTGGCCCTGGTTTCGTCCAATCGCTCCCGCTGAAAGGCGGCCACAATAATTTCAACGGCCAGGTTTTCGGAAGCGCGAACGCCCACATCAATCTGGCCTCAAAATTCGGGACAGTCAACACCGCGTTCCTGCCGCAATCCGAAACGAACATAGCGCCCGTGAGCATCTCGAACAACAGCCCTCAAACGCTGCTCTTCGGTTTGGATCTTCAAACGACCACGCAGCTTTTCAGCGGCGACACGTCGGAACTGCTCTTTCCGTTGATTGTCGTTTTCGTCTTTGATCCATTTTTCGACAATGGCGATGATTTCTTCGACTGCGGCGGCGATTAAATCGCTAACGTCCTCCATACCGTTCCTCACCCCGAGCCCTTCCGATACTCCGGATCCGTTTCTTTCTTCGGTTTGTACTCGTCGTGGAACAGAATCTGATACCCCAGCACGCATCCGCCCACGGCGGCGAGCAGGAAAAAGATAATCGGGAGCCCCGGGTAACCGAAGAGCTGGAAGCGCGTTTCGATGCGCATCAGCAGTGCCGCGCCAATGATCATCGCGGCCAAAATCAGGCCGAGCGTGATGCGGTTGGCGACTTTTTGCATGCCGGTCATCAGGTACTTTTCGTCCATCGCGTTGACGGCGACTTGCAGTTCGTTGTCGGCGACCATGTCCATGATCCGGTTGACGCGCGCCGGAAGACGCTGCGCGAAATCCTTGAGTTCCATGAAACGCGCGAAGACATTCCCCGGCGAGAGCGATTTCAGCAGGTGATCCTTCATCAGCGTCGCGCTGTTGCGCCGCACCGCTGCCGCGGGGTCGAACGTCGGCGCCAGCGTGCTGCCGATGTTGTCGAGGTTGAGCAGCGTTTTGCCAATCAGCGCCAATTCCGGCGGCAGGCGCAGCGCGCAATCGGCGGCGATGGCGCGCACTTCGAGAATCTGCGCGCCGATGTGAGCTTTGTTCAGCATGGCGGAACGGTTGCGCGCGACAAGTTCGCCAATGCGGCGGCTGAATTCTTTTTCGTCGTAGTCCTGCAATTTCACCCCGTGTTTGCGCGCGAACATCAGCGCGCCTTCGTTGCGGCCTTCCGCCAGGTCCAGCACCATCGGGCACAAATCCTCCTGAAAATCCGACGGCAGCCGCGCGGCCATTCCGAGATCAAGCAGCGCCAGCTTTTTGTCTGGCGTCATGAACACGTTGCCCGGATGCGGATCGGCGTGGAAAAATCCGTCCACGAGAATCTGCTGCAAGTACGCGCGGAAAAGTTCCTCGGCCAAATTTTCGCCGTCGGCTTCGAGCCGCACGACCGGCGAGAGCGACGCGATTTTCGCGCCGGAGACGTACTCCATCGTGAGCACGCGCGAACTGGAATAATCCTCGATCGGGCGCGGCACGACGAGATTGGGGAAGTCCTTAAGGTTCTCGTGCAAGGTTTGCAGATTCTGCGCTTCCTGCGTGTAGTCGAGTTCGCGCAGGAGCATCTTGCGAAATTCGGCGACGATGGAACTGAAATCGGCGCGCCGGCCGGCGTCAGTGTGGTCGTCGAGGAACTCCGCCATTTCGGCAATCACGTCTAAATCCTGCGTCATGCGCTCGCGAATCCCGGGGCGCTGAACTTTCACCGCCACGACGCGCCCGTCGCGCAGCGTCGCGCGATGCACCTGCCCCAGCGACGCGGCGGCGGCGGGCCTGGGTTCGATCTCCTGAAAGCCGCGCGAAAGACGCACGCCGAGTTCTTCGGCGATGATGCGTTCCGCGTCGGCGAACGGGAACGGTTCGACTTTGTCCTGCAAGCGTTCAAGCGCGGTCGTGTACGCCGCCGGGATCAGGTCGGGGCGCGTCGAAAGAAGTTGGCCGAACTTGATGTAAGTGGGACCGAGTTTTTCGAGGTCGTCGGTAAGCTGGCTGGCCTCCGCCGCCTTTTCGGGAGAGGCCGGCTCTTCATGGCCGTTGAGGGCGCTGTCGAGCCCGGACTTCTTGACGAGGTCCGAGCGGCCGTACTTCCATAAGAGGAGCGCAATGTCCTTGTAGACTTTGAGGTGCTGGGGTTTGAAAGATAGCGCCATGGACAAGGCCCTCTGAGAGGGCTGTGACGCAAACGATGTTCCGCCGGTCGAAACACTCTTGCAACACTGTACCTATGTGCATTCACCTCCTTCCCACTTCAAAAGCGCTGCAAAAGTTGCACAATGTCCGTACGTAGTCCCGCCTTTAGGCGGCAGCGGGCCTCGCGCTCAGTCTCTTGCAAAAGTGCACATTATGCGCAACCCATCCGCCATCCCTTCGCAAATCTCTACAAAAGTTGCACAATGTCCGTTTGTAGTCCCGCCTTTAGGCGGCAAAGGCCTCGCGCTCAACTCTCGTGCAAAAGTTGCACATGTGCCCCCCAACCACGCTCTTCACAAAACGCTGCAAGAGTTGCACATCGTTCGTTCTGGCTTACCCTTTCGGCCCAATTATTTGAGGTCATTGGCCCATCAGCCCCATAGGCCCTATACGCCCTATTTATCCGCCCCCCATTGACTGTGGCACTGAACGTTGCCTTCGTAGAACCAGGAAAAAGGTGCACATTGTGTCCGCTCCAAGGACCATAGCCTCATAGCTTATTGCAAACTCCTTATAAAAGTTGCACAACGCGCATTCATTATTTAGCCTAATCTACATTCTAACACTTAACCTAAATAAAGAATACACCATGCCAGCCCAAAGTCAAGCCACCACCCCAATAATTATCCAAAAACTCCCACTTTTTTGAAAGCCTCCTTTATCCCCGTTTGCGCCGCCGCGAAGGCGCGGGCGCTGACAGCAGCGGTCGGGTCAGCGCCTCGTACCGCGCAAACAAATGCTCCACCCTCTCCCGGTCGCTGCGAAACGGTTCGCGCCGATAGCACCGGTCCACGGCCCGGTCGAGTTCCGCGTGCGCCCGCGCCAGCGTCGCGGGCATGGTCAGCGTAGAGTCGGCAAAGGTGTTGGTGCAATGGGGTGGGAGGAAGGAAGGGCGGGGAAAGTTAGAGCGATCGTAAGAGTTTTTGCCACGCTTGGCGGTGCTGTGGTTGAGTATTCCAAGTATCCAAATGCTCGCCGACTTTGCGCAAAAATGTTGTGCGGATTGACTCGCCTCCCAACGCTAAAACGCTTCGGCTCAGTTCATAAAATTGGAATATATAGAGGTTTTGACCCGAAGCGAACGCTTGATTTACGCGGGATTGCACCGCCGCGATGTCACTTGGTTTCGTGTCGCGCGCAGTGAAAAAAATATTCTTCACGCTCCGTTGCCGTGACTTCAATAGAGTCCCCTCGACATCGGTAAGAGTAAGCGTTCGATCCTTTACTTCGACGGTCAGCACGATTTGCCCATCTGTTCCCACGCATTCCAAGTCGGCGCCCATTCCGGTAGCCTCGTCGCTTGCATTTATTCGGGCCCGATTTACCGTCGAGTAAAGGCCGAAATGGATGCCGATTGCATCGAATAACGCGCCGGTGACGGCAAGTGCCCGGTCGCCGCCGGATTTCTCAGCCACGAATTCCTCGCATAGTTTTAGTGTCGATTCCAAGCTAACGCGCGGCGGAATCGGATAGCTGAATCGCAAAGTCTTTTGACGATTGAAAACCTCGAGCAGCACCTGTTTGAAGACGTTCGCTGTGAAATTGGCGTCCTTGCGGCTCTCTACCAGTTCGAGCAGTTCGACGAGTTTATTCCAGCCAAGGATGTCTTTTTTGCTGGTGTCGTCGCGCACCATTTTGGGCAACCGCATCGGGTTTCCAACGTACGGGTCCTGCGATGTTCCGAGCACATTTTCTTGTTCGGAATTGAATGGCGCAACGACTTTACTTCCGAGGCTGCGTGCGTCCCACCCAGTAATGTCACTTGGATCGCCTTTGCGACGCTGCATCCGCAAGCAGTCCAGCTTTGGGTTAACAACCTTTCCCAATAGTTGTATTGGCAAGCAAAATCGATAAGAAACCATGCGGTGGTTGACTGATTCCGCGATTACGTCACGCAAACGAGCGTCCTTAAGGTACGCGCGCGTTTCGCTTTGTACAGCGTCAGCGGACACTTCCTGCCAGATTGCGCGAAGCACCTCTTTGGCGCGGCCCGCGTCAACGCCTTCGTTTAGATCGCTTTGTTTTGGCATGGCCATTTATGTTGTATTCGCCAGGGTCTTCAAACAACCTATCGATGTCGGTACCATCGGGATCTCGGTACGTAGGCGTTGTAGGCTCAAAATTCAACCAGACTGACTCTACTCGTTCGCCTTTCGACGAGTTACAAAGGTGCGGCGATTCATCAACTCGATTCCAATCACTATAGAGATTGTCCATTAGGGCACATCGGTATCCAGAAATGGCAACCGCCCCCTTCACGGCATGCAATACGTCTGCTAATGCTTCATGGCTCGAATCGCTCAACTCATATCCATAAGCTTTTGAGTCGCCGCGCGAATCATGAACGTAGGGAGGATCGCA
Organism: Planctomycetota bacterium; assembly: GCA_035308565.1. Lineage (GTDB taxonomy): Bacteria > Planctomycetota > SZUA-567 > H5-PLA8 > H5-PLA8 > JANXLS01. Next base: position 18,607 of record DATGGK010000088.1, on the reverse strand, counting down.
ATAGAACAATGTATCTTTAGAGTCATATCGTTGGATTATTTCGAGAGCCGGCGCATTTTCAATTTGAACGCGCTGTAGCCGTTGTACTATTTCCGCAAGTCCTTCCACGCTGCCGAGCCAACGCGAAACGGCGCCGGCCATTCCGGCTCGCGATGTTAGCACACAATGGGCCCATCGGCCTTCCGAACTTGTTTGCGCTAGGCCGGTGCGGGTTTGGCGAGCGCGAACAAAGAACCGGCGCGCACGTTCCATTTTCGACAGATTTGGTTCTCGGGAGCACGCTTTAACAAGTTCTTCGCGCGAAAACGGCGTAAGGCTGATGAGTCGAATCAATCTTGTGCCGTGGTCACGGATGCACTCGAAAAAATTGACGACTTCACTATCAAGATCATTATATGTTTCGACTGGCGCCGGATAACGGTTGATCAGCACCGCCGCGGAGCCACCGAACGGTTCACAGAAATGCTCACATTTCCTTTGAAGCAGCGGGAGGATAAATTCCAAATGGGAGTATTTTCCGCCATAGTACCCGAACGCAATCATTTTGCTTCGGCGTTCGCTGGCGCGCCCGACCAATCGGCGTGCGTTAATAGTGGAGTTTTCGCCGACGCCGTTGCGGTTGCTAAATGCAGCGAACTGCGACATTGATTTGGATTTCAATGAAGACATGCGCGTATTCTAGTCTGCTTCACCGTATTGGCAATTGACGAACGGTTTGTTCCCTTTTGATGAACGCGAAATGACGGATGAACCAGCGCAAATCCGAAAGCGGAAAGCAAATCATAGTGTAGCGGTGACCGGCGAAGCTAGCGGGATCCGCATTTTCGCCGGGCTCGAGGTCGAAAAGAACAATGCGCTGGAAATCAGTGAGCATGATGTAGCGGGGCGCCTGTGTGTCCGGCTCTTCGCGAACAAGGTCGGCGATATATTGAACGGCGCGCGATTCGGCGCCGGAGAAATCGTCCGCGGAACGTGCGTGTTCAACCAGCAGCATCCCGCTCCAATACAGATTGATGAAATTGTATTGCCCCTGAATGTTGCAAACGGCGACTTCGAAGCTCGCGACGGTGCGCCGGTCGCGTCCGAAGATCGCGAAGAATTCGTTCCAGAAAGTCTGCGCGTCGGCGCGCTCGCGCGTCGCGTCGGACCAACTGCGCGAAAACGCGATGGCGTTGTCGCGCACTTCATTCCACGAAAGCATCGGCATACATTGATTATCGGATACCCCGCCCGCCCGTCACGCGCAAATCCGGCACAACCGCCATAACGAGTGCGTTGGCAAGAATTCAGGGAAAGGCTACTCATTAAAGTAACCACGCGCGCCCTACACCGCCCGCCCGTCCGCCGCCAACACCGTCTTCAACGCCCGATCAATCAGCAAATTCGCGTCAGCCCCTTCCGCTTCGCCAAAATATCCGAGCGTTCCAGCAACGTCTTCTCCACATGCACCGAGATTTTCTCGGCCGACGACTTCCGCCGCGCGCCTTTGTGTTTCATCTTTGGCCGCGCCCAGGAGCCCTATTTCGCTCCTTGCCGCCAGATGAGCTCAGTGTAGAGTCGCTGCATAATCCATAAAGCGCGCGCTGTGGCAAGGAGCCGAGCATTGGCACCTGGCACCAGCCCGAAACCTGCCGCGAAAGGAGTTGCCCCTTGGGAGCCATTGCTGAAGGAATCGCCGCGTACGCTCAGCCCTTGTTCGAATCGACCGATGGCTCGATTGAGGACATGAACCGCGCAATGACGATCGCTCAACTGTGCTGGAACCTTGCGCTCGTGCCAGAGGACAAGCGCGACGTGGAAATCGACGCGATGAAGTCTTCATTGAAGATGACGGACACAGATTTCGCCGATTTTCGGCAGCGCCTAATTCTTCCAATGATTCAGCGTCATTGCGACATGTTCCCAGCGCTGCACCATCGTTCAACGCAAGCATCCAAAATAGTCAGCGTCGCACCGGCACTGCCCGAAAAGTATCCGGGTACGAGCCGCAATGCTCCTTGTCCGTGCGGGAGTAGACGCAAATACAAGCGCTGTTGCGGCTCGCGGCAATAATCAGAGCGGATCGTGCCGATGGGCGGCAATATTGGGTCAGCTTCCTACTCCCCCGCCCCCACCACCTGCACCGCATCCACAATCACATGCCCATCCGTCCCCTCGTTCGAAATCTCGATCACCGCCTTTTCCCCGGGGGTAATTGGTAATTGGGGACAGCGCCTATTTTAAAGATCATACCGTTCTGAAAAATCAAACGTTCGGTTCCGGTCCGTTCTACTCCCCCGCCCCCACCACCTGCACCGCATCCACAATCACATGCCCATCCGTCCCCTCGTTCGAAATCTCGATCACCGCCTTCTCCCCGGCTTTGTAATCGTATTTTCCAAGCGAAACGAAACCGTGTTCCAGCGGCGGAGCTTGGCGTTCGTTGACTTTGATGCTTTGCGTTTTGCCGCCGGCGCTGACGCTCACCGGCACGTTCGTCGCCCGGTTGGCCAGCGCCGTGTACGACATCCGCACGTCGTACGTCCCAGCCTTCTCGATCGGCACCGTGAAGCGCACTTTCTTCGCGCCTTTGTCGGCGTTGCCGTCGTGAATGTAGCCGGCGCCAATAAATCCGTGCGTCGCACTGCTGGCCGTCCACTCGCCAATTTTCTCCGCTTGCGTGTCGTCGAGCACGATGCCTTTGAGCGTCTTGGGGTCGATCATTGCGCCGCCTTTCGGCGCGGGCGCGGCTTTGTCCCAAAACAAAATCTGTTTGTCCGCCAGCAGCCGCTCTTTGAGTTTCGCATAATCGACTTTTTGCACGGACACGTTCGCGTCAATCGCCATGCTTGCCGCAGTGCCGGCGCTCTGCCCGAGGATCATGAAAACCGGTTCCATGCGGATCGAACCGTAAGCGATATGCGTGCACGACAGACACACAGGCACATACAAATTCGCGCACTCAAATTCCTTCGGCACAATCGAGCGGTACGAAATCGGATACGGCTGCGGCGGATGAATCTCCACGTCCCCTTCGTTGCGTACTTTCCCGTCCACCACGATGCGCTCGCAGTTGTGCGAGTCCATGTTGTACGACCCAAGTCCGACCGAATCGTCCGGCACGATTTTTCTCATGCACTGATTTTCGGTCATCACGTAATCCGAAATCATCCGCCGGCCTTCGCGGATGTACATTTGGTGCGGCCAGTGGCCGGTTTCATTAAATTCGCCCGGATCAAGCCCCCACTTCGCGACCTCATTGCGCACACTTTGCGGCACCGTTTCGTCGTGCCCGATGAAGTACATGAAACCTTGCTGATAATTGACGTGGTCCTGAAAAATCTTTTCGCGCGTGGCGTAATCGCCGTCGGGCCACGCATAGTTTTTCCCAATGTGATCGGTCGAAAACGCGCCTTCGTTGTTGCAATCGCCTTGATGCAATTGCACCGGCGCTTTCGGATTCACTTTGAGGTACCGCACCAGCAGCGCATACTTAGCCGCGTCGTAATTCTTCGGCTTCGGAAACGGCACGCGGTTGGCGGCATTGCTCATGTACATGCGGAAATTGTAAGCTTGAATCAGCTTATCGCCGCTGCCAACAGGCCGCGGCGGATCAGGCGAAATCAGCGGCAGCAATCCGCTCTTCGGATCGCCTTCGGCCACGTACGGATCGACCGGCTTGGTGAAACTGTGTCCGCTGTGAAATTGTACGCCATCGATCGTCTCGCCATACTGAGCATTGGCTTCGCGTCCAAACGTGTACGACACTTTCGCCAGCGCCATCAAATCCCCTTCATACGTGGCGTCGAGAAAAATCTTTCCGCGAAAAGTATTGCCGTTTTCCATGCTCAATTCGACGATGCGGTTGCCGTCTTTTTTTACGGAGACAAGCCGCTGTTCGAAATAAATCTCCGCGCCCGAATCATGCAACATTTCGCGAAACACTTTCTCGGCCACGCTCGGCTTGAAATTCCGCAGCACGCCAACTTTGTCATAGAATTCGTTGGCCATGCCCGCGATCGCCTCGCGCGTGCCGACGTCCGTGGCACTCAATCCGCCCGAGGTCAGCCCGCCAACATGCGTGCCGAATTCGGCGATGATCGCGCTTTTTCCCATGCGCCGCGTCTGCACAGCCGCCGTGACGCCCGCGGGCGACGCGCCATAAACAATGAGATCGGCTTCGTACGTTTTCGGCGGATTGGCTTTGGGCAGCGGATACCAATAGCGCAGCCCCGGCGCGCCTTCCGCATCGGGAAGAACATCGGCAGCCACCACGCAAAATGCGGACATCGAAAAAATCACGACGAGAAAAAATCGCGCCAAAGCATTAGTCTCCAGGGAGGACCTGCATTGAGTACACCATGATAAAAGAACGGCTGATCGCGGAATTGTGCGACTTCGGGGTGGTCTATAGCCTCTATGTCAAAATCGAGAAATCACATGTGCACGAAACGCGGCGCCGCGCGCTGCTGAAGATCAGTTGGGAGGAAGAACTGGCGGCTGACAAGGAACCGAAGACGCGCTCAGCGGTGTTCGAATTGAATTTAGAAGCTCAAGAAATGAAGGCACTTGGACGAAAGGGAAACCAACTCCCCGCAGCGGCATTCTCCGCCCAAAAACTCTGCCAATGGGCGGCGAGAGAACTCGCCGAAAGCGCTCTATAGAAAATTAAGTTTTCGCAATCTTAGGAAATTATTGCAGTATTGTTTTTTTCTTTGTTGCCATCTAGTTATTCCTGATTAAGGTTTCGCGCAGTGCCTTATTCACAAATTCTTAAAGTGCGAGGCGACCATGCGCAAATGTGTCGTTCTATTCTCCCTCGTCGTATTGATCGTCTCCCAGATTTCCCGCGCAGCCGGCCCCGCCGACGTCTTCGAGGCGCGCGTTTTTCGCGACGCCGCGGGCAAGCCGCTGCCTTACCGGCTGCTGCGCCCCGAAGCTTACGACGCGGCAAAATGCTATCCGCTGCTGCTCTTTTTTCACGGCGCAGCCGAACGCGGCAACGACAATGTTCGTCAACTCGCCAAAGGCGTTACCGTCTTCGCACGCGAAGAAAATCGCAAGAACTTCCCGTGCTTCGTGATCGTGCCGCAATGCGACCCGGGGTCGCAATGGGCAGATACGCCCATGTCGGGCGACGCGCACATCCAATCCGAGAAACCGACGGAACCCCTGCACCTCTCGATGGAATTGCTGGCCGCGCTGAAGAAGGAGTTCAACGTCGATTCGAAGCGCATCTACGTGGCCGGCGTTTCAATGGGCGGATTCGGCGTGTGGGACGCGATCACGCGCTACCCGGACGTCTTCGCCGCCGCGATTCCCGTCTGCGGCGGCGCGGATGAAAACAAAGCGCCAGTCGTCGCCAAACTTCCAATCTGGGCCTTTCACGGCGAACAGGATACGGTCGTCAAAACGAACCGCACGCGCCACATAATCGACGCCATCAAAAAGGCCGGCGGCACTCCAAAATACACGGAATATCCGAGCGCCGGCCACGAGATCTGGATGAGAGCGTTCAACGAGCCGGAGGTGATGGAATGGCTCTTTTCGCAGAAGAAACAGTCGTGACAATTCAAAATGCAAAATATGCAAAATGAAAAATGATAGGGCTGCGAGTTGCTTGGATTTTGCATTTTGAATTTAAACAAACGCTTCCGCCACTGCCTTCCCCATATCCGTAATCGGCACCGGCCGGTCGCCGTCATACAGATACTTCGCAGGATCGATCCCCAGCGCCGCATAAATCGTCGCGTGATATTCCGGCACCGATACGGGCCGCTCCACAATTTTCTTCGCCAATTCGTCAGTCTGCCCAATGGCCTGCGCATTTTTCAACCCGCCGCCCGCGGTCACGCAACTGAACGCCTTCGCATAATGCCCGCGCCCGCCGCCGCCGTCGAATTCCGGCGGGCGGCCAAATTCCGTCGCAACCACGACCAGCGTTTTGTCGAGCAGCTTATTCTTTTCAAGATCGAGCACCAGCGCGGCAAGCGCCTTGTCGAGTTCCTCAATCAGCACGTGCTGCTGTTGCTGACCCTGGTTGTGCGTATCCCAGCCGGTGCCATTAATGAAATTCAGATTGAAACTCACTTCGCTGAAACGCACCCCCGCCTGCACCAATCGCCGCGCCAGCAAACAGCGCTGCCCAAATTCGCCGCCGTATTCTTCGCGCAAACTCGCCGGCTCCTTGTCGAGATCGAACACGCTCATGAATTTAGGTCCCGCCAGCTTGAACGCTTCGCGCGACGCCGTCGCATATTCCGCAACGGACTTGTCTTCTTTATTCTTCTCGACAAACGCGCCGCCGACCGTCGCAAGCAATTTCTCGCGCCGAGCCTGCCGCTCCGCGCTGATGTCCGGCGGGCGCGTCAGCCCGTCCGGCCCCGCCGCCGTGTCGGTCAAATAAAGGTATCCATACTTCGCGCCCAAAAATCCTGGCTCCCGCGTCACGTTCGGATAGCCCATCACCACGTACGCCGGCACATTGTCACCCGCCGCACCGCGTTCGTGCGCGACCACCGAACCGATCGACGGATAAATTACCGAGCCGCTCGTCGGCCGCCCCGTGTGCATGCGGTTCACCGCCGCCGCATGCTCGTCGATGACGTTGTGATTCACCGTCCGAAAAAGCGTGAAGCGATCGAGGATTCTCGCGCACCGCGACAGATGCTTGGTGACTTGCACATCCTTGATCGCCGTCGGAATCGCCTCGTACGCCGAACCGGCAATGCGCTTGGCTGGGTCGCCGAGCCTCTTCGGATCCCACGTGTCGATATGCGCCGCCCCGCCGCCCAGCCAGACAAAAATGCAATGCTCAGCCTTGCCGCGCGGGTCGGAATTCGCGTCCTTGGGCTTGTCGTCCGCAAATACAGGCGAAACAGTTAGCGCCGCGATCGACGATTGCGCCGCGAGCGACATAAACCCTCGACGAGTCATTCCATTTTCTATTGGCATTCGTTCAACCTTTCGCACCTCTAAACCTGTAACGTGTAACTTTTAACTTGTAACGCTCGTTAAGGAATGAACACAAACTCCGGCGAATTCACCAGACTCCAAATCACGTCCTCCACCCGCTCGCGCCAATCCGCATCCAGCCGCTTCGTCGGCGGCTCGCCAAGATGCGCTTGCTTCTCCATTTCCATTTTGATCTTCGTCGCTTCGGGACTCAAGTGATTCGACCACGACACCTGCGTCGATCCGGCCAGCGTGGCAGCGGCGTGCGGCGCTTCCACGGCTTTCACGCGCGATGCAAATCCGTCCTCAATTAATGGGAGCAGCGATTTGATTTCAGCTTCGCTCGGTGGACGCGAGAGAATCCGTTCGAAAATCCGCGCAAGCAATTCCGCCGGCTTCTGATCTTGCAGACACAATTGCGTCAGCGCGCTGTCGTCGGAGAGCCGCACGATCCGATTTCCAGCAGGGCCGTTGGCCAGCACCGCGGGCTGCAAGACATTCGGCGCATCGTCGCGCACGCTCACCGGTGATTGCCGCGACTCCCGCCAGCCGTACCGAACGAGCACGTCCATGATTGTGCGCGCAACCGGCAGCGAAAGCGCCGGCCGGTCGCGCTCGTTCGACAGCGACGTGAATTGCCACGCGCGTTTGGGCACGCCGAGGTTTTGAAACACGTCCACGGTCTCCTTGCTATCCACATCGAAGTTCAATTCCTCCGAACCGAAATTCTTGCCCGAGGCAGCGAATAGCGAATCCGCAATCTGCTCCGCGCTCATGCGGCGCCGCGTCTGCGACGCGAAGAGCGCGCGCGATTTCGCCGCGTCCTTGTCCGATGCCGGCAGCACCGCGCGCTGATACGCCTGCGAATTAAAAATCAATCGCGCCACGTGTTTCAAATCGTAATCGTGCGTCATCAATTCGCGCGCGAGATACTCCAGCAATTCCGGCTGCGACGGCTTCGCCGTTTCCCAATCGTCGATCGGTTCGACCAGCCCAGTTCCAAAATAGCGCTTCCACAACCGATTCACCGCGACCTTCGCGAAGCGCGCATTCTGCGGCAGCGTGATCAGCGCCGCGAATTTCTCGCGCGAATCGTTCGTTTTCCTCAGCACGCCCGCCGGAATCTCCGCCGCGTGCCCCGTCTCCGGTATCAACGGCTCGAACGGCCACTCGGCCGCCACGCTCGTGCCGGGCTTGAGCGTCACGTTCACTTCAAGCTTGCGGATTTCTTTTTCGCTCAACGGAATCGAACTGCTCTTCGGCACGTCCTGCGGCGAACGCTTGAGCATCGCGGCCGACGCGAACAAATCCTTCTGCGCGAATTTGTGGTGCGGCGCGTCATGGCAGCGCGCGCATTTCATCTCCGCGGCCATAAACGCCTTCCCGATCACGCTCGCCTTCTCCGCCATCGGCGCATCGTTCTGCGACGCCATCGCGAACCCCGCCGGCGCGCCGCCGTAGACGCTGCCTTCCATCATGATCAATTCCGTCGCGAAGCGATCCATCGGCAGATTGTCGAGAAACGCCTCGTAAATCCACGTGCGGAACGGCCCGGTATTATTGAGCTGCGGCTTCAAGATGCCCGGATTTTCGGCAAGCACGTCCTGCCAATAGCCGACCCAATTGTCCGCCCATCCGCGGTCCGCGAGCAGCCGGTCGATCAATTTCGCGCGCCGATCCGCGCTCTTGTCATCAATGAATTCACGAATCAGATTGGGCGAAGGCACAACACCGACTGCATCAAGCGACACGCGCCGAATAAACGCGTAGTCGTCGATGATCGCCGCAGGCGCGATCTTTTCGTCCCCGAGTTTCGCGCCGATCAGCGCATCGATTCCATTCGCGGCAATCGCGGGCTGCGCCGCCGCAAATTTGCGCGCCAGATCGTGCCGCATCCCCCAATACTCGCGCTCCTTCACATCGGCCTGCGCGCGGCGTTTGGCATCATCAACAAAATGCGCGGCACGTTGAGCCTCCGCATAAGGCAACCACCCCTCGTCTGTCAGCGGCACCGAAGGCACCGACGAAACCAGCATGAACGGCTTGCCCGGCGACGCAACGCTCACCGAAAGCTCGCCTACTTCCGGTCGCAATTTCCCGCCCGCAATCAGCGCCTCAAGCGTAATCGTGTGTTCGCCGCCGGCTATCGTCACCAGCCGTTCGTTGTGCCCGGCTCTAAGCGCGCGCATGATTGCGTCAAGTTTCTTCGGATCCGCCGGCACTGGATTGTGCCCGCTCGCCCCCGCCACCAGCGCCGGCGTCGTGGCGACGGCTTTGCCATCTATAAGGAGGCGCGCCGCATTGAACGCGCGCAGCAGCACTTTGTTCTCGCCCGCGGGTAAAACGATCTTCGAAGTGGCGCGCAGCGCGAACGGACTGCTGCGGTCAATGCGCAGCGCCTTGTCATCGTACTTCGTCGGTACACACACGAATCCCATCGCAGATTCTGAATAGGCATCGGCCACTTTCGCCGCCGCCGCCGCCGATTCGGTATCCAGATTCGCAACGTTCTCGACAATTTCGACGACCACGCGATTGCTCGCATCCTGAGCAAGCGCCGGCGCTATCGGCGGCAAATTCGCAAAGCTTTGCTCGAGCGGCGCGGCCTTCTTCTTCGGTGGCTTTGCTTCCGACGCAAGCGGCCCCGAATCCGGCTGCACGCCGTCGTTGGCTTTCGATTCGTTGATTTCGGGTTGCCCATCCGCGGCGAATGCCAGACTCGCACTCACCAACAACAGGCAGATAAAATGGCGGTGAAGAAGCGGCATGAAAGCGTCCTCAAAATTCGCACGAATTCCCGCCTGTCACTACACCGTTCCCCGCAGCATCTCCAGAAAACTCGCCCCCTGCCCCGCCAACCGCTCCTCCAACTTCCGCGTGCAATCGCAGTTCACACAAGCCCACGGTTCCGTTCCGTTGATGTCGCGGCAGTTCTTTCGCGCGTGCGCATCCTTGACGCTGAGCAGCTCAAAAAACTCCTCCCAATACGGCCGTTCCTCCGCCAGCGGCGTCGCGCAAAAACACGTCTCGACCCATTTCATCGTTCCATCCGGTTGCGCGCGAGCCTGCTGCATATTGTGGAAGTATTCATCGCCGGCGACTGAGCCTTTGCCAAGTTCGCCGCTGTCGATGGCGTCGAGCAGCGATCGCTCGCAGCCGGATTTCACGCGGGCCTTGACGAGGTAACGCATGAGAAGCTCATTTCTTTAAGGTCGTAATTTGCGACCGTAAGACATTACGGCACCCCCGCCCCCAGCGCCAAACTCGCATTCGTATACTGGCCGTCCGATGTCACCTCCGCCCCAACCCACTCCGGCAGCTTCGGCAATTTCCCGCGCACGGATTTCAATTCGTACTCCGCCATCCATAGGCCTGTGTGCCGGCCGAGAAATTCGTCAATTTCCCAGCCCTTGACTTTGTAGCGATTTTTTTCGAGCACCGCGCTGCCGCAGAGTTTCAGCAACTGCTTCGCCTCCGCGGCGGGGATCGAGTATTCAAACTCCTCCCGCGCGAGCAATCCGGGACCTTTGATCGTCAGCCACGCTTTCGTGGATTTGCCGCGCGTGGCCAGACGCACGCGGACGGTGGGGCGGATGCACAGATAACCCTGAATCAAGCGGCTCGGCGCAGGCAGCTTCGGCAGCAGCTCGCGCCGCACTAGGAATTTGTGCTCGATTTCTTTGGGCATTCTATTTCCCGCTCATTTCGGTGTGGCGTCCTTGTCGGTCTTTTCCTTCTCAGTCTTTTCCTTATCCGCCTTTTCCTTTTCGGCTTTCTCTTTCTCCGCCTTTTCCTTTTCCTTCTCGGCCATTTGCGCTTCCTTTTCAGCGGCCAGCTTCTCAAGGTAATCCGCTTCGCGCTTCATGTCCTGATTGCCCGGATTGCATTCCAGCGCGATCTTCGAGGCCAGCACAGCCTGCTTGAATCCATCCGCACGATACGCTTCGTAAACCACTGTAAAGTACGACGGCTTGGATTTGATGTATTTCGTCAACATGCGGTACTGCGTGGCGAACTCCTCCGGCGTGCAGAAGCGCGCGCCGCGCCCAAACGTCTCGCACACGTCCGTCGTCAGCTTGGCCCAATCGCGCCGCGCGGTTTCCTTGATCACGTCCTCCAAATCGGCCCAATCCTTCACCAGAAAAGCGCGCAGCACGCGGTTGCTCAGCAGCTCAAAATCCGAATTCCCCAACGACCCGAATTTCGCCGCGACCTTGGCCACCTTCTGCATCTGGTCGCACAGCCCCACCGCCTCCTGAATGCGCCACTTCTCCGGCGGATCGTCCAAATCGATCGCGTCGCCAATGCCGATCGAATACGACGACAACGACATGCGAATCCATTTCCAATCCTCGTCGATGATCGCCTTCGAATTGGTGCGGTTCATGTGGTCGCGCTTGTCGTCGGCCGGATACGGCCCGTCTTTCATCAGTTCTTCAAGGTATTTCTTGCGCCCGAATTTGCCGGCATAATAAATTCCGACGAACGCATATTTGCGCATCCAATCGTCGAGCCCGTCGGACTCCTCGAAGAGCGATTTGCCGCGGCTGTAGAACGTGTCCAGGATTTTGCCCAGTTCGTTGAACTGCTTCATCTCGACCGGCGTCAGCGCCTTGCGATGATCCTTGCCTTCCATCAAGTCCTTCATCTTCAAATAGATCGTGGTCGGCGTGCCCATGTGTTCGATTTTCAAAAGGTAGCCGACGTTGTTGAATTGTGACGACGAGAGGAATTCGATGTCCGGCTTGAGCAGGTCCCACGCCTCCCACGGGCGGTCCAGCGAAACGAGCAGGTTCGCGACTTGCATCCGCATCCCCAGATATTCGAACGACACGTTCGGCTCCGCCTGCTGGATCTTTTTGAGCTCGTCAACGGTCTTCTTGATCGCGTCATAAGACTTGTCGTTGTCGTGCTCGCTGCGCCACATGCTGGCGATGCGGAACTCCTCGCTCATGCGCGAGAGTTTCTCATCCTCTTTCATGTGCTTGATCGATTGGCGCGACATCTCAATCGACTTCTCGACTTCGCGCACTTGTCCATAGAGGCCCGCGATCTCATTGTAATTTTCAGCGACGGTGTCGCCCTTTTCGATCATCGCCTTCATCGTTTCGATGCCCAGCGCATAGAAATGGAAATGCCAGTAGCTCTGCACGCGCTCCATCGCTTCGCCATACTTCGCATCGACGTACATGCGCGAACTCAGCCAATACGTGGTGCGCGTCGGCTCGTCGTTGAAGCGGAAATTGAACGGCAGGCTCTTGATGTCAAAATGCGCCGTGCCCTGCTCGTCGAACGCGCGGTACGCGTCCTCGACGACCTTATCGAGCGAGTTTTCGACGAAGCGCCGCGGCGGTCCCGTCTGCAAAATCTGGAAAACGTAATCGCTGCCGTTCGGCACTTTCTCGACCCAGCCGCACGCCGCGTGTCCGGGCAGCGACATGACGTAGCTGAGCTTGCCCATCTTGCGCGTCAACACCATGTACAATTCAGCGATGTCGTCGCAGTCGCCGACGTAGCGCCCGCCCATGAATCGCTCCAGCGACTGATACGCCGTTTGATGAATGTCGCCAACGTGCGCGCGGCTGCCCAGCAAATCAATGTGGTCCGTCACCGGGCTGTCGAGAATGTATTGGAAGAAATAGCGGAAATAGAGGTGCTGGTAGATCCCTTCCGGCTTGTCCGGCATGACCGTAATGAGCTCGTCCATGTATTTGTCCATCGCCGCCTTGCGCTCTGCTGGATCGGCAATCTTTTTGAAATCCTTCGGGTCCACGCGGCCGTACGGCGTGACAAGGCCTTTCGTGCGCCCCGACTTGTCCACCAGCAGCACGTGCGGCGGCAGCGCCCACGCCGCCGTGCCGTAGCCTTTCGCCACGCGATCGCTGTCCTTATATGGAGGCAACTCAAGTCCCGTGGAGAAGTCCCACTTTTCCTTGTCATAAGTCATTTTTTTCGAAGCCGTATCGTACGTCGCGATCACGCCCACGGCCTGATGCGTCATCCGCACTGTTGCCGCTGTGTTGATGTCCGGCATTTCGGTCAATTTGCCCGGATAATCGTAGAGAATAAAAAGACAGTCCTTCTCATCGTCCGGATTGGTGATCGCAAACGTCGTCGTGCTCGTGGCCTTGTCGTAAAGCCGCCAGACCGCGCGGTCTTCGTACGTGCGATACTCCGTCGCGTCGCCTTCGGGCGCCACGCCGCTGTAATTAATGAACGGCTCCGCGATCAGCTTGTAACCCGCGCGCCATTCAGCCAATTCCTTCTTTAACCGCTCCGACGAACCCGGCATCTCGCGTTCGATGTAACCCTCGTCGATCACCTTGCGGACGTACTCGCCTTCCAGATGATCGTTCCAATCCGCCTCAACCGCCGACGCGCGCACCGCGAACGAAATCGTCTTGCGCACGTCCTCGGTGGTCGGCTCGTCTTTCTCCACAGCCAAGGCCAGCACTTCCGCTTTGACCTTGAACTCCTCGTCCATCTTCTTCTGCTGATCGGTTTTCTCCTGCGACTTTCCAACGTACAGCCGGTCGCCAAGGAAAATGAATTCGTTCCCCTGCTTGTCGAATCGCCGAGCCGAAACGAACGGCGCTTCTTCTTTCGAATCCCACGGCTCGTCGGAGACGACGTTGGCTTGCTTCATCGCGTCCAGCAGCGCCATGGCGTGATAGATCGCGCGGTGATAGCGCTGGCGGAAATTCTTGTCGGTGTTGTCGAAATGGCGCGAATCGAGCAGGATTTTGTTGCCGTTCGCTTCGATATAAAGCAGCCCCGCGCCCGCCGCCGTGCGGTGCAGATCGAAGCGGTAATCCCGCCCGTCGAATTTGAATTTGTAGCCGTCGATGTCGCGGTCGCCCAGCCGAAGTTTCGAATCGTAGTCGCGGAATTGGTGCAGGATGCGCAGCGCGATCTTGGAATCGACGTCGCTCATTTCGAACGGCTTGCGTTCCTTGGCGCGTTTCTCCTCGGCGGCTTTCTGTGCTTGAGCGAGTTCCTGCTGCTTGACTTTCTCCTGATAAGCCGCGTCGTCCTTGGCCAACTCGTCCTTCAACGCTTGCAGGCTCCGCAGCAGCGGTTTGCGATCCTCGTCCTTGGGATCGATTTCGTCGATCTTGGCCTGAATCTGCTTTTTGACATCCGTAATCCGCGCATCACGAGCACCCGCGCGGTCGCTGCGCGCAGCCTTGAGCAGCGTCGCGCGCCCCAAAAGAACTTCTGCGCGCTTTTTCAATTCAAGATTATTCACCACCGGCTTGAGCGGCATGGCGTCGAGGATTTCCTTGGCGACGGCGCCTGCCTCCTCGATTTTTTGCGATTTATAAAGCTCGTCGGCGCTCTTGAGCTTCGCTTGCAGCGCCGTCAGCTTGTTGCCCGATTCAACTTCATCGAGTTCCGCCAGCTTGTTGTTGAGCAAAAACAACATCGGTTTGGTGTCGTAACTCTTCTCAGCTTCCCAAACGCTTTTCTTCTCGTTTAAGGCCGAGCGCAGTTTCTCCGGATTGGAACTGCCGGCTTTGAAACGCGCCTCCAAATCCATCGCTTCCGCCCCGCGGTCGGCGAAGAACTTGGCCTTGTTGTTATACGCCTCCTTCACCGGCTGATCGAGCAGGCCGTCTTTGTCGGAGGCGCGATTCTGCGCCGTCGCCGCGTAGCTGCGCGCGCCTTGCACGTCGTTTTGGTCGTACCGAGCTTTCGCATCCGCCAAATCTTTCTCGATCGCGGCCTTCAAATCCTCACGCTTTTTCCCGACCGCGATCGAGTTGTAGACAAAATAACCGACTCCACCCAGCACCAGCACCGACGCCGCGATCAGCGCCCACGGCGCGCGGCGCCGCGGCGCGATGTAGGCGTCGTAAGCCGCGGCTTCGGATTCGTTGTGCATGGCATCTGGCTGGACGTTCAAAATATCCGTGGCTGGGATAGAGCGTTCGCTTGCAGGGTCGCTTTGCTGCTCGCTGGCGTGGCTGTATTCCGACGCGGCGGACGCCATCATTGTCTGAACCGGCGGCGGCGAAACGGTCGTGGGCGCGCCTTCCGTGGGAGGCGCGTTGCTGAAATCGCCGAACACTTTTGCGCGCACCACCACGCCCGCGCCCCACGGCGGCATGACCGATTCGATGATCCGTGTCGGCGGGCGCGGCTTGGAACTCTCGGCATTGGCAGCGTCCGTATGTGGAACTTCTGGCGCGCACGGTTGCGATGCCGCGCTCGCAGGCGATTCCGAAACCGCGCCGGTCAGTTTGTCGATCTGAATCGCCATCATCCGGCTCTCGGTCGGCTTGCCGGTGCCCTCAGACGCCGGCCCAACCGTTTCCGTGCCTGTCCCAATCAACGTCTGTGAAACCGACGGCGACGTTTCCGGCGCCGACGCGCTGTACACGCTGTAATCGGGATCTTGCATCATCGGCGGGGCGGTGCTGGCCAGCACCGGCTCAACGGATTTCGAAGCCGCATATTTGCCCGACGCCGTCGCCGCGTCCTTCAACGTTTTGTCCAGCAAGACGGTGCCAGGCTCGTCCGAGGTGCTCTTCGGAATTTCATTCTGACTCTCCGATCCGCTGGCATGATACGACGGCAACACCGCCGCTGCCGTTCGAGCTTCCGGCGCGTCGCCCGCGGATACGTGTGGAAATTTTGACGGCGGGACCAAGTTGCCCGCATCCGTCACCGGCGGTGCTTCCGGCGCGGCTTGAGAAACCGGCGTCGAAAAGGAAGGGAACTGCGGTGAAGAAGGAATTGGCGACTTCCGAATGCCCTCGGTACCGGCGACTTCGGCAAGCGATTTGAGCAGCGTCGTTTCTTCAGGTCCAGCGGCTTTTGCGGGCGGTTGAGCCATCGCCACTGCAATTGGAACGGCTGCTTTCACCGGCGGCTCGGGTGGAACCGGTACGACGGGCGCGGCATCCATTTGCGTCGCTGGCGCGGGCGCTGCGCCCGACGCGGGCTGCAAGTCGATCACGCGTGCGCCCGGCTGAGCGTAATGCGCAGCGGGCCATTCGCCGGATTCCTTCGCGACAGGCGGGTTCAACACGGCATCGGTCGAATCGGCTTTGGGCCGGGGAATCATCACGCTGCCTCGGCACGACGGACAGATTTCAGTGAATCGAAATTGGCTGTAGGTCACGGTAATCGGGTTGCCGCAATAGGTGCACTTAAACGTTACCCTACTGGGGACCTGTTCGTTCGACATTGCTGCTCTCCACTACTGTGCTCATGAATCCATTCGAAATGCCGCGCCCGCAACACCACTACACTTAACAGACGCATAGGCGGCGCCTTTATTATCGGCGCAAAAAGCTTTCACGCAAAGTCGCAAAGTTGGCGCAAAGCTCGCAAAGAAATATTCAATCAGGTTCATTCCAATTTCTTTGCGCCCTTTGCGTGCCGTTCCTTTGCGCCTTTGCGTGAAAACCTCTGCGTGAAAAATCAGAAGAGCTTATAGCGCACGTGCGCCCGCGCAAACCCTCTGAAATTCGAGACCGGTTTCTCCCAGGCCTTGTCGTCAAAATTGTCGCCATAATGGTAAAGGTAGGTTTTCTTGCGAATCTGTTCGGGCAGGCCCAAGCATTCGTTCAAGCTCGCGTGCACCGCGTCGGGCTGGTCGAACAACTGGCAATCGTGGAAGCAGAGCTCCGCCTTGTCCATCATCTGCATGTAGGCGGGATAGTCGAAGCGCGTGTCTCCGGAAAAAAACGCCGAGGTGCCGCGTTGAGGCTCGCAGATATACAGCCCATAGCTGGGCCAATCGTATTTCCGCTCTATATGGACGTGATCGGTAGGAAAGATTTCAAACAAATACGGCCCGATCCCAAATTGATTTTTGCCCGGCTGGCAAATCAGCGCCCTGATGAAAAAGTAATCTTGCAGCAATGCATATCTATTCTGAATCGTGTTCAATCCGCCCTTCAGCGAATGGTCCCAGAGATTGACCAGAATGTTGATCGTGCTAATCAACTCCGCTTTGAACGGCTTGCCGGTTTTGCTGTCTTTAAACACAAACGTGTTCGTCAGCGCCATCTCTTCCAAGCCGCCGATGTGGTCGGCGTGTTGATGCGTGATGAAGACTTTTCGAATCGCCGGATAGTTGATCGCTTTCCAAGGCGTGCTCAAATATTCGAAACCGGGTTTATCTTTCAACGAATAAAGCGCCATCGGCCCGGTCACGCCAAAATCGACCAGCAATGTGTCGTCCGGCGGCTTGGCGGGATGTTCGCCGCTCCACGCCTTATCCCAGAATTCGAAGAGACAATTGGAATTGAAATTGCGTTTCGCGAATGCCGATCCTACTCCGAGGAAGGTCATTGTGAGCATGGGGGCGGTCTCCGCAGCCGTGATAGGCCCTGTCCGGCATAATAGCCAGCCAAATGATTACCACGCACCTTTAAAGTGTCCAGTGGCTTTCAGATGGAAAAAGCGAGTGCTGAGTCTTGAGTTCTGGGTCCTGAGTCCTGAGTCCTGACGACGTGGATGGTCCACTCCAACGGG
Organism: Planctomycetota bacterium; assembly: GCA_035308565.1. Lineage (GTDB taxonomy): Bacteria > Planctomycetota > SZUA-567 > H5-PLA8 > H5-PLA8 > JANXLS01. The sequence continues at coordinate 1,186 of DATGGK010000088.1, read as the reverse complement.
GTGGGCCACCCTGCCGCCGTTCTCCTCTCTCCCCTTGGGGGTGAGGGGCCGGAGGTGAGGGGTTGGCCCCCAGCGCGTCTCCGGCTTTCGAACGGAAATTCTCAGCACTCAGGACTCAGCACTCAGGACTTTTTTGAGATGACTTCCCCGCGCTCAGGGTGTATAAATTAAAGTGTCCAAAAGGAGGTTCGCGGTTCGCCATGAAACTATTCCTCGCCGTTTCTTTCGCTATGCTCGCCGCATATTCGCTGCACGCCGACACCGTCGTCTTCAAGAACGACGAAGAACTCGACGGCAAAATCCTCGAACGCAACGACGACTCCTTGAAACTCGAAGTCGAATACGGCACCGTCATCGTGCCCATGTCAAAAGTGAAACGCATCGAGCCCGACACGCCGGAGAAAGCCGCCGAACGCGAACGTAAGAAAGCCGAAGCCGCCGAGCTCGCCGCGAAAATGAAAGACGAGGGCAAAGTCCTTTACAAAGGCAAGTGGGTAACCGAGGACGAGAAGAAAGCCGACGAAGACAAGATCGCCGAAGCCAAAAAGAAAAAAGCCGCTGACGAAGCCAAGAAAAAGGCCGACGACGATGCGAAAGCCAAAGCCGCCGCTGCCGCCGCGCTGGCCGCGCAGCAAAAGCAGCAGCAGGACAACTCGCGCGCCAACCGCTTCAACGATCAGAACAACCGCCGCAATAACTCCTACAACAACAACTACAACAACCAATACAATGGCACCTCCAACGGATACGGAAACGGCTCCAGTTACAACAACTACAATAACTACAACAACAGCAGCACCTACGGACGCTAACGACCCCCAGCCACCCCCTCACCCGCTGGCCGAACGCACCCACCCCCGCCAGTTCCGTCAAAACACCTTCGTCTACCCTGTGCTCTCGCGCCGCTCCGGCGGCATCTCCATCGGCATCAATCTAAACCCAGACAAAGTCTGCAATTTCGACTGCATCTACTGCCAGGTCGATCGCACCAAAGCACCGCAAGAACGCTTCGTCGGCTTGCCCCAGTTGCTCAGCGAATTGGAAGCGCTCCTAACCGGCCTCGCTCCGCATGGCGAACTCTGGTCCGAACCCGAATTCGTAAACCTCCCCGCGGACAAGCGCCACCTCTCCGACCTCGCCTTCAGCGGCGACGGCGAACCGACCACATTCAAAAATTTCTTCGAAG
>DATGGK010000087.1:0-81802 GCA_035308565.1 Planctomycetota bacterium | reverse complement strand
CCGTGGCGCAGGCGTCCCCCCTGCGAGTCGTGCAGGCGAGACGCCTGCACCACGGATAACTTGCCCTGAAATTACTTTTTGACGAGAAATTCCTCAAACACCGCGCGTGTCAAATGCAGCACGCGAATCGGGTCCTGCGACGGATTTAATTCCAGCGAACACGTCCCTTCGTAATTCGTGTCGCGCAATTTACAGAGGAATTTTTTGTATGGAAATTTCGAATCGAGCAAATCGTGCAGATGCACGTGGCCGATGTACGGGCGGATCGTTTCGAAGACGCGGTCGAAATCTTCGGGCGGCGTGTTCTGCGGCTGCGAATTGTGAACCAGGTAGCAGCGCGGATGATTCACGCGCTTGACCACTTCGAGCGCATCTTCCCAATTCGCGAAGCCGTTGTGCATCTCGAAGGCCATGTCCACGCCAAGGCCCGCGGAATAATGAACGAGTTCCGTCAGCGCGTTTGACACGCGCGAGATCGTCCAGGCCTTCGGCTCGGTCGGATGCAACTGATCGCCCAGCACACGCAGGCGCGGCGCGCCCATGTCCACGGCCAGCAGCACGAATTGTTTCGTGCGCGCGACTGCTTCTTTCACTTGAGCGATGTTGGGCCAGTCGTAACGTTCAGTGATGGCCAATCCGGCGATGTTGACCTGGCAATCGGCGAACGATTTTCGAATCTTCTTGGCGTCCGACGCGGGCATGTCCAGCGAGACTTTTTGCTTGTAATCCGGGTGCGCGAAGAACTCGAAGCTCTCCATCTTGCCTTCCTTGCACATCCGCGCCGTGGTGTCGACGTCCCACTCTTTCGCCAGTTGGTACGCCATGAGTCCGAGATGCATTCGTGCCGAGCCTCCGAGTCTTGCGAAGTTGATTTATGAGACGCTTTATATTAGCGTCGTCTTGAAAAGTAAAAGCGGAAATCGAATTTCGGGCACCGCGGGAGAAATGCCATGCAAGTCGCGACCCATCGTAACATAGGGCTGATATGCCCTATGCGCCCTATAGGGCCTATTTTCCTTGGGGCGATACTGTTTTTCGCCAGCGCCTCCGCACCCCTTCGCGCCGAATCCGAAACCGAGCGCCGCCAAGCCTGTCTCGCGCAGCTCAAACGCATCCTTCCTGAATCCAAAGCGTGGAATGAATGGCTCGAAAAATCACACGAACTCCCGCCCGATTTCGACGCCATGCCCTCGCGCCCCGAGCTCGACATCCTCACCTTTGAAAACGGCGACAAAGTCAAAGATGCCGCAGGCTGGGCCAAGCGCCGCGAAGAACTCAAAGCCCTCTTCATGAAATACGTCACCGGCACGGTTCCGCCGCCACCCGCATCGATGAAGACCGAAATCCTGCGCGAAACAAAAGAACAGCGCGCCACGTCGCGACTCGTCAAACTCTCGTTCGGCCCCGAGAACAAAGCCAGCCTTCGCGTCGAAGTGCTGCTCCCCGACGGCAATGGCCCGTTCCCCGTTTTCATGACGCAGCACAACCACCGCGATTGGGCCATGGTCGCGCTTTCCCGCGGCTACATCGGCTGCGTCTATTCCGGCGCGGATTCCGAAGACGACACCGACACCTTCGTGGCCGCCTATCCCGATTTCGATTGGTCGCGCCTGATGCGCCGCGCCTGGGCCGGCAGCCGCGCGCTGGATTATCTGGTCCAATCCGTCCCGCAAGCCGACGCGAAGAAAGTCGTCATCACCGGCCATTCGCGCAACGGCAAAACCTCGCTGATGGCGTCGATGATCGACGAACGCTTCGCCGCGGTGATCACCAGCAGCCCCGGCGCTGGCGGATCGTGCTCGGCGCGCGACATGTCCGAGCAATTCGCCGGCGAAAGCATCGAAATGATTACGCGCGAATTCCCCGACTGGTTCCATCCGCGTTGGCGATTCTTCTGCGGCCGCGAAGACAAACTGCCGGTCGATCTCGACATGCTCCCCGCCATGACCGCCCCGCGCGCGGTCCTGCTGAGCACCGGGATGAACGACAATGTCGAGAGCGTGTGGGCGATTGAGCGGACGTGTCAAGCATGTCAGCATGTATATAAGACGTGTTACGGTGTTCATCTCAATGAAAAGCCCGGGCGATTGGTTTCTTCCGCGGGAAATGTTGAAATTCTCTGGCGATCGGCGGGTCATGAAACAACGATCAAGGACATTGATCATTACATCGATTGGTTCGAGCGCCAATTCTACGATCCCTTGCCGGCCTTCAATCAGCCGGCAGGAGGAGGCGTGCGCCTTTATGAGGAGCCGCGGTTGCTTTATCCTCATGACGACCATGCCCCAATCCTCTATCCGCGCTATTTGAAATCTCATTATGACGAGCCTTCGAAGAATAACTTCGCGGCCAGCATCAAAATTAGCCGCGCCCCGATCAACTCCCCCGACGATTGGAAGAAGAAACGCAGTGAAGTTGAATCCCAAGTCACCCTCATGCTCGGCGAAGCCCCGCCCGAAGTCGCCCATTCCACTCTCGCCTACGGCGTCGAGAAGCCGTACACCTCCGCGCTGCTTCAGCATCCCAAAGACGAAGGCGGCAGCACGCTCGAACGCGATCAGGTCATGCTCGGCGATTATGTCGCGGCGAATGTGTATCTGCCCGCAGGCACGAAAAAATCCGGAAAGAAACTGCCGACGATCATCTGGCTGCACCCTTTCTCCGTGCCCAACGGCTACGCCATCGGTTATCACCACGGCGAGCAGCCGTACATTCGTTTCGCCAAGGAAGGCTTCGCCGTGCTCTGCTTCGATCAGATCGGCTTCGGCCGGCGTATCGAGGAAATCGAAGGCTTCTACGCCAAGCATCCCAATTGGTCGTGGATGGGCAAGATGGTCCGCGACACGCACGCCGCCGTGGACGCGCTCAGCCGCATGCCCTACGTCGATCCCGAGCGCATCGCCGTCGTCGGCTACAGCATGGGCGCGATGGTCGGCCTGCACGCATGCGCCTTCGACGAGCGCGTCAAAGCCTTCGCCTGCGTCTGCCCGTTTGAACCCTTCCGCCTCGACACGGAAAAAAGCTCCACCGGCGGCCTGCGCCGCTGGTCGCATATTTTTGGATTCATGCCGAACCTGGGCCAGTTCATCGGAAAAGAATCGAACGTGCCGTACGATCTTGATGAACTGCTCGCGAGTTTCGCGCCGCGCCCCGTGCTCGTCTTAAGCCCGCAACTCGACCGCGACGCCAAACTCGCCGACGTCAAAAAATCCGTCGAAGCCGCGCGCGGAATCTACACACTTTTCAACGCCGCCGACAAGCTCGAACAATCCGCGCCGGAGGATTTCAACCGCTTCGGGCCGGATAATCAGAAGATTGTGATTGAGTGGCTGAAAAAGATCTTCGCGCAGCATTGAAAGATCTGTCGTCACGGAGAGTGCGGAGGAGGAATGTAGAATTTTGAATGTGGAATGTAGAATAATTCATTCGCGCGCCATTTTCCATATTCTGCATTCCACATTCCGCGTACTGGAACACACATGCACAGCGCCCTCTATGAAGGCTGGGTCCGCCATCGGCGCTTCGCGCCTGTTCGAAATGATTTCCGTTATTCGGTCTATATGACGTATCTCGATCTCGATGAACTCGACCACGTTTTTCGCAAGCGGCTGTTCTGGTCCACGCGCGAATTCAATCTCGCCTGGTTCAAGCGCGACGATTATCTCACCGCGTTCCGCCGTTCCGGCCAGCCGCTGTGCGACGCCGTGCGCGAGCTCGTCGAAACGCGCACCGGCGCGCGCCCGCTTGGCCCGATCCGCCTGCTCACGAATCTGCGCCACTTCGGTTTCGGGATGAATCCGGTCAGCTTTTATTATTGCTTCAATCCCGATGGCGAATCGTTGCATTCGATCATCGCTGAAATCAACAACACGCCGTGGAACGAGCAGCACGATTATGTGTTCGCGTGTGGCTATGGGACCACGCGACCCCTCACCCCTGATCCCTCTCCCCCCAGGGGAGATGGGAACACGCGCGCAATGCCGCATCGATTCCAATTCCACAAAGAATTTCACGTCTCGCCCTTCATCGACATGGCCGTCCGGTACGACTGGCGCTTCAATACACCGGGCCGGCGCCTAGCCGTGCACATGATCGACCACAAACCCGGCGGCGCGTTCTTCGATTCCACGCTGCTGCTCACGCGGCGCGAAATTTCGACGCGATCGCTTGCATCCGCGTTGGCCCGCCACCCGTTTATTACCATGAAAGTCTTCGCGGCAATTTACTTTCAAGCCGCGAGACTTTGGTTAAAATCATGCCCCATCTTTACGCATCCAAAATGGTCTTCCTTGGAGAACTCCGCTCCATGAAGTCGTCGCTGCCTACTTGTACCGCCGGCGTCCCGCCGGCCCGCGGCGCAGCCGCTTATTCCACGCAGTCTTCTCTCGTCCAGCGCCTTGCGCGTAAAGCCGTCTTCAAACGCTTGAACACTCTGCGCGATGGCTGCATTGAACTTGTCGAGGGCGCCCAACGCACGCGCTTCGGGTCCGATCAGCAATCGTCGCCGTCCGCGATGGTCGTGCTCGATCCGCGACTCTACACGCGCGTCGCCTTCGGCGGAGCGCTCGGCGCGGCGGAAAGCTACATGGCCGGCGAATGGGAGTGCGAGAATCTCAGCGAACTCATCCGCGTCTTCATCCGCAATTCCGAAACGCTTTCGCAGATTCAGAGCGGCCTCGCGCGCATGGCGCGCCCATTTCTGCGCGCGGGCCATTGGCTGCGCGACAACTCGCCGCGCGGCAGCCGCCGCAACATCGCCGCGCATTACGACCTCAGCAACGATTTCTTTGCGCTCTTCCTCGATGAAACACTGATGTATTCGAGCGCCTATTTCGAGCGGCCAGATATGCCGCTGCCGGAAGCCTCCGCCGCGAAGAACGAACGCCTCTGCCAAATGCTGCGGCTTTCGCCCGGCGATCATCTGCTCGAAATCGGAACGGGCTGGGGCGGCTTTGCGATTCACGCGGCGCAACACCACGGCTGCCGCGTCACCACCACCACGATTTCAAAAGCGCAGCACGATCTGGCCAAAGAGCGCATCGAAAAAGCGGGCTTGAGCGGCAAGATCACGCTGCTGCTCGAAGATTACCGCGCGCTGCAAGGGCGTTTCGACAAGGTCGTTTCAATCGAAATGATCGAAGCGGTCGGCGCGAAGTGGCTCGACACTTTTTTTGCGCGCTGCAACGCGCTGCTCAAACCAAACGGCGCGATGGCGCTACAGGCGATCACGATTCCAGACCAGCGTTTCGAACACCACGCGCGCGAAGTCGATTTCATCAAGAAGTACATTTTTCCCGGCAGTTGCCTGCCGTCGGTCGCGCGGATTTTGGAATCGACGCGCAAATGCACTGACTTCAACCTCGCGCGCCTCGAAGACATCACGCCGCATTACGCGCGCACGCTGCGCCTGTGGCGCGAACGCTTTTGCGAAAAGCTGGACCTCGTTGGCAACATGGGTTTTGGCGAGCGCTTCATCCGCCTATGGAATTATTACCTGAGCTACTGCGAAGCGGGATTTGCGGAGCGCTACATCGGGACGGTGCAGATGCTGCTGGCGAAACCGGGATGGCGGAACGACCATTTGTCATTTGGCAGGTGTTATTTGTGATTTGTCATTTTGCTGCAACGCTTAACGCTCATGTAATTTTCGCGATCGAGTCCGCAACTGCGCGGCGCTGTTCAATGGACAAATAACAAATCACAAATGACAAGTGACAAATGGCTGTTTAAAGTAGCGACGCAAATTACGTCTGGAGTCCGCAATGTCCCACCCCAATCCCGTGCCCAATGAAACCGTGATCCGCCAGTTGCATTGGCGCTACGCGACAAAAAAATTCGACCCAACCAAACGCATTTCCGACGCCGATTGGAAAACGCTGGAAGAAGCGCTGGTGCTGACGCCGTCGTCGTTTGGCGCGCAGCCGTGGAAGTTCTTTGTGGTTGACAATCCCGCGTTGAAAGAGAAGCTCGTCGCGGCGTCGTGGGGCCAGCGGCAAGTGCAGGACGCGTCGCACACCACAGTGTTCGCAATCAAGAGAAATATGGACGTGCCGTTCATTGAACGCTACATCCAGCGCACGGCGGAAGTGCGCGGCGTGGCGCCGGGATCGCTCGACAAATTCAAGCAGGTGCTTGTGAATTTTGCGTCCAAGCCGGGCTTCGACATCGACGGGTGGGCAACGAACCAGGTCTACATCGCGCTGGGCAATTTCATGACCACCGCGGCGATGCTCGGCATCGACACGTGCCCGATGGAAGGGCTCGTTCCGGCCAAGTACGACGAAATTCTTGGACTCGACAAACTCGGTTACGCCACCATCGTCGCCTGCCCCGCCGGGTACCGCGCGGCCGACGACAAATACGCCGTCACGCCGAAAGTGCGCTTTCGCCATGAGGATGTGGTGGCGCATATTTGAAGAGATAGGAGATAGGAGATAGGAAATAGGAACTGGGAACAGTACTCGAAACGCTATGTCACTCTCTCTCTACCTTGCTGAACGCGGTCTGCTGCCGGATGCGTGGATTCGGTTTGGGATTCGCAAGTTCGATCACTCTCGGCTCGAGCGCGAGCAAGGCCGCGCGAGCGAGTTTCCCGCGTTCATCGAAAAGCTGCGCGCCAGTCCGCTGGCGCTCGACGTCCACAAAGCCAACGAGCAGCATTACGAACTGCCGCCGGCATTTTTTCAGCGCGTACTCGGCGAGCATCTCAAGTACAGCAGTTGCTATTTTCCGAACGGAAAGGAAAGCCTCGACGAAGGCGAAGCCAAATCGCTCGAATTGTCGTGCGAACATGCGCAGCTTGAAGACGGCCAGAATGTGCTTGAACTCGGTTGCGGCTGGGGCTCTCTTTCGCTTTGGATGGCGGAGCGCTTTCCGCACTCACGCATTTTTGCGGTGTCGAATTCAAAACCGCAGCGCGAATTCATCGAAGCGGCGTGCGCCGCGCGCGGGCTGTTCAATCTGAAAATCGTGACGTGCGACATCAATGCCTTCGATCCCTTCGTACTCGCGCCGGAGTTTGCCGCCACGCGCTTCGACCGCGTCGTCTCGATCGAGATGTTTGAACATTTGCGCAATTACGAATTGCTGCTGGAGAAAATCGCGTCGTGGCTGCGTCCGGGCGGAAAACTTTTCGCGCATATTTTTTGCCATCGGCGATACGCGTATTTGTTCGAAGCCGCTTCGGACGACGATTGGATGGGGCGCTATTTTTTTACCGCGGGCATGATGCCGTCTGAAAATCTTTTGCCTCATTTTCAGCGCGACCTGACGCTGGAAGAGCAGTGGTGGTGGAATGGACGTCATTATGGCCGCACGTCCGAGCTGTGGCTGCTCAACCAGGATGCGCGCCACGCTGAGATTCTGCCGATCATGGCGCAGATTTACGGCCAGAAAAATGCGCGCCTGTGGCATCAGCGCTGGCGGATTTTTTTCATAGCTTGCGCGGAGCTGTTCAATTTCCGCGGCGGAGAAGAGTGGGGCGTGGCACACTACCGATTCGTAAAATAGGGCGGATGTATGCTCGACATCGTCAAACTCCTGCTGATCCTGTGGGCCGCCATGAGCGTAATTATGGCGCTGTTCTGGTACGTTCAGAAAGTCCGTTCCGATGCCAGCGTCGTGGATGTGGTGTGGGCATTCGGCATGTGCGGTGCGGCGCTGCTTTTCGCGCTGGCGGCGGACGGCGCATTCGCGCGGCGCATGTTGTTTCTCGCGATCGCCGGAGTCTGGTCGCTGCGCCTGGCGTTTTATCTGCTCTTCAATCGCGTCGTTGGAAAAGGCGAAGACGGCCGCTATCGCAAGCTGCGCGCGGACTGGGGCGCTAACGCGCAGCGCAATTTTCTCATCTTCTTTCAAATGCAGGCGCTCTTCGTCGTGCTCTTCGCGATTCCATTCGGGCCTGTGGTCTTTAATATCGATCCAGGATTAAGCGCATGGTCCATCGCCGGTGCGTGCGTTGGTTTTGGCGCGATCGTCGGCGAAGCGATTGCCGACGCGCAACTCGCGCGCTTTCGCGCGGATCCGGACAACAAAGGCAAAACGTGCCGCGCCGGATTGTGGGGCTATTCGCGGCATCCGAATTATTTTTTCGAATGGACGCACTGGTTCGCGTACGTGCTGATGGGCGTCGGCGGACCTTATTGGTGGCTGACGTGGTTCGGCCCGGCTGTGATGTTTTTGTTTCTGTATCGCGTGACGGGAATTCCGTTCACCGAAAAGCAGGCGCTCGCCAGCCGCGGCGACGATTACCGCGAGTACCAGCGGACGGTCAGCGCGTTTGTGCCGTGGGTGCGGAAGAAATATTGACGCGGGATATAAATCAGCGCCTCCCACTCCCCCGCGAGCGCGTACGCTCGTCGGCCCTCTCCCCAAGGAGAGGGGAACGGCGGCGCTCCTCGTGGTGACAAAAGGCGGGCGGCATTGTATAACCCGTCATGGCCTCTGTTCAGCCAGTGATCCGAAAGCGCGGCGTGTCGTTCGACGTTGTTCGTCACGCGCTCATACTCCTACCATTAACAGCAGCATTATCGGCCGTTTCGGCGGAGCCGGAAGAGGCGGCCGGCGACGTCGTAATCCTGGACGCTCCGACGCAAGTTTTCTTTCGCGGCAAAACGCAAGCGGAATGGGCCGCGCTGGTTCACAACGGCGACGGCCCGCAACTTAAGCCCGCGTTGGAGGTGCTGCTCGAAATGGCGTCGGCGACGCCTCAGCTCACATCCGATTTGCTTAAACTCATTCGCGAAAATTACGCGCCGGACGTGGCGCGGCTGGCGATCTTGGTGCTTGGCGCGTCCGCGGGAACCGATGTCCGCGAGGTGGAACCGGCGCTGCTGGGCATCCTCGCCAACCCGCTTGAAGCGCCGGCCAAACGCGCCGCGGCGTGCCGCGCGCTGATCGAACTTTCGCCAGACTCTATTCCAGTGCGCAAGCTAATTCTTGCCGCCGCGACCGACCGCCGGCCCGACGTGCGGCAGGAAGCGTTTCTGGCCATGATTGTGCTCGCCGCACCGGCCCCGCCCAATGGTTTTGTGCCGCGCAAGCAGAACGCCGACGATCCGACGGCAAAGGTCGATTCGGGCGATCCAACGGCCGGCGCGGCGAAAGAGAAAACGGCGCGCGACAATAAGAACGAGCGCAGCAACGATTCGAAGCGCGAAAAAACTGCGCGCAATAATGGCGCGGATTCAAAGAGCAAACCGACTCCGCGCGCCGAGAGCACGGGCTTTCCGTATCCGCCCGCGATCGAACTGCTTGCTAAAGCGGCGCTGAGTTCCCGCGATGCGAAGGATGCTGCGGTCGCGCTGCGCGCGCTGGGCGATGCCGGTGTCGAGCCGTTGCTGCGTGCGCTCGCGCATGGGACGCTGGGTGCGCGCATCGAGGCCGCGGGAGCGCTGGGCGGCATGAACCGTTTTGCGCACCGCGCGTTTCCCGCGCTGCTGCAAGCCGCGCGCAACGACACGGAACGGCGCGTGCGCGTTGCGATCGCGCGCGCCGCGGCCAGATTGAATCCGTACGATCCGGCGGCGCTGGATCTGCTCGCCGAAAATCTGGGATTCGGTTCGGGCAACGCGGCGCAAAAAAAGGACAGCGCCGAAGAGTTGCTCGTCGATGCGGGGCGGGCGGCGCTGCCGGCTCTGCGCAAAGCGCTGCGCGCAAATTCGCCGGCGACGCGGCTGGCGGCGCTGAAAATTCTCGTGCGATTTACGGGCGCCGACACGCCGCCACAGAGCGAATTTGCAACCGAGGACGCAGGAGTTGCGGCGCGGCCATTGAAAAAAGCGGATGTGGCACTTGCGGAATGCTTACCCGACATCGCGGCGCGTTTGCAAGACAAGGACGATGCCGTGCGTCTGCTTGCATTGAACACGCTCAATCGCATCGGACCGCCGGCGGCGGATGCTCTGGACTCGATCAGGAAAGCGATCGCCGCCGCGCCCGCGGATTCCTTCGCGAGGCGGCTCGCGGCCATTGCGGCGTTGAATGTGGCGCGCTCGCCAGACCAAGCGGTGCGTCTTACACCGCTTGACGGGCGCTCGCGCGATGAATTGCTCGCGCTGCTGGCTAAAGCGGGCGCCTACCCCTCACCCCTGACCCCTCTCCCCCCAAGGGAAAGGGGAACCACGTCGCGCGCAAAACGCGATGATAAAGATGAAAGTGATTTGGCGGCGCGGTTGGCCGCGGTGCAGACCAACGAGCGCGCCGATGCCGCGTTCGCACTGCGCCTGCATGGCGGCGACGCGGTCGTTGCCGATGCGCTCACGTTCGCGCTTGCCGATTCTGATCCGTGCGTGCGGCGCGCGGCGGCGCGCAGCCTGGGCGCATGCGGCCCGCGCGCGGCGGCGGCGCTTCCGACGCTGATCCAGTGGCTGGAGTCCGAACCGCGCAGCCGCGCGGCGGCGCTCGAAGCGTTCGCCGGTCTTGGCGCGGACGCAAAAGCCGCCGCGGATGCGCTCGCAAAAGCGGCTGTTGAAGACGAATGGCCGGCGCATCGGGATGGCGCGCAATCTGATTCCATAGGGGCGAATTCCATCGGGGCGAGCGCGGGTGCGGGTAACGCGCTAAGTGTGACGGCGACGGCGACGCCAACGCCGGCCGCGCAATTTGCCGCGTCGCTCAACGAAATTCTGGGCTTGCCGGCGATACCGGAATTGGCTTACGACACGCCTTCGCGCGCGTCTTACGCCGCGCTGCTGGCGCGTGCGCTTGACCCTCATGCGGCGATTGTCGTGCCCAAGCTCTGCGGCTATCTGCGCGGCGGAACGCCGGCGGTGCGCGTGCGCGCGGCGGAAACGCTGGGGCTGCTGGGTGCGAGTGCGGCGGAAGCGCTGGACGCGCTGGTGGAGCTATCGCAGAGCGCCGACGACGCGGAAGCGCGCGCGGCGTTCGAGGCGCTGCGGCGCATCGGTCCGGAGAAAAATCCGCGCGCCATCCGTTACCTTGACGGCGTGATTCGCGGCAGCCTGTACGCCGCCCGGCGCGAATGGGCGGTGCGCGCGCTGGGGCTTGCGCGGCCGGGCCTGGAAAACGGCGCCTTTGACGGAACCGCGGCGCTGATCGCGGCGCTCGACGATCCCGACGAACGCGTGTGCCGCGCCGCGCGCCGCGCGCTGCTGTCGATCGGCGCGCCGATTTTGCCGGAGCTTGCCGACGCGGTGCTCAAGAGCGATGCGCCGCGCACGAATTGGGCGCTCTTCACGCTGGCCGAATTCAAAGCGGACGCTACGAACGTGGTGCCGCGCTTGGCCAACGTAATTTGCTCCGCGGAAGACCCGCTTCAACGCGCCGTCGCCGCCGATCTGCTGCTGAACTATTCGCCGGCGCAATCGTCCGCGTCAACCGCGCTGCTCAAGCTGCTCTGCGCGCGTGAGGATATCGCCGCGCACGCCGCCATGCGCGCGCTCAAACCGATCGCCCGCGAAGTGCGCCCAGCCATTGAGCGGCTTCTGCTCGACCGCGATCCGGCCGTGCGCGTGCGTGCGGCGGAGGGGTTGGACTCAATTCAAAATTAAAAATGCAAAAATGACAGCGTTGAACGCGGCTGTAATCTGACTTCGGCAGTGCGAGGTTGACGGCAGTGCCGGCCATGTTAAACTCAGCACATTAGAAAGCGAACAAACCAATGCCTGTCACAGGTCCGCACTACCCCTTGGAAGAAATCGCCCGCCGTGGCAACGACATCTATTTCAATGAAATTCGTCCGAAATTAAAAGGCCGGCACAAGGGCAAGTTCATTTCCATTGACATTGAAACCGGGGAGTATGAGATTGATCGCAACTCTGGCGCTGCGACGCACCGATTGCGCGCTCGTCTTCCCGATGCGGAGATTTTGGTCCGCAAGATCGGCTATCGAGCGGCGGGGCGAATGGGAGGCAGCATGCACCCGGAAGAGCGATGATCACAGGCAAAGTTTCAACCAATCTTCAGGCCATGATCTCGGTTGCCGTGCTCGGTCCACGAGGCGCTCGACGGATCGTGCGGACTACCGTGGACACAGGCTTCAGCGAATTCCTGAGTCTCCGCCCACAAACCATCAAATCGCTCCGGCTGCCTTATTTTGACGATTTTCCCGCTGAATTGGCGGACGGAAGTCTCAAATGGTTTAAACGTTACGAAGCAACAGTTATCTGGGACAAGAAACCGTTGGCAATACAGGTCCACGAAGCGGACGGCGAGCCGCTGGCAGGAATGTCGTTGCTGGAGCATTTCAGGCTGACGGCCGAGGTTCGGTCGGGAGGAAAGTTGACGATCGTGAGACTGCGATAGTTTTCGCGGACGTTTTTGGAAAGATTCGTGCGCGTCGTCGTTTTTTAGAACGAAAGTTTCGTTTACGTCCCCGAATCTTCTTAATAACGGCCGCCCGTCCAGTGATGACTGCGGAGGAAGCGCCAGAAGATCGCTCCTTTGTCTTGCGGTGCGCTGATCTCAATCATATACGCGCGCCCCTTTGCAAGCGTTACCTTAATGCCGATATCGCAATACTCGATTGTCTTGCTGACACCGACAATTCTTTGCCCTGTTGGTGTCCCTAGTCGGAGAACAATTTCCTCAGTGTCATTACTATAAAGCCCAGCAATCGGTCCCCACTTGCCGGATACTGCATCTATCGGCACAAATCCAGGCGGAGGAGGAGGCACTTCCGCCCCACCGTAAGAATAGAGCTTAAGGGATTCTACCAAACCGGCGTTGCTGAACTTCACCGTTAAACGAACATTGCTGCCTGCCTCCTCGTAAACCCATTCGCTGTAATCTTCAACTTTAGTCGTTGACGGCATTTTGTTCTTGTCGCTGTCTCTGCCAAAAACATAGAACACACGTTGAGACCCGCCCCAAGGGCCTTCCTCCAATCCTCCAAGCACCTCTGGTGGGTAGCCGAGCCGATACTTCACCTCATTACGCGAATCTTCGAGGTGAATGCCGCGTATGGCGGAAAGTTGAGCTTTGAAGGCACGGTACGCCGATGTAAAGTACACGGCGTAAGCACCGACGGCGATTGCCAAAACGATGCAAATCACTCGGACTTTGTGGTGACGCCACGACAGCGCTGTTCCAAGCGCATTTTTGACCCGCTGTAGCGGTGTATCGGCCATGCTTCTCCCTCGATCCTCCCTGGCTCAAGGGAGTTTCTGCTGTTGCAGTGCAAGAATTGCACTGTCTAGCGCGGCATTAACCTTTTGTCGCAGAAGCGTCTCAGCCGAAGGCTCCAAAGCCAATCGTATTTCGTCCCAAGTGAGGGACGGTTCCATCCATTTGCGAATCTGTTTGTATGATGGATAGCTGTTGAGTGCTTGCATAGCCGGGCGTCCATCCGCCATCAACTTGTCCGGGTCTCGATGAACAACAACGATCGACTTGTCTTTCTCGAGCATCCACTCGACGACACGGGAGTTTACTGCCTTGTCGCAATACCCATACCCGCAAATCATCAATCGATCAGACTCCTCCAATGCCCGGTGGAAGGCACAGTAAAGGTGCGAGAAGACGTATGTAGTGTATTCAAGTATTTTGTTGTGGTTTCCAATCAGTAACATTGGGTAACCGTCAACCAGCCATTGGTTCTCGCCCTTCGCGTTTTCAGTGCGTTCAAACCCGCGTTTACCCGTCTTAAAGACAGTTTCCTTCGACGAATCTCCGTGCCGGCGAAACCAGTTTATCGAACCGTGAAGCTTGATTAACATCACGCCGCTTTGATTCCGAACTGAAGCGGGATCGAAACACTTCTCACCGTTCAAATGGGTAAAGCCGTCATTATAAGCGATGCCATGGCTTTCCAGAAATTCTTCCAGGACGGTGTCATGGTTCAGAGTGATTATGTTCACATCTTTGTTTGCTCGGCATATGTCAGCGATCACTCGCAAGTGCTCTGTTCCTGTCGCAGGCCCAGCGAGCAGGCGCCACACGCAATCCCGAATGTATTCACAGGCCTTACGAGAGACATCGATGAGCTGTTTCCCATTCAATTCTGGTGCGCTTGCGAGCTGCTGCTTAACGGCATCGATCAACGGTTCGATTCCAGGATTCTCGTACTCGCGATTCTCCTGGTCGTGAATTTGACTAATGAGATAAAAGATGTCTTCGTAGTTCACGTCTTTCGTAATGCGGAACGCCTTGTGAAACTTCTCGATATATGGAATCACCAACTTGATAAACGCGAGTCCGTCGCTGCGGTCATCCGCCTTTGCGAAGTTACCGACGAACTCCTGATGTTGCACCATTCCATCCAGAATGCTGCTGTTCATCGCGCCAATGCACGGTTTTCCTGCCTTGAGTGAGATACCAGACCCGAGAAGAAGTGAGAGTTTCATAGCATTCGTTCCGCATGTGCTCCCGCAACGCCCCGACCATAACCTTCGTCACCGCCGTCCAATCCCCGTTCGCGTCGCCGGCGTCCCAGAAGCTCATGCGGTATTCGCGCGTTTCGGGGGTGTTGGCGACCAGCGGCGGCTGGTTGTCGATGTACGGCGTCACCGTGTCCGCCGCGAGCAACGCGCACGCGCACTCTCCCCGTCACGCGTTTGGCGTTGAACGGCGGCGTGCTTCGCGCCTACGCCCCCAACCCCCCCAAACTCCCCGTGCTATCCCCCAGCTTCTTCACGTCCAAATTCATCCGGTCCAGCATCGACAGCCACAGATTATTCAGCGGCGTTTCCTTCGGGTAGCGGATGTGGCGGCCGGTTTTGATGGTGCCGCAGCCCTTGCCGGCGAGCAGAACCGGCAGATTGTCGTGGTTGTGCGCGTTGCCGTCGGAGTTGGCGCTGCCGTAGGCGATCATGCAATGGTCCAGCAACGTGCCGTCGCCTTCCTCGATGGATTTGAGTTTCTTCAGCAGGTACGCCAACTGCGTCGTGTGGAATTTGTTGATCTCGCGGATCTTCGATTTCTTTTTTTCGTCGTTGCCGTGATGCGACAAATCATGATGGCCTTCGGGGACGTTGATGAACGGGTAGGGGCGGTTACTGCCTTCGTTGGCGAAGACGAACGTCGAGACGCGCGTAACATCGGTTTGGAAGGCGAGCACGAGCAGGTCGCACATCAGGCGCAGGTGGTCCTGGTACGCGGCGGGGATGCCGTCGGGCTTGGGGAATTTGCCCGGGACTTCGACCGGCGGAAGTTTCGCCGCGCGCTCCATGCGGACTTCGAGCTCGCGCACGGACGTGACGTATTCGTCGAGCTTGCGTTTGTCGCCGGCGCCAAGTTTGCCGGTGAGGTCGTTGACATCTTCGCGCACGGCGTCGAGGACACTGCGGCGTTTGGCGTCAGCTTGCGCGCGCTGGCCTTCGCCGCCGCTTGAAAAGAGGCGTTCGAAGACGAGTTTCGGATTCACTTCTTTCGGCACCGGCTGCGTGGCGGATTTCCACGAAATGCAGGAGCTGTACACGCACGAGTAGCCCGAATCGCAGTCGCCGGCCATGCCGGATTTATCGCACCCGATTTCGAGCGAGGGCAGGCGCACTTCGTCGCCGATGCGCGCGGCGGCGACTTGATCGACGCTGATGCCGGCGCGGATGTCGGTGCCGTCGGTCTTGCGGGCTTGCGCGCCGGTGAGGAAGGCGCAGAGAGCGCGGGCATGGTCGCCGCCGCCGTCGCCATGCGCGCGGGCCTTGTCGGCGGTGAGGCCCGTGAGGATCGAAAAATCGTCGCGGACATCTTTGAGCGGTTCGAGAATCGCGGGCAGATCGAAATTCGCGCCTTCCGTTTTGGGCGTCCAGTCGGCCATGTTCTTGCCGTTGGGCACGTAGAGGAAGGCCATGCGGTTGGGCGCGGCCTTGGATTTCGGCGTGTCATCGGCCCATGCGGTCATGGGGCCCATCGCTTCGAGCCACGGGAGGGCGAAGGAAACGCCAAGGCCACGGAGCAGGGTGCGGCGGGAGAGCGGTGCGATTGGCATGACGGCTCCTATTTGTTTGTAGTCCCGCCTTTAGGCGGAAGCGCGTTCGGCAATCGAGCGCCAGACCGCCTAAAGGCGGGACTACGAACTCATTCTTTCGCCTTCCTCATCCGGAACTGGTCGCTCTTCGCAATCTCAACCGCCAGCGTTGAGAAGCGGTAGTTGTCTTTCGCCAAGGCGTCCACGATCCGCGTGATACTGCCACTATCATACACCTCAATGCCGCGGCCAAGCGCGTAAGTCATCATTTTTTCGGCCATGCAGCGGCAGAACAAATCTTTCTTCTTCTTGAGGACTTCTTTTAATCCGCTCGGACCATCGAACTTCTGGCCGCCGGGCAGTTCGCCGGAGGCGTCGATGTTCTGGCCCGCGTCCTGCGAACGGTAGGCGCCGATGGCGTCGTAATTTTCGAAGGCGAAACCGATCGGGTCCATGCGCGCGTGGCAGGCGGCGCAATTCGGGTCGGCGCGGTGTTGTTCCATGCGCTGGCGGAGCGTGCCGGTGAGTTCCTTGGCGTTGTCAAGCGCGGGCACGTCGGGCGGCGGCGGGGGCGGCGGCGTGCCGAGGAGTTGGTCGAGCACCCAGCGCCCGCGTTTCACCGGCGACGTGCGCGTGGGATTCGAGGTGACGGTGAGGAAGCTGGCTTGCGTGAGCAATCCGCCGCGCTGGCTTTTTTCGCCGAGTTCGACGCGCTGGAATTGGAAGCCGATGGGCTTGCCGCCGGGGCGCGGGGTCTTTTCGCCTTTCAAGTTGCCGGCGGTGTCCACCATGCCGTAATGGCGCGCGAGCGTGTCGTTGAGAAAGGTGAAATTGCCGTCGATGATGTCGAGGATGCTGCGGTCTTCGTGGATGATCGCGTCGAGGAAGAGAGTGGATTCTTCAAGCATCGCCGGGCGCAGGCGCGCGAAGAAGGCGAAGAGTTTTGGATCGGGCGCGGAGTTGTTGAGGCGGCGGAGTTGCAGCCATTGCAGCGCGAAGTTTTCGGTGAGCGCGCGCGATTTGGGATCCTTCAACATGCGGCGGACTTGCGCGTCGAGGTTGGCGCTGAGTTCGTTTTTCTCGGCGAGCGCGAGGAGTTCTTCGTCGGGCATGCTGCTCCAGAGGAAATAGGAGAGGCGCGAAGCGAGTTCGAATTCGCTGATGGGCTGGTTGCCGGCGCCAACGCCGCCGTTTTCGAGTTCGGGGCGGAAGATGAATTTCGGCGACGAGAGAATGATTTGAATTGCCTGTTGCACGCCGGCTTCCCACTTGTCGCCTGCGGTCACGACGCTATCGACGATTTTGGTGTAGCGCTCGATTTCGTCCGGCTTGGCGGGGCGGCGGAAGGCGCGCGCGATGAATTTCGCGAGGAAATCGCGCGTGAATTGCGCGCGCGGCGTGCCGTCGGGGCAGGTCAGGTATTTTTTCTGAAAAGACGTGCGTGTGTCGAGCGGGCCGTCGAGGCCGAGCCATTCGACGTAGACGTGGGGAATCGGGCCGCCGTCGGCGGGTTTGACGATGGCGAGCGCGACGCGCTGGAGGCCGAAGTTCTTCGGGATTTTGGCTTCGATGAAATCGGAGCCGTAGACGCCGCGGCCTTTGATTTCGACGATTTTCAAGATTTGAAACGGGCGCAGATTTTTGACCGCGACACCAAAAAGCTGCGCGGCTTCCGCATCGGTGGCGGGGTTGGGGACGTTGGCGCCGCAGCCGAGCATGGCGACGCGGATGGTTTTGTCGAATGTTTTTGAATCAAGCGCGGCGGTTAGTTTTTTGAGATCGACGAATTGAAAAAAGGAAGCGCTCTTGGCGACGGCGGGTTTCGGTTCATTGGGGATGGCGTAAAGTTTGGCTTTGAAGATGTACTCGCTCTCAGGATTCGTGCGGTAGGGCGTGTGGAGGGGGCCGGTGGCGATGGGGTTATCGGGTTTGTCGGCGGAGATATGGCGGTATTTGTCTTTGGGCACGTCGCGGCCGGCGGGTTCGAGGAATTGGCCGGACTGCTGGCGGTGCGGCGCTTTGGGCGGGTCGAGGATGATCACACGCTGCGCGATGGACTCGGCGGCGGCAAGGTAGCGTTCCATGTGGACGGGCGAAATCCACTGCACGTCGCTGATGTTGTCGAAGCCGTGGCCGACTTCGTCGGCGGGAAAATCCTCGGCGGGGTTGAAGTCGAGGTTGACCAAATCGCGCACGGTGTTGTTGTATTCGGCGCGGTTGAGGCGGTGCATGGCGACACTGCCGGCGTCGGTTTTGGCGTTGCGGTCGCCGGTTTGGAAGACGGTGGAGACGGCGCGCGTGAAGGCAGCGATTTCGTCGGGATTGGGGCGCGGTTTTTTGTCGGGCGGCATTTCGCCGCTCACGACCATGGTCAGCGCGGTTTTCCAGATCGCGCGGTCTTTGAGGACGGCGGCTTCGTCTTTATAAGGAAGGAAGGTCAGGCCGGATTTTTTGACCTTGTCGCCGTGGCATTCGGTGCAGTGTTTTTCGAGGAAGGGGAAGCCGTCTTTGGAATAGGTGGGGGTGTCGGAGCAGAGGGCAGCGAAAGGAGCGAACGCCGCGAGGCAAATGGATAAGATTCTCATATGGATCATCTGGCTTTCCAGAGTTTAAAAATCGCAGTGTATATACCCCGGATGGAGGCGGACTGAGGGGAGAAATCTATCAGTGCGGCGACACTGGTGGAACGTTCAAAATTACGCGAAAGCCGGTGCCATATGGATATTCGCCGTCACGGACAATATGGTGGTAAGCAGAACGGCATTCAGAAGCGTTGCTCCCGAAACCACCGCCCCTATGTACGAATTTTTCATGTGCTTTTGGCCATAGCTGGTTAATACATGTCTGCTTAGCGTTCCCGTGCATATCGTAAAGTCCGAACGCATTCGGTTTAAACGAACCGACTGGCATCAACTCACCGCGGCAAACGCTGCTCCCGCGAACAAGTTCGGACGTACTCGCGCCATCAAAATTTGCTTCATCTGTCGAAATCGTATCGCCAGTATTGAATGTCGTTGTCGTTCCAGCTCTGCACGCGTATTCCCATTGGGCCTCCGTCGGAATTTGAATCTTTTGCTCGTCGTCCAAAAGACCTTCCAGTCTGTATGAAAGAACGGCACAATAATCGGTTGTGTTCGGCCCGTTCGCTCGGTCAACGGGCAATTGAGGACCTTTTGTCGTGCTCGGATTATTGCCTGCAAAGATTTCGTACTGCGCTTGCGTGACCGCGTACTTCCCCATATAAAACGGCGCCGCGATCGTCTCCAAATGTGCGGGCTTCTCGTCGGCGGGAAGTTTTTCGTAGAGGGACATGGCGACGGCGTAACGCGACTCCTGCTTTTTAGCCAGATTAAAGCGCACGGCGCCGCCGACGCAAAGGCCGCAGGACGCCGTGAACAGCAGCAGCCAGCGCAGCGAGAACGCGAATTTCCCCACCTTGCTACAGTTCACAAGCAGGACGCACAGCAAGGCAACTGCGAGAATCAATCCGCAGGTTCCCATTACGGCGGCCGACCGCCACGAAATCGCGGGCTTCGGCGGTTCGGGCGATCCCATCATGAATTGCCCGGCGGGAATCAAGACCAGATCGAGCGTGACGCCGCCGCCGAGATCGAACGAGCGGGTTGGGGGAAGGTTGACTTTTCTTGCGTAATCGGCGACGGATTCCTTTCCGTTCCACAACGGAAATGAGCTCGCGGGCTCGGCGGCGTAAAGCGGCAGGGCGAGCACGGCGGCAATGAGGCAAATGGTTGAATACATCATTGAATGTTCGGCTCATGGGGCGAATCGAGTGAGGACCGTGGCGCAGGCGTCCCGCCTGCGAGTCGTGCAGGCGAGACGCCTGCACCACGGATCACTTATTTCGCCTCATGAGCCGAAATTTCATGATTGAGGGTTCCTATTTGGAAGATACACTTCAAAGCCTTCGCGTTGAATCTTTTCCAACAGATTCTCCGCGTTCAGAAACTCGTGCGCCGTCAAAGCTCCGGCCGTGAAATCAGTTCAGCGCTGAAAAAATGCAGCGCGGATTTGCGTGCTTCGCGCAGCAAGGCGCCGCTTAAAAAAAGTTCTTCATTCACCACACAAGCGATTCACGCCAGCCTTTTGAATCGCTTTGCCCGCCACGTCAATGAGCCGCTCGCCGCGGCTGTTGTTGCGGTAGGTCAGGCGCGTGTGGTCCATGCCCAGCAGATGCGATTCGCCATCACGCGCGCAGTCAGCGGACGCCCTTCCGCGGCCGATTGGAAAACGAGATCCAGTTTACTTCACTTTTACATCGGTATTTCGGAAGCGCGTATTGTCGTATTCGAAGGGTTTCTGCTCGCCGAGCAGAATTTTGTAGATCGCGTGGTTGGTCTTTGCCATCTCTTCAACCATCGGTTTCCAAGGGCGGTCCGCGACGCTGAACAGTCCGCAGTTGGCGTTCTCGCCGTCATAGTGCTCGAAGAATCGTCCGGTGCGGGCCTGGTCGAGCAACGTAAACCATTCGATCCCGGTGACGAATCCCAGTGCCGCGGATTGCTCCACATAGTTGCGGTAAGCGAGTCCGCGCTCCTGCTGCGACGCCACGTCTTTGCCGCCGGGCAGACCGGATTCCTTCGGTGCGCACCAATGGAATTCGCTGAGAAACATCGGGCGGTTTCCGCTCCATTGGTGGAGGCGGCTGAGGTAATCTTTGTCCACCCCATTCGTGTAATAATTTACCGAAACAATGTCGCAATACTTCCCAACGATTCGGCAAAGCTGTTCGTTGTCGGCGGTCTGCGGCTGCCAGCGGTCGCCAAGCAGCATGTGGTTCTTGTCGTATTTTCGAAACGTGTCACGAATGAGCCGATGACTGGCTTCGAAGAATAGTTCTTCATAGGCTTTCATGTCCGCTTTCGCATCGTTCGTCTTGACGGCCAATCCCATGTCGTTGAGCTGCTCGAACGAATCCGCGTGCAGGCCCCAGGCTTGATTGAAGGCGTCGATCGTCTTGTGCTTTTCCTGGAGCATCTGAACCAAGCGGCGCTTTGCCACGACGCTGGCCTTCAGTGTCGGGACCACTTTCACAAGATCCTCGTGCGCCGGTTCGTTGGTTAGAAAATAACCGATCAGCAGTGGATCGTCGGCGGCGGGCGGAATGTGACGCGCAAATGCTTTGTCCAGGTTGCTCACGTTTTTTTCGTCAAAGGGATCGAACGTCTCGCGCACGCCCGGCAGGCTTTCGATCTTGAATTCATTCCACGGATTGATCGGCAGAGACCCGACGTAAGGGAAATGCGCCGCCTCTCGCGGCGTTTTTGGAATGCCTGAGAAAGCGCCGCCGGAGTTGAATCCGAATGCGCGGACACGTTCGATCATTCGCGCCGCAACGGTTTCAGCATCGGCTTTTCCATATTTTCGGATCACGTTGGCGAGGTAGAACGAGAACACATCGCGGCTCCAGTATTTCTCAGGGTGATACGCCGCATGGAATTCGCCGTCATACGGCGGTAGCCATGCGTAGACGCGCTCACGGCCTTTCACAAATGTAAAATCGTCAGAGGCGCCAAACGAACAGATGCCGAGATGGAAGAAGGCGTTCCCATCGGGATCGACGAGGTGCCATCGCTGCGCTTTCTGCTCGACATGGAAGAAACCCGTCTTTTGCAAGCCCAGCGTTGTTCCGCTTCCGGGCAGCCCGCCGAATGCATCGGGCGGTGGGGCTTTGAAGCCCGCATAATAAGCTTTCTCGGATTCCACGTCCGCTTTCAATTCGGCGGCATCTTTCACTTTTCCGGGCCAATTTCCGTCGCGGTCCTGGCCCAATTCGTCCACCAGCACGACTTGTTTCAGGCCGCCTTCACCGGTGCCCACTGCGACTTTCAACTCCGCGGCACTTCGATCGCCGCCCAGCGTTGTAATAAACATCCATCCGAAGATTTTCCAATTCCACTCGCGGTTATCCGACAGTTGGAGATATGAAGTCTCCGGAACGGTCATGGTCAACGCCCGATTTTCGACGTCTAGGATTTGAAAGCCCTTTCCATTGCCTTGGAAGAGGTGCGGCTTGGCGGGCTTTTCAGGCGGAAATATGCCGCCCTTTCCATCGACGCTCCATTTGCCGCCCTGCGCGAAATGGAAATCGATCAGCATCGCCATTTTGAATTTCTGAACATCGGCAGTGAGGGACTTAAAGGAGAGTGCGATCCCGCCATTCTCTCCAATGATTATTTCCACTTGAGAGCCGCCGTCATATTTCAATGTGGCGTGCGACTGAGCGGCGCTCGTTTCGATTGGTTTATGTTCCTTGTTTCCGATCAGCACGGGATAACTCAATACGAAATGGCCCAAGCTTCCGCCATCGATGCGAAGCCCATCGTTTTCCGCGCTGACCGTCGCACACATAGCCGGCCCCGTCAGCACTGCCACAGCCGCGGCCAATAGCACACGTTTCAATGGGTCCACGGAAATCCTCCAGACAGTGACTTGAAAAACTCCGCGCTCAGCGCCGATGGTGAGAAGTCCCCGAAGAACGTGCCATCGATGGGGTACTGCGTTTCGCCGGACGGACAGATGGCGATGCCAAAACCAAGTATGTTCGGCTCGTTCGCGTAGCGCGCCGCGACGGCACGGAAGTATTTTTTGACGGCGGCTTGATAGTTTGGATCGAGGAAGGAGACCTGCGCGTTGAGTTTGTATTCCGGCCCATTCCGAATCAGTTTTGTCTCACGTACGAGGCACGTCTCGAAATTACCGGAAACGTGCGGCTTGACACGAAGGAAGAGATGCAACCTTCTCGCTTTGGCCAATTGCACGGCCCTATCGAAGGGCTCAAAGCGATCCAGTTCCGGCCCCAAGTCCACATCGGTGACGATCTCAATTGCGTTGGGCCGTATCGCGGAATCCACGCCCGGGCCGCAGACGATGTTCAGGCGTTTCTCAATCGCGTCCAGATCGGTCACGCGAGCGATGTCGCCGAGAATAACCACGTTCAGAGTACGCCATGCCGGTGCGGCAGGTTCCTCGGCATGCGCGCAGATGGCAAAGGCGCCAGCCAACAGGACTGCGGCGGCGAGCAAGACTGTCATCAACGACGAGCGAATAAAAAATACAGTCATCGATTTGCTTTCGAATACTTTAGATAGCGCGAGCAAAACAACGCACGCGAGCACACGAGCAGTTTTGCCAAACCGGTTTCATTGGATAGGGAACAATCCCAGCGCCATATAATACACCATGCCAGCGGACGTAATGGGCTTCATTTGCATTCACGAAATTCAAAGCATGAGGCTGTTTACTTGGTGGGCCTTGGAGTTCCGGACAGATGATCTGGGCCGAATTACTCGCCGCCGCGAAGAAAAGTGGCAAGTGCCAAGGCTTTGTATGTATTTTGTTATGGGGAGAATTCTCCCCCATCCGTTCCGAGCCAAGATCGAACCTTGGCTTGCCGTATCTTCGTGCGCTGGAAGCTCTTGAATTCCATTGGCTTCGACTTGCCAGATACGACTCAACATTGACTCCCCACCCCGACTCCCCAATTCTTCGTTTCCGCGGTGGTCAAACAGGACCGCCATGACACGCTGTTCCTCATCCGCCGAGCAGTTCGGGATGCGTGAAGATGCATTGCCAGGCCAAATGCCCGCCGGCGGAAAAGCCGGTGATAAAGAATTTCGGTTGTCCCTTGGCCGACTTTTGGACTTCCTCTACGATTGCTCCCGTTCGCTCAGATTTTTGGCGCGGTCGTACTTCTGGGCGAGTTCCTCAAGGTCAAAGTCTACGTCGCTGTCAGCGGCGATGATGATGGTCATGAATCCAGCTCTCCTACGGGGCTGGATTCAAGAGCGACGGTGCTTGATCCTTTTCAGATTTGCTGATTACGCGGAAGCGCTTGAGAAGCGAACGGTGACACTGGGAATGATGACATTCTCATTCCATCCGAGATCGGCGCATTCATTTATCGTCGAACTGGCCCGCGCTGAAGCGTTCTCGTCGAGCGACATCTTGCCGGTCGTGAATGAGTTCGAGAACCCGCGCCATGAGGAATTCAAGGAGCGCAATGCCTGGAGTCTGTACCGGAGCTGCACGGAGGTCATGAAGAGTCAGTCACCGGCGCAGCATGTCGATGGGTTCAAAGCGCTGAATGTGGTCATGACGGTGGCGTTGAATTGATTGATTTTCAAATGAGTCTGGCCGTCGATGTTTGATGGCCAGACGCTTTCTTGCTATGGTGTGCCTGTCACCAGTCCAATCCAAGCTCCACCAGCCCGCGCCGGATGGCGGGGAGATTCCAGAGGCGCAATACGCCGTCATTGCTGCCGGAGGCGAGCGTCTTTCCGTCCGGGCTGAAGGCCAGGGCCGTGACGGAGGTTTCGTGGGCTTCCCAATGGGCGAGTTCCCGGCCGGTGGGGATTTCCCAGAGCCGGATTCTCTTTTCCGCGTCGCCTGTTGCGAAAGTTCGGCCGTCGGGGCTGATGGAGAGGGCGTTGAGTTTTACCGGTCCGTTGTCACACACGGCGAATTCCTGGCCGGAGGCGACATCGTAGATGCGGGTGCGGTTTTCCGCGCAACAGACGACGAGCCTGCTGTCAGGGGTGAAGGCGATGCCGCGGTTGTTCCAATCAGTAAAATCCCCATTCTTAGGAGGAATGTTTGGGCGCAAGTGCTTCAACTGTGCGCCACTGGCGACGTCTCGGATTTCGACGCCCCAGTTGACGAAACAGGCCGAGGCCACGAGTTTGCCGTCTGGACTGAAGACAGTTTTAGCCATAACATTGCCAGTGGTGTGGTTGTTTGAACTGTTCATAGAAGACTTCATCGCCGGCCATACGGCGATCTGTTTGCCGTCCACGAGACTCCACAACTCAAGTTGAGATGTTCCGGGCTCAGTCCCGCCGGGCGCTTCTTTATAGCTGTAGCCATGCTGGAGGGCTGAATTTGCCACGAGCACCGACTTTCCATCTGGACTGAAAGCGGCGGAACCTATACCGCAACTCCAGAGGCTGTTCGGCTTAGTAGGATCAAACACCGCGAACGTTTTTTTCACCGGCGCGATTTGTTCGAAATACATCCTCGTGTCCACACCCGCATGGTAAGCCCACGTCTGGTCGTCCGGGAGAAACGCGATCGCCCACGCACTTTCTTGGCCAGGAATGGGGAAAGACTCCACCCATTCACACGTCTTTTCCCGCCCGCTTAAGGCGTGAAAAGTGCCGTCGTCATCCAACACCCATCCATACTTCTTGTCCATCGACTCCTGGGGGATATTCCTCAGCACCGCACGGCCTGCGCGGTTTTCCACGTCCCATAGCGTGTCATTGGCGGAGAGGCGCTTGGAGTCAGCACGCCAGATAATCGACCTCACGGGCCGAAGCAGCCGGCGGTCCGTGGTGGCGCGAGAGCTTTCCCACACCTCTACCGTTGACCTCTGGCTGCCCATCCAGCTATATTTACTCGTTGGCACTTTGCCATCGGTAACCACTGCGAGCCAGCGTCCATCCTCGGACCACTCGGGATCCGCAGCCTTTGGGAGCGCGGCCACTTTTGCCCCGCTCGTAACGTCCCAAATCATGACTCGACTTTCGCCGGTCCCGGCCTCCGCGGCGAACCACGCGCTGTCGGGGCTGAATTGCCGGTCGCCCGACGACCATGGCGTCTTCGCACTCGGCCAGAAACCGCTATCATAGCCCCATCCCCCCCAAAAATGGCCCATGAAACGAAGCCCCTCCTCGCGCATACCGGGGAGAAACTTTCCGGTTGTTGCGTCCCAGACGCGCAGCCGCGTCGTCTCCGTTGGGTCCTTGAAGATCAAGCGTTCGCCATCCGGACTGACATAAAAAGACGACGCCGACAAGCCGGAGAGCCGTAGCCGCGCCCGCTCGGCCCGCGTAAGCGTGTCGAGCAGGCTGATGCCGTCGCTCACTTTCGCGGCCACCACGCCGCCATCTGCGTTCGTCCCTCCAATCTCCTCTGTATCGGCGCCAAGCGGCGTCACTTTGTCAGAGACAGGATTCCACAGAAACAGCTTGCGCTCGCGCCGGAGCAGAAGTTCGCCGGACGGCAGATAGCGCATCACAGCAATGGGTTGTTTGGAATCGGTAAAGTTATGCACGGCCCCCTGTAAATAGGGCTGCTCCGTGGACAAGTCGTAATGAGTGACGGCACTCCCACGGTAGACGGCGAGCCGTTTACCGTCCGGACTGAAAACAGGTGCGCCGCGGGCAGGAAAGTACGCCGTTTCCGAGCCGTTGCGCGGGTCCCAAACGGTCATCTTTCCGGCCGGCTTCTGCACTGCAAGCCGCTGCCCTTCTGGGTCCCAGGCGAAAAGTCCTGACTCGGAATCCCACTTCGTCGCACCGAGCACTCGCCCGGAAGGAATCTCGTACACGCGGACGCCGATTACGTCTTTGGTAGGACCAGAATCCACCAATTCATAGCATCTTCCGCCGATGGCGAGCAGCGTGCCCTGTGGATTGAAGCGTTTCATCACCACATCGCCAAATGGCAGTTTGAGCACCTGCCGGAGGCCCGACTGCGCGATGGTCTGTATCGCCTCTGCGCGCAAGTCCGCGTCGCGGCGGATTTGCGCGGCCTCGGTAAGCAATTCGAGCGAACGCGGGCGGTTGTTCACGATTCGTTCCGTACGTGCTTGTTCAATCATTGAAAGGCGCAGCCGTTCCTGTAGTGTTTCATTGGCGACCTTTAGCCTTTGGTTGAATGCCCATCCGCTCCAAAGCAGTGCAGCCAGAGCAGTGACGCTGACCGCAATGAACGCCGCAGCGAGCGGCTTGCGTTTGACCCATTTCAGCGTGCGCTCAACTCGCGTTGTCGGGCGCGCCTGAATCGGCTCGCCACGCAGCCAGCGTTCCAATTCGTCGGCCATGGCATCCGCCGATCCGTAACGACGCTTCGGGTCCTTCTCCAGGCATTTGAGACAAATGGTTTCGAGGTCGCGGTCCAGATTCGGATTGATTTGACGGGGTGCCCGTGGCTCTTCGGTCTGGACTTTCATCAATACGCCCATCGCCGAGTCGGCTTTGAACGGCGGGGAACCGCAGAGCATTTCGTAGAAAATCGCGCCTAGACTGTACACGTCGGCGGCCACGCTCAAGCGCTTGGACTGGCCGCTCGCCTGTTCCGGCGACATATAGGCCGGCGTCCCCAGGATCGCCCCCGACTGCGTCAATCCGCTGTCGTGTTCCACGCGTTTGGCGAGGCCGAAATCGGTGATGTGCGGATGGTCTTGCTTATCGAGCAGAATATTCGCCGGCTTCAAATCGCGGTGGAGAATGCCGCGCTGATGCGCGTAATGAATACCGCGCGCAACCGTGGCGAGGAGCTTGACCGCGCCGCGCGGGTCTTTGACCAGCATCGGAATTTGTTTCGCCAGGCTCGTGCCTTCGATGAGCTTCATACTGAAGTATTGGTTGCCTTCATGCTCACCAATTTCGTAGATGGGCACGATGTTGGGATGATCCAAGCTCGCAGCCGCCTCGGCTTCAGCGCGAAAACGCTTCACGTCGTCCGCGCCGGCGAGTTGGCCGGAGAGAATCAGCTTCACGGCGACCGTGCGATTTAGGCTCACTTGACGAGCCTTGTAGACGACACCCATTCCGCCGCGAGCGATTTCCGACAACAATTCATAGTCGCCAAAATAACGAATCGTGCGCGGATCGGCAGCATTTGGCGTTGTGCTGGTGTCGAGCGAGTTCGCCGCCGCAAACGCGTCTTTCAATGGAGACGCAAGTCGGTCGAAATGTTCTTCGTCGGCAAAGAACACGCGCAGGCGGTCCGCCAAATCGGGATGGCGCTGAAGCAGCGCTTCGCGGTCCGTATTGTGACCGGACTCCACCGCCTGTAGATATTCCGCGATGACTTCGTCCAGTTTCGACGTGTCGAGAGTGGGTTCATTCGGAATCATGAACTGCCTCCGTTCCAGCCAATTTCTGTCTCAATTCTTGAAGTCCGCGCCGCAGCAGCGAGGCCACTGAAGCTGGTGTTCGATCCATTTGCGCGCCGATTTCAGCGAGCGACAGGCCCTGGCAGTGCTTCAGCAAAATCACATCGCGTTGCGCGTCCGGCAAAGCGGCCAGCGCGTCGGTGATTTGGAGCAACTGCTCCGTGCGGACCATTTGCTCGCTGGGCGACGGCGCTTTCGCGGCCAGCCAGCCTTCAAGGCGACACGATGACTTTTCGACGTTTGCTTCAAGTGAGCGCTCCAAGCCTACGTCGCGTTTGTCGCGCTTCAAGTCGCGCACGGCGTTGCTGATCGTGTGCGTCAGTATTTTGCGCAGCCATGCAAGCAACGCGCCCGGTTCCCGCGCCGTAAATTGATCCCGTGCTTCATGCGCCCGGCAAAGAGTCTGCTGCACCACGTCGGACGCGTCGAGCTTCTGCCGAATGCGCGGAATCAATTGCGCCCGTGCAAGAATCAGCAAATAGCTGCGGTAGCGCTCCAGCGGAAGGTGGTCGGATGCGTCGCGATCGTGTTTCATAATGAGTCCCATGAGACTCTAAACACTATGTTTGCATTCTTTAACCACAATTAGTTTCAGAATTTCACGAATTATAAACATCCAATGAAAGGAAAAACACATGCGCGAAATCGCTCGCGTCCAGCAAGGCTTTTTTCCCACTCAAGACAGAATCGTTCAAATCATTTCCAAGCTTTTCCGCTTTCCAGCCGCCAACTCCGGCGCCTTCGTCGTGCTCGACGCCGGCTGCGGCACTGGCAAAGCCGTCCACGATCTGCGCAACCACTGGCGCGCCCAGGCGCCGACGTTGAACATCGGGATGCTCGGCATCGAATCCAACAAGGAGCGTTGCCAAAAGGCCGCGACGTTGTTCGCCAGAGGAAAGGGTTGCGGCACGGCGATATGGTCCGCCATCTAAGACGCCACAATCGACAACCCCATCAGCTTGCTGTGGTTCAATCCGCTCTACGACCGCATCCGCGGCGCGGCCACGACATGCGCCACGCCGCGCTGTTCAAGCTCGCGGCTGAAGGCGCTTTTGCCGCGCCAGGTGATGTACTGCGAGCCGTTGTCGGTCAAGACTTCCTGCGGCGTGCCGTGGCTGGCCACGCCGGCGCGGAAGACTTCGAGCACCAGCGACGCGGACTGTGAGGCGTGCAGCCCGTACGAGACAATGAAGCGGCTGTGGTCGTCCATGAACGCGACGAGGTACACGCGGCGGTTCTGGCGCTTGAGCACGAAGGTGAACAGGTCCGACTGCCACATCTGATTATTGCCGAGCATGTTCGAACGACGGGGTTGCCGCACCGTGCCACCGCTGCGTAGCGAAGAAGCAGATTCTTTGTGTGACACGTTCGAAAAAGTTTTGGCTTTCAAATTCGCAGGCTTTTCGTTATTCTTCTTTTTAAGAATACAGCATTTTCGAAACTCGACGAGCATTTTGTCGGCAGCACCATTCTCGGCGCAGCCCGAGGGACAGACGTGAATTCGAATCCTGGCGATCCCGCTGATCCCGGCGCGACAAAACGTGCGCCCGATCAGACGACACCGGAACTTCCGCAGCGACCATCGTCGGGAGGCCGATCGGCCACGGGCGGACTTGGTTCAGTGCCCGCCACTGTTCCGCTTCAAGACCTCTCCGCCGACAAACTGATTCTTTCGGCGCCACGCACGCCTTATAAGGAGCTGTCCGTTCCGTCGCTCGGCGGCATTCCGTTGCTCGCCAAGCTCGGCCAAGGAGGCATGGCGCGGTTTACTATGGCATTCACCCGCGCTTGCATCGTGAAGTCGCCGTCAAAGTGTTGCCTTTCGAGTTGGCCGAAAAGAATCCTGATACCGTTCAACGCTTCTTCCGAGAAGGTCAGCTCGCCGCCCGCGTCACGTCGCCGCATCTCCTCGCCGTGCTCGATGTCAACGAGGAAAGTGGCCTGTTCTACATCGTCATGGAATACGTGGCGGGTAAATCGGGACAAGGCTATTTGCGCGATGTCATCAAAACCGGCGCGATGGGTCTGGATGAAGCCGTCGCGCTCGATCTTTGCATTGCGGCGTGTACAGGCTTGGCCGCCGCGCACGCCAAGGGCATCATTCATCGCGACGTGAAGCCGGACAACATCATGATCCCGCGCGACGAGCAGACGCAGGATCTCGACATCCATGCCGCCAAGCTCGCCGACTTGGGACTCGCGCGCAGCGACACGCTGGACCGTACCGCCATGACGCAATCCGGCGCGTGCATGGGAACGCCGGGATTTGCCGCACCCGAGCAAATCGGCGACGCGAAAACATGTGGCAAGCCCGCCGATGTGTTCAGCATGGGCGCGACGCTGTACGCGCTTTTGACCGGCCGCTCGCCGTTTGCGGGAAGCGTGCTGTTTAAAATTCTGAAAACCACGATTGACGACCCGCACGCGCCGGTGGCGTCGGTACGGCCGGATATTTCCGCGCCGACTGCCGAGTTGCTCGATCGCTGCCTGGCCAAAGAGCCGGACGCCCGCTACGTGGATGCCGCCGCATTGCTGGCCGCGCTGATGGTATGCCGCGCGGTGTTGGGGGAACCGGCTCAGACGCAAATGGCTGTGGAGCGCGTGAGCGCTTTGCTGAATGCAAAAGAAGTTGGGCAGCCGATAACGGCGCTAGCTGACGCGGACCCCCGCACAAGAGGCTCCGGGAACTTGCCGCTGCCAAACATACCGGACGAGTTTGGTGCGCGTCCTGGAACCACGCAACCTCCATTCATTAAGCCGGACCGGCCGTGGATAAAGCCGGTGGCGGCGGTCATTCTTTTTGCGTTGCTCGCCGGTGGCGTACTCGGCTATCAGATTTGGCAGAAGGAGCAGGAACGACAGCACGAGTTACAGGTAGCTGAGGAACAACGCAAGGCTAAAGAAACGCGGCTTGCTGAAGTCCGGCAGGCACTGGACTCGGCGCTCAAAACCGCACAGGAGGCGCAGACTGCGTTTGATTGGAGTCAAGTTCTTGAGGTCTTAAAAGGTCCGCTTGCTGATTTAGGAGATAACGAGCACACGACGAAACAAGATGCGATCGAATTGGTTCGACTGGCCAGAACCGAGTTGGCGATGCGGGCTGATTTCATTCAGCAGCTCGACAGTGCGAACGCACAGATGAAAGATGGAAAATTTGATGGCGCCAAGGCCGCATTCGAAGCTGTCCGAACGCGCTGGTTGAGCGCGCCGCCTGCCGAGAAAACGAAGATCGCGGTGGGAGTAAAAGCGTGCGACGACGGATTATGCGAGAAGCGTTACTCGAACGCACTGGACGCGGGAACGAAGGCGCTCGCTGCCGAAAATTGGTCTGAGGCGGAGAAGCAATTCCAGCTTGCGCTCGCGGAGAAGCCCGGCGATCAAGTTGTCCAAAAAGGCAATGCCGACGCGAAAGCGGGTGCGGAACGGCAGCGCAAAGCAGTCGAAGACGCGAAGCGCGAAGAAGATCGGAAGCGCCAGATTGCCGAAGAGGCCAAATTGCAGCTTGTCGAACTGCGCCGGTCTTTGGACGTCGCTCTCGGCATTGCCTTGGAAGCGAAGAAAAGCGGCGAATGGGAACGCGTGGTTACTGCTTTGGAAAAGCCGATCGCGGCGTTGGACAAGAACGATCACACCACAAAAGAGACTGCCATTAATTTACTTCAGCAAGCCAAAGCGGAAGTGAAAAAGCGAAAGGAATACGACGCGCTGATTGCTGAAGCAAACGGCCACCTCGCCGCCGAAGAATGGCCGGAGGCCGAAAAAAACTTTGAGGCGGCAAACACTCTCACGGGCGCTTTAGACGAAAACGCACAATCCGGGCTGCAATCCGCCCGTCGCGGCATCGCGTTTAAGAATCGAGCTTCAGAATACGATACGCTCATTCGGATGTCAGAGGAGAAACTTAAAGAGGCCAACGTAAATGTCCATGGATCCTACGACCTGAGTCGCGTCTCCCGAAGTATGATTTGGGATAATCTGACAAAGGCCAACAACTTCTTTCCCAATTCCTTTGACGTCAAACGGCTGAGAGGAAAAGTAATGGATGTGCATCTACCCAACGGGTGGATCACTTTTCCAGAGTTTGATCAACCGAATGAATGGTATTGCGTGGGTCCCAACAATATCGCGTGTTTTCCGTTTCGCTGGAAGGGGGGGCTGGAGTTATGGTTCAAATTTGAGAACGGGAAAGTCTTGTATTCCGAGGATGAACCGGAGAAGTGGGAATGGGTAGGATCAGAACAGCACTCGGATGCGGGCCGGGCAGCGCTCAAAAATGCGACTATCGGCAACCGACCGCAGTCCGAAAGAGTCATCTATTTGGATAACGAGCAGACGGCTTTCATTAATCGCCTCGGGATTCCCGCGATCACAGGAATGGCTTCAATCAATGAAATTGGCAAGTGCACCGAACTGTCTTATCTCGGACTTATGGGATCGGATATGACCAATCTTGATCCTTTGAGCGACCTGAAACGTCTGGAGGTACTCCGAACAAAATCAACCTTTAAATTGACAGATATTACCGGGATTGCAGGGTGTACCAGGCTAACCAGTCTGGAACTGCATGGTCCACGCACTCTTTCTCTTTCCCCGCTATCCAACCTCAAGTTGCGGCATTTGTCAATTTTCAGCCCAAGCAGTTTTAGAGCACGGGATATTGACGCGGTCGCGAATATCAAAGGACTACAGACTCTGAACTTGGAAGTGGAAGATACTCAGGATTGTTCGTTCTTTTCGAAATTGACCGAGTTGAACACGCTATCGCTATGGAGCGGGAAGCTATCTGCAAAATCGCTCAGCCAACTTCCCTATTTAACCAACCTTGCCCTCCATTTTGTCGATCTTCAGCAGATAGCCTCGCTGGGTGATTTGCAATCGCTTAGCTCGCTGGAACTCTACAGTATCAGAAGTTTGGAAAACCTGGACGGAATAAAACGTCTGCGACGGCTCCGGTCACTGAACCTTGATTGCGGCAATATCGCCGATATCAGCGCGCTGCGCAATCTGAGCGGGTTGAGAGAGTTGGTATTAAATGGTTCTAAGATCACCGACTTCTCGGTACTCGCCGAACTTCCAAAATTGGAATCCCTCAAACTTCCGTCAACAATTTCCGCCGGCCAGATGGCCGCTTTGGCGGAAAAAGGCGTATTGATTGAACTGAAAACGTTATCGTTACCGAGGCTGGACGAAGGATTTGCGTTTTCTGAGGCCAAAATAGACAAGTTCAAGAATCTGAGTTCGCTAACAATTGAACATGCCAAAGTCGGCAACCTGGAGTTTTTGAGAGAATTGAAGGGCTTCGAGGAGGTGGAAATTACGTGGTGTGAAGACCTTGTGGACGTTACGGCATTAACCGAAAGTCATAATTTGAAATTTATCAGTTTATATGGTTGTACAAAACTTAAGGATATCGCGTGTCTCAAAACGTTGCCCAATTTGAGAGTACTTTCGCTCCAAAGCTGTGAGTCGCTTACGGATGCTGATCTCGACGGCTTTAAGGGCTTTCCGGCGCTTCGTGATTTATATCTTAATGATTGCAAAAAACTGTCGAAAGCGAAGATCAAGGAATTGAGGGATGCCATGACTCACTGCACTATACACGACTAACAAGTCGTCCAAAACCACGTTCAGGAAGGAAATTGTTTGGTGCGCGGCGGGGACGATTCGGAGTTGGAGCCGTTGGCCCGCTGTTTTTTTTTTCAGCCAGTCGTCAAAATCGCCAATTTGAAGCCCGCGGCACTGCGACGGCTTGGGCATGGCTCGTTCAATCTCCGTACCATGCATGGCAGTCTATCCCCCCGCAATCGCCCCCACCACCCTATACACCTCCGCCCCCGACGCCACCGCCTCCGGCAGCGGCGCGTCGGGCGACGAAGCGGCCAATGCGCTAAAGATCTCGCCGGCCACTGCGGACCGCATGTGGCGCTACGCCAAGGCATGGCTGCAAGTTGAACTGATGAACAGGAAGCCTTGAGCCATTGTGTGCAAATTGGTCATAGCTGCGGTTTGAACATACCGGTTCGACCAGGGAGAGGCGAAGTGATAAGACAACTCCTTCAGCGGATGAGTCTCGGGTGTATCACGGGACTTGCAGTTGGCCTCTCCCGCAGGGAGAGGGGATTGCACCCAAGTCCCGTAATGCGCCCATGAGTCTCTTAATCATTCCCCTGCGTCTGACAATTCGTAATCTGGCGGGTAGATTCTCCGCTCGGTTTGCTGACGACATTGTTGAGATTTTATAAAGCAAAATAATATGGGAGTTTGCAACATGGCCCCGTAGCCAAGTGGTAAGGCGACGGTTTTCAAAACATTTACCCAATCACCGATTCCAAAGGGTTTACGCTGTTTTCGCTTGAAATTGCGCTCAAAATGGCTACAAAATTGGCTACAAAGATGCTTTTGGAGCCGACTGCATGTACGCACTTTCCGACGAACCCAAGTCCTCAAAAATCTCGTTCCGGGCCAATGACCGCATTCAGTTTAGGCATTTTTGGGTTATAGACGAAGATGGCTACGGTAAGCCAATCAA
This sequence comes from Planctomycetota bacterium, assembly GCA_035308565.1. GTDB lineage: Bacteria > Planctomycetota > SZUA-567 > H5-PLA8 > H5-PLA8 > JANXLS01. The sequence continues at coordinate 47,488 of DATGGK010000087.1, read as the reverse complement.
TATCCGCCTGAAGCGTAAAACTGCTGACGAGCAGGCGAAAATTCTCTCCCACGTCAACATACTTGCGGAGACGAAACCGCGCAGCCGCGACACCGCGCCTGTCGGACTTCGCCAGGAAGTCCTGGATAAATACTTTGAGCCCATTGAGAGCCTCGGTGAACAAAAAGAATTCGAGGTCGATGTCGGAGCGGACGGAACCGTCACCGCCGAAGATGTCGAGGAACCGGACGTTCACGACTTCGCGCGGAAGTATGATGATCTCACGCCCTATCTTGTCCGCATCCGTAAATTGACGACACGCGTTGACGAGCTTGAGCGCCAGAAGACCGTCCTGGAGCTTCGCATCGTCGATCTTCAGCACGCGTGCGAAGAGAAAGACCGCAAGCTTAACGCCCACTGTCATAAAACAATCGCGCAGGCATTTGAGGATTTCAAAGCCGATTACAAACCGGGCATCGGCACCAAGGAGCAGGTCGAATCGCGCGTGCGCGCATTCATCAACGGCCAGAAAACCCCGGAGAGGGGAAAATACAAGGACCGGCAGCCCATCAGCGGGCTGGAAGGCGGCGGAGACCGGCTCCTCGTCAGCATTACGCCCGCGGAGATCGACAAGTGGATCGACAATTACCCGACAGAAAGCAAGACTACCAGGATTCATCTTGCGGCGAACCTGTCGGTTTTCTTCAACACGTGCCGGCGGCTCTATTGTCTCTCCGCAACGCCCATGGGCAGAGGCGTGACAAAGGCGCGCGGTGATCTGCTGACGATTGCGCGCAAGCGCTCGCCGCCGGCGATCAAGGATGTGGACCTGTTAAATCAATATCTAATCAGCTTCATCGATCCGGCGAAAAAGCCCGTCGATCAAGTGGGGCTGCATTGGAAAAGTTGGGTGGCTTTTGCCTGCCTCGCCGGTCCGCGCTGGCACGAGCAACAGAATTTGCTTTGCACCGCGCTGGACCTTCGCGCCAAGCCGCCCCGCATGACGATCGAGGAGACCGAAGAAGCAGACGTCAAGACATTCGGCAATGTGGTGCCCATCGAATCCAAAGTCCTGCTTCCGATTCTGAAAGAGTACGTTGCGACCTGGCAACAGAAACAGACCTATGTTTGGGAATCGCTCGCGCCCCTGCGTCCTGGTCAAGACGGCGATGCGTCGGCGAGATTCTGGCGATACCAGACGTTTTACAGTTACTTCAAGAAAGCCAAGGCAGCGGCGCGTGACCGCGCGCCGGCCGGCATTCGGGACGACAAGCTCTGGTCCTTCGGCCCGGACGAATGGCGCCACACTTTCGGGACGCTGCTGGCGTTGAGCGGTCACAGCATGCTCGAAATCAAAACAATGATGCGAAACAGCACGGACGTGGCATCCGCACACTACGTCAATTTCAATCCGATGGACGAGCGCTTGGCGGGCCGTCTGCAATGGTGAGCACCACATTCGAGTAATTGGCGCTCGCGGCTACTGCATTTGGCAATTGGGGCACGCATGCAACCAGGTCGACTTGACGCCGGAGGCCGCCATCGCGAAAATGTTGTGGTCATTTCACGTTGACCAGTACCAGGATCGTTCCTGATTCCTTGCCGTCAAAATCTTCCAGCGCCTTGCCGATGATGGCACCCAACATGCGGTTGCGGTCCGTGCCTTTCATGGCGTGTCCAACGGTGCTTGAAGTCACCAGTAAATCGCCGCGACGGATGGCTCCGTTCTCTGCGCAAACCTTGGTCGGAATGACGCCCACGACGCCCATGGGAACTGTGTCGCTGAGCGAAGCATCAATCCCTTTTTCGGTCAACAGCACTCCCGGTTTTGTCGCGTAGACTCCCGCAACCAAAGTCGAATATGCACCGTCGCTCTTGGTGACCGTTCGATTCGAAGTTTTCGAAATCATTAGAACATCGCCGGAAGAATACGTTAATCTATCTCCTTCAACCTCAAAGGCTTCCGCGAGATCAGCGCCTCCAGTCTGAGTGCCGCCGTTGAAAAAACCTTTGCCAGAATTATCGATACGGGCAACATTTCCTCCGCCAAACTGAATGGCAATTACGTTTGGTAAGGTCACCCCCATTGCACCTCCTCCATTGTTATTAATGGTACATGATGCTGCTGCAGTCTGCGTGCCAATACATACATTGCCTCGAACAGGCTGTATCAATAGATCGCTGTAGCCGACGTTCACTTGCTTTACTTGAATCATGCCTTGGCCATTATCGAGAACACCAAGGGCCATCGCCATCGGATTCACTACGTTAATACCACTTCGTATTTCAGCCTGAAGCTGATGCTGCGCCGAAGGATCGCTCAACCCAACAGTTTTTTGAACCACTAAAGTATTGCTTTGGCTTGCATTCGTTCCGATACCCACGTTTCCATTGGCCAGCACGAGTTGAGATGTTCCGGCAGTTAAACCATCCGTCGGCAAAATTAACGCTCCTGTCATCGTATCACCCGCTTTTGCAACCTTGGCCGATTCGGCAGTTTGCGCTCGAGCTTTTTCCGCGTCAACGTACTGTTTCGTCGCAGCCTGGAGATTTGCAGTTGGATCGCCGCTGAGCGTCAATGTGCCTGTGAAGGTTTTATTGCCGCCAATGGTGGCTTGATTACTGGAGAGATCAACGAAATTCTGCGTGGGTGATCCGGTACCACCGTTCGCAATCTGGACGACACCAGTGACGTTTGTCGCCGTCCCGCTCACATTGCCCGTCACACTTGCCGTGATTGTGCCGGCATTGAAATTGCCGCTGGCATCGCGCTTCACGACTGTGCTGACGGTGTTTAAGTTCGTCGCTGCGTTGGCGAGATTTGCGCCGCTGGCAACATTGGTCGCGGTGACGCCGCCGACTGTGGAAACCATAGTGGCCGCTTGTGCGCCCGTGACATCGCCCGCGAGATTGCCGGTGAAGGAACCTGCGGAACCGCTGACGTTGCCCGTCACGTTGCCGATCAAGTTGCCGGAGATGGTTCCCACAGAAAAGTTACCGCTGGCATCACGCTTCACTATTGTATTCGACGTATTTGCCGCAGTGGCTGAGTTCGCGAGCGTCGCTCCGCTGGCGACATTCGCTGCCGTGACTGCGCCAACGGTGGACACGACGGTTGCGGATTGAGTGCCGATCACGTCGCCAACGAGATTGCCCGTGAAAGACGCCGCCGAACCGTTTACGTTTCCAGTGACATTGCCCGTCAGATTCCCGGTTATTGCACCGGCGCTGAAATTGCCGCTGGCGTCGCGCTTCGCAATAGCGCTGGCCGTATTCAAATTACTCGCGGCATTCGCAAGATTCGCGCCGCTGGCTACATTGATGGCGGCGACTCCGCCCACGGTCGAGACAACCGTCGCGGACTGCGTGCCGGTGACGTCGCCAACCAACTGGCCTGAGAACGTGGCGGAAGAACCGGAGACATTCCCAGTTGCATTGCCAGTCAGCCTACTTATACGTCGATTTTTACCCGATGGTCTTTTCCAGTTGCAAAACTGCACATCGTTCGAAGTCATGCCTTCAAGCCGGAATAATTTGTTTCCAATTCTCTGCAAAAGTTGCACATCACGCAGTAACACGGGCTTTTAGCCCGTGGTTTGCAATACTGCACGTCGTTCGCTGATGCCTTCGCGCCACAACGAAATTCCATGCAAAAGTTGCACATCCTGCATACTTCCTCTAGGATTTGATATAATATGTCGATCTGAACTAAGGCTCATTCGCTTAATATTATATATTATCATTTACCAATTATCAAGTGAAATTCACTCCATTCTCCCAGATTCTTCAACGCCCCAGCCTCCAAATCCACGAATATAGAAATCATGAATTCCCCGCCCCTAGCTTTATTCGCCATCGCCATCGGCTTGCTCATCGCCCTTGGCCTTATTTATTACATCTACCTCTTCCAACGCCTCTTCGTCTCAGCCGCCTTCAAATCCACCCCCGCTACCCGCATCCTCACCGTCTTCTTCAGCCTCTCCGCCTTCGAAGTCGCACTGAACTATGCGTACCGTTTTCTCATGTGGCTGACGATGCCTGCTTACGGTCCTGCAATGGTTCTTGGCATCTTCGCGCTTCTCGCCGCGCTCGTTGGAGTCGTCGGCTGGTGCGTCGCCTTGGCCGGCAGCCTGCGCGACCGCGAAAAAAATCGCCGCATCCTCTGGAATTTGCGCGTCACCAATTTTCAAGTCTGGCTCCAGGACATCCTCATCGGCGCCCTCGCCTCCGGCCTCGCCCTGACTCTGCGCAGCTACAATCTCCCCCAACAACTGGATGCCACCGGCACCATCGTCTCCGGAGTGTTCATCACCATCAGCATGCTCATCACCTTCCTCGTCGTCATCAACACCTGCCGCTACAGCCTCACCGCCCAAACCCCCTCCCACCGCGCCCTCTTCGTCGCCGCGACCCTGCTTCTGTACGCCGTCTGGGTCAATCCCATCGGCGTCCTCGTCACCTGGTTGGTCGCGCGCGCCTGGCTCATCCAAGCGCCGAAATACTCGCCTCAAGAAAAATAAAATCAGGTGCCGCGACGCGCGAATAATTTTCGCAACCGTTCAGTCCCCGCTGGTTGCTTTTGCAATTTCCCACGTCATTTCTTTGCTGCTCTTTGCGCCATTGCGTGAGAACGCCTTTCCGAAACGCGCGTATTCTGTTAAAACACAATCTCGCAATCCCGCACTTCAAGGCCGCTATGAACCAGCTCTATTACGGCGACAACCTCAACGTCCTCCGCGAACACATCCGCGACGAAAGCGTCGATCTGATCTACCTCGACCCGCCCTTCAATTCGAAGCGCGACTACAATTTGCTCTTCAAATCCCCGAAAGGCCATAAGAGCGAAGCGCAAATCGAGGCGTTTAAGGATTCGTGGTCGTGGGGCGAGCAGGCCGAAAAGGAACTGGACCAACTTCTCAAACAAAAAAATGCCAACGTTGCGCTTGTGATGAACGCTTTGGTTTCGTTCCTCGGCCGCAACGACATGATGGCGTATCTCACAATGATGGCCAATCGCCTGCTAGAGATGCACCGCGTTCTTAAACCGACTGGCTCGCTTTATCTTCATTGCGATCCCACCGCCTCACACTATTTGAAGATCGTGCTGGATGCGGTGTTCGGAAAAGAGAACTACCGAACGGAGATTAGCTGGAAGCGGCAGAGCGCTCACAACGACGCCAAGCAGGGGCGCAGGCAATATGGAAACGTACGCGACGTGATTTTTTTCTACGCGAAGTCAAGCGCATGGACGTGGAGCTGGATTTACACTCCATACTCTGAAGAACACGTCAAAAACGCTTATCGCCATGTTGAAAAGGAAACTGGGCGGCTTTATAGCCTGGGTGATATGACCGCGCCAGGTGGAGCTTCACCCGAAAAGCGCAATCCTCACTACGAGTTTCTTGGAGTCACGCGCTATTGGCGTTACTCGAAAGAGACGATGGCAAAATTACACGAGGAAGGAAGAATTGTTCAGACTGCGCCCGGAAGAGTGCCATTGTTCAAGCGTTATCTCGATGAAATGCCAGGTGTTGGTTTGCAAAATGATTGGAACGACATTAGTCCGGTCAGCGGCAACGAGTCTCTCGGCTACCCCACTCAGAAGCCACTTGCCCTGTTGGAGCGCGTTATCTCCGCGAGCAGCAACAAGGGCGACATGGTGCTCGACCCATTCTGCGGCTGCGGCACTGCCGTTCACGCCGCACACAAGCTTAAGCGCCAGTGGATCGGCATCGACATCACTCACCTTGCCATTTCGCTCATCGAAAAGCGCCTCAGCGATGCGTTTCGAGGGCGCGCCGACTATGAGATCCAAGGCACGCCAAAAGATCTTGAAGGCGCCCGTGACTTGGCCGCTCGCGACAAATACCAATTCCAATGGTGGGCAATCTCGCTTGTCAACGCGAGGCCGTTTCAAGGACATAAGAAGGGCGCCGACACGGGCATTGATGGCATCAAATTTTTTCACGATCTCGAAGGCGACGCGAAATTAATCGTCATCAGTGTGAAGGGCGGCGCCCTCAAGCCCGATGACATCCGCGCCCTCAACCACGTCCGCGAACGCGAAAACGCCGAAATCGCCATTCTCATCTCGCTCCTCGAACCCACCCCGAAAATGCGCGCCGACGCTGCCTCGGCCGGCATCTACGCCGGCGGACCAAGCGGACGAAAACAATTTGCGCGTCTCCAATTGCTTACTATTGATGGGCTGCTCGCTGGAAAAGAGCGTGCTCAACATCCGGACTATGTGCCAGGCGTGAATTTCAAAAGAGCCAAAGGCGAAATTGAGCCCGAGCGCGATCTGTTTTAGAGGCTCGCGCCATGTATGTCTGGTCCGCAATCCTCTCCCTTCTGGCTCTATCCGTCACACTATCGTTTGCGCTCTATATTTTGGAACGCATCCTGCTTGAGTTGGTCGGGTATTACCTTTCTCCGCATCGAGTGCTTTCGGTTTTCCTCGGCGCCGTTGTGTTCGCGGCAGTTTTCAATTTCCTGAGCTCGCAGGGCTTGAACTGGCTCTTGCGCGCGCGCGACGAATCCGGAACATACCTTTACAATCGAACGATCATAAGTTTCACGCCCCTTTCCACGCTGTTCAGTTTTCTGGCGTGGCTTGCCGTTTTGACCAGGCTGTGGGGCTCGAGAAATAAAAACCGCCGCGCGCTCGAAAAATACTCCCCCACTCGCTTTCAAATCTGGCTGCAAGATATCTTCATTGCCGTTCTCGCCACGGGACTTTCGATGACCATCCTGCGCTGGCGCATCTCTCCCGAGACAAGCGAGACGTATACGATCGTCGTGGGCGCCTACCGCGCCGCCAGCATGTTGATCTGTTTTCTGTTTCTCATCAATGTCTGCCGCTATAGTCCCTCCGCTCAAGTTGTCCGGAAGCGCGCATGGTTCGTTGCAGTTGTGATGCTCATTTGCAGCTACGCCGTCGGTGCATTTTCCATGCCCGTCGTGTATTTGGTCTGGCGCAAATGGCTCATCCGCATGGCCGCGCGCCAAGACGGGTCATGAATTCGGGAAGAGGAAACGGAGCCGCCGTCTTACGGCAGGTCACCGCGCCTCTTCTCGAATTCATCACCCCGCCACGACTATTTGAGCGATTAAAAATGGAAAACGCTTCCTCCTTCCGATATTATCGATGCCATCGTTTCGTTAGTTTTAATTGAAAGAAGGGAGTCCTCCTCACCATGCCGTTGAAAGATGTTTTGCTCGCCCCAGGCCCCAGCCAGGTCCCCGAACGCGTCCGCTTCGTCCTCGCCGAACAATCCTGGTACCACCGCTCCGCGCGTTTCAAAGCGCTCTACAAAGAGTGCCGCGAACGCCTCGGCCGCGTCTTCGAAACGCAAAAGAGCGACATCGTGATCTTCGCCGGCTCTGGCACGGCGTCGATGGAAGCGTCCATCGTCAACGCGATACCGAAGGGCAAAAAAGCCCTATTGGTCAGCGGCGGTAAATGGGGCGAACGCCTCGTCTCGATTTGCAAAGCCTTCGAAATCTCCGCGGAAGTGATCAAGATCGACTACGGTTGCGTCCCCGATCCCAACCTGATCGCCGACGCGCTCAAAAAAGATCCAAGCATCGCGGCGGTTTACGTGCATCTGTGCGAAACATCGACCGGCGCGAAATACGACGTAAAATCCATCGGCGAAGTCGTCCGCGCCACGCCCGCGCTGCTGGCCGTCGATGCCATCTCCGGCGCCGTCGGCATGGAATGCCCCATTGATGCGTGGGGCGTCGATTTTTTCATGGCCGGTTCGCAAAAGGGATTGATGATGCCGCCAGGACTCGCGGTGTTGACCGTCTCGCAAAAAGCGTGGTCGGTCGTCGATACCGTCGCCGCACCCGCGTATTATTTCTCGCTCAAGCAGTGCAAAAAAGTGCTGCCCGATAACGACACGCCCTTCACGCCCGCCAACACGCTCATCGCCGCGCAGAACGAAGCGCTAAAGATGATCGAAGAGGAAGGCCCGAAGAACGTGCTCGCGCGCCACGCGATTCTCGCGCAAGCCGCGCGGGCGGGAACGGCGGCGCTCGGCCTCGAGCAATTCCCCAAAGTTCCCGCAGAAGTTCTGACGGTGGTGAAAGCCCCCGCCGGCCTCGACGGCTCCGCCGTGGTCAAAGCTGCGAAGTCGCGCTTCGGCGTCACACTCGCCGACGGACAAGGCGACATGAAAGGCAAAGTCATCCGCATCGCGCATATGGGCTACTGCTCCGCCATGGACGTGATCGTCGGCATCGCGGCGCTGGAACTTGGCCTCAAAGCCGTCGGCGCCAACGTGGCCCTGGGCAAAGGCGTCGCCGCCGCGCAGGAGGTTCTCGCGAAAGCGCCGAAAGAGGTCACGCTGTAGCAACCTGTACCGCCGGCGTCCCGCCGGCCCGTCGCGAATTTGTCTCGTTGTGCAGGCATCTCACCTGCGCTTGTGGTGCAGGCGGCCCGCCTGCACAGTCGTGCGAAGCACGACGCCGTTCACATTGGCCCTATCTGCCCTATAGGGCCTATTCGGAGCTCCCATGCCCGACCCCTCTCACGACCTCATCGTCATCGGCGGCGGCCCCGGCGGTTACGTCTGCGCCATCCGCGCCGCGCAGCTCGGCTTGAAAACGCTCTGCGTCGAAAAAGCCGAACTTGGCGGCATCTGCCTCAACTGGGGCTGCATCCCCACCAAGGCCCTGATCCGCTCCGCCGAACTGATCGACGAAATCCGCCATGCGGAACAATTCGGCCTCAAAGCTGAAAACGTCTCGTGGGATTTTTCGAAAGTCGTCGCCCGCAGCCGCGACATCGCCGGAAAACTGAACCGCGGCATCGCAAGTTTATTCAAAAAATACAAAGTCGAACATGTCGCCGGCCAGGCTTCGTTCACCGGCGCCAACACGCTCGACGTGGCGACCGGCAGCGGCGTGAAAAAACTCAGCGCCAAAAACATCGTCATCGCCACCGGCGCGCGACCGAAAAATCTCCCCGACCTGAAGCCTGACGGCAAAATCGTCATCACCAGCCGCGAAGCGATGATCCTGCCGCAAGTCCCCAAACATCTGCTCGTTGTCGGCGCTGGCGCGATCGGCATCGAGTTCGCCTATTTCTATTCCGTGCTCGGCGCAAAAGTCACGGTCGTCGAATTTCAGGACAGCATCCTGCCGCTCAACGACCGCGAAGTCGCCGGCCTGCTCGCCAAATCGCTGCAAAAACGCGGTATCACAATCCACACCGGGAGCAAGCTCGACAAAATCTCCATCAACGCCAACGGCGTCAGCGCTCAAATCGTTCGTAGTCCCGCCTTCAGGCGGCCGGATGCCGGCACTCCCGACACGCCTTCCGAAATCCCCATCGAAGCCGACATCTGCCTGAGCGCCGTGGGCATGACCGGAAACGTCGAAGAATTGAACCTCCCCAAAGCCAACGTCAAATCCGATCGCGGCTTCGTCACCCTCGATAAAAAATGTCAGACCAGCACAAAAAATATTTTCGCCATCGGCGACGTCGCCGGCCCGCCGCTGCTGGCGCACAAAGCCATGTTCGAAGGCCACAACGTGGCCGAACGCATCGCCGGAAAACACGCGCTCGAACTCGACCCGATCCAGGTCCCCGGCTGCACCTACTGCCACCCGCAGTTTGCCTCCGTCGGCCTCACCGAAGAGCAGTGCAAAGAAAAGAAGCTCGACTACGTCGTCGGAAAATTCCCCTTCATCGCCAACGGCATGGCCCTCGCCGCCGGCGAGGAAGAAGGCCTCGTGAAATTACTCTACGGCAAAAAGCACGGCGAACTGCTCGGCGCCCACATCCTCTCCGGCCGCGCCGCGGATTTGATCACCGAAATGGGCCTCGCGCTAAAACTCGAATGCACTTACGAAGAAATCCTCGCGACCATCCATGCGCACCCGACGCTGAGCGAAGCCGTCTTCGAAGCGACGGCGCAGGCGTTTGGGATGGCGGTGCATATTTAAGGAGCGGCGGCACTCTTGCCGCCGTCGCTTGGCGCCAGGAGCGGCGGCACTCTTGCCGCCGTGAATTTTCTTTAATTGCAAAGTCAAAGGGCGGCAGGAGTGCCGCCCCTCCTACACCTTCCCCACCGTAATCGAAAACCCCTTCCCCGCCTTAAAAAACGCCGCCGCGTTTCCGTTGCGAATCCCAATCTCCAGCCGCCCGCCGCTGCCGAAATACGCGACCGGCGAACCCTCCGGCACATCCGAGAATGTGGACGACACGGGCACCATGAAAGACGAGTGCGCAAATTCGAAATTGAGCGGCGTGTTTTCAGGATTCCATTTCGCGTAGACGTCATGCGTCAAATCGGTGATCAAATTCCCAAAATGATCCGCGCGCAACACGTGAATTTTCAACTGCGCGCCGTGTTCACAAGGCCCGTGCAAATTCAGCGCAACCAGTTTTTCGCACGGCGGCCCAAATTCCGAAAGTTCCACGCCGTTGGCGAGATGCGCCGCCGCCGGCGCAAAAATATCGCGACCGTGAAACGTCGCGCAGACCGCCGGCAGCCAGTAGCGCGGATTTTCCAATTTTACCGCTCGCTTTAATCGGTCCTTCGTCAAGACAAGCTCGAAAATGCCATTGTCCGGCCCGACAAAAAACGCGCGCTCCGTTTCCAGCGCAACAGCCGTGCGCGCCGATCCAACGCCCGGATCGACGACCGCGACATGAATCGTCCCGTCCGGAAAAAACGCGCAGCTCTCTTCCAGCGCCAGCGCGCCCGCAACAATATCCTGCTGCGGAAGCCCGTGGCTCAGATCGACAATTTTCGCGGACGGCGCAATCGACAAAATCACGCCCTTCATCACGCCGACGAACGTGTCGTTGAGGCCAAAGTCGGTGGTAAGCGTAATCATTGGATTATTCAAGATTCAAAATTCAAAATTCAAGATTCAAACAAGATTCGCTCGCGACAAATCTTGAATCTTAAATCTTGAATCTTGAATCTGCCGTTACATGATTCCCAGCATCGACGCCTGCAATTTCCCTTCGAACGTCATCTTGTCTTTCGACCACGGCGGCTCGAAGACGAGCTTCACCTCGACGGCGCTGATGCCCTTGCATTTCGTCACCACGTCGTTGACGCGCGCCTTGAGCTGGTCGCCAACGGGACAGTGCGGGCTGGTGAGCGTCATTTCGACCGCCACTTTGCCGTCGCTCTCGTCAAGCTTGTAGATCAATCCAAGATCGACGATGTTGATCGGAATCTCCGGATCGAAAATTTCCTTCATCGCCTCGCGCATTTCGTCGGGCGTGGCCCGTAGCGCAGGCGTCCCGCCTGCAACTTGTGGTGCAGGCGGCCCGCCTGCATCGGCCTGCGCCTTCGCTTCCAGAGTGGTCGTCGTCGCTGTGTCGCTCATGGTCTTGCCTTCCTGTTCTGTTCAACCGTAAACCGAAAACTGTAGATCGTTGCTCTATTGAAGGCCTCATTGCCTTTGTTTTCTTACCCCGAAGGGGTTCAAGATGGTAGCCGGGGGTTGAGGGCGTGCCCGCCCGATACCCCCGGTACAGTTGCAAAAATGTTCCCTCGACCCCGGAGGGGTCGCAGAGGATTTCACAGAGTTGTCAATCCGTCAATCAAGCAATGTCGCACCGCTCCTCATGCTCGCCGCCATGCTTGCCCGCCTGATACTCGACAATCCCATTCTTCAGCGTCGTCCACGACAGCGTGGCGCATTTGACGCGCACCGAAAATTTGCGCACGCCTTCCAGCGCCTCCATGTCCGGCAAATCCGACGGCACTTCGAACGGCGCTTCGTTGCGCATCATCGCTTTGAAATGGTCGCTGATTTTGCCGGCCTCTTCGAGCGATTTGCCTTTGACGGCTTCCGTCATCAATGACGAACTGGCAATGCAAATCGCGCAGCCCTTCCCGTCAAACCCGACATCGTGAATTTTTCCATCCGCACCGACTTTTGCGTACACAGTCACGCGGTCGCCGCAGACGGGGTTGTTGCCCTTGGTCACGATCTGCGCGCCGTCAATCGCGCGCTTGTTGTGCGGGCGGCGGTAATGTTCGAAGATCACGTCGCGGTACAACGAATTCAGACCATCCTCTTCGTTATGGTCCTTCTTGCCTTCAGATTCGTCCCGTTCGGGATCGTCGGCTTCAGGCTCGTCGTCGCCGAATTTCTTATCGTTTGCCATGTTGTTCATCATACCGCGGGCGCGTCATTCTTCAATCCAGCGGCTTTGAGTTCTTTTGAATTCATTTGTTTGAGGGATGCACCGTAGACGCCGGGCTGGCCATAGGTTGCCGTCAACCCACCAGTCAATGTCCGCATCGAGAATCCGTAGAGACTCTGATTGAGAAGCGCATCGCGAATAGCGCCATCGCCAGTTGGGATTTCGATGTCATGTTTCTTGCCATCCGCCGAGCGGAACGAATGGACCGCGCACAGCATTCGTGGAATTGGCCTCAAATGAACCATGTACCAAATACCGTGAAACTTATGGAATTGAGCGCCATCTGGCCCAGTGACAATATCCTTGCTTTGTCTCGGCCGTTGAACGTAATTGCGTTTGAAACGCATCGAGTGTTCGGGACGCTTGACTCGTTTCAGCAACCCGTCGATCGGATGCACGTACAATTCAAAATGCGACTCTTCAATTGGTTCCTCACCTTTGATTCGGAAGCCTCCACCTGGGCGCGCCCACACTTTGCCGTCCTTCAGAAACGTATCCATGCACACGAAATCGGCGATGTGCTGGAGAATATGCGCCTGAACCGTTGACTTGACGTGTATGCGCTCGCAGATTTCAGAATAGACTTTATTCCACGGCTTGCCGACGCTGCTTTGCAGAAAGCGTTTCAGCGGCGAAAGATGTTCATTGAAGTACTTGGTCTTCCGTTTTCGCCGCGCGTTCCTGTAACTTTCGCGGGTTGGCATGTCTTCCAAATCGAGCTTGTGCTTAAGACCATAGTTGCCTTTGACCGCCCACGTGCGATTGGCGCGCGGCCGCTCGACGATGACTTTGTCCATGTCTTCGCGCATGCATTCAACCTCGAACACGTTTCTTCTTTTTTTGCTTCGTTCTCGGAGCGATCCCATACTTGCGCATGATTTCTTCCGAAGGGATTCCTTCTCCCCTGCGAATCTGCTCATCGGCGCGTCTCATAATCGCAAGAAAGCGGGGGTCCTCGGAGAGGGCGATGTCTTCCAAATCACTGTCGTCGATAGGTGACAAAGCGGCCACGGCTCTGCCGTTCTCCTTAAAAACGAGCGTTTCGCCATTGCTGTCATGGATATATTTTTCCATGGCGTTGGACGCGTGCGCCAAATCAATAGTCTTCATCGAATTCAAACTCCTCTCCGCCAATCACAACTCGATTTCTGATCTTAATCCCAATTGCCTTGATGAACACCTTTTTTTCACCGTGAGAAATATCGAAAACACACGCGCCGTTCCGAGGCGTAGCCGCCATTCGGCGAGCACGTTTCTCCGCATTTCGCGGCAGTTCTTCGACACCGTAAGCGGATGATCGCTCAGCCGTTTCTCGACTTCATGAAGCACCTCCGCTCGTTCGAATGCGGGCAAATCGCGAAGGTGTTCATCGGCTTCAGGCATATAAACAATTTGATATTTCAAATCGCCCCTCCTCACTTCTTGTCAAACCACCCCCTCACCTTCTCCAGTCCCGCCGCCAGTGCGTCAATGTCGCTCGTCACCGTGTACAGCGCCACGCTCATGCGCGCGGTGCTGGCCGCGTCGAGCCAGTCCATGATCGGCTGCGCGCAGTGGTGGCCGGCGCGGATCGCGACGCCTTCCTCGTCGAGGATTTGGGCGATGTCGTGGGCATGGATGTCGTCGAATTCGAACGAAATCACACCGGAACGCAATTCCATGTTGCGCGTGCCGTGAATCTTCAGGCCTTTCACGCTGCTCAAGCGTTCGAGCGCGTACGCGAGCAAACTCTGTTCGTGCGCGCGCACGTTTTCCATGCCGATGGCTTGCAAATAATCGACGGCGGCGGAAAGCCCCGCGGTTTCGGCAATGGGCGGCGTGCCGGCTTCGAATCGAAGCGGCGGTTCTTTGTACGTGGACGAATCGATGCGGACTTCCTCGATCATTTCGCCGCCGCCGAGGAACGGGTCCATCGAATCGAGCAGCGCGTATTTTCCATAGAGACAGCCGATGCCCGTAGGCCCAAGCATTTTGTGCCCGGAGAAACTATAGAAATCGGCGTCAAGCGCGCGGACATCGACGGGCAGATGCGGCACGGCCTGGCAGCCATCCACGGCGAAAATCGCGCCGGCGGCGTGAACTTTTTTCGCGATGTCGGCGATGGGATTGATCGTGCCGAGCACGTTCGACACATGCGTCAACGCGACGAGTTTCACTTTGCCGCTCGCGAGAAGTTGGTCGAGCGATTTCAAATCGAGCGTGCCTTCCGGAGTGAGCGTCACGCCTTTGACCACGCAGCCTTTGTCTTTCGCCAGCAGATGCCACGGCACCAGATTGCTGTGGTGTTCCATCGTGCTGACGAGAACCTCGTCGCCGGCGCGCAGAAATTTCCGCGCGTAGCCGTGCGCGATGAGGTTGATCGCTTCGGTCGCGTTTTTGGTCCAGACGATTTCTTCCGCGCGCGCCGCGCCGACGAATTTGGCGACGCTTGTGCGCGCGCCTTCATAAATTTCAGTCGCCCGTTCGGCCAGCACATGCAGTCCGCGGTGCACGTTGGCGTTGCTGAATTCGTAGTAGCGCGACATGGCGTCGATGACCGCTCGCGGCTTTTGCGAGGTGGCGGCGGAATCGAGATAGATGAGCGACTTCCCGTCGTGAACCTTTTGGTTCAGGATCGGAAATTCGCTGCGGATTTTTGCGGCGTCAATCGGGCGGGGAATGGCGATGGTTTCGGGAAGCATGAACGGCGAGTCCTTTCAAAAGAGGCGAAGCAATTTGTTCATCCCCTCTCTTGTGGCGGCGCAGGCTTCCAGCCTGCATTGATTGCCAATGCAGGCTGGAAGCCTGCATCACAATTATGCATACGGCATCGGTGGCACTTTGCCGAGCAATCGCGCGTACACTGCCAGCGCACCGCGGTGGTGCGCGGTGTGGTCGGTCATCGCTTCGAAAATGGCGCGGCGCGGCTCGCCGGCCATGATCGTGCCCGCGATGGGCTGATCGAATTCGGCTTTCGCGTGCGCGGCGACGGTATCGATCGCCTTCTTGCACGCGCGGTCCATCCACGCGCGCGCGTCAATCAGGGACGTGACTTTGCGCACGCCCTTTTCCGACGCTTCGAATTCGGTGGCCATCCCCGCCGGATTGAACGCGCCATCGACGAACCATTCAACGGTCTGCGCGGCATGCGCAATCTGCTGCGCGACGGTGAACATCTCGGGCTTTGGCGCGAATTGCGCGTCGCCTTCTTCGAAACACTTGGTGCTGGTGTCGAAGTATTTTTTCATGGACTCGATGGAGTCTGCGTAGTTGTGGTCAGGCATGATGGTTTCCTTTCACCCTCTCAAATCTCGACTTCAATCGCTCCATTCGTTTCCCGCACCGCATACGCCCGTACCGGCGTCACCGCCGGAAGCGTCAGCGCGGCGCCAGTACACAGATCGAAATGCGCGCCGTGCCACGGACATTCCACGACGCATCTGCCGTCGTCATCGATCAGCGTGCCTTCGGCCAGCGAGGCTTCGTCGTGCGTGCAGGTGTCGTCGATGGCGTGCACTTTTCCGTGCACGCGAAAAAGCGCGATGCGCTTGTTCCGGAGCGTCACGCATTTGCCGGCGCCCTCGGCAAGCTCGCTGGAAGCACACGCTTTTTCGAATGGCATGGATCGCAAATCCTCGCTATGTCGTCTTCAACTCCGGAGCGGTGCCGGTGCCATTATTCCGAGGGCATGCCGCGGCATCCGCACTGAATTTATGCTGCACGTGCCACTCCGTTTTCGCGCCCTGGTATAGGCGCAAGGGCATGCCGCAATATTTGCAGCCGAACACGTCTTCCTTCTTAACCTCTTTCACGCTTCGGTTGACCAGCTTCCAGACTCTGGATTTCGAAACGGGATCGATAAACATTCGTTTCACTCGGACATCGTACATCCAATCGGCACGCGTGCTCATAGGCTTACCCTTCTTCCCCAATTTTCCCATCGATCAATTTGCGCAGCGGCTCGATCACATTTTCGAGCCCGAAATGCAGGATAACCTCTTCGAAGAATCCGTCCATGATCATCTTCTTAGC
Source organism: Planctomycetota bacterium (assembly GCA_035308565.1). Classification (GTDB taxonomy): domain Bacteria; phylum Planctomycetota; class SZUA-567; order H5-PLA8; family H5-PLA8; genus JANXLS01. The sequence continues at coordinate 31,317 of DATGGK010000087.1, read as the reverse complement.
CTGAAACTCAGTCAAGCCGCGAGACATCAAATAAAATAAAATCGTCGGGTCGATCTGCCCCGCCGTCGCGCCGTGGGTGCAGCGCACGTCGTTGGCCAGAATCTCCAAACCCGGAATCGAATCGACGCGCGCGTTTTTGCTCAGCAGCAGCGTGCGGTTCTGCTGGTACGCGTCGGTCTTCTGCGCGCCAGGTTCAAGATGAATCATGCCTCGATACACGGCGCGCGCATTATCGCTCAGCGCGCCTTTGAACATCAAGTCGGTCGTGCAGTCCGGCGCGACGTGATGCTGGTACGTGTCCATGTGAGTTTTCTGGTCGCCGGTGCCGTAATACAATCCATAGAGAAACGCATGCGCCTTCGGCTCCAGCATCTTCGCGGCCATGAAGGTCTTCGACCATTTCGAGCCGAGATGCGCGCTGGCGAAATCCATTTTGCTGTCGGCGTATTGATTCGAGCGGTGCGCGCCGATGTAGACGACGTCAGTACCGGTATTTTGTATCAAAATGTAGCGCAGTTTCGCGCCGGCTTTGAGCACGATCTCCGTCTGCGGGCAGCACAACGAAGGCGTGTCGGATGCTGCCTTCGCGTCGGACGAATACGTTTCGATGACCGTCGCCTCGCCGCCTTCTTCGATCACGATGAGATTGTGCGGATAGAGCCCACCGTCGCGCGTGACAAATTTGGCGCTGAACGGCGCTTCCGCGCGCACGCCTTTCGGCACATGCAGCGCGTAACCGGTGTTCCAAAGCGCCTGATTGAGCGAGTGGAATTTGCCGCCTTCGTGAATCTTGTTCTCGATGCCGGCCGGAAAGACCTGCGTGTTCCAGTATTTTTCAAGCAGCCACGCGGTATTCTTTGCGGCGTCGCCCGGCGCGCCCCAGAAAATGTTCTTCGATTGCGCGTCCTGCGGCGCCGCGCTCAACGATGCATTGGCCTCGTCAAACACGGGAACGCCAACCGCGTCGGCATTGAATGTGCCAAACTCGACGCGCCGCCAGATTTCATCGCGCCGCCCGGGCATGGGCGCGCGCAGGAAATGGTCGAGCGCCTTCAGCCGGCGTTCGGTGATGAACGCGGGCTCGCGCATATTCTTGATTGCAGATTCCAATGTCATTTTGCCTTTCACCTATTCGGGATGTACTGTTGTCGCGACAGCACTTGGGATCGTCCGGCCCTGCTTCATCAATTTGGATCTAAATATCTTGACGGTAGGTTTCGGAAGACCCAGCATCTTTGCAGCCTCTGCCGTATTGCCGTGAGTGGCGATTAACGCTCTGGCTATCAAATTCTGCGTGTCCAGCGAATTTATAGACTGAGCGCAGCCAAACTCCGCATCGAACCGTTCGATCGCTTCCTCCAACGTACTGTACAGAACTGCCCGTGCATCGGGGACTTCTTCGCAAAACAATTCCACAAACTGTTTTTCAAGATTTTGAACTTGTTGCGAATCAAAAGGGAGCTGGTAGATATCGCGGCTTTGAACGCAATACCCGTGTTTCGCAAGCGACTCGAAACATCGGTAACACGCCGCACTCCTTGCATCAATTCGCTTCCAAACATCAATCGCTTTGAACATTTTCATCATTCTCCGCTGATAACCAACGGCCGTTTCGCAGCCGCTCGAGCGTATTGGCGCGAGTATTTCGGAATTGCGAAACAAGCACTCCATTTTTATCGACAATCAGCACCCGCTCTCCATCGACGTAAACGTAATTCCCGGTTTCGGTATCGACGTAACGTTTTCCGTATTGGATGATACGGTTTGGGTCGCCCACCGCACGGTGCGTGATACCTGAGCGAGCTTGTGCTTGTCTGTGTCTCGCATGTTGGGACACCTTTTTTTGTGCCATTCGCTACCCCATGCCATCTTTTATCCCACAGTCCCCTCCATCTCCAATTCAATCAACCGATTCATTTCCACCGCGTATTCCATCGGCAACTCTTTGATCAGCGGCTCGATGAAGCCCGTCACGATCATCTTCGCGGCTTCGTCTTCGGTCAGGCCGCGAGACATCAGGTAAAAGAGCTGCTCTTCGCTGATCTTGCTCACGCTTGCCTCGTGCTCGATGCCGACTTTGTCGGCTTCGACTTCGATGTACGGGTACGTGTCGCTGCGGCTCTTGTCGTCGATGATCAGCGCGTCACAGACCACGCGGCTCTTGCTGTTATCGGCGCCTTTGAGCACCTTGCACAGGCCGCGGTAACCCGCGCGCCCGCCGTCTTTGCTGATCGACTTGCTCGTGATCAAGCTCGACGTATTCGGTGCGCAGTGCACGACTTTCGCGCCGGCGTCCTGATGCTGGCCTTTGCCCGCGAACGCGATCGACAGAATCTCGCCGCGCGCGCCCGGCTCCATCATGTACACGGCCGGGTATTTCACGGTCAGTTTGCTGCCGATGTTGCCGTCGATCCATTCCATCGTCGCATCGCGATAGGCGACGGCGCGTTTGGTCACGAGGTTGTAGACATTCGTGGACCAATTTTGAATCGTGGTGTAGCGGCACCGCCCGCCTTTTTTCACGACGATTTCGACCACCGCCGAATGCAGCGAATCGGAGCTGTACACCGGCGCCGTGCAGCCTTCGACGTAATGCACGAACGCGCCTTCATCGACGATGATCAGCGTGCGTTCGAACTGGCCCATGTTCTTCGCGTTGATGCGGAAGTACGCTTGAAGCGGGATGTCGATCTTCACGCCTTTCGGCACGTAGATGAACGAACCGCCGGACCACACCGCGCTGTTGAGCGCCGCGAATTTATTGTCCGCCGGCGGAATGATCGTGCCGAAGTATTCTTTCACCAATTCCGGATGCTGCTTCACGGCTTCTTCCGGCGAAAGGAACAGCACGCCCTTCTCTTCCCACTGGCCTTTGAGGTTGTGGTACACGACTTCCGAATCGTACTGCGCGCCGACGCCGCCGAGGAACTTGCGTTCGTCTTCGGGGATGCCGAGCTTGTCGTACGTGCGTTTGATTTCGTCCGGCACCATGTCCCACGTGTCGTAGGATTTCTCCGACGGCTTGAGGTAGTAGGTGATGTTGTTGTAGTCGATGCCCGACAGATCGCCGCACCAGTTGGGCGTGGGCTTCTTCCAGAAAATGTCAAGCGCGCGCAGGCGGAAGTCGAGCATCCACTTCGGCTCGTCCTTGTGTTGCGAGATGTCGATCACCGTCTGCCGCGTCAGGCCCTTAGGCGTGCGGAAGGAGTGCTTCTCGGTTTCGTGGAAACCGAATTTGTAGTCCTTGATGATTTCGCCGGCGGGATTGATTTCGGTCGCCGCGGCTTCACGTAGAATTTTCTCGTTCATTGTAACTTCCTTTCGTCGTGCAAAACTTCTTAATTGGCGGGACCGTGGTTCATCGCTTTCCGCCCGCATCCACCGGCAATCCATTTTCAAAAAACACTTTCGCCCGCTTCTCAATCTCCTCGTGAGAAACGTCTTCCTTGTGCGTCGCCACCGACCAGAGATGCCCGAACGGATCGGCGAGCTGTCCGTAGCGGTCGCCCCAGAACGCGTCCAGCATCGGCATGCGCACGGTCGCGCCCGCGGCGACGGATTGCAAAAAGACCGCGTCGGCGTCCGGCACGTACATGTGAATCATCGACGCCGTGCCGTGCAGCGTTTGCGGCGAGGTCGCGCTGCCTTGCGGGAATTCGTCGCTGAGCATCAACACCGAATCGCCGACCTTCAACCTCGCATGCATGATTCGCCCGCCTGGCGCGAGCGACCTGAACAATTCTTCGGCGCCGAATGCCTTCTTGTAAAACTCAATGGCCTTTGCCGCATCGCTGACAATCAGATACGGCGTCAATGTGTGATGGCCACTCGGAATCGGATTCGCAGCCATGATGAATCTCCTTTACGTCTATTTTTTGCCCTCGCACTGTTGCGCCATGAACGCCTTGGCGCGCTTCTCCTTTTTATTTATGCCGTCTTTAACATGAACTGCGAGCCTTGCAGTTTAGCATGGGATTTAGCAGCGGTGGAGAATGCCCAATCCGTCAGCTTTTGTACTTCAGGGTCATCCTGGTCTAAAACGATTTGCACAAAAACATCATCCGGATAGTTGGGTTCCCCGGTCAACAAACCGACTTCTTGGTCGGTGACACGGTGAAGAATCTCGTTGAATTGGCGCAACCGCGGCGCGTTGACCACGTTTTCAGTTCCAACTTCGTATGTGTCACGCGCAACTACCGTGAGATTCGAAGCCAATCGAGCAACAAAAGTCGCCTTCTCGCTATTCGAAAGACCGGTGAAAAATTCGAGCGCTGTTTTGTTTTTCATTGGATTTCCTCATCCTTTAACAAGACCCGTGGAAGAGAATTGATGTCGATGCCCCGTTCTTCAAGCACTTTCGCCCGCGTATTTCCCTGATAAATTCTGCCGTCCGATCTCGCTGTCAACGGCTGTTTCTCACCTGGGCGAAGCGATTTGATAATCGCTTCGGTGGATTTTGCTCGCCAAAAACTCAAACTTCCTTTCGCGAGCATTGCGTCCGAATGTATCCTCCTTAAGGGCACCATTAGTTTATATTCTCATCCGCTTATCCACGAAACGTCCTGCTGACGGTGTTCCTACTTCACCGCCACCGCCTGATTCTCAACCACGCACGCCGGCGTCGCCGTGTTGCAGTACGCCGCTTTGCGCACGTAATTGCATTTGATGTACTCGTAGCCCTTCGCTTCGAGTTCGTCCACGAGCTCCGGCCCCATGCTCACCCCGATTTTTCCATCGACCAGCAGATGCGAGTGCGTCGGCTTGATGTATTGGAGCAGCCGTTTGTAATGCGTGATCACCAGCACGCCCATGTTATGTTCCTTCGCCAATCGCGCGGCGCCTTCCCCGACGATCTGCAATTTGTCCAAATCCAATCCGGAATCGGTTTCGTCGAGCATCGCCAGCGTCGGCTGCAGCATCGCCATCTGCAAAATCTCCATCTGCTTCTTTTCGCCGCCGGAGAAGCCTTCGTTCAAGTAGCGCGTCGCAAGTGTCGGATCAATCTTCAAATTCTTCATCGCGGCGAGGAGCTTTTTCTGGAATTCCATCACCGAGAATCCGCTTGCCTGTCCCTGCGTCTTGTCCGTAGCCTTTGCCGCGGCGCCGTAGAAGCGCGCCTGATACGCCGTGCGCAAAAAGTTCGCGACCGATACGCCCGGCACGCTGATCGGCGCTTGAAACGCGAGGAAAATTCCCGCGCGGGCGCGCGCGTCGGCTTCCATCGCCAGCAGGTCTTCGCCGTTGACCCACACTCTGCCGCTGGTCACCGTGTAATTCGGATGGCCGGCGATTGCGTAAGCCAGCGTGCTCTTGCCCGTGCCGTTTTGGCCGAGCAGGACATGGACTTCACCCTTGTTTATGGTGAGGCTCAGGCCTTTGAGAATCTCCTTCTCAGCGACCTTGACGTGCAAGTCTTCGATCTTCAACAACGGCGTGCTCATTGTTCGATTGTCCCTTTCAATTGCCGCTTACTTACATGCGCGGCTCTTTCGGAGAGGCGGCACTCCTGCCGCCCTTTAGGATAACGTTGCCGGCAGAGCGTGCTTTGATTCGTTCTTCTCGGCTGCTGGCTTTTCGGCCACGTGCGCGGTCCATTGCGCTTCGGCGGCGCTGTGATTGACGACATCCTGAAGCGTAACTTTCGCCAAAACTTCATGCATTTTGCGTTCCGCTTCCGAAAAAGTCGCCAAAATCAGGCATTTCGGCCCAAGCCGGCACAGCTTCGAGGTCGCATTGCATTCGTACATCGGCGAGGCGCCTTCGAAGACCATCGCCACGTCGCGCAACGTAATTAGATTGGGGGCTCGCCCAAGGGCGTAGCCGCCTTTCGAACCGCGGTGCGAACGCAGCAATCCGGCCTTGACCAACTGTTGAAAAACCTTTGCAAGATAAGACACTGAAACATGTTGCGCATTCGCCACGACATCGACGGAGAAGTCCGATACGTGCGGATTGGCGGCCATATAGAAGAGGCTGTCGATAGCCAGTTCAGTGCTCTGCGAATAGCGCATGAAATGCTCCCAGAATTGTTCTCCAAACATATTATGGCGCGTTGAATCTATTTGTCAAGACAATATGGACACTTATTGTCTGAATTCAAAAACACTGTTTTCAAGCCCAAAAATGAGCTAAACTGTTTCTTCCAAAACTTTGGAGCGAGTGGGCAATGTTTCCCTTCTTCGGGATTTCTATTCTCAGCGTGCTCCAGCTTGTCTGCATCGTCCACGTCCTGATCCGCCGCAAGGACATCTGGTGGATTGCACTGCTCCTCTTCATGCCAGGGATCAGCGCGATTGTATACACGTGGACCGAAATTATCCCGTCGCTCCGCCACAGCAACTTAAGCCAAATTCAGTTGCCCATCTTTCAGAAGCTGAAGATCAAAGAGTACGAACACGCGCTGGAAGAATGCGATTCCGTGGACAACCGCGTGAACCTCGCGGAGATGTACGCCAAGTTCAACCGGCACGAAGAAGCGTTGACGCTGATCAAAGATTGCATGAGCGGCCCGTGCAAGGACAGCCCCGATTTGATTTTTACGTACGCCATCATTCAATTCGAAAACGGCAACGCCGCCGAAGCGCTCGCGCAACTCGACAAGCTCGACAAGTTGGACGCGAAGAACCGGCGCAAGGAGCGGCGCCTGTTGCGCGCGCGCGTGCTCGACAAGCTCGACAAATTCGACGAGGCCGAAACGAAATACAGCGAAGCGCTGAAAGGCTTCGACGGCGAGGAAGCGCGCTACCGCTACGCCGATTTTCTGATGCGGCGCGATCGCTATGCCGAAGCGCTGGCGCTGGCGCAGCAGGGCATCGCGTACTACAAAAAGTCAGAACGATTGTACAAGCGGATCGAGGCGTATTGGTATTCGGCGTTAAAGATGCTGGTGCGGGAGTGCAGGAAGAAGATAGCGGCTAAATAAGGGTTGAATAACCGCGTGTGCGGCATAGCATTTCCCCCATGACAACCGCAATCGCCGGCTGGAGAATCGATCGCATTCGCTGCCACTGGCGGCCCATCATTCTAATTGCAGCCGGCATCCTGCTGGCGTCTCTATTTTGGTTTGCAACCCGCTATCCGCAACTGTTTCACAAAGCCAAAGACCTTCAAGACGGCAAAGCGCTGGCGAGCATGGCGTACAGCAGCCAGCTTCTCACCGTCGCGGCGGACGCTCCCGCCTGGCTGCGCATTCTCGCGGCAGCCGTCAACTGGCTGGACAGCATGAAAATCGGCATGAGCTTCGGCGTGCTCTTCGGCGCGCTGCTGCACACGACCCTCAAATATTATCCGCTCAAAGTCGGCAAGAACCTGTATCTTAATTCGCTCAAAGGCGCGCTGGTCGGCGTGCCGATGGGCGTGTGCGCCAATTGCGCCGTCCCCACGGCCTGCGGCGTCACGCGCGGCAACGGCCGCGTCGAAGTCGCGCTGGGCTTTTTATTCAGTTCGCCCAATTTCAACCCCGTGGTTGTGATGATGACCTTCATGGCGCTGCCGTTATCGGTGAGCGTCACGAAGTACGCCGTGTTGCTGGCCGTAATTCTCGTCGGCGTGCCGTCGTTGATCCGCTGGTTGGAACGGAAAAAGCCGGTGCCGGTGCTGACGGCCAAAGACGAAGGCGAGTCCTGCGCCATCGACCTCCACGCGCGGCAAGATTGCCGCGAGCGTTTCGGCGCCGTTTTCGGCGAACTCGCGCGCCAGTTCGGCAAGCACATCTGGATGCTGCTCAAGCCCACGCTCACACTGATGCTCCTGGCGAGCGTCGCCGCCGCCGCGCTGTTGGTGCTGATCCCCTGGGATTCGCTGCTTTCGCAAGCAACGCCGCTGCGCATGGCGCTGGTCAGCATGATTTCAGTGTTCATGCCCGTGCCGATTGCGCTGGACGTGATGTTCGCCGCGAAACTGCAGCAGCAGGGCGTGCCCGCCGGCTACGTCGCGCTCTTCGCCATGACGCTGGGCACCTACAGCATTATTCCCAGCATTTATTTGTGGCGCGAAGTCTCGAAGCCGCTGGCGGCAACGCTGTTCGCGTTCTTCCTGATCCTGGGCTGGGTCTTGGGGATGCTGTTTTAAAAGTGAGACTTCTGTGTTTTGTGTTGCAGGCGACCCGCCTGCCGAAACAGGTCGGATAACGCAGTGGCTTCTATTTAAGCCCTATTGATTCCGCATCGACCCCTATCCTTGCAAAACTTTAAGTTTCAAATCGCCGCCCCCTCTGTAGAATCAAACACAAAGAGACAGGAGCCAGGAAATAAGAGACAGTAACGCGAAGCGTTTCGCCTCCGTTTTACTATCTCCTGACTCCTGTCTCCTGCCGTTGGAGGAACCGCCCTGGCCGAAAATCCTGATAACGTCGCCGTGCGCATCGACGGACTCTGCAAAGGCTTCGGCAGCGGTTCGACGCGCATCGAAGTGCTCCACGACATCGCGCTCGAAGCACGAAAAGGCGAAATGCTCTTCGTCGTCGGCCCGTCCGGATGCGGCAAAACCACGCTCCTCACGCTCATCGCCGGCATGCTCGACGCCGACAAAGGCGACATCCAGCTCTTCGGACAATCCATCACGCGCATGAACGCCGCTCAAAAGACCGCCTTCCGCCGCGACAACATCGGATTCATTTTTCAACAGTTCAATCTGCTCCCAACGCTCACCGCATCCGAAAACGCCGCCGTGCCCATGCTGATCAAAGAAGCGCCGCGCAAGGAGGCCGTCTCCAAAGCCGCCGACTTGCTCAAAGGCATGAAAATGGGGCACCGCCTGAATGCCTTCCCATCGCAGATGTCCGGTGGCGAACAGCAGCGCGTGGCAATCGCGCGTTCGCTGGTCGCCGCTCCGCGCTTGCTCGTCTGCGACGAACCGACCGCCTCGCTCGACGGCGAAACGGGGCACAAAGTCATGGAGACCCTGCGTTCGACCGCGCTCAAGGACAACCGCTGCGCGATCGTGGTCACGCACGACAGCCGCATTTTTCGCTTCGCCGACCGCATCGCCCGCATGGAGGATGGACGCATCAAGGCAATCACGTCGGCGGAACTGTCGGATTGATTGTTCGTAGTCCCGCCTTTAGGCGGAATGGTCGTCCGGTTGCGGGACGCGCTTCCGCCTAAAGGCGGGACTACAAACAAGGACTAAAGCGTATGTGGAAATGGTTCATTCTCGTTCTCGCGGTCGCCGGCGCTGCCTTTGGCATCATCGAAGCGCGCCGCAGCGTCGCACCTCAGCCGCTCCCGCCGCTGCTCAAAGAACCGGTGCGCAACCCGTTCGAGAAAGGCATCGCCGGCTCGGGCCTGGTTGAACCCGCCAGCGAGAACATCGCCATCGGCGTCAGCGATCCCGGCATGGTCACGGCCATTTTTGTGAAGCAGAATCAGAAAGTGAAGAAGGGCGACCCGCTTTTTGAAATCGACTCGCGCACGCTGCAATCGCAGCTTCTCACCGCACAAGCCGCGGTGAGAAAATCCGAAACGGCCGTCAGCCGCGCCAAGGCCACCGCGGTAAGCGTCGATGCAGATTTGAAGCGCGTCGAAGCTTTTCGGCGCAAGGAAGACGAGCCGGGCCTGCGCGCGAAAGTCGAGCAGGCGCAGTCGGCGATTGTCGACGCGAAAAAATCCGTCGCGGAAGCCGAATCCACCGCCGCGCAGGCGCCGATCAACATCGCTGACGCGCAAAACCAACTCGCCATATACGAAAGCACCGAGCGCACCGGCGGCACAACCAGGGAACAAACCGAGCATCAACGATTCATGCTGAATCTGGAGAAGGCCAAGCAAGTGACCTCGCAGATGGCCGTCGAAACCGCGAAATCGCGCGTGAAAACATCGGAGGCCGCGTGCCTTGCCGCGAAATCGGACCTCGACACCTTCCTCGCCGGCGCGTGGAAACCCGACGTGGACAAAGCGCAAGCGGCGCTGGGCGAAGCCAAAGTTGCCGTCGATCAGGCTGATGCGGACCTGGGCGCGTCGCAAGCCGAAGTTGCGCGCATCAAACTCGAAATCGAGCGCCACATGCTCCGCGCGCCGATCGACGGCACGATCCTGCGCGTGAATCTGCGCGTCAACGAATACGCCATGGCCATGAGCGTCAACGCCGACAGCGCCCCGATCGTGATGGGCAACATTGAGCCGCTGCACATCCGCGCCGACATCGACGAATTCGACGCGCAGCGCTTCAAGCCGGGCATGAAAGCCGTGGCCACGCCGAAAGGCGCGACCAACGTGCGCATCCCGCTGGAATTCGTGCGCGTCGATCCCTTCGTGATCCCCAAACGCGCGCTGACCAACGCGCAACACGAAATGGTGGACACGCGCGTGCTGGAGATTATTTACAAGGTCCTGGAGACGAAGGAAACACTGTACGTCGGTCAACAAGTGGATGTGTTTATTGACGCGACGGAATGAATCTAGTTCAAGGTTCGGCTCATGGGGCGAATCGAGTGAGGACCGTGGCGCAGGCGTCCCGCCTGCGAGTCGTGCAGGCGAGACGCCTGCACCACGGATCACTTATTTCGCCTCATGAGCCCAAGGTTCAAGGATTCAAGGCCTAAGGTTCAAGGTTTCAGAACTTTCTCGATGACTTCGCGCGGTGCACCGATTCCCGCGACGACAACGCGGCCAAGATATTCTTTCGCCGGCGTCTGTTTGAATCCGATTTTTTTCGACACAAATGTCACGGTCACATCCGCGCGCACGGTTGGGTCGCACGGAATTCCGGTGTCGCAATCGAGGCCGGAGGGGAGATCGAGGGCGAGGATTGGGATTTTCTTTTCGGCGGCGGCACGGTTCAGGCGAGTGATGGCATCGCCGAAGTGGGATTTCATCGGAGCTTTGAAACCAGTGCCGAAGATCGCATCGACGATCAAGCTTGACCTGCGCCAACTCTGCTCATTATCGTGCAAATGCTGCGTGTCGAGATGATCGATGATTTCAACTTGAGTGCGTTCCAAAATGCGCCGATTCGCCGCGGCGGCGCCGCTCAATTTTGCAGGCGGCACCAGCGAAAAAACGTTCACCTTCACGTCGCCGTTGTACAGATGCCGCGCCAGCGCGTACCCGTCGCCGCCATTGTTCCCTCCGCCGCAAACAACCTCCACGCCATACTCGGAAATATCCGCCGCCCCCTCGCGCCGCGCGCGTTCCCACAACATGCGGTACGCTTCTTCCGCGGCCCCGCGCGAGGCGTTTTCCATCAGCACGATGCCGGGGATTCCAAATTCTTGTTCGGCCACGCGGTCGATCTCGCGACATTGTTCGCGCGTGAGGGGAGGGCAGCGCCAACCACGGGGCAGCGGTGGGAAGCGGATTGATGTATCGTCGCGTAGCACGGCCATGCGCGCATTGTAGCGCCGAGCGGCGAAAGCACTATTTTGAATTCGGCACGATTCTTCCAGCCGTCTGTTTAGTTGCCCCCATAGGCCCTATTGGCCCTATCAGGCCTATTTGGCCTATTCACCGCGCGCGGTTCGCAATCAGGCCCGTAATCGTCCAAAACCAAATTCCGCCGAATGGATTTTCGAGCACCACGCCGAATGACATCGCCAGAAGATAGATCAACCACACGCTCAGCAACATGGTTTCGGCCGGAAAATCGCAGAAGCGAGTCAACTCGGTTGGCGTGCTGAGACCCTTCAGCCATAAAATCCCGCGATAGTTCCACAGAGCGCTCCATTGGCGCAAAAACACCAGCGCCAGAAGAGCGATCCAAAGCGCGAGACCCAATCCGCCCAGGCGCGCGAAAACCGTGACGTGCGCCGAATGTGGGTGGCGGTTGCGCGAGCCGTATTTCGCGGCGTTCTGGCTGTCCTCGAACATGGGCCAGTCGGGCGTGCCGCGCAGCAGCTCGGTGAGGTTCGTCCCGAATCCCAAACCAAAGAGCGGCGCGCGGTGCAGTGTTTCGTCGATGCAGCGGCGCCAAAATGTCAGGCGCCATTTCACGGAGTGCGCGGCGCGTTGTCCTTCGGCCGTCTGAAAGTGGCTTTCGTTGGGATCGGCGATCGCCTCGATTCGTTCACGCGCGGCCAGGGACCGCGAAAAAAAATAATACGCCGTACCGCCGCCGATGATGGCCATCAGCAGAATCGCAAAGATCACTTTTTTTCGCGCGCCGGGTTTCGCAAAAATAATGGCAAGAGAAACAAGCGGGGGAATGAGTAACGCGGGCAGCAGCGCGCGCGTGGGCAGACAGAGAACGAGCATTCCGGAAATCAGCGAAATCGCTGCACAAAACAACCCTTGCCATCGTGCACGGCGTCGCAAGCGCGGAAGCTTTTTACCGATATCCGGGCTGGCCCTCATTTTTTGAAGTAGAATGACCCAGTAAATTCCGATTCCAATCGACACGGCGTACGCAACTGCGCAGCACATGCTCAAAAAGTCAACTTTGATGGATGCCGGCGCCCAGCCTGTATTGTAAACGACCCATGCCCATAACATTGCCCAGTAGGACACATCGAAAATAAAGTGATGGAATCGCCGAATAGCGCGATCTTCCGCGAAATATTCGACGCCCCCCACTCGACTGACTTTTGGCACCGCCGCCAGCAACCACGGCCCCAAAAACGCTGCCACCGCATACAAACAAATCACCCCATCCCGCGCCGCGTCCAATCCGCGCGAGGGCGCGTCGAAGCAAATCCGCACAATCCCGTAGAACATGAAAAGCGCCACGCACTGCATCGCGCGCGAATGTTTCAGCGGTTCGATGAAGACGGTTTTGAAATCGAAAAGTGTCGCGAACAGCGCGAGCGCCAGCACCATCTCGCTGACATAAACCGGCGGAAAGCCGATCAGCGCGAAGCTGCGGTTGAAAATCAGCAAGCCCGCCAGCAACAATAAAAACGCAATCGCCGCCGCGCGGCGAAGCGGATATGGGCGCGGCGCGGGCGGCTGAGCGATTGAAGCATCAGGGGGATGTAGTGGAGTTGCCTCGGGCGGCATCGCATTCCATTTTCGCTATTGGACATTCGACTGGACGCAGCTTTCGCTTCGCCCTACATTCTGCATTCTATGGATTACGCGCGCATCGTCGTCATCGTTTTTCTGGTCTTCTTTGCGCTGGAAGTGATCCTGGAGCGCGCGCTGGCGCTGTTGAATGTGCTCCATGTCAAAGCGCATGCGGCGCGCGTCCCGGACGCGCTGAAGAACATCGTCAGCGAAGAGACGTACCGCAAGAGCATCGACTACACCCTCGCGCGCGCGCGCTTCGGCCACGTGGCGGCGTTCGAAGGCGCCGTGCTCAAACTGGTCTTTCTCTTTTCCGGACTGCTGCCGTGGCTGAGCGGCTTCGTCCAAACGCACGTGAAAAACGAATACCTCAGCGGCGCCGCATTCCTGATGCTCTTCGGTTTCATCGGCGCGGTGGCGTCCACGCCGCTGGATTTGTACAACACCTTCGAAATCGAAGCGAAATTCGGATTCAACAAAACGACCTTTCGCACGTGGCTTTTGGACCGCGTCAAAGCGGCGGCGCTCTCCGTGCTGATCGGCGTGCCGTTTATTGTCACGCTATTGTGGCTGACGCTGCGCGCCGGGCCGCTCTGGTGGCTGTGGGCCGCGTTGTTCATGATCGGCTTTCAATTTCTGCTGATGATCCTCTATCCGCTGTTGATCGCGCCGCTGTTCAACAAATTCACGCCGCTCGAAGAAGGCGAACTCAGCCGCGCGCTGAAAGAACTTGCCGAGCGCTGTCACTTCGCGGCGCGCGGCATCTATGTCATGGACGGCTCGAAACGTTCCGCGCATTCGAATGCTTATTTCACGGGTCTCGGCACTGCGCGCCGAATCGTGCTCTTCGACACGCTGGTCGCGCAACTTTCCGTGCCGGAACTCAGCGCCGTGCTCGCGCACGAAATCGGCCACTACAAACTCAAACACATTCCGAAGGGCCTGCTGCTGAGCTGCGCGATGACGCTCGGCGGATTCTTCGTGCTGAGCCTGATCCTGCATTGGCCGCCGCTGTACGCAGCCTTCGGGTGGCCGGTGGATTTTTATTCGGCGCTGGGCATCGCGCAAGGATTTTTGCTCTGTTCCCTCATCGCCGGCCCGCTGACTTTTTGGACCAAGCCGCTGGCCAACGCCTTGTCGCGCAAATTCGAATACGAAGCCGACGGTTTCGCCAAAGCGCAAACTGGCGCCGAGCCAATGCGCGGCGCGCTCTTGAAACTCAGCGAAGAAAACCTTTCCAACCCAACCCCGCACCCGCTCTTCAGCGCCTACCATTATTCCCATCCGTCCCTGCTCGAACGCCTCTCTGCTCTGACATAATATAGCTCGTGGCGCCTCTGACCTATTTGTCCTATCGGCCCTATAAGTCCTATCAGCCCTATTTTGCCACTCCAAAACATTCCTCATTTCCGCCTTGCGTAAAGCGTGTTTACGACTACAAATACGCCTTGCCGTCCAACTCACATGCACGTTGCGAGCGCCACCGATTTGACGAAATTCAATTCGACGGCGCGGAATTTACGCAAACCTTGCAACCGTCCTTGACACATAGAATGGTGCTTTTGAAAGCGAGGGGTTTCGAGCGAATGTCAACGCCACCGTCCAAGCTGAACCGCTCCGTTGTTTCGGGGTTCTCCGTTCTGCGGTACGCCAGCGTTTCACTTTTCCTCGGTTCCGCGCTGCTGGGTTTTGCGCGCCGCAGTTACGCGGCAACCACGCGCATCGTCACCTCCAATTTCGATTCGGGCATCGGCACGCTGCGCAACGCTATCGCCGCCGCCGATCCGGGCGATACGATCAAGTTTCAAAACAATCTTCAAAGCCCGATCGTTCTTTCCAGCGAACTGCCGATCAACAAAGACCTGACGATCACCGGCCCCGGCTCCAACCTGCTGAGCATCAGCGGCAGTGACAATTCGCGCATCTTCAACGTCGACGACGGCAATGCCGCTGCTTCCGCGAACGTCGTCATCTCCGGTTTAACGTTGACGCATGGCAAAGCCCCCGCCAGCGCCGGCGGCGGAGCGATCTACAACGCCGAAAATCTCTCGCTCACCGATTGCGTGATTTCGTTCTCGTCCAGCGCCGCTGCGTTTGACGGCGGCGGAATTCTTTCGATCAACTCGCTTTCGCTCTCCAAGTGCACGATCTCGCAATGCACGCAATCCGGCACGGGCAAAGGCGGCGCAATCGCCTCGACCGCCGCAAACCTGATTTTGACCAACTGCACGCTTTCGCAAAACACCTCCTTCGGCAAAGGCGGCGGGATCAGCATGGCCCAAGGCGTGCTGACCCTCTCGAATTCCACGCTCTCCGGCAATGCCGCCCTCGACCGCGGCGGCGGCGCCTTCCTCTATCAATCCACAAATACGATCACCAACACCTCCATCGTCAACGGTGCCGCCAACAGCCGCGGCGGCGGGCTGGATCTGTACCAGGCTACAACGACGCTCGACCAATGCACGATTTCCGGCAACACGTCAAAGGGCACCGGCGGAGGCGGAGTGCATTTATACAAAGGCACCGCGACCGTCACCAACACCACGATCTCCGGAAACAGTGGCACCGTCGGCCGAGGCGGCGGGCTTTTTCTTTACAAATCCACTTCGACCTTCAAGAACTGCACGATCTCCGGCAATTCCGCCCCGCTGGACGGCGGCAACGTCTACATCACCGATGCCACCACCGTCGCGACGATCAAGAATTCGACCGTCACCAAAGGCTCGACCGGCGGCGCCACAGGCGGCGGCATTTCGCGCGCCGCGGGAACGCTGTCAGCCGTCAGCACCATCGTCGCCGGCAACGTCACCGGCGATGCGGCAGCGGGAACCATCAATGGCACCGACGATCACAACCTCGTCGGCGGCGATCCCAAACTTGCGCCGCTGGCCAACAACGCCGGCCCAACGCTGACCCACGCGCTCCTTCCGGGCAGCCCCGCGCTGCAAGCGGGCGTCAATCCCGACGGCCTCCAGACCGACCAACGCGGCGTGGGCTACAATCGCTTGATCGGCAGCGGCGTGGACCTCGGCGCCTTCGAAGTCCAAGCCCCGATCATCACCGCCGCGTCCTTCACGCCCCTGCACCCCACGCCTGGCGATGCCGTGACCTTCAACATCTCGACCGTCCCATCGCCCGGCTTCAGCAGCGGTCTCGCTTACGATTACGGCGACGGCACCGCAGACACGCTGGGCGTTCACGCCTATGCCGCGCCGGGAACGTACACGGTGGTCGCCACCATCACCGACGGCATCAGCACGCTCACGCAGAAATTCTCCATCCTCGTCACGCAACAGCCCGCGATCATCAGTTCCACCTTCGCGCCGCCGCGCCCGATCAACACCGACACGGTCGTCTTCACCCTCGGCACGTCCGTCTCGCCCGGCCAGACTGCCGTGACGACCTACGATTACGGCGACGGCACCGTCGATACGCTCGGCGCGCACGTCTTCATCAACCCGGGCACGTACAACGTGAAGGTCACCGTCTCCGACGCCTTCCATTCCACTACGCAAATCATTCCCGTCGTCGTCTCGCTGCCGGTGAAAACCACGGTGCTCACAGCGAAATTGAATTTCGCCAAGCCAAAATCCGACGCGGTAATGTTCGTCGGCACGATTCAAACGCCCAGTGACGTGACGACGTACGTCGGCAAAACGATTACCATCGACATCGGCGGCGCCCTCTCGACGTTCACGATTCTGCCCAGCCTGCACGCCAAATCCGGCGGCGCAACGCTGGCCATCGCGGCCGCACGCAATTTGGCGACGTTTACCTTCATCGCCTCAAAGAGCGACTTCCGCACCGCCCTGCTGGCCAGCGCCGATCTTGAAAACGTGACCGTGCCCAGCATCGTGCGCACGATTCCCGTCGGCATCTTCGACGGCGAAACGCACTACTTCGCCAACGTGAACGTGAACTACACCGCCAAGCACAACGTCAGCGGCACCGCGATCAAACCCAAGTAGCGCCGCCGTTCGCCTCTTGCGGTATCGCGCACTGCCTTTGGTCCATAGGCATTATAGGGCCTATTGAATCGCGCATTGACTGCAAAATCGCTTGGGAAAAGCGCCGCGCTGTCTGTTTTTAATCACCTGTTCAATTTCAACCCAATTAGCTCAAAAAATAACAGATTTCGGATTGGACTATTCTGCGGTCTTTTGTACATTGCCAGCGCCTGTACACATAGGGGTTTTGCGCGCAAAACGAGTTCGCGCGTTAGCGCCTTCATTGGGCCTGTTTTTTGCTTTGGAGAGCGAGCACGCGAAAGTGCCAAGCCGTCCGAGTCTTGCGTTCAAACGAATGCCGACGCGCGCGGTTTTGGTTTCGCGGCTTTGACCGGCTGGAGATCCGATGAAATTAATTGAAGCCATTATTCAACCGTCGCGATTGGAAGCCGTCAAGGAAGCGTTGAACGAAGTCGAGGTGGTCCGTTTGACCGTCTGCGACGTGCAGGGATTTGGCCGGCAAAAAGGCCACACCGAAATTTACCGCGGCCACGAGTACACCGTGAATTTGCTGCGCAAGGTGAAGCTGGAGATCGCGGTCAACGACGACTTCGTCGAACCCACGATCCAGGCGATCATCCGCGGCGGGCGGTCCGGCGATTCGGGACAGATTGGCGACGGAAAAATATTCGTCCTGCCGCTGGAGGATTGCATCCGCATCCGCACCGGCGAGCGTGGACCGGAAGCGATCTAACGGCAAGTCCTGAGTGCCGAGTGCTGAGTGCCGAGTAAAACGGCCTCGCTTCGCTCGCAGCGGCTAACGAAGATTTGGGGCGGGACTGATATGCAAGCGCGAAGCGCTTGCCTCGCTGTTTACTCAGCACTCAGGACTCAGCGCTCAGCACTGACTTTGCGGCCCGGCGGTCGGTCCGCCTGTTTGAGTACAAAAAAAGAGAAGAAGGAGTGCATCTGGTTATGGCCAAGACGGCAAAAGAAGTCCTTGAGTTTGCCAAGGCCCAGGGCGTCACCACGGTTGATTTCCGGTTCATGGATTTCATCGGGACCTGGCAACATTTCTCCACCCCTCTGCGCGAGTTGAGCGAGGATTGTTTCAAAGATGGCTTGGGCTTCGACGCCTCCTCCATCCGCGGCTGGGCGCACATTCATGAGTCCGACATGCTCGTGATCCCCGATCCCGAAACGGCGTTCATTGATCCGTTCTTCAAGGACAAGACGCTGGACATCATCTGCAACATTCAGGATCCGATTACGCGCGCCGATTACACCCGCGACCCCCGAAACATCGCCCTCAAAGCCGAGAAGTACTTGAAGTCCACCGGCATCGGCGACACCTGTTACGTCGGGCCGGAGGCCGAGTTCTTCATTTTCGATTCCGTGCGCATGTACGGCGCGGTCAACGGCGCCGGCTACGAGATCGAATCGGAAGAAGGGCATTGGACGTCCGTCCGCGCCGGCCAGGGCCACGACATCCGCCCGAAGGAAGGCTACTTCCCGGTCCCGCCCATCGACCAGTTGCAGGACATCCGCAACGAAATGATGCTGACCATGGAAGCCTGCGGCATTGAAATCGAAAAGCAGCATCACGAAGTCGCGACCGCCGGCCAGGCCGAAATCGACTTCAAGTTCGATAAACTCGTGCGCACGTCCGACAAGCTGACGATGTACAAATACATCATCAAAAACGTGGCGAAGAAGTACGGCAAGGTGGCGACGTTCATGCCCAAGCCGCTCTTCGGCGACAACGGTTCCGGCATGCACACGCACATGTCCTTCTGGAAGGACGGCAAGAACCTCTTCGCGGGTTCCGGTTACGCCGGCCTCTCCGACGCCGCGCTCTACGCCATGGGCGGGATCCTCAAGCACGCCGCGGCGCTGATCGGCTTCTGCTGCCCGACGACCAACAGCTACAAGCGCCTGACGCCCGGCTACGAAGCGCCGATCAACCTGGCGTATTCGGCGCGCAACCGCTCGGCGTGCCTGCGCATCCCCACGTTCAGCACGAGTCCGAAGGCCAAGCGCTTCGAATTCCGCTGTCCGGATCCAAGCTGCAACCCGTACCTGGCGTTCTCGGCGATCATGATGGCGGCGCTGGACGGCATCCAGAACAAGATCCATCCCGGCCAGCCGCTGGACAAGGACATCTACGACCTGCCGCCGGAAGAATTGGCGAAGGTCCCGAACACGCCCGGCAGCCTCGAAGAATCGCTCACCGCGCTCGAAGAAGATCACGACTTCCTGCTCAAGGGCGAGGTATTCACCGGCGACGTGATCGAAACGTGGATCGACTACAAGCGCAAGAAGGAAGCCGACCAGGTCCGCCTGCGCCCGCATCCCCACGAATTCTACATGTACTTCGATATGTAATCGAAGATCCGAAGTCAGAACGTTCGCGTCGATATTGGCGGCTCCGTCCGGGAGGACGGGGCCGCCGGTTTTTGGACGAATCCTTGAAAGCGCGAACGGATGCGTTAAAGTGACGGCATGAGCATTATGAGCACCGTGACCGCAATTCTCGAACCCGATGCAGACGGCACAGTTCACGTGCCGGTGCCCAAAGATCTGCTTGGCGGCAAGCTCCAGGTAACAGCAACGCTTCAAGCGTTCGCGGACTCGGATGAGTCACATCGAAGACAGATTATGGCCGAGGCGCTCGAACGCATTGCCGCGCGCGGTGGAGTGGCTTCCATACCGGATCCTGTCGCCTGGCAACGAGAGCAGCGAAAGGACCGGCCTTTGGCGGGAAGGAACGATTGAGTGCTCGCGGACAGCAACACCGTTATTTATTCCGCGCGTCCGGCGTTCGCGCATGTACGCAGCTTTGTTATTGCAAATGTGTCCTCGGTTTCGGCAATAACCATCCTCGAAGTGCTCGGCTATCATCGGTTAATCCCAGCGGATCGTGCAGACTTCGAAATATTTTTTCGCCAAGCAAAAATCCTCCCCATTACTGATGTGATCATTGATCGCGCGGTCGAACTTCGTCAGCAGAAAAAAATGGGCCTCGCCGACGCCATCATCGCCGCTACGGCCCTGGTTCACAATCTGCCGCTTGTCACGCGGAATACCGCCGATTACAAGCATATCGCCGGATTGCAATTGATCGATCCGTTCGCAAATCCGTAAGGCGAGCCAATCAATGCTGCGTCCCCGCTTCTCGCTTCGCACGCTGCTTCTTTTCACGCTGCTGTCGGGAAGTGTCATGTCTGTGTGCATGCGCCGGCCAACGTTTGAAAAGTCGGCAACAATCGATTTCCGGGGCATCGTGTCAGACGAATTCGAATATGAACCATGGCAGTTGGAATTTGCCGCGGGAAATCGCGTTATCGCGGCGTCCACCGATTGGAATTGTAAACTAGCAGTCTGGACACCGAGTGTAACAAATCGCGAGGAATATTCGCTCGAACATAGACTGAAAATATACCATCCGGACGGCAATAAGATCGCTATTTCGCCCGACGGGCATGACCTGGTTTATTGCGCTGGACGCGCATTGGAAAGACTCAATTTGCTTACAACAGAATCTGAATTCATTCACGCCAACTTCTGCGATTCATCCAGCGCCGATTTTGCGCGGGATAAAGATGGACGATTTCTTGTTTACGGCGATTCGGGTGAAATCTCCATTTTTTCGCCAGGCACTGAATGCCGGAAAATTAAATACCGCGGCTTCATATTAATGCCGAGGCTCTCGCCGGACGGAACACGGTACCTCAATGTGCGTTCGGATAATCACACTAAACAATCGCTCCGGCTCGCGTTTGTTACCAACGTGGAAACCGGCGCGGATTTGTTCGCGCTGCCGCCCGCGCAAGATCCCATCACCGATATTGCATGGTCGCCGCGGGGCGACACGCTTGCGACGCTCGAGGCTGGCACCGTGCGCGTATGGAATGCGGACTCCGGCAGATTTTTGTTTGAATTGAAACCGGGCGAAGTTCGCAGGATGCGCTACACGCCGGATGGAAAATTGATTTACACGACCGGGCAGGACGGCGTGCTGCAATTTTGGGAGGTTTCGAACGGGACATTACAATGCTCGCTGCGAGATGGCCTCAATAAGGTCCTCGTTGCCGCGATGTCGCCGGACGGGAACTTATTGGCCACCGGTGGAGTGGATGGCAAAATTTGTGTTTGGAACGTGCGCTCTCTGCTCTTCAAGCTTCACATTTTGCGCATGCCCGAATTTTGGATGAGTGTCTTGCTGGCGACGCTATTCTTTCTTTCCGTTTGTTCGGATCGACGATTATTCAAGAACTCTCAACGTTTCAGAGTGTTCGGCGTTATTTAGGAAAAACTCAAGCGTACGGTGCACCGGGCGTTCGTCAGGCGCTTGAAAGCACGGAAGAGCGCGCCGCGAAAATGACGCAGCCCGTGCCGATTCGGAACCCCGCATTCATTTCAGAGCGGGACATTTTGTGCTATTTCTCCTCAATGCAATACAAATAATCTTCCCCGCGCAAATACAGGCATTTGCCTTCGAAATACGGCGAGGTGTAGAACGATTCCTGGTGGCAGGGGTTGCCGCCGAGGCCGGAGAAGTGGATGTTTTCTAAAATATTCTTTCCGCTCTCTTTGAATTCGGGGCCGGGTTCGATGATGTGCGTGTAGCCGGCGTCGTCGGTGATGAAGATGTGCTTGCCGCCCAGCATCGGGCTGGCGGCTACTCCATAGAGGTAGCGATTGTAGCGATTGTAGCCGTCCAGCCATCGGCGATAGAGCAGTTTCTTTCCTTCGACATCCACCGCGGCAAGCCCGCCGCTCATTTCGATCGAGTACACGATTCCATTCAGATAAAGCGGCGAGGCAATCGCGAAAATCGGTCCGCGCAGCGCCATGCTGACGTCTTTGCCTTCGGGCGCCCAGACCGCTTCAGCCTTCACGCTGGCCGCCGTGCTCGCGGGAAGTTTGACTGAAATAAACGACATCGGTTCTTTCCACCCGCGCCAGCGGAACGGATTGTAGAGCATGTCCTTTTCGACGATGGGCGTGGTTTCGGTCAGGCCCGGCTCCAAAAGATTCGAACAGATTTCAGAGCCGTCGCTCATGCGATGCAGGTAGCGTTTGCCGACGATCACATGCTCCGCGCCGATTTTTGCAATCACCGCCGACGTGCCGCAATACTCGTTCTGCCAATCTTTCGATGACGCGCGCCACAATTCCTTGCCGGTTTTTTGATCGTAGGCGATGAGCAATTTATTCGCGGTATAAATCAGCTTGCCGTCGGCCAGTGAAGGCGAACCGTGGTTGCCGTGCTCGGATGCGCCCAGCGCGTCGTGCGTGCTCCACACTCTTTTTCCGTCGAAATCGAAGCACGAAAACACGTACGCGCCCGGGCCTTTCATCCCGCCGCCGCAGACCCAAAAGACATGCGTGCCGTCGCTGACAGGCGTCGGGTTGCTGGAGGCGACTTCGTTGTCGCTCATCGCCGGATATTTTTTGCGGTCGAGTTTCGCGAAGGCCGTATGGATTGAACGCTCGGTGTCGAGTTTTGTTTTGAGTAATTTATCGAGTTCCGCTTCCTGGTCGGACGAAAGCCCTTGCGCGGAAACCGCCGCGTTGATCGCCGCAATAACTTGAGCGTTGAGCGACTTCAGTTTTTCGAGCGCCGGCGCGACCACGTCTTTGATCGGCAGCGCGGATTGCTCGTCTGCGCTCATTGCATCCCACGGCGCGCTGGATTGAATCCACAGGATTTTGCCATCGGTTTTGTTGAGGCAAATCAAATCGGAGATGCCGGAGCCGACGAAGATTTTTCCGCCGACGATGATCGGCTGCGACATGCTGCGGCCGGTCAGCTTGGTCATCCATTTGATGTTCTTCGTTTCGTAACTCACCGGCGGAATCGGCGTGATGTACGCGGCGACCAGCCATTTGCTGAGCCAGCGGCCGTCGTAATTTTTGCCCAGCCCGTCGGCGACGGTCACTTTCACCAGCAGGCGGTTCCAGCCCTTATTAAGCGACACATCGTAGGCTTTGGAGTTCTTCTCCAATTTTGTCGGCGCGCCGTTGAGCCAGAAGCGGCCGGCTTCGCCAGTAAACGGAATCTGCAAACGCACTTTCGCTTCGGCGGGCGACCAGACATACGTGTGTGCGTACGCCGCTTTATTGACGAAATCGCCGCTCACGTCGATCTTGTCCTTGGTGACGGTGATGGTTCCGAACGTATAGAGGAAATCGACGTAGCTCTGGCCGCAGGTGCCTTCGTTGTGGTCGTGGCGGCTTTGCGATTCCATGTCAGCGCGCAGAAATTTCCACGCGCTCTCGCCGGCCTTGTCGCCTTGCGCGGGATGTATAGCCGCTTCGCCGTTCAAGAAATCTTTTTCCAGATCGGCGACCGGATCTTGCAGCGAAAACGGGCCGGCGACCAGCCAATCCTTGATCGTAAAATACTCCAGCGGCTTGGAATCTTTGCCGGGTTCGCCGGCGGGTTTATTGGCTTGGTAGCGCAGTTCCGTGGTGATGCCTTTGACGCGGCGGCTCCAATTAAGTGGCGGCGTGGCGCCAGGGAAGCGGCCGGTCCAATCGCCGCGCCAACCGACGGGGTTCTGCGGCGATGGGTGCCAATCTATCGAGCCGAGCGCAGGGCCATCTTTTTCGGCGGATTGGATGACACCTGCAAACAAACCGATTGTGAAAACAAGAACGAGCGAGAGCTTTCTGGTGGGCATTGACCTCTGTTCCTTCCGGTTGTAGCGAAGATGAATTTCGACTTCAAAGATACACCGGGAGCCGCGGGCGTATGCGCGCGGATCTGATCAGGAAAGACAATGTGAGCAAAAAAAAACGAATGGTGTCCGGAAAAGCGCGGCGATTGTACCGCCGCTACTCTTCCTTGACGCCAGCCTGCTTGAGCAAATCGGCCATGGATATCCCGCCGGTGCTTTGGTGTCGCATCACTTCGCGCACTTCATCGCGTGAAGCCGCATGTGCATCGGGGCGCTCGCTCCGCTTCTCTTTGTCCTTGCGCTTGCCTTTGACAAAGAACTTGGAGTAATCCGGCTTGCCCGGTTCGGGCTTGTGCGCTGGTGGACGATCACCGCGTGGGCCACCCGGTCCTCCGCGCCGTTCGCCGCCGCCGAAACGCCCGCGCCGATCGCCACCGTCGCGCGGACGATCGGCTGGAGCGCCGCCGCTTGAAATCCCGCCGCTGACCGGCGCCGCCGCCGTGGAAGTTTCCGCTCCCGCAGCCGCGCCTTCGGCCGGCTGGCCGCTCCCTTGCGGTCGCGGCTCGTTAGGTCGCGGCTCGTTAGGACGTGACGCTCCGCGTGGAGGACCGCCAGCGCGCGGCCCGCGCGGACGATCGAAGCGCCGCGGACGGCGCTCTTGCGTCTGAGCGCTGCCCGCCGCGGGCGCGCTTTCCGGCCCGCTCCCTTGCGGTCGCGGCTCGCCAGACGGGCGCGGCTCGCCGGGCTGTCGCGATTCGCCGGAGGGGCGCGGCTCCTGCGAGCGCGGCCCACGCGGCCCGCGCGCCGGACGCCGCGGCTGCTCTTCCAGCGCTTTGATCGAAAGACTGATCCGCTTCTTCTCCGGCTCGATCGAAAGCACTTTGACTTTCACCTGCTGCCCGACAGTCAGCACTTCGGATGGATCGCGGATGAATTTGTGCGTGATCGCCGAAATGTGGACCAGCCCGTCTTGATGCACGCCCACGTCCACAAAAGCGCCGAACTGCGCAAGGTTCGTGACGACGCCGTTGAGCACCATCCCTTCCTTCAAATCGGCCATGTCCTGCACTTCGTCGTTGAATTGCGGCGGAACAAACGTCCCGCGCGGGTCGCGGCCAGGCGCGGATAATTCCGCGAGGATTTCCTTTGCGTCCGCGTCGCTCAGCGTCGCGCTGACAAATTTCGCGCGGTCGATCTTGCCGACGGCCTCAGCATTGCCGGCCAATTCCTTCACCGTCGAACTCACCGACGCCGCCATCGCTTCGACCACCGCGTATTGCTCCGGATGAATCGACGTTTTGTCGAGCGGATTTTCCGAATCCGGGATGCGCAGGAACCCGATGCATTGCTCGTAGACTTTCGCGTCCACGCCCGCGACATTCTTCAGTTCATCGCGCGTCTTGAACGCGCCCTTCTCTTTGCGCGCGGCCACGATCGCTTTAGCCAACTCCGCGTTCAAACCCGGCACATGCCGCAGCACCGCTTCGCTGGCCGCGTTCACATTCGCGCCAACCTGTGCCACGACCGACCGCGCCGTCTCCTCCAGCTTGCGCTGCAACGCGCCCTGATCCACGTCGTGCTGAAACTGCCCCAGCGGAATCGTCTTCAAATCCAGTTTCAGAATCTCCGTCAGCGGGTCCTGCAAACGCCGCCCCGCCGAAACCGTTGTGCGCAGCGCGTTGTCCGCGTCGGGAATTTCTTCGCGCGCGTGCGCCGTGCCCGCGTACGCCGCCGCCGCGCCTTCGTGCACCGGCACGCGCGGCACGTCTTTGATTTCAGCCGCCTTGAACGCGTCGCGCACCAGAATATCCGCGTCCTTCGACCCCGGCCCGCTCACGATCGCCACCGCCGCGACGCCGTGCTCCTTGACCAGCTTCACAACTTCATCCGCAGCCTTCTTCTTCTCCTCGTCGTCTTTATTCGGATGCAGCACCGCGTGCGAAATCACTTTGCCGTCCGCGCCGATCAGCGCAATCTTCCACGGCGCTTTCACCGCCGGTCCCAGCGCCAGCACGGCCTTCGCGCCCAGCGGCGCGTGCAGCAGAATCGCGCGCAGATTTTTCGCGAAGACTTCAATCGCTTCCGTCTCCGCTTCGCGCTTGAGCTCCAAGCGCAGATCGTTGTCCAGCGACGGACCCAGCAGCCGCTCGTAACATTCCTCGATCGCCAGCGACAACTCCGCCTTCAGCGGCGCGTCGGCGTTGGTGATCAGCTTCGCCTTAAGCTGCTCCAGCACTTTGTCTTTCGGCGCATCCAGCGACAAATAAAGCTGCTTCTCCGACGCCCCGCGCATGGCCGCCAGCAAACGATGCCCCGGCACCTTCCCGATCGGATCGGCAAAATTCGCGAACGACGCGTACTTGCCTTTCGAAAGATCGATGCCTTCGCGTGGCTTGGTGACCAGCTTGCCTTCGTGCTTGAGCAGCGCGCGCGCAATCTTGCGGCACGCCGGGTCTTCCGCGATGTTCTCCGCGACGATGTCGCGCGCGCCGGAAAACGCCTCCTGCGCGTCCTTCACGGCCTTCTCTTCGCTGATGAACGGCTTGACTATTTCGTCCGGCGTCGTTGTGCTGCTTTCTTGCTTCGAAATCAATTCCGCCAGCGGCTCAAGCCCCTTGTGCTTCGCGGCATTCGAGCGCGTGCGCCGCCGCGAGCGGAACGCCATATAAAGGTCTTCGAGTTCCTCGCGCGTGGCCGCGTTCTTGATTTTCTCTTCGAGCTCCGGCGTAAGCTTGCCGGTATCTCGAATCGCTTTCAACGCCGTCTCGCGGCGCGTTTCGTCGTCGTTGAATTCATCGAGTTTATCTTTAAGTTGCGTGAGCCGCGCTTCGTCCAGTTCGCCGGTCCTGTCGCGCCGATAACGCGCGATGAACGGAATGGAAGCCCCCTCTTTAAACAACGCCGCCACTGTCTCAACCTGCTTCGGTTCGAGTTTCAATAAATCAGCAGTACGCTTCATTACGTCCATGAATCAGCCCCGTCCCCGGCGATACAATTTTGAGAGCCTAAGATTATACGCACTGTGCTCCCTCTGCGGTAATGAAAAAACGCGATAGTCAAAATCGCGGGTCTGTCAGCTTGCTTGTGCGAAGCGCTCCGCCCCCGTTCCCCTCTCCCCGCGGGCAATGGCCCTAAGTTAACATCTTGAAACGAAAATGTCTCCGAATGCCGATGGATAAATGAGCGCGGGGTAGCAGCCCCGGCTTCCCAATCGGCATTTAGGAGACACACGCATGTCTAGTAGCGGTTCCCCGGCCGGACGAGTTGCGCGCCTTTTTACCGAGTTTGGCCTCGCCACGTTTCGCGCCATTCTGCGCCCCGATGATTTCAAAGCCGTTGCGGCCGCTACCGGCTGCACGCCCGTCCGCATTCGTGTGCTGACGCCCGAAAATGTGTTCTGGCTCATGTGCGCGGTGGCCCTACAGACGACGTCCATGACGCAGGGCTTGTCGCTCGGCTGGGGCTGGTTCCTGCTCGCCGGCTTCAAGCTGACTCGCAAGTGTGTCACCGAAGAAGCGTTCTGCCTGGCGCGCGAAAAACTTTCCTTGCGCTTCTGGCGCGGGTTGTGGCGCGTGCAAGCGGGACGCTTATGCTACAGGATTTATCCGAGCATTCGCTTACCGCCGAGGCAAATCGTCCAGACAACGACCGTGCCCCAGTGCATCGCAACGGGCGGCCAGATTGAGCCGGATATTTGGTAGCCGATGGTGCAGGCCAGGCCCAGCAGCGCGGCGATCGTCAGGAAAATCGGGTCGGTGAAGACCGCGCGCGATTGGGTGCGCACGAAGATGCCATTGAGCGGGTGGATGGCGACGAAGACGAGCAGAGCCAGCGTGCACACGACGACTACGTGGCGCGCGGATTTGTGTTCACTGGGGTGCGGCAGCAGCAGCGCGCGAAAGACGAGTTCTTCGAACAACGCGGGAATGGCCACGATCCGCGCCGCGGTCAATGCGAGCATTGCGGGGCTGGCTTTCATCCATTCGATTTTGAGCAGGCCGGTTGAGAATCCGAGCGGTGCGGCGAGGAGGAGAAAGAGCAAGTAGATGAATGCGCAGCGCAGCCAGATTTGCGTGCTGGGAAGAGTTCGGATGGCGAGGCGGAGGCTTTGGAGGCGGCGCGGCATGGCATCTCACGCAAAAGGCGCAAAGGAACGGCACACAAAGATCGCAAAGAATACGACGAGTGTTACAACGAGATTTTCTTTGCGCTCTTTGCGCCAACTTTGCGGCTTTGCGAGAAACAACTAGCGCTGCAGGATGTCCGTGGTTTCTTCTTCGCCGATCTGGTTGAAGGGCTTGGCGTAATCCTGGCGAATTCTGTCCAGATCGCGCTTGAAATCGTCGGTTGCATGCAGGTCGATGATCGTGGGCGTGACGAAGACCATCAGGTTGTCGCCGGAGTCGCTGCGGCTGCGGTGTTTGAACAAGCGGCCGAGAATCGGAATATCGCCGAAGACGGGGACTTTGATTTCAGCGAGGCTTTCAGTTTCCTGGCGCAGTCCGCCGATCACGCCCGTCTCGCCGTTGCGCAACATCATTTTCGTCACCACGATCTTCTGATTGGTTTGCGGCAGGTCGAGTTGAATGCCGTTGGGGCCGATAAAACGCTGAAAGCCCGCGGGCGCGCCGCCCGTGCCGCTGCGGTCCAGGCTGAAGTCCTCGGTCTTCGGAATGACCGTCAGCAGGACGTTGTTTTCAGGGCCGGTTACGTGCGGAATAATGAGCAACTGAAAGCCCAGTTTGATCGGCGAACCACTGGCCTCGCGGAAACCGGAGACGCTGCCGCCGCCTTCCGTGTTGGCGATGAAGGATTCGGCGTAGCGGACCAATTCACCGACTTGAATCGTGGCTTCTTCGTTATCGAGCGCAATCAACTGCGGCGCCTGAATGATGCGTCCGCTGGTCTTGGTGCGGAACAATTCGAAGAGCGCCGTCGTGGCCTGGAAGCCCATGCTCCCCAGCGCCAGTTTCGGATCGGCGACGACATTCGCCGCACCGCCGCCGCCGCCGGCGGCATTGAGCGCGGAGAATCCGCCGCCGCGGCTCACTGCGTTCTTCAAATTGAAGATATCGAGCGACGGAACGACGGTGTTCGTGAGCGGATCGACGGCGCGCCGGTTGGCCTGCCCGACGGCCAGGTCGCCCAACACCGATTTCGAAATGCCGTTCGACACGTCGAACGGAAATGCGCTCGACCAGCTCGACAGCGGCGACATGGCGAATTGAATGCCCTGATTCCAGTTGACGCCGATGCGTTCCGCGTCGGAATCGGAGAGTTCGACGAGTTTCACGGCGACGTGAATCTGTTTGGGCGGGAGGTCCAGCTTGTCCACGATGCTTTGCATTTGGTCGAGCGCGGTGGGCGTGTCGCGCACGACCAGCGCGTTGGCGCGCTTTTCAAACGAAATCGAGCCGGAGGCCGTCTTCACGTGGGTCAGCACGTCGATCAGCGACTGGCCTGCGTCCTTGACTTCTTTGGTGCCGGTCTTTGTCGCAAACTCGCTGGTCAGCGTGGCCGTATAAGACGAGCCTTCGGGGAGCACATAGGCGAGGCGGAAGATGCGAATCTGCAGGTCCTGCGCGAGCTTGTCTTTGCTGGTGATGCGGATGGTGTTGTTGGCTTCGTTGACCGTCACGAAATCCAGCGTTTTGACGACGATGTTCAGCGCTTCGTTCCACGGGACGTTTTCAAGGCGCATGGAGACTTCGCCCTGAATTTCGGGGCCGACGACGATGTTGGCATTCGATTGGATCGCGATGGTGTTGATCACGTCGCGAATGTCGGCACGCTGGAAGACCATCGAGACACGCTCGGGCGTGTCGATGTAAATGATGTGCGACGCCGCCAGATCGCGGTCGTCCACGATCATGCCGTATTTGCGCGCGATGAAATCCAGCACGGCGCGATAGGTCACGTTTTCAAGCCGGAACGTGACCGGAATCTTGTTGTCTTTTTCTTTGACGACGCGAATGTTGACGTTGCTGATCGTGGAAAGGTAATCGAGCACTTGTTTGAGCGGGCGTTCGGTGACGTCGAGCGTGATCAGCGCACCGCGCTGAGAGATCGCGGAGACGCCCTCG
The DNA here is from genome assembly GCA_035308565.1 of Planctomycetota bacterium. Lineage (GTDB taxonomy): Bacteria > Planctomycetota > SZUA-567 > H5-PLA8 > H5-PLA8 > JANXLS01. The sequence goes on along the minus strand of DATGGK010000087.1, from coordinate 1,666 downwards.
GTGGCAGCGGTGGTTTGAATCGTGACGACTTTGGGGGTCACGACTGGCTGGTTTTCGTCGTCAACCGCGTGAGCCAGTGCGAGCAGCATCGGCAGCAATGCCGCGAGCGTTAAGAATTGTTTCAAGACCCCTCCTCGTCCCCGCCCCAAAACAGCCGGCTGGAAGCCGGCGCTTCGGATGCAGGCTGGAAGCCTGCACCACAACTAGCGCGATGCTTCGGCGCTTTCGTCTTCCATGCTGGTCATTGGCTTGCTGTATTCCTGGCGAACCCTGTCCAATTCTTTCTTGAAATCGTCATTGGTGTGCAGGTCGATGATCGTGGGCGTGACGAAGACCATCAAATTGCTGCCGCTGTCGCTGCGGCTGCGATGCTTGAAAAGGCGGCCGAGGATCGGAATGTCGCCAAAGATGGGCACTTTGATCTCGGCGAGGCTCTCGGTCTCCTGGCGCAAACCGCCGATCACGCCGGTCTCACCGTTGCGCAGCATCATCTTGGTCACCACGATGCGCTGGCTGGTTTGCGGCAAGTCGAGTTGAATGCCGTTGTCGCCAATGAAGCGCTGGAAACCAGCGGGCGCGCCGCCCGTGCCGCCGCGCGTGAGGCTGAAATCTTCCGTCTTGGGAATGATCGTCATCAGCACGTTGTTCTCCGGGCCAGTCACGTGCGGGATGATCAGCAACTGAAAACCGAGCTTGATCGGCGAACCGCTGGCTTCGCGGAAGCCCGACACGCTGCCGCCGCCTTCCGTGTTGGCGATGAACGACTCGGCGTAGCGCACGAGCTCACCGACTTGGATCGTGGCTTCTTCGTTGTCAAGCGTGATCAACTGGGGAGCCTGGATGACGCGCCCGCTGGTCTTGGTGCGGAACAATTCGAAGAGCGCGGTCGTCGCCTGGAAGCCCATGCTGCCGAGCGCGAGTTTCGGATCGGCGACGACATTCGCCGCGCCGCCGCCGCCGCCGGCCGCGTTGAGCGCGGAGAATCCGCCGCCGCGGCTCACCGCGTTCTTCAGGCTGAAAATATCGAGCGATGGGATAACCGTGTTGGTGAGCGGATCGATGGCGCGGCGGTTGGCCTGCCCGACGGCCAGGTCGCCCAACACCGATTTGGAAATGCCTTTGGAGACGTCGAACGGAAAGGCACTGGACCAACTTGACAGCGGCGACATCGCGAATTGGATGCCCTGGTTCCAGTTCACCCCAATGCGCTCGGCGTCCGAATCGTCAAGTTCGACAAGTTTGACGGCCACGTGAATCTGTTTGGGCGCCACGTCCAGCTTGTCCACGATGCTTTGCATCTGGTCCAACGCCGTGGGAGTGTCGCGCACGACCAGTGCGTTGGCACGCTTTTCAAACGAAATCGTGCCGCCGGCCGATTTGACGTGAGCGAGCACGTCGATGAGCGACTGCCCGGCGTCCTTCACTTCCTTCGAACCGGATTTCACCGCAAATTCGCTGGTGAGCGTGGCCGTGTACGACGAGCCTTCCGGCAACACATAAGCCAGGCGGAAGATGCGGATTTCCATCTGGCTGGCGATTTTGTCTTTGCTGGTGATGCGGATGGTGTTGTTGGCTTCGTTGACCGTCACGAAATCCAGCGTTTTGACGACGATGTTCAGCGCTTCGTTCCACGGGACGTTTTCAAGGCGCATGGAGACTTCGCCCT
>DATGGK010000086.1:0-21297 GCA_035308565.1 Planctomycetota bacterium | reverse complement strand
TCGGGCTGAATTTCCTGCTCGGTGAGGATTGTTTCCAGACGCAGCGAGGGGACTTCGATCACGGGAATGTCCGCGGTGAGCGCGCCGAAACCCGGCTGGCGGCCGTCTTCGAGCACTTCGCAGGTCGCGCGTTCCTTCGGCACGGCCATTTTCACGCTGGCCGCGCGCAACGAAACCGCGGCGCGGACACAGCGCACCTGGCCTTCAAGTCCATTTTGCGCGACATTTTTTTGGAGCAATTCGAAATTGGCGGGGACCGGTTCGATGGCCAGCACGTCGAGGCCGGTTTCGCGCGCAAGCTGGACGCTCGGTGTCCCGATGTTGGCGCCGATGTCGATGAGCGTGCGGCGCTTTTCCGTGATGTGGCCGTTTCCGCGCAGCCATGCGATCAGGCCTTTGCGCAGCGGTTCGAAAGCATTGGCGCGCATGAACAGCTTTTTGGGCACCACGCCGCCGTCGATATCCACGGTCCATTTTATACCGGCGCGCGTAAAAGTGATTTGGTCGGCTTCGCCTTGAAGCAGGCGAAAGGCCATCAAACGGCGTTCCTTTGCCGCGCCGTCTTTGTCGCCGCGCAGCGCCGAAAATGCGAGGCGCCGCATGCCGCGGAGGTATTGTCCCAATGAGGCCATCGTAACTCGAGTTCCAGAAACGTCGCTGGATTATAGCAGCGGCGGCACGTCGCGCCAATAGACCCATTGACGCGCGCAAATAAATAGGATCTATGCGCCCTATTATAGGGCCTAAAGGTCCTATAAGCCCCATAAGCCCGATAAGTAGCTACGCAATGTTCCGCGCGTGGTCCCACCCTGCTTGGCTACGGACCACGCTTCCCATTTCGCCGCTCATCGTTTAGAATGCCCGCATGGACGAAGCCACTCCGCTCAAGAAATCCGACGGCGAACCCTTTCATCTGCGCCAGCTCGACGACGATGGCAAGCCCTTTGCCGTTGAGTTTCATCTGGATGTGCGCGGCCTGACCTGTCCCATGCCCGCGCTCAAAAGCCTCGAGCGCAGCCAGCAGCTTGCCTCCGGCCAGGTGCTCGAAGTCGTCGGCGATTGGCCCGGCTCCAAATTCGAAGTCCCCTTCGCCGTCACCGGCAAAGCGCACCTCGAAGTCGTGCGCATCATCGAAAGCGATGTGCCGGACGACGAAACGTGGTGGATTTACGTCCGGCGATTATGAAATCGGAATTGGGAATATGGAATGTGGAATATCGAAGAAGGCATTCCAAATTCCACATCCCGCATTCCACATTCCAAATTCCACATTCCATATTCGCAGTGTATACTTACGGCATGTTGACCGACCTTCCTACTTTCACTCCCCGCCGCCCGCCCACGGTCGTGCTCTCGCGCGTGCCGCCGGATGAGGGGCCGAAGTTGCAGCCAAAATTCGACGAGCTTATCGGTGAGTTGACTGCGCGCGGCGTCGTTTTTCAAACGCTCGATTCGATCTACGATCTGCAAGCCGACGACGACGGCGCCAGTTTTTTGCGCTCGATTCGCGGCGATCTGATCTGCCTCGGCTGGCATTACCCGCGCGCGCTCAAATGGATTCTCGCGCGCCAGAATCTCGAAGTGAACGGCGTTGCACGCAAACTGCACTGCGTCGATCTGCGCGAAGGCTCGGCCGCATCACTCGCGCAACAAACCGCCGATATTCTCGCGGGCGCGGCCAGCGCCGTCGTCGAGCCGCCCGTTCGCAAAGACCCGCCGCCCAAGCCCACGCTTTCGCCGAAAGAACGCGGCGCGATTGCGGAAAAAGAACTCGCTCCGCCGCTCAACGCCGATCTCTCGCCGCGCTGGTATCCGGTGATCGACTACGACACCTGTACCAATTGCATGGACTGCATGGATTTTTGCCTCTTTGGCGTCTACGGCGTGGACGCGGAAGCGACGCTGCGCGTGGTCCAGCAGGATCAATGCCGCACCGATTGCCCCGCCTGCTCGCGCGTCTGCCCCGTCGGCGCGATCATGTTTCCGAAGTACCAGACCAATCAGGCCATCGCCGGCGCCATCGGCGGCGAACGCGGCGAAATTAAGCTCGACCTGTCGAAGATTTTCGGCAAACCCAAAGGCCGCCATCAAGCCGCGCTCGAACGCGACCGCGAGCTGGTCAAAGCGGGACGCAGGCCCGTCGGCGCGGACAAGGTCGAGCAATTGGCGGACGCGTTTGAGAAGCTGGAGATTTGAGTGCCGCAAAAAACGGCGCACTCATGACGCTCGCCCAAAAATCCTTCGACGTATTTATCACCGCGGACCAGAACATCGAATACCAAAACGTCATCGCTAATTACGACATTGCCGTCGTGGTCATTAAAGCGAAAGACAATCGTATCGAAAGTTATCTGCAGATGGCGCCAAAAATCGTCACCGCTGTGAATGCAGCACAAAAGAGGCGGCGCGTCGTGGTTGCCTAATCTCTGGCCCCGCTCTTGCTCCCTCCCCTCCGATCTCATCGGAGAACTGCCGCTCATGGGCGCCATGTCTGCGTCAAACCTGACAAGCTTGCTGATTAATGAACAAAGCGCCCCACTCGTGGACGGCGACGGGCGCACTTTGATCGAATTCTTCCTGCAAGATCAGCAGCAGCTTACCGCCGTCGAAAGATTTTCGCGCCTGCATGACGTTCACACTCCGCCGCTCCACGAGCCGCTATACCGCGATCTGATTCCGCTCAGCACGCCGCAAAAAAATGAACAATACGCATTCGAAGTGGACCTCGATGCCTGCACTGGTTGCAAGGCCTGCGTCACCGCGTGCCATTCGATGAACGGCTTGGATGACGACGAAGTCTGGCGCACGGTCGGTCTGCTTCAAGGCGGCAGCGAACGTGCGCCCATTTTCCAAACCGTCACCGCCGCCTGCCACCACTGTGCGCATCCCGCCTGCATGTTGGGCTGTCCCGCCAAAGCTTACGCAAAAGACGATTTTACCGGCATCGTCAAACACCTCGACGACCAGTGCATCGGTTGCCAGTACTGCGTGCTGAAATGTCCATACGACGTGCCCAAGTACAATTCCAAACGCGGCATCGTGCGCAAATGCGACATGTGTTCCAGCCGCCTCGCCGAGAAGGAAGCGCCCGCCTGCGTGCAGGCGTGTCCAAACACCGCGATCAAGATCACGCTCGTCAACAAGGACGATATTGCTGAACGTTCCGCAAACAACGAATTTCTTCCCGGCGCGCCCGCGCCCGACTATACACAGCCAGCGACGATCTACAAAAAAAAGCACGCGCTGCCGTACAATACGGTTGCCGCCGATTTGCACCGCGCCGCGCCCGAACCCGGTCACTTTCCGCTGGTCGTCATGCTGGTGCTGACACAACTCTCCGTCGGCGCGTTCGCGCTCGAATTGCTCTCCAAATTTGCGTCGTTCCTGCCGGACCTTGGCGCGACGCGCCCGGCATTTGCCGCCGCCGCGTTCCTCGCCGGTTTCATCGGTCTCAACAGCGCCATCTTCCATTTGGGCCGCCCGCTTTACGCCTTCCGCGCCGTGCTTGGTTTCAAAACATCCTGGATGAGCCGCGAGATCGTCGCGTTCAGCGCCTATTTGCTCGCGTCCGGCGCGTACGCAGCGTCGTTCTTTGCGCCGAAGATCGGCATCCACGTCTCGAGCGGCGTCGCATCGGCGCTGCAAGCCACGACCATTCTCACGGGTGTTGCCGGCGTGATCTGTTCGATGATGATCTACATCGACACGCGCCGCGAATTCTGGAAAGCGCCGCTGACGGCCGTGAAATTTACGCTCACGACGCTCGTCTTGGGACTTGCCGCCATGCTCTTCTTCGCTGCGCTGAAGGCCTATCGCGCCGATGCGCCCATCGCGACCGGAATCAAGCCAGTCTGCGCCGCAATCGCCGCGCTCGCGCTCTTCAAAATGCTTCACGAAGGCCTGATCTTCCGCCATTTGCGCAAACGCGCGCCCTATCACCCGCTCAAAAAGTCAGCCCTTCTCATGGTTCGCGAATTGGTCTTGCCCATGAACCTGCGCTTCACGCTCGGAGCCATCGGCGGCGTGATCCTGCCGCTGATGTTGCTCGGCCCCGGCAATCGTCCGGGCGTGGCGCTGAGTTTCGCGGCAGCCGTCTGCGCCTTCACGCTGCTCACCGAATTGCTGGAGCGCTCGCTCTTCTTCCGCGCCGTCGTCGCGCTGAAGATGCCCGGAGGCTCGGCGGAATGAGCGCGAAATCCAAATCGGGCCGCGCTTCCGGAAAGTTTAAATCGCGCAAATCGGGGCGCAAAAAAGCAACCCTCGCAGGCAAGGTCACGCGCCTCATCCGCCAATGGGACGGCGCACTCACGCGCGATCTCGTCCTGCGCCCCGCCGGCTTCGGACTCGGACATCTCCCCGAACGCCTCAAACCCGACGCCACGACCAACATGGTCTGCGGCTATTGTTCGACCGGCTGCGGCCTCAACATTCACCTCAAAGACGGCGTGGCCATCGGTCTCACGCCCTCCGCGGATTATCCCGTGAATCTCGGCGTGGCCTGTCCGAAAGGTTGGGAAGCGCTCGAAGTTTTGAAAGCCAGCGACCGCGCCACCACGCCGCTGCTGCGCAACGATCGCGGCACGCTCGAACCCGTCGGCTGGGATCTGGCGCTCAACGCATTCTGCGCGCGCTTCAAAGGCGTGCAGGCGCGGCACGGCCCGGAATCGCTGGCCTGGCTGGGCACCGGTCAGATCGTCACCGAAGAACTCGCGCTGCTCGGCGCGCTCGCCAAATTCGGCATGGGCGTGCTGCACGGCGACGGCAACACGCGCCAATGCATGGCCACCGCCGCCGTCGCGTACAAACAATCCTTCGGCTTCGACGCGCCGCCGTTCACGTACAAGGATTTCGAGGAATCCGACGCGATTTTCCTCGTCGGCAGCAACCTTTGCATCGCGCATCCGATCATGTGGGAGCGCGTGCTGAAGAACAAACGCAAGCCGCGCATCGTCGTCGTCGATCCGCGCACGACGGAGACCGCGCTGGCCGCGACCGATCACGTACAGCTCAATCCAAAATCCGATCTGCATCTCTTTTACGGTCTGGCGCACATTCTGATTCGCGAAGGCTGGATCAAGAAGGAATTCATCGACGCGCACACGACCGGCTTCGCCGATTTCGCCGCGTTTGTGAGCGAGTACACGCCGACGGCCGTTTCGGAGCGCACGGGAATCGCGCAGGAAAAATTGCTGGAACTTGCGCGCGTAATTCATCAAAGCGAGCGCGTCTCGTTCTGGTGGACGATGGGCGTTAATCAAAGTTACGAAGGCGTGCGCGCGGCGCAGAGCCTGATCAACCTTGCGCTGATGGCCGGCCACATCGGCCGCCCCGGCACCGGCGCCAATTCGATCACAGGCCAATGCAACGCGATGGGCTCGCGCCTCTTCAGCAACACCACGGGCCTGCTCGGCGGGCGCGATTTCACCAACGCGCACGACCGCGAAAATGTGGCGGCGCTGCTGAATCTCGACGTGACGCGCATCCCCGCGAAAAACAGTTGGGCGTATCACGAAATCATCGAAGGCATCCGCAACGACAAAATCAAGGGCCTGTGGATGGTCGCGACGAACGCCGCGCATTCATGGATCAACCAGAACGATTTCAAGGAACTCGTCAAGAAGCTCGATTTCTTCGTCGTGCAAGACATGTACTTCACGACCGAAACCGCCGCGCTTGCGCATCTGGTCCTGCCAGCGGCAGGCTGGGGCGAAAAAGAGGGCACGTTTATCAACTCCGAGCGGCGTTTCGGCCTTGCGAAAAAAGTCGCCAAAGCGCCGGGGCAGGCGTTGAGCGATTTCGCGATTTTTAAATTAATCGCGCACTATTGGGGCTGCGGAAAGATGTTCGACGCGTGGGCCAATCCCGAAGCGGTTTTTCAGATCATGAAGACGCTCTCGAAGGGCCAGCCCTGCGACATCAGCGGCATCGCCGATTACAGGGCGCTCGACGAGCAGGGCGGAATACAATGGCCGTACCCGGAACATTTCCTCGAAACGCGGCAAGAGCGGCGGCTCTTCGAAGACGGCGCATTCTTCACGCCCGACAAACGCGCGCGATTTTTATTCGAAGCGCCCAAGCCGATGCCGGAGCCGCCCGACGAAAAATTCCCGCTGCTGCTGCTGACCGGCCGCGGCACGGCGTCGCAATGGCACACGCAGACGCGCACGAAAAAATCCGCGGTGCTGCGCAAGCTCTATCCGCAGAACATGTACGTGGAACTCAGCGCCGCCGACGCGAAGAAGCTCGGCGTCAAAGCCGGCCAGCGCGTGAAGATCGCCTCGCGCCGCGGCGAAGTGACGGCCAACGCCGTGATATCGAATTCGGTGAAACCCGGCCAGATTTTTCTGCCGATGCACTACGAAAGCGCAAACCAGCTCACGTTCCCCTCGTTCGATCCGTACTCGAAGCAGCCGTCGTACAAGGCGTGCGCGGTGAGGGTGGAGGGGATTGAGCAGTGATAATCAATTAGAGTTCCAGAAGTCGCTCAAGTTCTGAGACTATTGCAAGCGCTGCCTGTGCCTTCGGTGCCGGTAGTGTCGCTGTCTCGGAAATTCGAGCTCTCAGTCTTTCGAGAGCCAAACGCGCCTCGTGATCCGTCGTGCTGTCCTGAAATGCCTTTAGGAAATCGCGCCAATAGATTGCCTTAATTCCACATAGAGTCACGTCGTTCAACTCAGCCATATAGGCGTCCATCAGACCCGTTCTGGCCAAACGCCCAAAGTTGCCTCCGCGATCCGAACGCGGCTTGTCGCTGATTTGATCGGCTTTGGAAGGGTACGGGCCGACGCCAGTCGCCACATCTATTTCGGCATTCGATTCCGTCCTTCGAAGGTTGCGCCAATGATAATTACGATACTCTGCCGCATAGCGCGCGCTTTCAATAAAAGGCCGAAACAATATTGGCGAGCCGCTCACAACATTGCTCAAAACCCAAGGGACTACCACGATGAGGTCCTGGGGCGCGCATGCCGCGGCAGTCGTTTGAAATCGAAGGCTCGGCTCGGTCTCTTTCGCAAGCAGATACCATCCTTTCAATTCAACACCCACCAACGTCTCGTTGCTGGACGCTTTTCTCAGGCGAACGTCAGGGAAGGTCTGAGCTTGTCTTGCGAAACTGTATAGCGCGTAGCGGCCGTCTGGATCCCATGTGTTGCGGATCAAATTTAACGTGCGAACAACCTGTTCTTCGATGGTTGCGCCCAAAACTGTGTTCAGAGTATGCAGATCGGTTGCCATCACGCCGGAAATTGTCGTCTCCGTTCGAAAGTAGATGGGCAGAGTTGAAATCGCTTCACGCAGGCTTTTATAGAGCGCAAAATGTTCCCATGTGCGATCAGGCAAGGTTCGCACGGGGGCGGGCGGTGGGTTAGTTGGATTCATAAAGAGGCCAGCCTTTCGACCGCAGCCAGGTAAAATTCAGGAATGATCTCCGCCGCAAAATATTTGCGGCGAAGGCTGTACGACACGACCGCTCCCGGGCACAATCCGCCAAATGGCTCCCAAACCACATCGTGTTCATCGGTGGATGCGCGAATAATCCTCTCTATCAACCGCAAAGGCTTCTGGCTGCCATGCAGGCTCCGGAATTTATATTTCATTCCGTTCCGCTCGCCTTGGATGCGTTCTCCTCCTCCGACCTGCGGTTCATTCCAGACATTTGTGACGCCCAGTTCGCACTGAAATTTGGCGCGCATCTTGGACCAGTGCTCCGCCGTGATCGAATGCAGTCCGTTTAAAGTGAAGTACGGCTTGCCTTCCGGTCTGCCATGGCGATTGGCGTATGCCGCCAACTTCACAAAAGCCTCCGCGGGCGGATAATACCAGAGGTGGTCCGCCGTTAGGTATTTTCGCGTAGCGGCATTTGTCACGCCACATGCTTCGTTCGCGAGGCAAAACGGCAACCCGCTTCTTTGCCATTCATGCCTAAGCCACTCTTGCATGGCCATTTTTGCTTCACCAACTTTAAAGAACGCGGCCTTCACATAGTGCACGCACACCTCAGTCACGACTGGGTATTTTCGCAGAGTTTGCGTGTTAGCGTTTCCGGCGACGTGGCTCATGCCTTTATCCCAGATATTGCAACATCGATACTCCCATCCGTTCGCGACAAGCAAGGGATGCACCGTCGCCCATCCAATTTCAGTATTCCAGAACCAAAGCGTGGTTTCAGGCGTGGAGCGCTCCGACCAAGCTTTGACATGTGGCTCATACCAATCCGAAAGCGTATCGCATTTCACTTCATCGCCTGGAAATCCATTCACGCCATACGGCCCGTCCGAGATGATGCAGGTGGGACTCGGCCAATCTGAGTAGAGATTCTCCGCATAATCAAAATGAATCGCCGCACTTTCCCGATGAAAATCGACTCCTTTTTCAAGGATTCCATCGATTCGGGGCGCAGAATCCACAAAAAGACTTGTGCTTGGTTTCATAGCTGGAATCTATCACTTCCTCTCCTGTGCTGCAACGCCAACAACTCGTAATCACCGCTTCTCCCAAATCGACCTCAACTCATGCGCCTCCAGCGCTTGAAACTTCACTTCGCCGCCCTTCACCACAACCTCGACCGATTTTTCTTCGGACTTCAGATTCATCGGCAGCGGCACGTACGTCAATCCGTCGCTGGCGTACACTTCGAGCGCCGTGCGGTCGGCGTAGACGATGATCGTCTGCCGTCCATTCCGCAGCGGCGCGGAAGCCTTGACGCCGTTGACAGAAAGTTCCTGCTTCTTCAAATCGTAGTCGACCGGCACGCCGCGCACGGTGAAGCCGATCTCGCTGGCTTCGCCCGGTTCGAACGTCGCGCGCAGCTCGAGCAACTCGCCGCTTACTCCTTTTAGCGGGTTCTCTCCGGGCTTGACGGTGACCGCACCCGGTGCGACGGATTTCACGCGCAGCGTTTCCAATTCCTTTGCGGGATTCCACGCGAGGCGCGGACCTTCGGGCGTCGAGAGCAGCGTCAGCACATTCGGCAGGCTCATCGACTGGTTGAACGGCATTTTCGGCGTGGCGGTTTGGAGCCAGCCGATTTGGATGCGCCGGCCGTCCGCGGCGGGAATGTCGCTGAATGTTTGCGCGGCGTAGAAGCCGCGGCCGCGATGGCCTTTGAGCTTCGGCGTCTCCGGCGTGAACGTCGTGCCGTCGAACGAGCCGAGCATGTAATCGCTGCTGGCGGCGGTGAGCACCCATTTCTTTTGCGCGAGATTGCCATCGACGGGCAGTTCGAAAAAGTCCGGGCATTCGAAGAAGCTGTCCACATGGCTCATCACGGTCCAGTCTTTCAAATTCGGCGAGCTTAAAAAATGAATCGTTTGAATTTTCTTCGCGTTGTCTTTCGCGTCTTTTTGATTTTCGTCAACAATATCGACGTACAGCGTCATCACCCATTTCTGCGTAGGTTCGTGCCACATCACTTTCGGATCGCGGTTGCCGCCGGAGATTTTCTTCACCATGGGATTGCCGTTGAATTTCGTAAACGTTTTGCCTTTGTCCGAACTGTACGCGAGGCACTGCACGTCCGCGCCGGCGGCGGTGTAAATCAGCACGATCGGCGGCACGCCGTCTTTGCCGAAGCCGCTGGTGTTTTTCCAATCCACCACCGCGCTGCCCGAATACATCGCGCCGAAATTATCCGGATAGAGCACTTCGGGCCGCTCCTCCCAATGCAGCATGTCGCGGCTGACCGCGTGGCCCCAGTGCATGTTGCCCCACGCCCAGCCGTACGGGTTGTGCTGAAAAAAAAGGTGGTACTCGCCTTCGAAAAATACCATCCCGTTCGGATCGTTGTTCCAGCCGCGCCGCGCCGAGAAATGAAGCTGCCCTCGCAGCGGCTCGCGATAAAGTTCCGCCGCGCCGGGCGGCGACTTAAGCGTGTCGCTCTGCTCAATCGCGGCGAGCGCGTTCGAATTCTCCGGCAGTTTGTCAACGCCGACGGTCAGCGTCTTGCCGCGCCACGCGGCGATGTCCATCGACGCCCACCACTCGGCATCCGCGCCGTCCACAAGTTCGATCTCGAAGCGGCGTTCCTCGCCCGCATCAGTTTTGACGGACATTTTGCGCTTCGGCGCGCCGGTTTTCACGGGCAGATGCAGATACGCATTCTGTGCGACGATCTCGCGTTTCAAATTCGACACGATCGCGAGCGGTTTCGTGTCGGTGAAGACGATGTGATCGACATTGATATGCCCCCAACCACCAGTCGCGTCGTCGATAATCTCGATGCGCGCGCTCTTCCCCGCCAACTCGCTCACGTCCCACGTCTGCCGCTCCAGCGTTTCGCTGCCGCCGGGCTGCGTGTTCGGGCCGGTGGCGGTGCGCTCGGTTTTGCCGCCGATGACGAGATTCATGCACGTCTTCCCGGCAAATCCGCCGCCGCCGATGAGAAACGTGATGTACTTGCGCTCGATTTTGAATTCAGGCGAAACCAGCGTGCCGGTGGATTTGTCGCCGCCGTGAAACGAATTCACGTAGCCCTTGCCGAGGTAGCCGTCCACATGCATCTGCCCTGGCAGATCGCCGTGCGCCGGGCCGGAGCCGAAGGCGTCGCCGGTGGTTTTCCACGCGCCGTAATCGGCGCCTTCGAAATCGGCGAAAAGAATATCCTCGGCCGCGCGAGCGGATGCGAGGAATGCGAGCAGGATGAGGAGAGCAGTCGTGCGCATTTATTCCTTTCAATCGCCGTGTGCGGAACTCGCCAGCGTAATCAAGCCGCCTGTTATAGATCCTTTTTAGCCACCGTTTTCGCATTCAACCGCAGCACAAAAATCCCCCCGCGCGTATCCACCGCCCAAATCAAATCGCGCTTCGCGTCGTACACCAATCCCATCGACACATTGCGCCCCTCTTTTCCGGCGGGATTGGGGCCGTCGATCTTGCACGCAATCCATTTGTTCGCCGCGCAGTCGTAGGCCGGCGTCCAGCGCACGCCGCCGTCGTCGGCCGGCAATGTCACGCCGGACAACACACAATCCTGCGACACCACGTAACACGTTTCGCGCAACAATCCCGGCATCCGCGCCGCGCCCGCCATGCCCGCCGGATTCAATTGCGCAGCGGTCGCCGTTTTCAAATCGATGCTGAAAATTTGGCCTGAATAGGGCTTGCCGTAATTGCCCGGAAAAATCAACACGCGCTCGCGCTTCAAATCGTAATCGATCCCGGCGCTATCGACGTTTGAGCCGGGAATTCTATCGCCGGCGATTTTTAATTCGCTCCAGCCGCCCGCGCCGCCATCGGGTTTGCCGTCGTAAGAGAAAACGCGGCCTTCCTTGGTCCAGCAAACAATCGCTCGCGGCGTTTGCTTGCAAAGCAGATCGTAGAAGCACCCGCCGTAAGTCATGCCGTTGGGTTTGTGTCCGCGCGTTTCCCAATCGCCGACCGCCGGATTGTAGACATAAAAATCGTTCTGCTCGCCCGCGAAAATCATGCGCTTGCTTACCGCGTCGTACGCGTACGATTTGTACGTGTGCCCCGTCACCCACGGCCGCAGGTTGAAATTGTATCCGCTCGGATACGAGGTGTTCGTGTAGCACTGTCCCAGCGGCAGTTCAACGGGGAACGGCAGTTCCCACCGATTCGTGCTGAAATGGTACATCGCCACGTCCGACCCGCCATGCGCGCAATGCCCGCCGCTCCAGCGCAGCAGCACGTCGTGATCGGCGTCAAGTACCGCCGTCCCCCAGTCGCGCTGCATCTGCGGCAAATGCGGCGGCCGCGTTTGCACCCACGTGTTCGCTGGCATCTCGTGCAGCGTCGCCGCGAACGCCGCCGCGTCGGGCTTCTCGCCTTGCAGAAAAAAATCGGGATGAAACGCGCCTTGCCGATACGTGCGCGTGCCGTCCGGCACCGCTTGCACGCCGCGCTCGGATTTCCACGTGTCCGCCGCCGCGTCGTAAACCCAATCGCCGTCGCTGATGTCGATGTACGGTCCGCCCATGTAATCGGTGTTGTTCGAATACGTGTATCCGCCGCTGAGCTTGATTGCGCCGTCCGTGGCCGTCAGTTGAGAATTCGCGCGCGGCGCCGGCGCGCCTTTCGGATGACGCTGCTGCCAGCTTTTTTTCGCCGGGTCGAACACCCATGTGTCGTTGGTCAAATAATCGAGGTGATCGCCGCCAAACAAAACGAACACTTTGTTCTTCGCGTCGTAAACCAACGGCGACAGCGCCCGCGCGCCCGGCTCCGCATCGAGCAACTCCGCGGCTTGCTCCAATTTGATCTGAGCCTCGTGCACGGCTTTGATATCTTCAGCGCTCACGCTGCCGTTCATTATTTTGCCCACCGTAACGTTCAAAGTGCCGGCGGCGGTAGTCAGATGCATAAGCGCAAGCGAAAGCTGATTCTTTGCGTACGGCGTCGGGACGTCGATGGGAGGATTCTTAAAATCGTTGGCAATAAAAATGAGTTCCTCCATCGTGGCTCTCAAGGGCGTCTCCACCTCCTTGTTGAACGCATCCACTTCCGCCGCACGCCCCTCAAAAAAATAAAAGCGCGCTTTGGCCAGCGCGTTCTTCGTCGTCGTGCGCAAAGTCCACACGCGGTCGTGCAGTTTCTGCAGCGGATTTTCCGCGCGCAGTTTCTCAACCAGCGAAGTCGATTCGCCACCCGCCGCCGTGAAATGCGTGTGAAATTGCCCGTCGTCGCTTTTGAGCGCTTCGCCGCCAAACGCCAGCGCCGTTCCATCCGGAGCGCGGCACTCAGCGCCCCAAATCACCGGCGCCATGCGGTCCGGAAGCGCGGGCAACCGATACGGTTTGAGCTTTTCCGCCGCCGGCGCGAGCGCCGCGAAACACAGCAGAATTGAATTGAACATCGCAACGGCGTTTGACGGCTTCATGATTTTGCCCCGCATTCAATGCGCACCGCGCCATTCGCGCCGCGAACGGCGCAAGGCTGCGACGCCCGCGTTGCATGCATTCATTGTCGTTGGTTATCTACGCCGAATCTCGGCGGAATTGGAAAATACGCGCGTTCGGTGAGGTTACTTCGTGTCGATTAGTTTGAATGATTTGACGATGGCGTCGATGTCTTTGGCATATTTGTCGTAATCCTTGGAATATGAGTGAATAACAACATCATAACCATACTTATCACCGATGAGAAGATAGTGTACGAAACGCATTCGTAAACCAAGGGCGTCCTCCGTCGTTTTGTAAATGCTCAACTTCCCAAGCTTCGTTTCGTTCTTATCATCGTACTTAAAGTCCGCACCGGAATGGCTGATGACGAAGTCTTTAAGCGTCGCACTTTTCGTCAAATCCAAAACTCGCACCATTATTTCTGCGCAATCTTCAGTGCCATCAATGCGTGGAGATTTTCCTCGTGCCGCGGTTCCGTAAATCCTACCAAACGATTTTAAATGTTCTTCGTTACGTTTCTCGATATCTTCTCCGTCAACCCCCCACGCCTTTGGAAAAGTAATCTCAAAACCAAGTTCCTTGTTGGTAACAGTCGTATCCGCACCGCTCGCCGCGAGCATCGAGACCATCAGCACAACAAAAGCGCCGCGCGCCCAATCAACTTTGCCCATGATGAACAATCTCCGGCACCTGCCACTGCGCACTTTTCCCGCAAGCGCAGTTCATTTTGAATTTTGAATTTTGAATTTTGAATTGATATTCACGGATGCAGCTTAAGCGCCAACTGTCCTTCGGCGTCGGAAATAATCACCACTTGGCCGTCCAATACGATCAAATCGTCCACATGCATGGAGTCGAAATGCACGTTCACCTCCAGATTCTTGCTGGCCTTCTTGCTCACCATGATGGTGTTGACTTTCTCGCGCGATTTTTCGAGCAATTCGCCGAACGCGAAGCGCGCTTTTTCCTGCAGCTTTGCCAGCACGACCGGTTCAAGCAGCGCGCTGGCAGTCTTGGCCAGATAGGCTTCCGTATCGACCGTGTACCTCAGTTTTTCGAAGCGCAACTCGCCCTTTTGTGCGTCCAGCGTCGGGACCGTCGTCGCATGCAGTGTCAGCGGCAATCCAGAGCCGAAAAGTCCGCCGTGCGCTTCGGCCTCCACGGCGCACGTCACGCATGTGCCGTCGCTGTCGAGCGCCAGTTTCTTCAGCGTCACGTTCACGTCCTTGTTCACGTCCACACGCAGCGGCAGGAACTGCTTGCTCAGAAAATCGCCCACGGCGCTCAGCGTAATATACGATGGCGCGGCCACTTTAAACGCGTTCACCGCGCCCTTCGTTTTCCCCAGCCGCGGCAGTGGCCCCACTTCCTGATTCGGCGGCTTCTCGCCGAAAAACGTCACCGCTTCCGTCTCGACTTCCACATCCATCACCACGCGCCGGTCCGGCGTGTAGTGCAGCGGCGCCAGCGCAATCGACGTCGGCTTGATCTGAATCCACGCCGGCGGATTGCGCGACAGGCGGATGGTGTTGTGCATCTGCGCCCACAGTGGCCCCATCTTTTTGGGAATGTCGAGCAGATCGACTTGCTTGAGCAGTTTCTTCTGCAAATCCGGCCCGTGTTTGCGTAACTCGCTTTCAAGATGATCCTTGACTTGAAAACTGAATGCGTGCAGCAGTTTCAAACTGGCCTTGTCGAAATCGACCGTGAACGCGACCTGCACGTCCGGCGTCCAATCCGGATTGAGCGCTATGCGCGTGGAACCCGTGATTGTGCCGCGAAAATCCAAACCGACCGACGCCGGCATGAACTTGAAAAGCTTTCCGCCCGCAACGACTTTGCCGCTGACTGGCAAATCGAAACCCAGCACGTCGCCGTCCGCGGTCGAAATCGGCACAAGCCGCGCGGTCCCGCGTTCGAGATGGTAGTCGATCCAGCCGTCTTTGATCAACGACCCCATCTTCTGCTTTTCGTGGTCTTTGTCGATCGACTCAGGCGCCTTGTCGTTAAGCAGCGACTGCACTTCGTCGATCGAGATCTCGACGGGAAACGAGACGGTCCCGATGCGTTTGAGCGAGAGATCGGGCGAACGTATTGGCGCCGCGCTCAGCTCGACGACATCCGCGGGCGGCGGCGCTTCCACATCGGCAGCAATGACAAACGCGGCCGGACAAAGCAGCAGACCCAGGCACACCCTCGCAACGAATCTCGCCATCACCCTCTCGCTCATAGACAATTGGAGAATACCATACTAAGGACGCGGCAAGGGCCTCAATTTCGACAAATTTATTGCAAAATCGTTATTGCAGCGGCGACTGGCAATGCCCGCACTTCATCGCCTTCACCGGCACCGCCATCGCGCACTGCGGACAATCCTTTGTCGCGGGCGGCGGCGGCGGCGGAGCCGGTCGCATCTTGTTGATGATCTTGACCATGACGAAGATCGCAAACGCGACCAGCAGGAAATCGATCACGTTGTTGAGGAACATGCCGTATTTGAGTGCCGCGCCGCCGCTGTCGGTGAGTTCCTTCAGCGAATGCGCGGACTTCGCCTTCTCATCCAGCGGATAAAACAAGCTGGAGAAATCCACATTCCCGATGAGCTTCCCCAGCGGCGGCATCAGCACGTCATTCACCAGCGACGACACGATCTTGCCAAACGCCGCACCGATGATCACGCCCACGGCCAGATCGACAACATTGCCCTTTAACGCGAATTCCTTGAAATCCTTGAACATTGCGCGCCCCTCCAAAAGAGTTGATAAGTGAGCATCGCATAGCACAGGCGTTGATTCTTTGCAAGGGAGTTAAAGCGGCGCGTGCGGCGACAGATTAGGCGGGAACCCAATTTTGTTTGGCAAAAGCATACAATTGTATGGTATAAGCACACAAGATGAAACGGGGCGACTAGTGCTGCTGCGATTACGAGTATGGTGACGACTTTGGACATACCCGACGACGTGCTGCAGCAGGCCAAGCTAAAGGCCGCACAAGAAGGCGTGACACTAAAGGAGATCGTTGCGCGCGCTTTGAAAATGGATTTGGCGCGCGAATTGACGCCCGTAAGGTCGGCGTGCAGCCCTCAAGAGCGTTTTTTAAAGCTGAGCCGCACCGAACGCGCAACTGCATTCCTTGAAGAATCCAAAGCGATGGCGGAATTTTACGCTGCCCATCCGGACGAATTGATTCCGGATTTTATCGACGAACCCCGCGGCGAATCCGATGAACAACGCAAAGCGCGGTGAAATCTGGATGGTAAATTTCGATCCCCAAATCGGGGACAAAATCAGGAAAGAGCGGCCTGCCGTGGTGCTCAACCTGCCCGTCGAGCAGGTTTTTCAATTACGACTCGTCGCGCCCTTCACTGAATGGCAGCCTTCGTTCGCGGGCCGAATTACAAAAGTCCAAGTCGTTCCCTCGCCGCAAAACGGGCTATCGAAAACAAGCGCAGCGGATCTTTTACAAATTCGCTCGGTATCGACCGCACGCTTCCGGCGAAAGGTCGGCGATTTGGAAGCGCAAACACTGGCTATCATCGTCAATTGTATAGCCGCATTTATCGACGCAGTCTGAAACGCTGAGCACCTTCGAACGAGAAATGCTCCGTTCCTATCGTTAAACGATTTCCCACATTACGCCGATAATTGAGGCGGCGCCCTTCTCTGCGAACGGGGCGGATCTTTCACGCGTGAGTCCCTGCGCGCATGAGCGTGCTCCATCTCATCTCCGGACGCGGGCCGACGGGTGCGGCCGCCGCGGCCATCAACGACATCGTCGCGCTGCGCGCCGCCGGCATCCGCGCGTGCGCCGGCTGCCGCAAAGACGCGCCGCACATCGCCGATGCCCTGCGCAACGCCAGCGTGCCGGACGCCGATATTTTCGCGCGCTTCAAATTCGCCAGGGGAGCGCTGGGCATGCTCACAGCCCTGCGCGACGCCGCCGTGCTCGCGCGGATCGTGCGCGACGAAGCCGTCGAAACTGTCCACGTCCATCGTGCAGGCGAACAATGGCTGGCCTACGTCGCGTCGCAAGGCACCGTTTCCATGCCGCTGATCCGCACCTGGCACCGCGACCCGCGCGGCGAATCCTATCCCGTGCTGCACACGCTCGCCCGCCACACCGCCGGCTGCGTCTGCGTCTCGCGCGATCACGAACGCGCGCTGCTCGGCGCCGGCGCCCCGCGCGCGCGCTTCATCCAAGGCGCGGTCGATACCGATTTTTTCCGCCCGCGAGCCAATCGCTGCGAGGGCGGCGCGCCCGTCATCGGCCAAGCCGCGCGCTGGAAGCGCGACAAAGGCCGCGACCGCGGCCAGCGTTTCACGCTCGAAATCTTCTCCAAACTTTCGCCCGTCTACAACTGGCGCGGCCAGCTCGTCGGCCGCGGCGAATTGGAAAACGAACTCACCCGCCGCGCCTTCGACGAACTGCGCCTGCCCCGCGAGCGCGTGTCCTTGCTGAGCACCCAAGGCAAATCGCCCGCCGATTTCGCCGCGCTGCTGAACGCGTTCGACATCGGCCTGGTCTTCGCCATCGGCAGCGACGGCACTTCGCGCCCCGCGCTGGAGCTGCTCGCCAGCGGCGTCCCGCTGCTCGTCGCCGACGTGGCGGGCCTGCGCGAACTGGCCGACGATCCCGCCTGCGCGTTGATCGGCCCCGGCAACGACGCCGCCGCCTGGGCGCGCACACTCGAAGAACTGCTCGCCGACCCGCCGCGCTTGAACGCCATGCAACAAGCCGCCCGCGCCCGCGCCGAATCCGTCCACGCCCTGAAAATCCGCGGCGAAGCCCTCGCCGCCTTCTACCGCGACTGCGCCCAGTAACACGGGCTTTTAGCCCGTGGTTGTCCAGTACCGTGCCAATCGAGTGGATGGGACGTTTTCTTTTTGCCACGGAGAGCACAGAGGAACACGGAGGAGGATTTAGCCGAAACTGTTCTAAAACTTCGCGAAGCGCCGCCGTTCTCCCCTCTCCCCTTGGGGGAGAGGGGCCGGGGGTGAGGGTTGGCGCGCGTGCGACCAGAACGCGCTTTATCCCCGCACGTTTTCATTTATAAAAACCACCCATGCCCGAATCGCAAACCACTCCTCACGTCGTCATCGTCGGCGCCGGTTTCGGCGGCCTCAACGCCGCGTTCGTGCTTGGCCGCGCGGCCGTGAAAATCACCATCATCGACCAGCACAACTACCATCTCTTCCAACCGCTGCTTTACCAGGTCGCCACCGCCGGCCTCTCGCCCGGCGACATCGCTTATCCGATCCGCGCTGTCGTGCGCAAGCAAGCCAACACGCACGTGCTGCTGGCCGAGGTCAAACGCATCGACACCGCCGCGCGCAAAGTCTTTCTCGCAGACCGCGAACTTGCCTACGATTATTTGATCCTCGCCACCGGCGCAAGCCACTCCTACTTCGGCCATCCCGAATGGGAAGCGTTCGCGCCCGGCTTGAAAACCATCGACGACGCGCTCGCGATTCGCCGCCGCATTCTGCTGGCCTTCGAACGCGCCGAAAGCGAAACCGACCCCACCAAACGCAAAGCGCTTCTCACGTTCGTCGTCGTTGGCGGCGGCCCGACGGGCGTTGAGCTGGCGGGTGCGATCAGCGAAATCGCGTACAAAGTCATGGCCCAGGATTTTCGCAGCATCGACACGCGCGAAACCAGAACCATCCTCGTCGAGGCCGGCCCGCGCATTTTGCCCGCCTTCCCCGAAGACCTCTCCGCGCAAGCGGAAACCGCGCTAGCGAAAATCGGCGTCGAAATCCGCAAAAACTCGCCGGTCACAAATATCGAATCCGGCATGGTCACGATCAAAGATCAGCGCGTCGCCGCAGAAACGATCCTCTGGGCCGCGGGCGTGGGCGCCTCGCCGCTCGCCAAATCGCTCAACGTTCGGCTCGACAAATCCGGCCGCGTGATCGTCGGGCTCGATCTGTCGATCGCCGGCCATCCCGAAGTTTTCGTGATCGGTGACCTCGCCGCGTTCACGCATCAGCAAGGCGGAAAGCCTTTGCCTGGCCTCGCGCCCGTCGCGATGCAGCAAGGCCGCCACGCCGCCGCGAACATTTTGCGCGCACAGAAAAATGAAGCGCTCGCGCCGTTCCATTATCGCGACAAAGGCATCCTGGCCACCATCGGCCGCGGCGCCGCCATCGCCGCCTTCGGCCGCATTCATCTCTCTGGTTTTCTGGCCTGGCTGGCGTGGCTCTTCATCCACATCTTATTTTTGATCGGCTTCCGCAACCGCCTGATCGTGCTCTTCGATTGGGCCTGGGCGTACATCACATTCCAACGCTCGGCCAGGCTGATCACCGGCCCAACGTTTATTCCAGATTCAAGATTCAAGGATTCAAGATTGAACCCTTGAATCTTGAATCTTGAATCTTGAACCCGCCGTTCACTCGCACAAATCCCGTATCACATCAAACGCCGCCACGACGCCGATTAGCGTGCCATCGCCATCCACCACAAACAGCCGGTGCACTTTGCTTCGATACATTTCTTCAAGCACCTGACGAACCGGCGTCTCCGGCCTCACCGAAAAAACGGCGGGCGTCATCAGCTCCCGCGCCAACCGCGCGCTCGCCGACACCGGCCGCGTTTTCGCCGGAGCGTCGCGGTAATAAATCTCATGCTGCGTGGGAAAGTGGCCGTCCTTCGCGCGCTGAAACCAGACCAGATCGGTCATCGTGATCACGCCCACCGGCCGCCCCGCGACGTCGATCACCGGCGCGCCGCTGATGTGGTGCGTATACAAAAAATCCGCCGCGTCCTGAGCGGTCGCGGTATCGTGAATGGAAAGCGGGTTCGGCGTCATCAATTCGCGCGCGGTTCCGGCGTGTAAAGCCAAGCATGTATCCGGCGCGGACAGCGTTGCGCTTTGATTTGGCATAAAAACACCTCCTCGAAATAGCCTGAATGAGAGCGAAGCAAGCGCCACGCCAGCGCTGTGGCGCTCACATCCCGCCGCGTTGATCGCCTCATATTCCCAGCAGCCGCGCCTCATTGCGAAATGAACCAACGCCGTCCAGCGCGCGCTCTCCGCCCAAATTTTTCGCATCCATGACAAGGTTCAATCGCACTTGCGAAAAGAAGACAACTTCCCGCAGCATTTTTTTGGTGCCGTGATCGGAAATTCAGTGTTTGTCTTCTTATGTCAGCGACCACGAAAAATAATCTGCCCGCCATCGCCCACCCTCACGCCGCTTGCCGCCGCGCGCGCTTCCAGTTCCACCTCTCCACTGCCGTCGCGCTGATGTTCGCCGCGGGCGGATTGATGTGGGCGAATTTCAGGCAGACTGAAAGCACCGAATGCATCGACGACAAATCCTTGAATAACGTCACCACCTCGTACTACCGCTGCTTCGGCTGGCCGTTCTGCGCGACAAAAATCTGCCGCATCTACATCGTCGAAGAAGACAGCATTTACGCCGACGGCGTGCTCGCGAATTATTTCAACGGCGACGGCCGCGCCATCGTGAATTACGCCAACGCCGGAATCGACGCCGGTGTCGCGCTGCTGTTGTTGATTGTGATTGGGTTCGTGTGCGAACGGTGTATTCCCGTGCACCGAAAGAAGGAGCCAGTCCTCTGAACATCCGCGCCGCCATCCTCCACTCCATCGGCCACCCCGCCCCCTACGCGCAATCCCGCCCGCTGCGCATCGAACGCGTCGAGCTCGACCCGCCCGGCCCCGGCGAAGTGCTGGTCAAACTCATCGCCGCCGGCTTGTGCCACTCCGATCTCTCCGTCATCAACGGCGACCGCCCGCGCCCCGTGCCGATGGTGCTCGGGCATGAAGCTTCCGCGGAAGTCGTGGAAGTCGGTGCGGGCGTCAGCGAATTCGAAGCCGGCGATTTGGTCGTGCTCGTCTTCGTGCCGAGCTGCGGCCATTGCATTCCTTGCGCCGAAGGCCGGCCGGCGTTGTGCGAACCGGCGCTTGCGTCGAACGTGCGCGGGACGCTAATTTCAGGCGAGCGCCGGCTGCGGTTCGCGCAAGCCGATTCAGGGCGGCAAGAGTGCCGCCCCTCCAACGGCGCACTGCATCATTTGCTCGGCGTCGCCGCCTTCGCCGATCATGCGGTGGTGTCGCAGAATTCCTGCGTCAAGATCGGAGCAAGCGGCGGCCAGAAAGATTCCCGCTCCCTTGCGGTCGCGGCTCGTTCATTCTCCACTGACCCCGTCGAAGCCGCGCTTTTCGGCTGCGCGGTGCTCACCGGCGTGGGCGCCGTGATCAACACCGCGCGCGTGCAAGCGGGCAGCACCGTCGCGGTCGTGGGCCTCGGCGGCGTAGGCTTGTGCGCGCTGCTTGGAGCGCTCGCCGCCGGCGCGCGCGAGGTTATCGCCGTCGATGTCCACGAATCAAAATTGAACGCCGCAAAATCGCTCGGCGCCACCGCGACGGTCAACGCCTCCGCGTCTGACGCCGTCGAACAAGTCAAAGCCC
>DATGGK010000085.1:0-50433 GCA_035308565.1 Planctomycetota bacterium | reverse complement strand
TCGCCATCGAGCAGCGCATCGACAAAATGGAACGCAGTCGCGGTGCTGGTGGTGGCGCAGATTTCGGCGATGTCGTGTTCGGTGACGCGGATGGGCCCGCTCCCTTGCGGTCGCGGCTCATTTTGCGGTTGCGGCTCATTTTGCGTGCGCAGCGCCAAGGCTAGTTTGGCGAGTTCCTCTTCGATGACGCCGAGCGACTTCGAACTGCGCGCCAGCAGCGCGAGCAGCGCGCCGTGGTCGAGGGCCAGGCCCAGTTCGCGCGCGCGCCTTTCGACCTGCATTTCGAGCGCGGAGTTGTCGAATTCGCTGGCCAGCGCGTTGCATTCGACGACGGCTCCGCGCGCTGCGATTTTCTTATACAAATTGGTGGTTTTGACTTTGCCCAGCGATGCGGCTTCGAAAACAAGCGTGGCGGTGTCGGGGATCGCATCGAGCTGGTCTTCGAAAACTTTGTAGTGTTTATCGAGCAACAGTTCCGCCGAGCGGACCAGCACCACTTTGACTTCATCGTCGGCGGCGAACATGGAGCGCGTGCAAACTTCGTCGAGCACCGCGGCGGGCGTGAGCGCTTCGGATTCGTTGACGCTCATCGCTCCGTGCAGCACGACCCAGCCGTCGGAGGCTAAAGCGCCGAAGGCGGCTTTTTTGATCGCGGCCATCGCCTCTTCGCGCAGCGCGGATTCAGGCCCGGCGATCAGGATCACGCGCGGGAGAGTGGCGCGAGTCCATTGCGCGGGATTGGCGGGGGATGCCGCGGTGGTGGAGCGTTTGGCCATAGGTCAATACTTTAGTCGTGCTCGTGCTGCTGCGCGCGGTACCCGGCGTCGTGCAAAACTTTTTCGCGCTGCGCCAATTCTAGATCGGCTTCGGTCATCATCTTCGCCAGCGCTTTGAATGTAACTTTGGGCACCCAGCCCAATTTCGTACGCGCTTTCGTCGCATCGCCCAGCAGCAGATCGACTTCGGCGGGGCGGAAGTAACGGGCGTCCTGTTCGACAAAATTCTTCCAGTCCAGATTCAGCAAGCCGAAAATTTCGTCGAGGAATTCGCGGACGGAATGCGTCTCGCCGGTGGCCACCACGTAATCATCAGGATGGTCCTGCTGCAGCATCAACCACATCGCTTCGACGTAGTCGCCGGCAAAACCCCAGTCGCGTTTGGCGTCGAGATTTCCCAAATAGAGTTTTTTCTGCAAGCCCAATTTGATGCGCGTGGCCGCGCGCGTGATTTTGCGCGTGACAAACGTTTCGCCCCGGCGAGGCGATTCGTGGTTAAACAAAATTCCATTGCACGCGAACAAGCCGTACGATTCGCGGTAATTGAGCGTCTGCCAGAAGCCGTAGACTTTGGCGCACGCATACGGGCTGCGCGGATAAAACGGGGTCGTCTCACTCTGAGGCGTCTCAATCACCTTCCCATACATTTCGCTCGAGGAGGCTTGATAGAAGCGCGGTTTCTTCGGCAAGCCGCGCACCGCTTCGAGGCAGTGCAGCACGCCCAGCCCGTCGGCGGTGGCGGTGAAGATCGGGTTTTTGAAACTCACCGCCACGTGCGATTGCGCGCCGAGGTTATACACTTCATCGGGTTCAATCTCGCGCAGCAGCGCCAAAAGCGATCCGGCATCGACCAGGTCGCCGTAGTGCAAAAACAGCGGCTGGCCTTGGATGTGGACGTCGTGGTAGAGGTGCTCGATGCGGCTGGTGGTGAAGGTGCTGGTGCGGCGGATCAAGCCGTGAACTTCGTACCCTTTTTTCAAAAGGAGTTCCGCCAGGTACGAGCCGTCCTGGCCGGTGATGCCGGTGATGAATGCTCTTTTCATAGACTCCTTTTTGGAATGTGGAATTCAGAATGTGGAATGTGGAAGCTCGCATTCTACATTCCACATTCCACATTCCACATTCCGCCGTTCATTTCCCCGTCATCAGCCGGATGCCATTGTAGCGCGGGAGATCGGGGATGGCGAAGAAACGCGTTTGAGCGGCGTGGATGTCGTAGGGCACTCGCCGGAAGTGGACTTTGGGCGTGAGCAGGATCACAGTTTTGCGCGCCTCCTGCAGTTCGCGGTCCTTTTCGCCGCGCGTTTCTTCGTCGTTGCCAATGGGCAGAAGATCGGGGCGCGTGAGCACCATAGTCGTGCTGGGGTCGCGCGCGCCGGCGATCAAACTCGCCGCGCTGGGGCGGATGCCGGATTGAGAAGCGCCTAAATCCTTGTTGGGATCGTATTCGAAAATCGCATAGCAGGCTTCGGGGTGCCCGTCGCGCGGCTGGCCGACCGAGCCGACGTTGACGATGGTTTTGAAACCGGGCCTCAACATGCAGCGGCCTTCGGGGAGTTCTTCGGGCAGCCACCAGCGGTAATCTTCAGCCACCACGCCGGGGCGATGGGAATGGCCGCAGAAGCAGAGCCAGTCGATGGCTTCGAGCTGTTTGCGGCCCGCGTCGGTCGGACCACCGCAGGATTCGTCGAAATCTTCTTTAAGCACGTATTCGTGGATCGGATCGCGCGGCGAGGCGTGGACGTAGCGCACGCTTTTGTCCGTGCGCGACGGCTCCAAACTCTTGAGCCATTCCCAGCGTTCCACGTCGGCCGGGCCGGGCGACGAAAGTTTAGCCGGATCGAGCACCGTGCGCTGCCAGACGATCGCGTCGTACGCGTTGCGGCTGAAGTCGATCGGTTCCTTAAAGACGGCTTCGTCGTGGTTGCCCAGCAGCGTCCATTTGGCCACGCCGCGCACGCGCGCTATGCATTCGACCGGCTGCGGGCCATAGCCGCAGATGTCGCCCAGACAGACAATGTCATCCACCTGCTGAGCCGCGATGTCGGACAGCACGGCGTCGAGCGCCGGAAGATTGGCGTGAATATCGGAGATGACGGCGCGGCGGTGCATTCGATAATTCGGGGATACCGTTGGGCTAAAAAAGTTGTGACGACGCATTCTGCGGAAAAATAGCTTACCGTAAGCGGGTGGAAGGTCAAACGGCGGTTTCATTTGTCATTTGGCATTTGTGCCATTTGTGATTCGTCAATGTTGGAGCGAGTTCAAGGACAAATCACAAATGACAACTGCCAAATGACAAATGAGTCTTTCAAAGGCTCCGCCCGCCGTCCACGACCAGCACCTGCCCCGTGACGAACGGCGCGCTGAGGAGGTACAGCGCGGCGTCCACAATATCTTGCGGCGAACCGAACGTTTGCAGCGGAATTTTTTTGCGCAGGCGTGCACGCTCCGCCGCGCTCATTTTTTCCGGCGGCAGGACCGTGCCCGGCGCAATGGCGTTGACGCGCACATGCGGCGCAAGCAGTTTGGCCAGGCCCACCGTCAGCGAGATGACGCCGGCTTTGCTGATCGAATACGGCAGGTGCGTCTTCCAGGCCTTCAGCCCCGACAGACAAGCCATGTTTAAAATCGCTCCGCGGCGTGAGCGATTTTTTTTTGCGCGCGCAAGCATCCTCCGGCCCAGTTCGGAACTCAGGATAAACGGCGCTTGGAGGTTTACGCGGTGGAACGCGTCAAGCTGCGCAGCATTGAGTTTTTCAAGCGGCGTGGGCCAGAAGACGGCGGCGTTGTTGATGAGAATATCCACGCCGCCGAATATTTTTTCGGCGGTGCGCGCCAAATTTAGCACTTGTTTCTCGTCGCACAGATCGGCGCCGAGCACCGCCGCGTCGCCGCCGTTTTTGCAGATGACGCGCGCAACTTCGAGCGCGCCTTTGCGCGAGGTATTGCAATGCAAAATCAGTTTGCAGCCGCGCGCGGCGAGCGCTTCGGCGAGGGCGCGGCCAAGCCGCACGCCGGCGCCGGTGACGAGCGCGCATTGGCCGGAGAGATCGAGCATGAGCGTATTGTCGCGGAGAAAGGCATGGACGCAAAGGGGAATTCACGAGCCGCGACCGCAAGAGAGCGGGCATGCGGCTGACTTTTCAGACGCGCACAATCGATGTGAAGCTGGCCGCTCCCTTGCGGTCGCGGTTCGTCCGCGCGCTACGCTTGCGACAAACGCGCAGGCGGGACGCCGGCGGTGCAACGTTACCGCGATGAAATGCCGCCGAAGGAATTGTCGGAACTGACGCTCAGGTTGATCGGCGCAATGCCCGTGAACGCGATGCCGGCGAAGCGCGTCGCGACCTGGACGCTGCGCTGGAAGGGGCCTTTCATTCCGGAAGTTTGATGCTGCCGCGGCGAAATGCCTTCGGTGTCGAAGCCCTGGCCAGTGAGATCCTGTGAAGACATCAGCACCGTGACGGTAGTGGGCGTCGGATTGGGCGGCGAGGTCTGGCCCTTCTTCAAGTGCGGGAATTTGATTTTGACCGCTTTGTACGGCGAAGGGTGATCGATGATTCCCTGGCCTTTGTCGCTGAGCGTGATGTCGTCGGTGACGTTGCCGATCGCCAGCGTCACGACCTGGCTGGTGGGATCGAAACCGGCGGGAAGCGTCATGTTCCACGAAATGGAGACGGTGTCTGTCGGCGTGGTCGTGGTGTGCGCCATGGTCGTCCCAAAGAAAAACTTGCCTTTGACTTTGAAGCCCATGCCTTTTTTCTTGGGATTGTTGAGGTGTTTCTGCGCCAGCGGCAGGTCCAGCGCGCCGGAATCCGTTTCGTTATCACCGTAGATTTCAAAATCCGAAAAGGCCAGCGTCTTGCGCGTCAGGCCAATTGTGCTGCCATTTTGGCTGGCCGTCGTTTGCATAATGTAAATGCCTGAATCGTTGTACCGGTGGTTGAGCACGCTGCCGCCGTGGACCACATCGTCGCCGAAATCGGTCGAAAAAGTTGCGTCGTCGCGCGCGGCGGGAGTGCCCACGCTCAGCGTGCCGCTGATGAAACCGCCCAGGCACTGGTTGAGCGTGAACGTCACGCCGGTGTCGGGATTCACTTGTGGCGGATCGCCGGCATTGGCGCCTTGCGGGTCGCCGGGCTGAGGCGCGCGGAAAGCTTCGAAATACTCAAAATCCGAATCCGGCGGATCAATGCCGTTGTTGGCCGTGCAGGTGACCGTGATCAGGTCGTCTTCCATCGTAAAAGTGTGGCTGGCCATGTTGACCATCGTGGTGGTTGTCGTTCCGTCGCCGAAATCCCAATCGAAAGTCGTGACTGAATTGGCGCCCGTCACGGTGGCGGTGAAGGTGACATTCACATTGGTTGGAAAGGCCTCGCCTTGATCCGACGTGATACCGGTGACTTGAAGAACTCCCGCGCAATACGCGTGAGCGCAGAAAAGGGCGACACACAGCACGAAGGCGATTCGATATGCGAACTTCATGGCCGTCTCCTCTTATGTGGGCTGGGGACTTGAACGCAGCAATCTCTCGTTATGAACGCGTGAAGCGGGCTTTTGGATGCGCTAAAAATCCAAGCAGATAGTCCGCTCAGTCAAATGCTTAGTGCTTAATGCTCTAAAAAGAGATTACAAATGTATTTGAGGATTATTTTCAATTATTGGCTTTTTTTCGCACGAGTGCATAACGGCAGGAGATAGGAGTCAGGGGCCAGAAATCAGGGGGGCCGGGAATCAGGGGTCAGGAAACAACGCGGGCCAAGCTTGATAGCTTGGCCCGCTGGAAATTCGCTAGACGAAATCGGCACGCATTGCTCAATGGCTCTTCGGCTCCTGAGTGATGCTGATCGTGCGCAAATCGGGCGTATTGTCCGGCGTGACGGGATACGCGTATGTCTTGGAAACCGGCGTCGCGCTGCCCAATTTCACCGTTTCAACCGCCTGAGCCGAATTGGTGGGATCGTAGGTGAACGTCGCCGTGGTGCCGGCCTTGGACGTACCCGTGAAGGTGATCAAGCCAGTGGTGGAATTATAGGTTGCGGAGCCGACGTAGGAGGTCTTATCGCTACCCTTCAACGTGGCCTTGGAGGTGACGCCGCCGGTGAATGCCGCCGAGAACGAATTCCCGCCAAAAGCCGCTTTGAAGGCAATCTTTCCGGTGGAAACGGATTCGGACCACGACAACGAAGACTTGTCGGTCTTGTTAGATGTCTTCGACGAATCCTTGATAATCTTGCCCGTCAAGTCCGTGGAAATCGCTCCCTTCGTGACGGAACCGTCGCCTTCCGTGATGGCTGTTTTGAACGAGAAACCTGTTTTTCCCTGGCTGACTTGAATGTCCGACAGCGTCCCAATCTTCAGCGTCTTGATGTCGGTCTTGGTGGTCGCGGTCGTGGTCACCGTACCCGAGGGCGGGTTGGTCGCGGTGCTGATGGTCATCACCGTGGCGCCGCCGACAGTCGCGACAACAGGGGAACCACCTGTGGCCGGCGTCAAAGTCACGCTGCCAGAGGTGACTTCAACGTTGGTCACGAACGCGCCGCTGCTGTTCTTGGTGAGAATCAATTCCATCTTGAGGGGCTTTGGACCGGCGGCGCGGACCACCGGAGCGCTGCGGTCGCCGACGGTCAAGTTCAGCGGCATGGATTCGGTGGATTTGGTGGAGACGAACAGGTGGCCACCGCCCAGATTAAAGGTGGCGCCTTCGCTGGTGCCAATGGCGGCTGAGCCGCCGACGCTTATTTCGGTGCTACCGTACAACGTGAGGGCTGTTTGGTCGAGGAAACCGACGGAAATCATACCGTTGGCGGTCGTCTTGATCTCGTCGCCGGCATAGACCGGCATCCCTTCGACGGCGTCGATCTGTTCGCCATCGCGAACAATCGTGGCCTGAGTATCTGCCCCATCGCTCGAATCAACGATGATGCCCTCAACAATTTTATCATTGGCAACCGCCGACAAACTCAACACGGCCAACAGCATCAACCCGCAAAGATTGAACTTGGACATCTTGGAATCCTCCCTTAAGCGGAAGCCGAATGAAACGATGACTTGCAGTCGAAAACAGAGTGAACCTTCTGGTTGAGCGTTCTTTTTACAGCGTTTCCACACGCGCGCAAACGATTTTCTCAAAATTTCGTGCGGAATTTTGCAATTCATATTACTATCTTTTCTTGAAAAAGATCAAACCCCGCCGGATCCCGATTTTTTGCGCTTTATAGGCAAGCCCGCAGTGTAAACAAATGCGGCACAAGTCAAAGTCCTGGTCATGAGTTTCCTCGAGGAGGCGCCCTATGCTGAAGTCGCTCTGTGTCATGCCGATTTTTTTTGCCGCGGCCCTGCTTCATGCCGCTGACGATTCACCTATTTTCGATGTGCCCAAACTGGCCGATATCAAAATCGACGGCAAAGCCGACGATTGGGCCGACAAGGGATTTTCCGTCGAAAATCTTTGCGACGTGGCCGGAAAAACCCGCACGCCCGACAATTTCAACGCCTCCTTTAAACTCGGCTGGGACGAACGCGGCCTGCTGGTGCTAGTTACTGTTATCGACGATGTGCCTCTTGAACCGGCGGAAAAACCCGAAGATTTGTGGCAGGGCGATTCGATCGAATTCTTCGTCTGCACCGCGCGCGGCTCCGACCAAAGCTACCAAGTCGTGGTCGCGCCCGGCCGCGACGTGAAAAAACCTGAATTGCGCAGCAACATCAGCGACTACCGCAAAGGCACTGGAAAAAAAGAAAAGCTCACCATCGAAGTCGCACGCACGGTCAACGACAAAGGCTACGTGATCGAAGCGATGCTGCCATGGAAAAATCTGGCGATCGAACCCAAGGAAGGCTTGGAACTGGCGTTCCAGCTTTACGCCAATGACGCCGACAAGGAAAACGAGCGCTACCAAGCGCTCTGGTACCCCAGGCCCGACGCTCATTCCGACACCAACAACACGCATCGCATCCGCCTCTCCGAAAAGCCCTCGCCGGCCGTGCGCGGTTGCGCCGCGGGCAATTATGACGCCGACGGCAAAGCGCAGGTGACGGTCGTGGCCGCCGATTCGTTCAAAGGCAAATCGGTCGCCTTGAAGGAGGGCGAATTCGCGCTGGGTGTGGGTACTTTCGAAGCCGAAGGCGGCCGTGCCGTGGCGAAAATCACGCTGCCCAAACCGGTCAAACCTTACGGGATTCTGTCCGCCGTGAGCGGCACGGACACGCTCTGTACCGTCAAAATTCCGGAGCCGGCTAAGTGACAGGGGTCAGGAGTCAGGGGTCAGAAACGGCGGCGGAACCGCGACGCGATTTCGTTTCGAATTCTGACAGTTACCGCGCGAAAACCCAATACACGCTCGCTCCAATTGCCGCCGCGCATGGCAGCGTAACGAGCCATGAAAGCACGATTCCCGTGATCGTCTTCAGATCGGCTTTGCGTGTCACCACGCCAATGCCAAAGAGCGATCCGACCGTGACGTGCGTGGTCGAGACGGGCAGGCCGTATTTGCTGGCGGCAATCACCAGCGCCGCGGCGGCGAGATTGGACGTGAAGGCCTGCCCGTGATTCATCGCCGTGATTTTTTTGCTCATCGTCTCCGCGATGCGCCGCGCGTTTAACAAACCGCCGATGGCCATCGCGGCGGCCACGAGCGCGACATCGCATTGCAAGCCCATCGCTTTGAGCACGATCAGCGGCGCGACAATTTTGGGCGTGTCGTTCCAACCGCGCGCGAAACTCAACGCGCCGGCGCTCAAGAAATGCATGGCATCGACAACGCTCTGGCAATTCACACCAAGGAACTTGCCTGCATAGCGTTCTTCGCAGCGCTGCGGATTGTCCACGGTTGCGGTGAGCGTCTGAGCGCCCGCGGGCATAGCCGCAGGCGCGGATGTTTGCGGCGCACCGACGGCCGATGTTTCCACGCCCACGCAGACGCACATTTCGCGCGTAATGCCCATTTTCACGCGCGCGAAGTGAAACACGCCGTACAAAATGCCACCGACGGCCACGGCCAGCACTGGGCTTAGCAGCAGCGGCAGCAAAAACGTCGCGCCCAGCAGAGAGAAATTGACGCTCGATCCCACCGCGACCAGCCCCGCGCCGAGCATCGCGCCGGTCAGCCCGTGGGTGGTCGAAATCGGAAAGCCAAAGCGCGTCGCCAAAATCACTGTCGCGCCCGCGCCCAGCGCCACGGCGAGCAGATAGGCCGGCGCCACAATCGTATCCGGCACAAAGCCGCCTCCCGAGAATTGCTTGAACAGCGCCTGCGCGAAAAAAAACGACGCGATCGATCCGGCCACCGTCGTGAGCGTCGCCCACGCCAGCGCCTTGCCATAACTGGTTGTGCCGCTGCCGTAAATCGACGCGACGCCTTTGAAATTATCATTGGCGCCGTTGGAGTACGCGAGAAAAACAACCGCGAGAATCAGGATGGTTGTCATATTGTTTCTCATTTGGCCTGCGCGCCAGCAGCCCCATTACCGCGCACAAACGTCCAGCACGGCACCGCCGCCGCCGCGCCTAAAATCGGCCCCGCGATATAAAGCCACAGCGACGTGAAAGTCCCCGACACCAGCGCCGGCGCCAGCGAGCGCGCTGGATTCATCGAGGCTCCGCAAATCGGCCCCGCGAACATCGCTTCAAACCCAATCACGCCGCCGACCGCGATCCCCGCCAGCGTGCCGGCTTCCTTCGAACCGGTGGAGACGCAAAGAACCACCAGCATCAAAATCCATGTCAGAATAAATTCGAGCACGAGCGATTGCATCTCGCTGCCCTTGGGCAGCGTCGCACCCAGATGCGCCGTATTCTCGAAGAGCAGCCGCAGCACCGCACTGGCCAGCAGCGCCCCACACAATTGGCTGATCACATAGCCGGGAATGCGCTTCGCCGGAAAGCGCCCCGACAAGCCGAACGCAAGCGTCACCGCCGGATTCAAATGCGCGCCGGAGATTTCGCCAAACGCGTAAATCATCGTCATCACCACCAGCCCGAAGGTAAGCGCAATCCCCGGATGCGTGATCGCGCCGCCGGAAAGCTGGTTGATCACAATCGCGCCCGTCCCCGCAAAGACCAGCGCAAACGTGCCCATGACTTCCGCCGCGTAGTGTTTCATTCCAGCGCATTGCCCCATTAATGAGAGAAGAGAAATTGAGCCGCTTGCGAGTATGCACTCCCGCTTTCAGCGCGCAAGCGCCCATGCCGCACTTT
The DNA here is from genome assembly GCA_035308565.1 of Planctomycetota bacterium. Lineage (GTDB taxonomy): Bacteria > Planctomycetota > SZUA-567 > H5-PLA8 > H5-PLA8 > JANXLS01. The sequence goes on along the minus strand of DATGGK010000085.1, from coordinate 40,455 downwards.
ACGCATTCTTAAAGCGATGCACCGGCACCGGCCGCCCCGGCTTGAACGCCTGCAGCGTGCCCATCTCCGCGCGGACCGCATCGCCACATGTCCCGCGAATCGCCGCCTCCGCCAACTCGCGCAAAATCTGCGGATCGGTCTGTACACGCGCGTTGAAAATCAATCGCGCGCTTTTCGACGGCGACTCGTGCGTGCCCTGCACCAGCAAAAACGGCTGCCCGCTGCTGCTGGTGAGATTTGCGACCAGCGCCGCGCCGGGCGCGTTCAAGGCGAGCTTCACGTGCGCCGCTTCGATTTTTTTCGACTGCAAACTCGCGCGAATATTCTTGAGCAAATCGAGACAGAATCGTTTCCAATCGACAGGCGCATCGGCGTTCAACGTCACGCTCGCGTTCAGCCAGCCCAGCTCCGCCTCCCCTTCCGCGTAAGTATCATAATCGACCTCGGCGATGTGCTGTCCCGCGGGCGCATCTTTCAGCACCATTTCGAGCCATGCGTCGATGCCGCTTCCGTCAAGAGCGGAGAAAGTCAGCACGGTCGCATGCGGGAACAGCCGCCGCAATTCCGCGCAAAGCCCTTCAGTTTCTCCGGCGCTGATCGTATCCGTCTTGTTGAGCGCGATGATGTCCGCTTCCTCAAGCTGCTTGCCGTAAATGTACGTCACTTTCTTCGAAAGCGGATTGTGCGTCGGCTCGCGCTTGAGCATGTCCTTCAAGCGTTCCGGATCGACCACCACCGTGAACGGCGTGGCGCGAATCTTGCCGGATTGAAAGCGGTTCATCGGCTGGACCACGGTGGCCGCCAGATCCGTGCAACTGCCGACCGGTTCGCCGATGAGCACGTCCGGCCCTCGCTCGGCGATCAGTTTTTCCGCGGAGTTCACCAGATCGTCAAAACGGCAGCAGAAGCATCCGCCGGCGACTTCGCCCACGTCGAAGCCCTTGCCGCGCAGCATTTCCGTATCGACCAGATCGGCCGCCTGGTCGTTGGTGATCAGGCCGACGCGCTTGTGCGCCGCAACCAGCCGCCCCGCGGCTTGCGCCACAAGCGTCGTTTTTCCCGCGCCCAGGAATCCGCCCACCAGAATCAGCTTCACGCTTGACATGAGTGCTCCTTAATATGAATGACTGATCATATCTATAAACCAGTGTTGAGCACAAATCCAAAAAATATCGTTCGTAGTCCCGCCTTTAGGCGGAATCGCGCGTTCGCGCCAAAGCGCCATTCCGCCTAAAGACGGGACTATGAACTGCTGCGCGCGCGCCGGCGCTGCTTCTGCTTGCGAATCCGCTGCTCTTCCTTGAATCGCGCGCTGGTTTCCGGCGATACGCGCAATTCGATTTCGTCCACCAATTCGCGCAACGCCAGAAAGCGGTTCAGCGAGCGCTGCCGTTCGCGCGTCCATTTCACCACAATGAGTTCGCCATTCAACTCAAAGCGCAACAGCACGCCGCTCGATGTTTTGTTGACTTTCTGTCCGCCCGGCCCGCCGGCCTTGATTGCCTGCTCGTCGATTTTGCGAAGATCAATATGCAGCGTCGCCATGCGCGCTTTCAATTCATCGCGCTTGGCGGGCGTGACCGGAGCGTCGTCGGGGAATTTCAAGCAATGCTCGCTTCGCCGCGTTTCTTCGTCAGCAGCGACACGACGATCAGCACGATGAATCCCAGCGGAATCGTGACCAACCCGGGCTGGTTGAACGGCGCGATGGCTTGCGCTTCAGGAAGGCCGTATAGATTTTTGTACGCATCGCCGCTGAGCAGAATCCAGACAAGCGAGGTCAAAAGCCCCGCGAAAATTCCCACGGTGATGCCCTGCTTCGTCGTGCCTTTCCAAAACAGCAGCATCACCAGCGCCGGCAGGTTCGCCGACGCGGCGACGTTGAACGCCCAGCCGACGAGAAACGTGACATTGAATGTTTTAAAGATGATGCCGAGAATCATCGCCAGAATTCCGACAACGACCGCGGCGAATTTTCCCGCGCGGACTTTTTCGTGGTCATTCAAATCGCGCTTCATAAAATTTGTCATCAAATCGTGCGCGACCGCGCCGCTGGCCGCGATGATCAATCCGCTCACCGTCCCCAGCACCGTTGTGAACGCGATCGCCGAAATCACCGCGAACGGCAGCGCGCCGAATGTTTTTGCGAGCAGCGGTGCGCTCATGTTCGTGTCCGTCACGTCCATCGCGCCGCTGGTCATCGCGCCGAGGCCCAGATAGAGCGTGAGGATGTAGAAGAAGCCGATGCTTGCGATGCCGACGACCGTGCTCTTGCGCGCGCTGGCCTGGTCCTTCACGGTGTAATAGCGGATCAAAATGTGCGGCAGCGACGCCGTGCCGCAGAAGAGCGCGAGCATCAGCGAAATGAAATTGGCTTTGTCCTTCCAATTTTCAATTTTGTTTTCGAGCTTGATGCCTTTAAACGCAGGATAATTCCCAGGCTTGAGCAGCTCGTCGCCGGCGGTAATCACTGGATAGTAAACGGTCGTGATCGAATCGCCGGCATGTTTCATGTCGCCGACTTTGACGACTTCGCTGCGCCACACCGCGATTTTACTTTCGGAAAATCTCCGAAAATAATCCAGGGGACCCAATGGGCCCGTGGATTCAATGCCGCCGGGGAGCTGGGCGATATTGCCAACCGCGAAGATTTCGCCGGCGTCCGGCTTTCCATTGCGCACCACGCTGCCATTCGTGAACGTTTGCTGTTCGTCGTCGCTGATTTTTTTGATAAACGTGCTTTGGGCTTCGCCCAACTGCGTGCCGGCGGCGTCCAGTTTAACCCAGATCGACACGGCGCCGGTTGTTTGATCCTTGAAGCGAACCAGCGACTTCACGTCCTTCCATTTTCCTTCCGGTTCAAGCTCCTTAAGATTCGCGTCGCCGCGCAGCGCCGCGGCGGAAACTGTTTTGAACGGGCGGTAATTCACGTCGCCGTAATTCGGCTTTGTGGTCAACCCGCGATACAAAATCATGACGGTCAAGATCGCGCAGAAAATCACCAGCATTGAGCCTTTGATGAACTGCACATACGTCGTCGAGACCATCCCCGCCGTGACCACGATGGTGATCACAATCGCGCCGACGATCAGCACGCCTTGATAATGTTCGAGTCCGAGCAGCGGCTTGACCAGCGCGCCCGCGCCGACCATTTGTGGAATCAGATAAAAGAGGCTGACGACCAGCGTGCTGATCGCCGCGGACAGTTTAATGCCGCGCGAATTGAAGCGGTTGTCGAGCGCGTCGGCGAATGTAAAACGCCCAAGCCGTTTGAGCGGCTCGGCGATCACAAACAACGCCACGACCCAGCCCGCCAGGTATCCGATCGAATAGAGGAATCCGTCATAGCCGAATGTCGCAATCAATCCGCAGATGCCCAGGAATGACGCGGCGGAAAGATAATCGCCGGCAAACGCGATCCCATTGATGAACCAATGTACGCCGCCATGCGCCGCATAATACCCCTTCGCCGATTTCGCTTTGCTGCCGAGATAAAAACTCAAACCCAGCACGAAGCCGACAAAAATCAGAAAGACGATGACTGCAATGGTTGTGGGGTGGTGGTTCATGAGTCCAAAGTCCAAGGTCCAAGGTCCAAGGTCAAAGGTCAAAAGTCCGGGGCGAGCGCTTACTCGACCTTGGACCCTTGGACTTTGGACCTTGGACTGTTCGTTTATTTTGCGCGGCAGAGTGCCATGTAGACGCACGCCAAAACCAGCGCGGCGACGATCAAGCCGAGTCCGTACCACAGCGCCAAGTTGATGCCGGCGTACGTTTCGCCCATCATCTGGCGTGAAAACGCGCTCAAGCCCACGAAGCCGCCGTAGAGCAGCAGGTAAATGGCGAACAGAATCAGCCCGTATTTCGCATTGCGCGCGTGGATGTCGGTGTCGTGGTCTTCATGCCCCGGATCGTCTTCGGACATGGCCGCCTCCAAAACAATTGAGTCGAAGTGAATGTTGCGCGAAACGTATAGCAAATTTTCGCGCGAAAGACGAGCGCAGGAAAACAACTCCCCGGCTAGTAATCGCCGAAGACTTTCACAAGTGAGCCGATCTGCGCCAACGGCAATGCTTCTGTTTTGGAACCGACAGGATAGCGCTGCTCGCCCGGATACACAATCCAGGCCCGCGCAAGTTTCAGCGAATCGAATGCGGAGTGGAGCGACTTGGTCATCGCCGGCGCGCTGGTGCGCTTGAATTCGATGCCGTAGAACTTGCCGCGGCGCAGCAGGAGCAAATCGAGTTCGGCGCCCGTGTACGTGGACCAGAAATACGCGTCGCGTTCGCCGGCGATGTTCAGCACTTGTTCCATTGCAAACCCTTCCCATGACGCGCCGAGTTTTGGGTGGCCCTGCAGCGCGCGCATGTCTTCAATTCCCAGAAGCGCGTGAAGGATGCCACTGTCGCGGATATACACTTTCGGGGATTTCACTTGCCGTTTGCCGATGTTCACAAACCAGGGCAGCAATCGGCGCAGGACGAACGCACCGGTCATGGTGTCGAGAAACGAGCGGACGGTGCCTTCCGACACGCCCAACGACTGCGAGAGATCGGCGCCATTCCATATTTGCGCGTGGTAATGAGCGGTCATGGTCCAAAAACGACGCATCGTATCCGGCGGGGTGCGAACGCCCAACGCGGGCAAATCACGGTTCAAAAATGTGTCGATGAAATCGAGGCGCCATTTCAAGCTGGCGGCATTGCTCCTGGCCAGGAACGACCGGGGAAATCCGCCGCGAAGCCAAAGCGCGTCCGCTTTGCCGCGGATTTCGTCGAGCGTAAAACCGCCCATAGGCACAAATGCAATGCGCCCAGCCAGCGATTCGGAGACGCCGCGGACAATGTCCGGCGAGGCGCTGCCGAGCAGCAGAAAGCGGGCGCGAATGGGCTTGCGGTCGGAAAGCGGCCGCAGCAATTCGAACAAGTGCGGCATGTGCTGAACTTCGTCGATAACGATCAATCCGCGCAGCGGCGCAAGCGCCAATTTCGGATCGCTCAAGCGCTGACGGTCGCCCGGCGATTCCAGATCGAAGTAGTGGTCGGCGGCAAGCTGGCGCGCCAACGTCGTTTTGCCGCACTGGCGCGGCCCCAGCAGTGCGCAAACCGGATTGTCGCGCAACGCTCGGCGGACTTGCGAAAGGTGCTTTGAGCGGACGATGACGGACATTTTTCGATCCTTGAAAATCCGCAGTGATACTACGGCTTTTCAAGGATGTGTCCAGTTCAATTTTCAGGACTTTCTACGCTCACTCGCCCGCCGCCCCCAGCGGAAACGTCCAATTCTTCGCATATTTTGCGTCGCGCGGCAAGCCCAGCAGCGGCGCGTCGATCATAGCCTGCTTCTTTTCGTACAGCGGACTCTTTTCGCACGCGTCGCAGATAAAGCACGGCGTCTCTTCGTTGGGATTCGTGTCGGTGCAGGTGAGCGTCACGCGCTCCTGTTCGGCGCGTTTGAGTTCCCGTTTCAGGAACGCTTCGCTGACCGTGTCGTTGACCACGACCCACGGCAGAATTTCGTCGAGCCGGCGTTCGCGCAAGCCAATCCAATCGGGGTCCATGCCGAAATGGGTGAAGGCTTCGAGCCACACGTCCATTTTGAGATGCTCGGTCCAGCCGTCGAAGCGCGCTCCGTTGCGCCACGCGCGTTCGATGACTTTTCCGAGCCGGCGGTCGCCGCGCGAGAGGATGCCTTCGAGGTAGCTAGTCTCCGGATCGTGGACTTTGACTTTCACCGTTTTGATTTTCGAACTGTCGCGGATGATCTGCTGGCGGCGTTTCCATTCGTCGCGCGAAAGCATCGGCGCCCATTGAAACGGGGTGCCGCATTTGGGCACGAAACTCGACACGCTCGCGGATACTTTCGCCGGCCCGCGCCCGATTTTGGTGCGCATCATCGCAACCTGATCGCTCAAGCGGCCAATCGCGCGCAGATCTTCATCGGTTTCTCCGGGCAGGCCGAGCATGAAATAGAGCTTCACGTGGTCGTAGCCGACTTTGAATGCTTGCAGGCAGCCTTCGAGCAGATGATCGTCGCGCACGGGCTTGTTGATGATGTTGCGCAGCCGTTCACTGGCGGCCTCGGGCGCGATGGTCAGGCCGCCTTTGCGCACACGGCCCATTTCCTTGGGCAGCGTGGCGAGGACGGTGCCGATGCGCAAGCTCGGCAGCGAGACGCCGACGCCGCGGTCTTCGAAATAATTGTTGAGCTGGTTCGCCAGATCCGTGATGCCGAAATAATCGCTCGACGAAAGACTCAGCAAACCGATCTCGTCGTAGCCAGTGTTTTCGAAGCCTTCTTTCGCGAGCCGCATGACGGTTTCCGGCGAGCGCTGGCGCTGCGTGCGGGTGATCATGCCCGCCTGGCAGAAGCGGCAGCCGTTGACGCAGCCGCGCATGATTTCGATGGCGAATCGTTCGTGCACGGTTTCGACGAAGCTGACGATTTGTTTTGTCGGGAACGGCGTCTTGTCGAAATCGGCGACCATGCGGCGCTTGACGGGGAACGGAATGCGCGCGCGCAGCGGGACCACGTCGGCGATGGTGTTGTCGGGAAAATATTCGAATTTGTAAAAGCGCGGCACGTACACGCCGGGCACTTCGCGGCAGAGCCGATAAAGCAGCGCGTCGCGGTCGAGGCCGAGGCCGAGCGCTTTGAGTTCACTAATCGTATTTGTGACGTCGATCGCGAGTTCCTCGCCTTCGCCGATGCAGAAGGCGTCGATGTAATCCGCAATCGGCTCGGGCGCAAACGCGGTGTGCCCGCCCATGATCACGATTGGATCGCGCAGGGTCCGCTCTTCCGCGCGCAGCGGAATGCCGGCGAGATCGAGCATCGTGAGGATATTGGTGAATCCGCCTTCGTACGCGACGGAGAGCGCGAAGACATCGAAGTCGCGCACGGGCGTGAAGGTCTCGAGCGAATAAAGCGGCACGCGGTGTTCGCGCATGCGCTTTTCCATGTCGGGCCACGGCGTGAAGACGCGTTCGCAGACGGTGTCCTCGCGCAGATTCCAGCAATGGTAGAGCACTTTCATGCCCAGCGACGACATGCCCATCGCGTAGGTGTCGGGCATGCCGAAGACGACTTTGGTTTTGACGGTGCTGTGATCTTTGACGACTTGGTTGAGCTCGCCGCCGGTATATTGCGCGGGCGTTTCGACGTAGGGCAGGATGTGAGCACCGACATAGCGGCGCAGGGCGTCGTGGCGCATGGTCAAATCAATTCAAAATGCAAAATTCGAAATGCAAAATTGGAACACAACTGACGGGCCGCAATTCTAACCGCAATGCTGGACGGCGATACTAAAATCCATTGATTTGCGGTGGGTAAAAAGGAGGGGCGGCACTCTTGCCGCCCTTTGTATTCGGCGGCAAGAGTACCGCCGCTCCTAATTTTGCGCGGTGGGCATTTGGACGCTGACAGTTTGCAGCGACTCTTTGAATTTGGCGAATGAATTCGTGGAGGTCTGGCCTTTGCCGAATTCGTCCTTGTCGATGTCGGCCAGCACGTTGCCGTCGGAGGCGATCACCGCATAGAACGGATGCACGCTCGTGCGCACGTCTTCGGCGATGAATTGAACGTCGCTGGACGATTGCGTGCTGCAATTTTCGATTTTCAACTGCACGCAGTTCTTCAGCAGTTCCGAAATGCCCAGCCGCTTGAAATTCTCGTCTTCATTTTTCAGAAAATTGCTGTCGCAGACGTTTTCGAAATTGAAGAACAAACGCTTGTTTTCCTTCTGCGCGGCGGCGAGGCGCGCCTGCCAGTTGGGACTTTCCTTTACGGAGGAGACAAGACGGCCCTTGTTCAGGAAGGATTTGAATTCCTCGACATTTTCCGTGTAGCCCTTGTCGAATTGCGCGAGGACCTTGTCGTCGGGCGTGACGATGACGTAGAAAGGAAGCGTAACGTTGCCGAAGCGTTCGGCTTGCGTCTTTGAATTCTTTTCGCTGGCAGCAACTTCTTCCGGCGTGGAAGGCACGTCTGTGTAGAGCTGGATGACCACGAATTTTTTCATCAACGCTTTGATCTCGTCGCGCGTGAACATGGACTGTTCCATGCGCCGGCAGTTGGTGCAGGTAATGCCGGTAAAATCAAAGAAGATCGGCTTGCCGGCTTTGCGCCCTTGCGCGATTCCACTCTCCCAATTGTCGGTTTTGCGCGTGGGATATTCGCGCGGCGGTCCCCAGGCGCCAAACCAACCCAACTGCACGCGCTCGTTGAAAATGGCGCTGCCGCAATAGCCGGCCGCAATCACAAACAAGGCCGCGAATACAATGCGCTGAATCGAACGCTTTTTGAGCGGCGTGTCGTGCGGAAAACGGAAAACGCCCAACAAATAGAGGCCGGTGGCGAGCGCGATGAGCGCCCAGATTCCGTAGAAAACGTCGAACGTCACCACATGCCAGTTCCACGTGAGGTCCGTGTTGCTCAGGAATTTCAGCGCGGCGGCGACTTCGACGAAACCCATCACCACTTTCACGGAGTTCAACCAGCCGCCGGATTTTGGCAGCGATTTGAGCGCGGTGGGAAACAAGGCCAGCAGAAAAAACGGCAGCGCGAAGACGGATGCGAAGACCGTCATGCCCAACAGCGGCCAGAGCCAGTCGCCTTTGACGGCGACCAGCATCACCGTGCCCACGAACGGTCCCGTGCAGGAGAAGGAGGTCATGGTGAAGACAAGGCCCATCAACAGCAGGCCCGCGGTACTGTTGCCTTCGTGGGCCGATTTGTTCAATTTGTTGATCCAGCCGGTCGGCAACTGCAATTCGTAGAAGCCGAAGAGACTAAGCGCCAGCGCGACAAAAATGCCGAAGATAGCGAGATTCATCCACGGATTCGTCGCCAAATCGCGAATGTTCTTTCCGAACGCCAGTTCCAAAACAAAGGCCAGCCCGACGTACGTGAACACGATGCCCGCGGAGAAAATCAGCGCGTCGCGGATCGCGCGGCCGTGGGAGATGTGCTTGCGCTTGGTGAAGAAGCTCACGGTGATCGGGATCATCGGGAAGACGCAGGGCGTGACCAGCGAAATCGCGCCAGCGACGGCCGCGGCCCAGAGGAACGCGAGCAGGCCGCTCGATGACGAGGTGTTTCCAGCAGTTGGAGCCGCCGGAGCGGCACTGCTCATTATCACGAGCGCCGAACGCGGCACGAGTTTCAGCGAATAATTCAGTTTCGCCTTGATCTGCTTGCAGACCGATTGACATGCCTGCGAGTCGATGGCGAGTGTGAGCGATTCAGTGCCGCTGCTATCGGCAACAAGACTGATTTGCACCGGGATTTCGAAAACAACCGCGTCTTCGAAAACTTCGCTGGGCACGCCCTCCTCATCGAGGATGACTTTTGGAGCGCGGTCTGTCTTAATATCCGCGGCAATGATGACCGCCATCGGAACGGTTTTGCCGTCTTTGCCTACAGTTGGAACGATGATTTTGAAGCCAGTTTTCGCGATGTAACTCCAAGCGTCGAGTTGCTTGGGCGTCAAGCCTTTCGGCTGCGACTGCTTTGTCGGGAATGTGTGCCAGCCATTTTGGATCATGGCCTTGACATACAGCTTGATCACATCGCCCGGGCTGGCAGTGATACTCTGCTGGTCTTGGGCCTGATTCCATTCGATTTCCAAGCCGGCTTGCGCGGGATCGGACGAGTAGATGTGGTCGGCGTTACTTACTTTTTTTTTAAGCACGATCACCGGCGCCAACTCGGCGGTCGTCGGGTTCATGCACACGCCATTCTCGCCCTCGGTGCAGATCATCGAGGTTATCTTCAGTGAAAGTTTAAGCGAGTCGCCGGCGAACGCGCCGATTTTGACTGGAATACCCAACGTCAGCGTGCCTTTGCATGCTTCGATGGTGTTTCCAAAGGCTTTCGTGCTGAATGCGTCGATGTAAGGCTTCGGATCGTAAGTGATGCCGCTCTCAACGATCGCCGCCTGGTCCTTCGGCTCAATCTGGAGAGCCGTACCGCCGGGGCCCTCGCCAGCGGCATATTTCTTGACCGTGTAGGTGTGCCAGTCTTTGGGAATCTCGCCTTTAACGCGAACGATTACTGTCTCGCCGGGTTTGCCTTCGATTTCGGCGTCCACCAGCGACCACGTCACGCCTCTGGGCTTGTCGTTTGACAGCGCAAACGCCGGCGCGTGGATCGCGCACCCGATAACGGCGCATAATATGGCGAGGCTTAGATTGAGCCGCATAGACTGAGAATTCCTACACCGGTCCCCACGTTCGACTTGAAGCCCCCTGAAACTTCTGTGCAGTTGTTATGTTGTACAGACGCCAGAGTATTCCGCTTCCACGACAAAAATCAAATCTTTCCTCGAAAAAATCCGCTTTCAGTATCGTCACGCGCGATTCGCCGACTTCAGTGCGCGCAAAATCCACGCGGCCAATTATCATGGCGCGCTCCTCTAGTTTATACCTCGGACTCGCGGATTGGGCATGAAAAAAGCGGCGCTGGTTCTGGTCTTCTGCTGCATCTTCTGGGGCTATTCGTTTCCGGTGATGCAACTGGCGATGACGCAGTTGCGCGGGCAATTCGCGCTGCGCCAGGGCGCGCTGCCGACAGTCGCGCAGAATGTCGGGCTTTCCGCAGCGTTTCTGGGCTGGCGCTTTGGACTGGCGACTCTGTGTTCATTGGTTTTGCTGAAATCAGCGCGCCAAAAGTATTCGAGCGACGATCTGCGCATCGGCGCGCTGCTCGGAGTTCTCTTCGGCGTCGGGATGCTGCATCAACTCGCAGGCTTGCAATACACGCTGCCGTCGGCCTCGAGTTTCCTCACGAGTCTGGGCGTGATCTTCACACCAGTGGCGCAGGCGCTGATTTTCCGACGAGCCGTGCACGGCTGGACGTGGGCGGGCGTGGGGCTGGCGCTGATTGGAGCGGCGATATTGGCGTTGCCCAATCCCGATGCCTGCGCGTCCTGCACGATCATGGAGACGCCGCCGATTCGCTACCTTGGCGAATATCTCACGGCCAGTTCAGCGGTGTTTTTCTCCGCGCAAACGCTGGCGCTCGACCGCTTCGGCTCGCGCTGCAATCCAGAGCGGATGACGGTGGCGATGTTCGCGACGGCGGCGCTTATTTTTCTGGCGCTCAGCGCCGGCCTGTGCGGGCGCAGCCTCTATAATGAGGAGATTCTGAAAACGCTGGCCGGCGATGTGAAGTTCTCGCTTTTTCTGCTGAGCCTCACGCTGCTGAGTTCCGTGCTGGCGATCAATTTGATGAATAGATATCAGAAATATGTCTCGCCCGCGGTGGCCAGCGTGATTTATTCGAACGAATCGGTCTTCGCGACAGGCTTTTCGTGCGCGATTTTTTTTACGGAGAAACTCACGTGGACCACGGCGCTGGGCGGCGCGCTGATTCTGGCGGCACTGGCGGCGGTGACGCTGCCGAAGAGCGAAGCGACGGAGTAGGGCGTGTCTTCGGCGCGCCCGGGGCTTACGAATAGGGCGCGCCGGAGACGCGCTCTACGCTTATGCTCCGTTTATATAATTTCAGCCCGTAATTCGGCTTCCAAGATTTGACATGGCACGCAGTGCATTGCCCTGAATTGTCAAGCGACTCACTGACAGAATTTGGCCTAAGCACCCCGTAAGAAACTGTCGTGCAAATAGTCGTATTATTACAAACTCCTTTCTCACAAAGCATTTCAAGCGCATTAAAGTGAAAAGGAAACGTCAATTGGCGCAATGGCCCAGACCTTGCTCATCGTGCAAACCGGAAACGGAGCCGATTTGGATCGGTTCCAATCAAGAATGAAACCATCCGGTGGCTAGGAGCCATCCGGCCACCTTAAAGGAGAGAGCACATGAAAAAGGGTTTTACACTAATTGAGTTGATGATCGTCGTCGCCATCATCGCGATTATCGCCGCGATTGCGATTCCGAACTTGCTGCGCAGCCGCATGGCCGCCAACGAAACGGCTGCCGTCGCCGCCTGCAAAGCGTTCTGCACCGCCGAGGACATCTATCGCCGCACCGACTACAACAAGGACGGCGTCCTGGAATATGCGCAGCATCTGTCCGGCAACAACAGCCTGTACGAGAACACGGCCGGCGCTGGCGACATCGCGTTGGTTGACCGCAGCTTTGCGAACGCCGAAGGCGCTCCGCTCTCGACGGCCGTCCCGAAAGCTGGTTATGTGTTCGTCGTCTTGACCGCGCAGGGCGCGAATGCTTCAGGCGGTGCGCGCGCGTTCATCACCAACGCCCACATGACGCTCGGCTACGGCTTGGGCGCGACGAGCAATCAGTACGACGGCGTGGGTCGCAATACATTCTGCGTCAGCAACGCCGGCACGATCTACCAGAAGGATCAGGGTTCCAGCGGCGTGCCTCCGACGACCTTCAACCCGGACAGCACCTGGGTGATCGCCGAATAGTTCTCTTTCTCCTAGCCAACGTCCGAAGCAGAAGTCGCCCGCAAGGCGGCTTCTGTCGTTTAAGGAGCGGCGGCACTCTTGCCGCTGAATGCCCTCCCCGGCCAACAACGGCGGCAAGAGTGCCGCCGCTCCTATGAACGAGCCGGTTCAACCAGCATTGAGTTGCGGCAGAAGCCGCGCTATTACTTTGCGCCTTTGCATGAGTCCATTAAGCTCTACGCCCATGCAATCCAACCCAGCTTTGGTCCAGCCGCTACGCCGCGCGGCGCTTACTGGCGTTGTCGGCTCAGGGCTGCTTGCCGTGGTGAAAGTCGTGGCGGGGGTCATCGGGCATTCGCACGCGGTGATCGCCGACGGCGTCGAATCCGGCGGCGACACCGTCGCGGGCGTCGTGGTGCTGCTGGGGCTGGCCGAGTCCGAACGCCCGCCCGACGCCGAACACCCCTACGGCCATTCGCGCGCCGAAGACGTCGCCGGCAAAACCGTCTCGACGATGATGCTCGTCTCCGGCTTCATGCTGCTGTGGACCAACGTCGCGGGATTGTACGACGAACTGTTCCGCGGCCTTGCGCCGCAGTCGCCGCACGCTTGGACTCTGCCGATCATCCTCGTGTCGCTGGCGGTCAAATGCGGCCTGTTTGTCTACAAGCTCAACGTCGGCCGGCGCCTGCGCTCCACGGCGCTGGTCGTGGACGCCTGGAACGATTTCACCGACGTGATCGCCGCCGTCGCGGTGGTGCTGGGCTTGATTCTCGCGCGACTGGGTTATCTCTGGGCCGACCGCAGCGGCGCGATTGTCGTCTCGCTGCTGATCATGTACACGGCCATCGTTGTCTCCAAAGCCGCCAGCGACGCGCTGCTCGACCAGCAAGCGCCGCCCGAAGTCTTGCAGGAATTGCGCGAAACGGCGCTGAGCGTCCCGGGCGTGAAAGGCGTCGAGAAACTGCTCGCGCGCCGTTCCGGCCTAATGTACTTCGTCGAAATGCATCTCGAAGTGGACCCCGCGATGCCCGTCCGCGACGCCCACGCGCTGGGCCACGCCGTCAAAGCGCGCTTGCAGCAGCAGCGCAAGGACGTGGCCGACGTGCTGATTCATCTGGAGCCGGCGAAATAGGGAGACGCGGGGACACGGGGACGCGGGGACGCGGTGACGGACCGCGCGCAATTCCGCGCTGTACTTTTTTTAAAGAAGAGTTTAAAGATCAGCGCATCGAATGGATTTCGGAGGTTCGTGATGATGCGCAAAGTTGCCGTGGCGCGCTGCGCCCTTGTTGTGCTGACGCTCTCGATGCTCGCGGCCAGCGGCGCGGATAAGACGGTGACCAACAAGGAATTTGGTTTTGAGATCACATTTCCTGAGTCATGGGTCGTCACGACTGTTGAACGCGGTTTTGCGGCAGGAATACGTGGAGACGCGAACAAGCACGGACTCCTTTTGCAGGTGAGAGGGTGTGGTGTAAGTGCGGGCGGAGATTCGAAGAAGCTCGCGGATACGGTGGACGCGAAAAAAAGAACATTGATCAACGAAAAACTTATCGAAAAAGCCGACGTTAAGCTTGACGGAAAAGAGGCTTACCGAGTAATCCGGGAGTACGATTACGATGACAAGGGCGTTCGATTTAAAGGAGTCTTTTATTTCCTCGTCGCTGGCGAGCGCGGGTACATGTTAGCTATTGCGTCGAGTGCAGACGTGTTTGAAAAGTACGACGCCAAAGACATCGACGCCATCGTCAAGTCGTTCAAGCTGATTGAGGCGAAGTAGGGGCGGGGCGAATGGTTTTTGCCGCGTTAGCGGCGGCACATGAATAGCCGTGGTCGCAGCGCGTACTCGCGCAAGGCCACGGTCCGCATTGGCCCGCGAATCCAAGCCGCGTAGCGGCGACACCAAGGACGCAACGAATGGCAAACACGTACACACAGATTCTCTACCACATCGTCTTTTCAACCAAAGAGCGCACACCCTGCGTGACTGCGCCCCGGCGCAATGATTTATACGCGTACATGTGGGGAATTGTTAAGGAGTTGGACTGCCATCTCTACCGTATAGGCGGCGTGGACGACCATGTTCACGTGTTGACGCATCTCCACCCAAAAACAGCACTTTCAACGTATGTTGAGAAATTGAAAACCGGCTCGACAAATTGGGTGCGCCGCGAGTGCATCGTTGCGCATTGGCCAGGATGGCAGGACGGTTATGGCGCATTTACGTTGTCGTTCAAAGAAAAAGACGGCGTAATCGAGTACATCAAGAATCAGGAAGAACACCACAAAAGCGTTAGCTTCATCGAGGAATACAAACAATTACTGACTGACGCGGGCGTCGAATTTGACGAGCGATATCTGGTTTGATGCGCGAGAAGTGTCGCCGCTACGCGGCTTTGCGGTGGCGCGGTGCGCGGATACCGTGGCCTTGCGCGCAAGCGCGCTACGACCACGGCTATTCATGTGTCGCCGCTAACGCGGCTGAAAAAAAACGATGTCGCCGAGATCTGCGACCGGCGGCGGAAGAAAGGCTAAGCGATGACGGAGGTGCCTCGCCGCAAGTGGCTGCAAGTGCATCTGAGCACGGCGGTGGTGCTGATGTTTGCGGCGGGGGGGATTATTTGGGGGAATGTGAGAGAAGGCAAGCGCTATTACATCCGTCATCGGGTTACTACCAGCTTTGTTCACGATAATGGGTCTGACGATAATCAATCTCGTGAATACTATTCTATGTACGGATGGCCTTTCGTTGCTTTTGAAACCAATTGGTTCGTTAAGCAACGCGATCCCGGGGGAAGAGTCACAGATTCGTACCTGAAACATTGGGTTTCCGCTTCGCTAAATCTCATTATCGCTCTCGCCATTCTTTTCGCGGTGTGGTTCGTGTGCGAGACGTGGATTGCGTGGCGGGCGGGGCGGAAGAAAGGGTGAGGCGCTCATTGATCCGGCGGCGAGCCGTCTTCGTGGACTTCCACTCGGACGGTTTTCTTCGCGCCGTTCTTGCAGGACACTTTGTAGAGCGGGCGCGACCAGCCGCTGTCGATGCGCAGCTCCGCAGGTTCGGTCCAGTCGGCATGGCCGTTGGATTTTTCGTTGAGCGCGCTTAAGACGCCTTTCGGAAGTTGGTCGGCGGGCAGCTTGTGTTTTTCGATCGTGTCGATCTGCCCCTTCGCGTCGAAGCGCGCTTTGAATTTCTTGTTCAAGTCGTCTTTGAGCGTGAATTCAAAATAAACGTCGTCTGTCGGAAACGGCACGAACGAGAGCGCCGAAGGCAAATACACCGCCTTCACGTGCGTGCGCCGTTCGGCTTTGAGCACCGTCGCGCGCGGAAAGAGCGCCGCGCACGCCTCGCGCGCCACCGGCGCGATCTCTTCCTTCGGCGGCGCGGGCGCCGGCACCGGCGTCACGGGCACATCTTTCGGCGGCGGCGCTTTGTTCTCAGCGGCGGCTGCTGATAACATCGTCGCGCAAAATAATGCGCCGAATGCAATCTTTAGTTTCGCGGTCATGCTGCTGCACTCAGACGGGCGGAGGTAATGGAACCGCGCGAAGGCGCGCGATCTTGAAAGAATACTCGCTTTTGAGAGTTTTCGTTATGTTGGACTCACGGAAACACACGGCCTTCAATTCGCTTTCGGACTCCGCGAAGTTCATTGGGATTCCATCGCGCAATTGCGAACCGCCCCCTTTCCCTGTAAACTACTTTCCACGCAAAGGCGCAAAGAAAGCCGCAAAGGTCGCAAAGAAGGCTTGATGATAGTATTGTCCAGCCATTCTTTGCGCCCTTTTGCGCCGCCTTTGCGACTTTGCGTGAGAAACCGCATATTTTGAGGGCGAGGTATTTCCATGAAGGTCATGAAGTTCGGCGGCACGTCGTTGGGCAGTCCGGAAGCGATGACTCGCTGCGCGGAATTGGTGGAACGCGAAATCAAATTGAGCCAGTGCAACCCGGTCGTGATCGTCTCGGCGCATTCCAAAGTCACCGATAAGCTGCTCGACGCCGCCAAGAAAGCGGCCCGCACGACCAGCGAAAGCGATATCGACGAGTCGATGAAGACGATCTCCCATCGTCATTACGAAATTCTCGATGGATTGAAACTTCCCCGTTCGATCGCCGAAAAAAATCTTGCCGAATTGCGCGACCTGCTCAAAGGCATTCATTACGTCAAGGAAGTCACACCGCGCCTCTACGATTACGTCACCAGTTTCGGCGAACGGCTTTCGTCGAAATGCTTCGCCGCTCTGCTGCGCTCGCGCGGCCACGAGAGCGCCGAAGCGATCAACGCCTACGATCTGAACTTCGTCACCGATTCGAAATTCATGAACGCGCGCCCGCTGCCGGAGACATACGAAAAGATCGCGGAAGCGTTCAAGCCGCACGCGAAGAAGCTCGTCGTCGTCACCGGCTTCATCGCCAAAGACAAAAACGGCGACATCACCACCATTGGCCGCTCCGGCTCCGATTTCAGCGCGGCGATTTTCGGCGCGGCGTTGAAGGCCGACGAAATCCAGGTCTGGAAGGATGTGCCCGGCGTAATGACTTGCGACCCGACGCTGATCAAAACCGCGCGCCCGCTGGCGCGGCTGAGTTTCGAAGAAGCGTCGGAACTGGCGTACTACGGCGCGGAAGTGCTGCACCCGTCCACGATGGTCCCCGCAATGATGCACGATATTCCGGTGCGCGTGCTGCACACCTTCAATCCCGACGCGCCCGGCACGCTAATCACGACGCGAGCCGAAATCGATTCAAAATACCCGATCAAATGCATCGTCTACAAGGAAGACCAAGTGCTGATCAACGTCCGCAGCGAGCGCATGCTGGGCATGGAAGGATTCATGGCGCGGCTCTTCGCGATCTTCGAACGCCATCACGTGGTCATCGACATGATTTCGACCAGCGAAGTGAGCGTCTCGCTGACCACGAATACGACGGACGAGCACAAACTCGAAAGCCTGATGAAAGATTTGGATGAGCTTTGCGCGCCGCACGCGGCAACCCACGCCGATCCCCACGTTGCCGAGCACACGAAAAAGGTCCCAAGCAAGGTCGTCGTTCAGAAAGAAAAATGCATCGTCGCCGTGGTCGGCGAAGGCATGAAGCACACCGTCGGCCTGGCCTCGCGCACGTTCAAAGCCGTCGCCGCTGCCGGCGTGAGTTTGCAGATGATTTCGCAGGGTGCCAGCGAAATCAACATCACCTTCCTGATCGACAACAAAGAAATCCCCGCGGCGTGTTCGGCGCTTCACAAGGAATATTTCGGATCGTAAGCCCCGTTTGTAGTCCCGCCTTTAGGCGGAAACGCCGTCGCATCGGATAAGCGCATTCGCATGTCGAAGAATTTCTCGCCGGCAGCTTGTTCGCCGTTCGTGTGCCATTGGCCTTGCCAGTGCAAAACGGAAAGATGCGTCCGCAGCGAATGACGCTTTTTTAATTGTCTTTAACCAGCGCCTGCGTCTATATACAAGAGGATGAATGTGCTGCAAAGGAATGCTGATGATTTTGAAATTCGGAACTGTTTTTCTATTCGTATGGGTGCTTTGCACCCCACAAGTGAGCGGCGTTGAAGAACAGCCAAAAGCCGAACCACCGAAAACCGACACACCCAAAGCCGACGCCGACAAACCCGCGCCGCCGGCCGCGAAACCCGACGAAGCCGAAAAACCTGCCGCGCCGGTTTCGAAGCAGGGCGAAGACGACGAGCCGTGGAAGAAACTCACCAAAGCTCAAATCGACGCGATCACCTACGAAGAATGCGACGACGACAACGGTGTGACGTTTCCCTTCTTCGCCGACTTCGACCGCGTCGGCGACAGCGAAGACCGCAAAAAAGAGTTCGCCGACTGGAAAGAGAAGCTCGAAAAGTGGGACTGCAAAAACGAAGAGAAGACTATCCAGCGCGTGCGCAACTACGTCTCGCTGATGTCGCTGGTGGACATTTTGCAGATGGAATGGGAAGGCGAAACGCCGAAGATTCTCTTTGAGCGGATGCAGAAGGAAATTCCGAAAGACGACCTGATCAAAGCCTGCGCCTACATCGCGCTCAAGCCCGATGAAGGCACGGTCATCGACAAATGCCCCGACATGGACATCGACGACGGCGCCGCCGAAGACCGCGTGCGCGAGCGGGTGGGCGTGTACGCGAAGAAAGTGCTGGGGCGGCTGCTGGGGAAATTGCCGCCGAAGGAAGAGGCGGAGGAGAAGAAGGACGAGCCGAAGAAGTAGCGATGGCTTATTTGTCGGTGATCTCGGCTTGACAAAACGCAGTGTCATTGCATAAAAGGTTCAGGACGTAGCACGTGGCGTCGGCAAACGACTTGTCCGCGCCCAATCCACGAGAAATGAGGCTACCATGCGCCGGATGCCGAAAGAAAATACGGTAGCCGTTTAGAGCCTGTTTGGGTCTGATTTTTCGGGTCACCATGTGGCCGGCTCCGAGCGAAATGTTGCACCATTGTTGCAATGGGCTATTTTCGGAGGTCTATCACGTAAGCACGGTATTATCAATAGAATATAATTATTTGCCATCTTAGCTCAGTGGTAGAGCAACGGTTTTGTAAACCGTAGGTCCTGGGTTCAAATCCCAGAGATGGCTTGCAATAATCGCGCACACCGTCATGCCGTTCCTACCGCCTCCATCAAATGCCGGATTTCATCCTCGACAGCTTCCGGCGTCGCGACGGTTTCCGCAATTTCATCCGCCAGCAATTGCCCGTAGCGCTGCCGCAGCCGATGCACCGCCACCTTCACCGCGCCCTCGCTCATCGCCAGCGCGTCCGCCGCCGCCGCGTACGAATCGCGCGGATCGTCGCCGGTCAGGAATCCGCCGAGCCGCTCGAACAGCGCCGTTTTGCCCGCGTTTTGATAATCGCGCTGCAAAGCCGCCAGCACGCTCGCCAGCACCGTCAGCGCCCAGCGCCGCTCATAGATTTGCTCCGCCGTCAACCCTCGCGCCGGTTCGCGCGCGTAACGTTCTTCGCCTTCGCGCAGCTCGTCGAGCGAGACGATCGAATGCCCGCCGCCGCGCTTGACCGCGTGCGCCCGGTCGCGCTGATCGGCCAGAAAATGTTTCAGCGACGCCAGCAAAAACGAGCGAAACCGCCCGCGCTCGCGCTCCACGCTGTGCAGATAATCCTTTTCAAGGAGCGACAGAAAAAAACCTTGCGTCAAATCCTGCGCGTCATCCGCGCTGATGCACTGCCGCCGCACGTATGCGTAAAGCGGGTACCAGTACGTACCGCACAATGACGCCAGCGCATCCGCGGAGCGCCGGCTTCCAGCCGGCCCGGCCGCCGCCAACACCACACTCCACCTCGTCGTCGCAAATCGCGACCCGCCGTGTAGCGCAGGCGTCTCGCCGGCCAGTTGTGGCGCAGGCATCTCGCCTGTATTCCCTAGCGCAGGTGCCCCGCCTGCATCTTGTGGTAGAGGTGCCCCGCCTGCATCTTGTGGTAGAGGCGTCTCGCCTGCATCTTGTGGTGCAGGCGGCCCGCCTGCATTCCGCGGCGTAAGCTCGGCGTCCGCATGTTGTGGCGAATGAGTCTCGCCTGCACTCGGCGCCACCGTCCCGCTTGCCTCTTTTGCGCGATCCATGCACCCATGTTAGAATCTTTTCCTCAATCGGCAACCGACAGGAGTTCGACGTGGAATCGCACTGCCCTCATTGCGGCACAACCTTGTCCGCCGATCTTCCGTTTGGGCTTTGTCCTAAATGCCTGCTGACGAATCGCCAATCGTCCCGGCTGGAAGCCGGCGCTCCACCGCGCGCCATCGGCGATTATGAGCTCATTGAGGAACTCGCGCGCGGCGGCATGGGCGTTGTCTACAAAGCGCGGCAGCTCAGTCTCAACCGCATCGTCGCCGTGAAGATGATTCTCAAAGGGGAATTCGCGTCGCCGCAGGAGATTCAACGCTTTCAAGCGGAAGCGGAAGCCGCGGCGGCGCTGGAGCATCCAAACATCCTGCCGGTATACGAAGTGGGCCAGGATGCCAACTGGCATTTTTTCACGATGCGGCTGATCGAGGGCGGAAGCTTGGAGCACGCTTTGAAACGCGCCGCGCTGACGCATCACGACGCCGCGAAATTAATCGCGACCGTCGCGCGCGCCGTTCATCACGCGCATCAGCATGGCATCTTGCATCGCGATTTGAAGCCCGCGAACATTCTGCTCGACAACAGCGGCGAGCCGCACGTCGCCGATTTCGGATTGGCCAAGCAGCTTGAAAAAGACAACGAGCCGCGACCGCAAGGGAGCGGCACAATTCGATCCGCCACGCGCAGCGGCGCGATCATGGGCACTCCCGGTTACATGTCGCCCGAACAGGCGGCCGGAAACACCAAGCGCGTCACCACCGCCGCTGACGTGTACAGCCTCGGCGCAATTCTGTACGAAACGCTCGCGGGCCGGCCACCATTTGAAGGCGACTCGGCGCTCGACGTGATCAAGAAGGTCGTCGAGCAGGAGCCGCTGCGCCCGCGCCGCATCAACCCATCGATCAGCCGCGAACTCGAAGCGATCTGCATGAAATGCCTCGAGAAGAATCCAGCGCGGCGCTATTCGTCCGCGGAAGCGCTCGCACAGGATCTGACGCGCTTCCTCAACGGCGAATCCGTCGCCGCGGATTCGACCAACGTGCTGCGGCGGCTGGGGCGCATGTTGGAACGCAGCCAGCACGACGCGGAATTTCACAAATGGGGCACGATGCTGATCTGCTTCGGCGCAATCATTCTCGCGGGTCACGCGGCCACTTTCATGTTGATTCGAACCCATCAGCGCGAATCGACGCTGTGGCTCTCGCGCGGCATTCAGTTGGCGCTGGAAACATTTTGCTTCTGGCGGCTCAAACCGCGCTCATCGCTGCCATCGACTTCAGTCGAGCGCCAACTCTGGTCGATCTGGATCGGTTTTCTCATCGCGTACGCCGCGAATGTGCTGGCGTGTCGCGCGCTTGTCTTGCATGCGCTGGTCGAACGGGGCGGAGCGGGGCCGGAATACTGGAGCGACCTGATCTTGTATCCGATCACCTCGATCCTCGCGGGCCTCGCGTTTTTTGTGATGGGCAGCAATTATTGGGGCCGCTGTTACCAATTCGCGATCGCGTTTTTTGTATTGGCCGTCGCCATGCCGCTCAAACTCGATTGGGCGCCGCTGGAATTTGGCCTGCTCGCCTGCGCCGTGCTCGTAACTTTCGGCATCCACCTGCGCCGCCTCGCCAGTTCGTAGTCCCGCCTTCAGGCGGAAACGAACATTCGATCCGACAGCGCAATTCCGCCTAAAGGCGGGACTACAAACTCGTCACTTCGCCAATTTCAGCGCCGCCTCCGCCAACCCATACCCCATCAGCGACAGCACCTTCGCGCTGCCCATATAGTGGTATGGCGGCTGGCTCCCGATCTTGTTGAATTCGTCCTTGTGCTCGTCGGTGTCCCATTTGTTGTTCTTGTAGCCGGCCTTGAGCATCGCCGCAGCTTTTTCGTCCCAGTACTGCGCGGTCGGCACGAGCACGACATTGTCCTTCACGTCGGCTTTGGTGACCCCTTCCGCTTGAGCTTTTCGAAACGTCTGAATGTGCTCATTGGCCTCCTTGCCGTCGATGCCCATCTCAGCGATAAGCATGGGGAGTTGCGGCGCGTTGAGGTCTTTGCGCACGTCATTAATAAGGTGGCCAAGGTTGCTCGCGTATTCGTCGGTAAAATTCTTGTCGATCATGTCGTTCCAGCCTTGCAGCCAGACGAAACCGCACAGTTCGTAGCCGCCGCCGTCGTAGGCCGGGAAATTCTCCTTCAAACTCGCGAGCACAGACTTGGTTTCGGAGATCATCTCCGCGTAGGCCTGGCCGACGACCAGCGTTTTCTTCTCGATTTTGTCTTTCATATTGGCACGCTGCTTATCCGGATATTTGTCCCACGGCGGTTCGCCGGCGCTTGGCGGGCGGAAGTCGATCGCGAGGCTGCGGCCGCCCCACGCGGTTTTGATCAGCAGCACTTGATTGTCGTATTTGTCGCCAACGATGTGGCCGAACATCAGTTCCGGACCGATCTCGTTGTCTGACGCGCCATAGCTTTTGGCAAGGTTGCCTTTCTTCGGCGCGGCTTTCGATTCGCGGCGATAATAAATCCACACGTCGGGACGCTCGACCCACGAGCCGTCGGCGTTTTTCACTTTTTTCAAAAGCTGCCCGTATTCCTTGTCCTCGCCCAGCCAATCCATCGTGCGCACATGCGCGTGGCCCTGCATGTTCGATTGGCCTGCGAGGATAAACACTTTGACCGGGCTTTTGCCCACGCCATCGGCGGCGGCAAGAGTTGTCGATAGGATTGCGGCAAAAAGCACAGTCAGGATTTTCATGCGGGAATTCTCCATGATTGCGGCGCGCGGGGCGTCTATCTTCTGGTTTTAAGATTAATCGAATTTGTGCCGATTTATACACCGGAATGTGATAGCCACCGCTGTGGTTATCTATTTCAGTGCTGAGTTCTGCGTAAGAATTACGGCGGCAAGAGTGCCGCCGCTCCTTTCGAGAGGAATGTGATCATGAAAAACTACATTGTGTGCGTGGCGTGTGGATTGATTTTGGCGACAGGAATTTTAGCGGGCGACGCGGTCGCCCCCGCTGAAACCGCGCCGAAGAACATCGCGATCAAGTCGGACCTTGTCGAAACGCTCAAAAGCGACGGCCATTACAAAACGCTGCTGGCGCTGCTCGACGCCGCGGGCATGACGGCGGAGTTGAGCGGAACCGGCGAGTTTACGCTGCTCGCGCCCAACGACGACGCGATGGCGAAGGCTGGGAACCTCGACAACATCAAAAACGATCCCGCCGCGTTGCGCCGCGTCTTGAATAATCATATCGCGAACGGAACGATCACTTGGGCACAAATGGAAAGCGGCAAGGCCGTGACGACGCGCGGCGGATTGGCTTGGGCCGTGGGTGTCGGCGGAAAGCGCATTCACGACGCCAATGTGGTTCAAGCCGACATTTCCGCATCGAATGGGATGATTCAGGGCATCGACAAAGTGCTGCTAGTCGAGGGAACCGTGCGGACGAAGGGCGACGAAATCACGTTCAAGAAAATCGAGCGGAAAGCGGAGAGAAATGTGAAGGACGGCGCGGATACGGTCTACGACGGAGTGAAAGAAGGCACCGACAAAACATACGATGGATTGAAGACGGGCACGAAGAAAATCAAGAATTTCTTCACCGGCGAGTAATTGGAGCGCCGGCTTCCAGCCGGCCCGCATCACCGCTGACACCCGCCTTCCAAAAAGAAGTTATCCGCGGCGTTGCGGCTTGCGAATCACAAAATACAAAATCGCCCCCACCCATCCGGTGAGAATGATAATCAAGATCCAAATCAGTTTGTCGTTGCCCGTCGAAGGTTCATTCTTAATGCAATCGACGAGCGCCACGATCCAAACAACGGTTAAAATGAGACCCACAATTGCAAATGGAGCGCTACAGAGCAGGCCCCCGAAGAAATCTTGTATGCGTGCGATCATTGCTGCCTCCTGCACATGAATTGAATTAATGCATCTCGATTTCGCACGAGCCTAACCCGCCGCGATAGAAATTAAACTGTACATTCGGATGGTCCGCCAGCAGCGACATGGGCACCGCGCTGTCGGGGAATTTCTTCGAAATCA
The DNA here is from genome assembly GCA_035308565.1 of Planctomycetota bacterium. Classification (GTDB taxonomy): domain Bacteria; phylum Planctomycetota; class SZUA-567; order H5-PLA8; family H5-PLA8; genus JANXLS01. The sequence continues at coordinate 16,439 of DATGGK010000085.1, read as the reverse complement.
TCAGCGTGGTCAGGCGCATGCCGAAGGGATTGTCGTGCGTGCCGGCCTGCCAGATGGAGACTTTTTCGGCGCGCCAGGTTTCGACGGGGCCGACGGTGATGGCTTGCGTCGGCACAAGCGCGATATTGCCGCCGCCGGACGTGCGCGCATTCTGCGCGATAGTGATCGGATGCAGATCGACGACGCGCGTGGTGAGCGCGCGGTATTCGGCCGGCGACGGCGGGTTGTCTTTGAATTTTCCGGTGCGCTTGAGCGGATCGTTGAAGGCCCAGTGTTTGATATCGCCTTGCCCGCCCTGCATCACGACGCAGCGGATGGAACCGTCCCACGTCGCGCGATAGGCGCGCGTGTCGGCTTTCGGAAAGTGCAGATTGGAATCGGGCATCGCAAGTTTTTTATCGATGCGATTAAAACACATTTCACGGTCCGCCTTTTCGAACGAAAGCGGATGCGTGGGCGGAACTTCCGTGCCGTCGAGCACCCATTCATCCATTCCCCAGAAATGTGCGGCGTAGAGTCTCAATCCGATTGCATTGACGATGCGCGCCACGAGCGGCAACTGTTCCGTCGGCCCAATCGGGCCGCAGATTCCTGCCGGATTGTCCGGCGTGGCCTGCTTCCACGCGTCGATGTATTCGAGCGCTTCGGCGAGATAGAATTCTTCGAGCGTGTCGTACAGAACGACTTTGAAGCCGGGGCGCGAAAGTTTGGCGAGTTTCTCAGGCGTAAGCGCGGCGGCGGCGCGGATGATGGCGTCGTCAAGAGTTGTATAGTCCCACCAGGCGGGGGCGATGGCGCTGAGTTTTCTCGGCATGTTTTTTTCTCTCGCAGAGACGCAAAGGCGCGGAGGAAGACGCAGAGAACAGATAAATCACTTTGAGTCTAACGAAGATTCATACACCTCATTGACAAGATAGTCGTTTTTCAAAATGTCGCGCAACGGATCGCTGTCGGTCGCGCTGAAACCGAGGTGCGAGTGTCGCCGCCAGCCTTCGGCGAATGTGAGTTTTCTCGACATCTTGCCGAGCTCACGCGACATGTCTTCCATTGTTTTCAAATACGAGTTGAGGCCCTGGCTGGAACTGAGCCAGCTTTGCTGGCTTTTGTGCGCGGCTAGCGCTTTGAGTTTTATTTCGTGAACGCGGGTTGTGTTGACAAAGGCGCCGGGAACAATTCGTTTTCGCAGCCCGTCGCGCAGGCCGTGCGGCATGGCATGATAGATTGTGACATCTTCAAAGAATGCTGGGCGCGGCGGCGTGGTTTTGAAATTTGGAACGCCGTGCGCGAAGGCGGCGGTGACGGCGAGGCGCGCGGTGTTGGTGTGGTCCTCCATGTAATCTTGAGGCGAATGCGTGAGGATGATGCGCGGCTTAATGTCGCGGACGATAGCGGCAAGTTTTCGAATGGATTTGAGATCGTAGAGAATTTCGAGATCGTTGCAGAATGGCGGATGCCAATGCGCGCCAAGAATTTTGGCGGCGGATTGCGCTTCTTTGCGGCGCGTCGCGGCGGTCTTCGTCGCGGACATTTTTGTGCTGCCGAGATTGCCGGTGGAAAGATTGAGGTAATGAATTTCGAGGCCGTGCTCCTTCAAGAGAAGCAGTGTCCCGGACATCACGAATTCGATGTCGTCGGGGTGGGCGGCGATGGCGAGGGCGGTGAGCATTGCTCAATTAAAAATGAAAAATGCAAAATGAAAAATGAAAAAGGCGCGCTTTGGCGGCAATTTTGAATTTTGCACTTTTCATTTTGCATTGACGTTAACCGGCTTTCCAGTACGCGCCGATTCGTCCGCCGCGAAGATCACCCGGTGCGATTTCATCGCCTCGTCGAGACTCGTCATCGGCATATCCTTTCCGGCGGCGAGCGCATCGAAGAATGCCTGGAATTGCGTCTGGTACGGATGGTCAGAGACGTCGCCGCTGTCGAGCATTTTCATCGACAGGCCGCTCCATTTGTTTTTGTCCGTTTTGAGTTTCATCGAATGGAATTTGTCGTCGAGCAGGCTGCCTTCGCTGCCGCACAAATGCGTGTGGAAATAATAGGGCTGGAGGCAATCGACGACAGCGGCGCATTTTCCGACGGCGCCGTTTTTGAAATTCAGGATTGTGACGCTGGTCGTGTCGTATTCGTAGGGTTTGAAAATGGCGCTGCGCGATTTGGTGGAAAGGCTTTGGACGCTGGCGACGTCATCGCCCATGCACAGCAGCAGCGCGTCGAGCGCATGGCAGCCGGCGGTGAGCAGCGCGCTGCCGCCGGCGTTCTTCTTCACGTTCCAGCGGAATTGGCCATACCACGGGCCGATGCCGTGGTAGTAATCGACTTCGCCGTAGTGGATTTTGCCGAGCAGACCTTGATCGATCACGGCTTTGGTCGCGAGGAATTGGCTGGAGTAGCGGCATTCGAAGCAGACGCACGTTTTGACCTTCGCGGCTTTGACGACTTTTTCAATCGCGACGCAATCTTTCCAATCGAGCGCGAGCGGTTTTTCGATGATCAGGTGCTTGCCGGCCTTCGCGGCTTTGATCGCGTGCGCGGCATGTTGATACGGGTAGCTGCAAATCGAAACGGCGTCGATGCCGCTCGCGAGCATCGCGTCGAGGTCGTTGTATGCGCCGATGTTATCGCCCCATTTCAGCCTGAACTCCATAGGATCGAGCGGGCGCGACGAATAGATCGCGCTGACTTCGGCGTTCGGCGACGCGTTGATGGCGGGGATGTGGGCGCTCGCGACCCAGCCGTAACCGATGATGCCGACGCGAAGTTTTTGGGACATGGGATCTCCTGGGAAGAGGGAGGTGGGAGCCGGGAGGAGAGAAGGTCCAACCCTCCTCCCGCCTCCCCACTCCCTCCTCCCCTAATTATGCATTCAACCTCGACCGCCGTCGAAATTCGCCCGGCGTCATGGCTTCTTTCTGCTTGAACACCACCGACAACCGCTCGCTGCTGTTGAAACCGGCGCTGCGCGCGACTTGCGCGAGATTCTGATTCGTCTCAGTCAGCAACTGTTTGGCGCGTTCCAAATGCACGCGCTGAATTTCATCCAGCGGCGATTTGTTCAAGATGGCGCGGAATTTTTTTTCAAGCAATCTTCGCGAGACGGGAACTCTGCGCAGAATGTCGCCGACGCCAATTGAAGCGTGCGCGTGTTCGCGAATGAATTTCACGGCCAGCACGAGGTCTTCGTCTTCAATCGCGAGAATGTCCGTCGAAAGCCGTTTGGCAATGCCGTCGGGCGGGAGCAGCAGCGGCGCTTTGGGCGCGGGTTTGCCGCGCATCAAATCGTAGAGCATTTCCGCGGCGAGGCAGCCGATGCGTTCGCGCGAGATGCGCACGCTCGAAAGCGGCGGGTGCGAAAGTTCGCACACGATTTCCGAGTTGTCCGCACCCAGCAGCGCGATGTCGTCCGGCAAGCGGATGTTCAGCGCGCGGCATGTATCGGCGATGCACGAGGCCAGCCCGTCGTTGCAGCAGAAGATGCCGACTGGTTTGATCAGCGCGCGCAGCCAGCGGCAAAGTTCTTTGTTTTCAGCGGTGTATTTGAGATTCTTTTCAGCCAGTCCGTGCAGCGGGTACGCAACAGGAATTTGCCCGAGCGTCTGGAATTTTTGCACGAAGCCTTCAAGCCGCAAATCCGAGAAGCGCACGCCGGGATACCCGACAAACGCCGCGCGGCGAAAACCGCTTTCGAGCAAGTGCTGCGCGGCCACGCGGCCGATCGCAAGATTGTCCACGACGACCGACGGCACGCCGGCGTCGGATAAATAACTAGAGACATTGACGACTTTCGCGCCGCTGCGGTCGAGAATCGTTTTGATTTCGTCCGAAGAAACGTGCGCGACAACACCTTCTGGTTTCCATTGCTTGATGAAGCGCGAAAGCCCGCGCGGATCGTTTTCGGAAAAGCAAAGATTCCATTGATTATGCGTGCGCGCAAATTGGCACACGCCGCGCAAAATGCCGTGACTGCTGAACATCGTTTTGAATTGATGCTGCGCCAGGCTCTGCCCTTCCATTGTCCCCACGTCTTCGCGTGTGGGGTCCAGTTGCAGGGGAAAGACGACGGCTATTTGGCGGTAACGCGGCATTGCACAATCCTTCAACAGCATTTGTCATTTGTCATTTTCGATTTGTCATTTGTCATTGGCGCTCAAACCAAATGACAAATGACAATTGACAAATACCAAATGACAAATGGTCTGTTCTACTTGTTCTCCGCGCTCTGCTTCAAGTCGCGGCAGAAGGTGTAAAACTCGTCGAGCTGCAATTCCTTTAAGAAAACCATGCCTCGCGCGGCGCGAATCAGCGGGCTAGGGTGCTCGTAAAACCACGCTTCGCCCAGGCACGTGCGCAGCGCGGCGTATTGTGAGACTTGAATTTTTTGCGCGAGTTCGCAGAACGGACCTTCGAGTTCGTAGCTGGGGAACGAGGCTTTAGTCTGCGAAACGAATGCAGTGTGAAAGGACGCCTCCATTATTGAGAGCATGTTCAGCGACACCGGCACGAAGAGATTGGCCTCGCTCGGATGATAGCGGAACCAGACGTTGCGATAGCCCCAGACTTTGATGTCGCGGCGCTTCGCCGATTCGGAATAGAGCTTCAAGCCCGCGGCGGTGGCTTGCATGACTTTGTAGTGCGTGTCGGGGCCGCTGGCTTCGGGATCGAGCGCGACGGAGACGATGTCGGGCGCGGTTTTTTTCAGCAGATCGACGACCGGCGGCACGTCGCGCTCGAGCGTCGGTTCTTCGGTGAAAATATCGCCTGAATAAAAACCGAGACGCAAGTGATACACGCGCTCGCTCTGCCAGCCGAAATAACCCCACAGCGTTTCCGCTTCCCATTCGCGGAACATGCCTTTGAGGCACTGCATTTTTTCGGAATCTTTCTGACCGGGATAAACGGTGCTGAAGTAGCGGATCAATTCGCCCAGATGTTCTTTCGCGCGCGCGGGATCGCTTTCGCCGTAAACGTCCAGCACGTTGCGAATGTCGCGGCACGCTTCGGCGTCGCGCTGCATGGCAGCGTCGTGCGCGGCGACGCCGTCGAGGTAGCGCCACAGTTCGCGGTTTTTCGCGCGCTGATTTTTGGGATTGAAATATCCCTCTTTTTTCAGCGCCGCGCAATCCGGCGTGTCGAGAAAATCGCGCGCGCGCTGAAAACGTTCGCGCGCAAAATCATTCGTGACGGCGGTAAAGCCGCTGGTCAGCGTCGCGAAATAATGTTCGTTGGTCGCATCACGGATGTTGCGCACGACGGCGGGCAAATAACCCAGCATGATGTCGTCGTGGTGCGGTTCGGTGTGGAGAAAAGTCGTGTTGAGGTGCGTCTTGGAGCCGGCTTCGATTTTTGCGGCGACGCGTTCATGGACCATCTTCGCGGCGGACGCCAGCGAACCGCCATATTTCCGCAGCGCTTCGGAGGCGAAGCGATCGACCGCGATGTCCGCGGATTTCAGTTCAACAAGCGGACGATGCGCGCGGACCGACACATCGATCAGCGCGTGCTCAATTGTTTCGACCGGCACGGCCGATTGAGTTTCGAGTGTGGCGAGGCGCCGCGCGTCCATGAGTTTCGCCGCGCCTTGCGTGAGATAGAAGCGGGCGTTGGGCAAACCTTGCAAACTCGACGCGGGATAGAGGACGCTCTTTTCGCTTTGAATTGAGTTCGCGACAATCACGGCTTTGGCTTCGCCCGCGGCGACAATCAGCGCGGTGACGCTCGGATTAAACGCAATTGTGCCGAGTCCGATTGTGATGACGAGGCGCTTGCGCGCGACTTCAATGCCGCCAAGATCGGTCGCCGATGCGGCCTGTGTTTCATAATTGGTTTCAGTCAGGCGTGTCGTCGAGTGATGATCGGAGCCGCGCACGTTGAAGCCGATGTGTCCGTCCGGGCCGATGCCGCCGAGAAAAAAGCCGATGCCGCCGAGGGCACGCACGCGTTCCTCAAATTCCTGGCACCACTGGTCGGCGCGGAGAAGCGCGTCCTTTTGAATGCGTTCAAGCGCCGTGTGCGCCTGCCGCGTGCGCAAACTAAGGTCGCACGCGCCGTCGGGGAACACGTCGTCGAGGCGCTGCGACGAAGCCAGGCCAATCTTGCCGCCATCCATCAGCAGGCATTTTTGCGGAGTGAGGCCGAAGCCTTCGACGTAATATTTGCTGACATAATGGTGGAAGCTGTTTTTGCGTTCCGCGGGCATCGGATAGAATTCGTCAATCTGGACGAAATTCAGCGCGGCCATGTCGGGCTTGCCTTTTGATGCGTCGATGCCATTGTCTTCAAGGATGCGGCGCATCTCCGGCTTCTCCCACGTGCGCAGAATGCGCTGGACCCACGCGATAAAATGTTCGGGCGTTTTGCCGGTCGGCAGGGAGATGACGCCGCCGGGATTGGCTTGCGCCCATTCGATGAAACGCATGGCGGAAAGGCGGCCAAGCGCGGGGAAATTGTTGACGACCAGCGTGGGTATTTTTTCTACGGGCGCGTACGAAAGCTTGTACGGCGACGCGGCAAGCGCTTTGGCCTCGACGGTGGAGAGCTTCGATTCGGTCTTGATCATGCCCAGAATGATACACGGGTTTTGCGGCTGTGAAGTAGCGCAATAGCGCAAAAAGAATGATGAAATGCGTACAAGGATGAGTATTCAGAAACTGTTTCAATACTTGATGGGGGGTGGGGCAGACATTCTTGTTTGCCGAGCGGGACCCCGGCAGACAGGAATGTCTGCCCCACCGTTTTGAAACAGTCTCTCAACCCGCTATCACTGTTTTCCCAAGCATGTCAAAACCATAAGCAGCAATCCAGCAATTCGACACGTCTCATTTATTGCGAAACTATTGCGAAACCTTAACTCAAAGTCGCGGTCTGCCGAGGTGGGGACGTGCCCAAAGAGGTTGCCCGTTTTCGTTGTGCCAAGTGCAACCATCGCTTGAGCGAAGATCAGCCGCGCTGTGGTCATTGCGGCTGGGAAGTCAATCTCGAATTGGCGCGCGCGAAAGCCGCTGCCGTCGAGGCCAAACGCGCTGGGGCCCGCGCGCGCAGGAGGATGCGCGTGTACGATTATATTATCGTGGGTCTGCTCGCGCTCGTGCTGGCGGCTTGCATTTTCCTGCTGCTGCGGTGAGCTATTTGTAAAGGTATTTCCGTCCAGACGGCCCCGGCGCGTCGATGAGCAAATCGTCATTAATCCCGATGACGCTGCCCACGCCTCGAACGATATCCGCAACGTCGCCGCGCTCGCGTTCGCTGGCGACACGGCCTTTCAGCCGCACAATTCCGTCGCGCGTGCTAAGGCTGATGTTCCGCGCGGAAACGGATAGGAATTTGGCAGCTTGAAGCGTGCGCCGAACGTCGCCTGAAGTTTGTTCGTCGGCGTCCGCCGACACTGCGGGCGGGTCAGCGCGAAGGCTCCCAGTTCCAGCGAAACAGATGGCAAGCATCGCCAAGCGCAGGATTGTTTGCAGTGTTCTCATGGGTTGCTCCTTTACGCCGCATGGAGTTTACGCAAAACGCAGGCCGATTTCAAGTGTCGGCGCCTCCGTTTTGCCGCCCGATTTTTCTTGCCCAATCCAAAGCATCCGCTACACTTCTCGCCCGTGTTTTCAACCGCTCTATTTTGCCGTACACCCCTTTGTGGAGGTCTCTTCATGAGTCGTTCAATCAAGCCCGTTTTGTTCGCCTGCATCGCGCTGATCGCCGCCGTGTCGATCCGCGCCGCCGATGAGCCCAAAGACGTGGCTGTCGCTTTTGCCAAGGCCATTACCGAGGGCGACAAGAAAGCCACGCACGAAGTTGCCGCCGGTACCGAAGAACAGCTCAAGACCCTTGACCTGATGACCGACATGCTGCACGGCATCCTGAAGTTCAAAGCGGCGTGCGACGCGAAGTTCGGCGCGGAAAATGTGCTTAGCAAGAGCATGGCCGGCGGAGTGCCGGACCTCGTCGATGAAGTCAAGAAATCCGAAGCCAAGGAAGAGGGCGACACCGTCACTTTCATCGACAAAGCCAAGCCCGACGACAAGCATCCCTTGAAGCTCAAGAAAGTGGACGGCAAGTGGAAAGTGGATCTCTCCTCGATGGGCGACGAAGCCAAGGACATGCCTGCTGGCATGGGCAAAATGTTCGGCGATTTCGCGGACGAAATCAATGCCGGCAAGTACAAGACCGCAGAGGAAGCCGCGGTGGCGTTCCAAAAGAAAATGCAGCCGCCGGCCGAAGCAAAGTAATTATCCGTTGCATGCAGCCGGGGAGCGGATTCTGCCGCTCCCCGGCTATTCTTTATCTCAGCGTGCTGGATCGTATACACATTCCAATATGCTCCGCCCCACGCTCGGCCGGAAATGGCTCTCCTCGTAATAATTGTGGATGTCTCGCGTATAGTCGTTGATTCCAGAAAAGTCGCACACATTCTCCGCGCCGAATAATTCTCTCAATATTTTCAAGTCGTCAGGGTGCAGCTTTCGCTGTTCGTACAGGGGGCCGATGATCAGCTTGTAGTGTGTGCAGTGTGCTTGAAGCTTCTGCTGAATGTGCTTCAGCACCTTCGTCTGCTCCTCATGGATGACCGCGGGCAATTCAGTCCCGGCTTTATCCTCGCGCGCAAAGAAAAGTGCCGCGTGCTTCCGGTAATACGCCTCCGGATTCGCACTGATTTCATGTTCCGCGTCGGGCGCGCGCATGTCGTTGGTCAGCGGATCGATTTCAATCGTGCTTTCGCGAAACGGATCGGGCAGCCACGCCACTTTCTTCCCGCTGATTTCGCGGCCCAGATAAGGCAGCACAAAAGTGGGTGACAGATAAGCCTTCGCAAAAACCGTTTGAAACGCCACAGCGTTTTTCCCCGAAACCTGCGGATGTTTTTTCAACAAGTGCTCGTCGTAATCCGCCGCCGCCTTCAGCACACTGGCATCGAGAATGAAGAGTGCATTGCGAATCGCGCCGCCTTTGCTATCGATCAAATCCAATTTTCCCGAAATCCCATAAATCGATTCCAGCGACGCGTCGAAATGGTACGGCTTCGCCGGCGCAATCCATTTCCGCCAATCCGTTGTGGTGAACGCAATGGTTCGAGAATTGCCAAAAATAAAAGAGTCGTACATTTCGCGCTCATAATTCCTTAAAAAAATCTCAGTCGATACATAATCGCGGTTCAATTCAATCCCGTTCGTCTCGTTGTACGACGTATATTTGCGCAACACCATAAACGGATCAAAATAAATATATGTGCCCAGCGTCACCAGGATCGGCAATCCAAGAAGGCCTAGTTTAAAGATCAATTTCAAGAGTGGTTTCATTGCGCCTCCTTTCGTTTAAAACTGAAAGTAGATAAATTGCCCGCCTGACCGGTTGCTCGCCGCCCACAGCGTTAAATAAATGACGGCATAATACGCGGCAAAGCGCCCCCAGGCCGGCCAGTACGAAATTCGGAGCCACACGCTTTTGCGGCGGTGGAGATATTCGAGATAAAGAATGCAGGGAACGCCCACGATTTTCAAAAGCGTCGGCCCCAGCGCCAATTCCGGCAGCCAGCGCCCCGCCGCCAGGAGCCGGATATCCTCCGGCAAGCCCGCAACCGCGCGAGCCAGAAGCATCCACGCGTCCGAAAAAGTGCTCGCGCGGAAAAATACCCAGGCGATGCAGACCAGCGTAAATGTACGTACAATCCCAAACAACCGCACCCACCCGGATTGGGGCTGCTCAGGTTCCGCTTTTTTCTGCAATTTCAGGAGCGGCGGCACTCCTGCCGCCGTTAACGCAGGGCGGCAAGAGTGCCGCCCCTCCGTGCGCATGTGCTGTCCAATGCCCTCGAATACAATCATCAATCCGTGAATCGCGCCCCATATCACGTAGGTCCAATTGGCGCCGTGCCACAGTCCGCTCACGGTAAATACAATCAGGATATTCGTGCACCAGCGCGGCGTCGAAACGCGGCTCCCGCCGAGCGGTATATAAAGGTAATCCTTAAACCACGTCGAAAGCGAAATATGCCAGCGCCGCCAAAACTCAGTGATGCTCGACGCGAAATATGGCGTGTCGAAATTCTCCATTAACTTAAAGCCCATTACTTCCGCGCTGCCGAGCGCAATGTCCGAATATCCAGAAAAATCGAAATAAATTTGAAACGCGAACGAGAGGATTGCGAAAAAAATGGAAAGACCATGGTATTCGCCGGGGTTCTCGAAGATTTTATTCGCAAAAGGCGCAAGCTGATCGGCGATGGCTATTTTCTTGAACAAACCCTGCGCCATCCGCTGCAATCCATGAACGACGCGCGCATAGTCGAAGAAATGTTCTTCGTAAAACTGATGCAGCAGGTTCTGCGGCCGTTCGATCGGCCCCGCCACAAGCTGCGGGTAAAACATCACGTACAACGCATAGATGCCAAAGTGTCGCTCCGCCTTCTGCCGCCCGCGGTAGACTTCAATCGTGTAGCTCATCGCTTGAAAAGTGTGAAATGATAAACCGATCGGCAACGTAATCCGCCATGCGGGAAACGACACGTTCACGCCGAGGTGCTGCAGCAGCGACGTGGCGCTACCTGTGGCAAATGCGTAATACTTAAAAATCGCCAGCACACCGATGTTTGCCGCAAGGCTCGCGATGAGCATCGTCTTTCGAAGCTTGCCCTGCGACGATTCGATCACAATTCCCGCGATGTAATCGACCACAATCGTGAAGGCGAGAATCAGGATGTAAGCGGGAATGAACGCCATGTAAAAAACGCAACTGGCGCCCAGCAGCAAGGCCCAGCGAAAACGATGCGGAATGGTGAAATAGAGGATCGTGACGATCGGAAAGAACAGCGCGAACTCGAGCGAATTGAAAAGCATTCGATACGTCCGTTTACAGAACGAGCCGCCAGTTTAATCGGAGAAATGTGCCGGTCAACGATGAACCTCCGGCCTAATTTCTGACCATAAAAATCCCCCAAATCCTGTCGGGAAAATGCGAATTCTTCGCTCATTTCAAGCGCTTCAACCGCCCGCCATGAAGCGCCGAAACCGCGCACAACAGGTCCGCTGAGCCGGATAGATTCTTTTCGTCCAACGCCTCGCCCGCATTGCTCACGCGCCGAATACCGCTCTCGTCGATCAGAAAGAACAAATCGTACCCGTGCGGCTTGACGAAATTCAGCACGTCGCGCGGCGTGTAGCCGAAATTACGAGTCCATTCCGCGCACACTTCCAGAAACAAGACGGGCTGGCGCGCCAGCGTCCCCTGGCCACCGCGCAGCACCAGCAGTTCCGCGCCTTCGACATCGCATTTGATGAAATCCGGCTCAAGCGCGATCGACGCCACGTACGCGTCAAGCGTTACCGTCTTGCAGTCGAAACTCGTCACCGACGCCGCTGCCGCCCAGGACCCCGCGCCGTGCCGCGCCATCGACGCCTGCCCGTCGTCGTTGCCCGGCATGTGGATGGTCACGGTGCCGTCCCGGTCGCTCAACGCGAAATTATTCAGCCGCACGTTGTCGAAGCGCTTCTGAGCCGCGACGCGTGCACTTAAAAGCGCGAACGTCGCCGGCACGGGCTCGAACGCATGCACCGAACCCTTCGCACCGGCCAGATGCGACAGCAACACCGTATGGATGCCGCGATTGGCGCCGACATCAAACACCGTATCGCCATCGCAGATCGCGTTCAAAAACACGATCCGCTCGTTGTCGTATTCCTTGCGCTTCTTGAAACGCAGGATGCGCTCGTACAAACGCGGATGCCGCGACAGAAAGAATTTGATGGCTTCGCGCATGAAGTTCGCCATGTTAGCCGCGCGAAACCGCCGCTCAACCAAAAATCATTTCGGATTAGGCTTCCCCGGATGCGGCCTTTCTGTCGGCAGCCCGGCTGATATCCAATCCTGCCCGCCTTCAACGTACTCGCTCGCACGCGTGCAGCGTTGCTCGGTCAGCTCCCGCTGACGCGCGCGGCAGCTTGTCAGGCCGGATTCATGCAATAGGTGACCTATTTCGCGCTGCCGCTTTTGCCTTTGGTCGCCGTGTACGAGACTGTCTGAGTTTTTTGCATGACGGTGTTGTTGAAAATCAGGGTGAAGACGACGGTCTTCGAGACGTTTTTGACCGTGGCGGCGCCGGTGAGGCCTTCGTCGGCGAGAGCGGCGGCAAAGGCGCCGTTCTTGAAGCCCGCGCCGAATTTCGAGGTCTGCGCTTTCACGACGCCTTTTGTCGCCTTGATCGCGAACTTTGCCGAGTCGTTTCCGCTTTTCACGCTGGCCTTGGAGGTGAGGGTCAGGACTTTGGCCACGCCGCCGATGTCGAAGTAGACCTTTGCGTTCGCCGGATTGAATCCCGCCGGAACGGGAACCGTTCCGGAGAACGTAATCAAATCTTTGTTGGCGGCTGCGAAATTCAATTTGATGGAAACTTTCGAAATCGTCAAAGTTTGAATGTCGGCCTGCGTAATGGCTTTGCCGACTGGGGTGCTGGCAGGGTCGTTGGGATTGGTGCCGACTGCAGTTTCGAAGGCATCGGAGAAGCCGTCGCCGTCGTTGTCGGGGCCGCTGCCGACGAGACCGAGCGGCGGGTTGACAGTGACGGTGAGCGGCAGGGAGACGGCGGGATGTGTACCGTCGCTAACGAATACGGCTCCATTGAAAACGCCCGCCGTTGAGTAGGTATGGGTGACTGAAGCCGCGCCCGAGGCGTCGCTGGCGCCGTCGCCAAACTGCCACAAAAAGAAAAGTTGAGCGCCGTTGGAGATGGTTGCAGAGGCCGTGAAAGTGACGGTCTGGTTTTTGAGGGCGGGATTTGGCGTGACGGTGGGTCCGGACGTAAATGACGGCAAGATGAGCGCGCCGGCGCTCAGGCGCACTTGCGTGGCGTTCTGCCCGACGGTCAGCGGCGGATTGAGGTTGGTGGGAATGGTCGCGAACGTGCCCGTTTTCGAAGCGAACGTCAGGACGTCGAAGGTGCTGCCTGCGGCGGGGACGAAGTTGTTCAGATAGGTCGCGGTCAGCGTTCCGCCGAGCGTCGCGGTGCCGGTGACGGCGAGTTGATCGTATTGCGTTCCGGCCGTAAGACCGTTCAATTCGGCCGTCAGCGTGCCGCTGGCGTTCTGAGTGTAGTTGCCCGTGATGTTCAGCAGGCCGGGGCCGGAATTGCCAGGCGCGACCGTGGCGCTGTTGACGACGTTGCCGGTGATTGTGCCGGCGCCCACAAGGGTACCGCCATTAATCGTGAGCGTAGTCGCGGCGAGATTGCCGCCGTTGAGCAGAGTTGTGCCGGCGGACTGCGTCAACCCAAACGCGAAGCTCAGGGTGCCGGCGAGCGCTTCGAGGCTGCCGGAGTTTGTCGCGTTTATTCCAATCAAGGCCGTGCCGGCAGCTCCGGTTCGTTTCAGCGTGCCGGCGTTTGAGACTGTTGCAAGAGGGCCGCCGCCATTATTAAAATCCGAACCGCCGTTCGTGTTCGCGCTCTGAATGTCCAGCGAGCCACCGGATAGGATATTGATCTGAGCGGCATTGCCGGTGTTCAAAAAACCGGTGGTCGTGTTGTAGGTCGCGGTCCCTGCGATTTCCAGCGTGCGGAAAGTAAGGATGGGGACATTGGTGCCGCAATTTATGGCCAGCGTGGTCGCCGCGGAAATTGTGGTCTTGTCGCCATTCGCGCCGCCGATGGTTCCGCCGGTCCAATTCATCGTTCCCGTGCCGGCAAGGATGCCGGTTCCAGTTCCATCCAGCGTGCCGCCCGTGGTGAGCTCGAACGAGTCCGGCGCGTTGACCGTCGTCGTTCCGGTCATTTGCACTTCCGCTTGGTTAAACACCAAGCCAGAGCCCTTGATGACCCCGCCGTCATTGAGCAAAACGGTGGCGTTGGCGCTTCCAGTTCCAAGCTGCAGTTTGCCGCCAGACGCATCGATGGTGCCTGCATTTACAATATTCTGGCAGACACGAGCGCTGCCGGTGCCGCTTTTTCTCAGCGTGCCCGCGTTCGAGATGGTTGAAAGGGTGCCGCCGCCATTATTAAAATCGGTTTGGGCGCTCGAAGTCGCGCTTTGAATATCCAGCAACGCGCCGGACAGGATGTTAATCTGGGCGGCATTGGCGGTATTGAAATAGCCGCTGGTTGCGTTGTACGTCATTTTGCCGGCGACAATCAGGGTCCACCCATTCATGCCGGGGATGTTGGCGCCGCAATTGACCGCAAGCGTGGTGGCCTGAGAGATCGTTGTTTTGCCTGTCCCGATCATGGCTCCGCCGGTCCAATTCAGCGTGCCCGTGCCGGCGACGATGCTGGTTCCGCTGCCATTCATCGTGACGCCTGGCGGGAATTCGAAGGAATCGGGGCTGTTGACGGTTGTGGTTCCATTCATTAGGAGCGTGCCCAGGTTCTGGAAGGTCAAACCAGTGCCCTTAATGACGGTGCCGTCGTTCAGCGTTGTGATGACGACGCCGCCGCCGCAGGACAGGACCAATTTTCCGCCGGAGGCATCGATCGTTCCCGTATTGACGACAAGGTTGCCGATGTGCGCGGTGCCGCTTCCGCTCATGCGCAGCGTGCCCGCGTTCGAGATGGTTGAAGGGTTGCCGCCGCCATTATTAAAATCGGTTTGGGGGGTGCTCGAAGTCGCGCTTTGAATGTCCAGCAACGCGCCGGGCAGAATGTTAATCTGGGCGGCACTGGCGGAATTGAAATAGCCGCTGGTTGCGTTGTACGTCATTTTGCCGGCGAGATTCAGGATCCACCCATTCATGCCCGGGGTGTTGGCGCCGCAATTGACCGCAAGCGTGATGGACTGAGAGATCGTTGTTGTGCCTGTTCCGATCATGGCTCCGCCGGTCCAATTCATTGTGCCCGTGCCGGCGACGATGCTGGTTCCGCTGCCGTTCATCGTGACGCCTGGCGGGAATTCGAAGGAATCGGGGCTGTTGACGGTTGTGGTTCCATTCATTTGAAGCGTACCCAGGTTTTGAAAGGTCAATCCAGTGCCCTTAATCACGGTGCCGTCGTTCAGCGTCGTGACGATGACGCCGCCGCCGCAGGACAGGACCAATTTTCCGCCGGAGGCGTCGATCGTTCCCGTATTAACAACAAGGATGCCGACGTGCGCGGTGCCGCTTGCGCTCATGCGCAGCGTGCCCGCGTTGGTAATTGTCGAAGAGGGACTAGAACCGTTATTGATGTCGAGTTGCGCGCTGGTTGTCACACTCTGGATGTCGTACAAAGCGCCAGAAAGAATGTTAATCTGGGCCGCGCTGCCGACATTGAAATACCCATCGGTCGCGTTGTAGTTCACCGTCCCGGAAATGGACAGCGTGGCGGCGTTCAAACCCGGAATACCGGTGGTACCTTGACTGGCGCCGTTGGGGGCGACGCTCGTACACTGCAAATTGAGCGTGGCGCCCACGGGAATCGTCACGGTGGTCGATGAGTTAGCTTGGCTATACACGAGTCCGCCGGAGAAATTGAACGTGCCGGTGACCGTTAAGTTCACGGTCGCACCCACTCCGGCGGTGATTCTCGTATTCCCATCGCCCGAGAAGGTCAGATTGGCGATGGAGTGACTGAGCGCCATGCTCATTTGGGGATCGTAGGTGGTGGTCGAACCGATGACGACTGTATCGCTCGGACCGGGGCCGCCGACGGGCGAATTGGGCGACCATGCCAGCGGATCCTCCCAGACACCGGTATGCGGTGAGCCGTTGACGTTGGTCGGAACATAGGTTTGCGCGAGAGCGCTTTGGGCGGCGCTTGCGAGAACCAACGCCGCGATCAAGACCGCGGCCACACGACTTCGCAGCAACGAGTTGTTTTTCAGCACAGCGCACCCCTCCCCAAGGAATTTAGCCGACCGATGTTGAGCGGGAATTGATCTTTGCCATATAGGACAAATAAGTGATATATGCGCGCGGAATCGTTTACAAGTTAATCGGCAAAAAAAAAGTGAAAAAAAGCAGATTTACTTCTTCTTGTTGATTCACCGTGAGGTTGGACGGCGTATTTGAGCGAAGACGCTGTTTCAAACGAAACGGCGCGAACGGCAAGGCCGTTTCGTTTGTGGACGGGTCGGAGACCCGTCCTACTTTTTGCCGCTGCCTTGCGGTCGGGGCTCGTGTTGGCGGTCGCGGCTTGGGTTGCAGATCGTACATTTCCAAAATGAGCCTTAATAGAACCTAACGCGGGAAAACTTGTGTAAAACGACATCAAATTCGTTCATTTCGATTTCTGAACGCAATAAAACCCCTTGACCCCCACGTGCGAATTTTCAAATTCTGCGCGCGGCGGTCACGGGGTTAACCCAGTCGGCGGAAATCGTTGAAGAAGGTACTGATGGAAAGAAGCCGCCGCTTCTTTTGATTATCTCCAAAATGGAGTTGTTAAAATTCGCTCTGCCATCGCGGCGGTGCGAGGATGCTGAAACAATGATCGAAGCAGACAGTTCGCGCAAGTGACCTTTTTGGTTCCGGCTCGTCCGGGATAGGGC
>DATGGK010000084.1:0-7232 GCA_035308565.1 Planctomycetota bacterium | reverse complement strand
ACAAAGCAAAGATGGTGTCTTCAACAGACAGGAAAGATGTAAAATTCATGCCGAAAGCTCCCCGTGGTTTCCTCCTGGTAAAGCATCGGCAAGTTGCGCTCGAAAAATGAGTTAGAGTTTTGGGAACTGGTTCAATTCATAATCCAGGCGTTCGTCCAAAAGCCGCACAAACAGTTTCAATGCCTCGTTTGGGTCAACCAAGTCGGGACTTGAGATGTCGATGGCCGGCCCCTTAAATTCGACGGCATCGGAATGCGACCCGGCTTTGCCATACCATTTCTTGTAAAATTCCAGCGGTTCCCAGCCAAAGTTTATGATTGAGACCAGCGTTCCGTTTCGAAGAACCTGAATCATCGCCTTGCGGCAGTCGCATTCCTCATCCGTGCAATAGGTGTCGACAAACGTGTAATCGCCGTCCATTGCCTTGGAGTGGCCGCGCAATGTAATCGACCGAATTTGGTGCTTGTTGCTAATGAGTTCGCCTGCGGGTATGAATTCCATGATGTTTGGCTCCAGCTTCGCGTGGTGTTGGCCTCAGTATTGGTAACCCATTCCCACCCAATAATTCCAATCCTCCTCTGCTTGTTTCGTCTGTTCGTCCGTGGAAACGCCGGGCTTCAACTGGGATAATGGCACCGCCAAACCGTCCTTTTCCCAGCGAATAGTAACAAACACTTCGTGGTCGCATTCGTCCTCGTCAGGCATCCCAATAACTTCGACCTCATCGCCGGCACGCAGCGGAGAAATGGCTCGCTTGCCGCACACATCGCGGTAAACGGAAATTTCAGTTGATCTTCAAGGTAATAATACCATCCCATCGCGCGCTCTCCGGAATCGTGTGCATCGACAACGATGTCCATTGAGATGCGGTGCTCGCGTTTGCTGTCGCGCTTGGGCTTGGCTTTTGGCACGGAATGCCTCCAGTTTTCCTATGAATTCCGACGAGATTCCAGCTTCCGGAGCAAGATCACGGCGATAAAACGGCAGGCGTGGTTGAGCATGTTGAAGGCTGGACATTCGTGGACATGTCCGGAACTTCGTGCCATTCGTGGCGAATGTCGCGCATAATCAAAGCGTGATCGAAGGCCACGCTGCCCGCTGGAAATACCGATTCGTCCTCGAAAAAACTCGACTGGACTGCATCGACCGCGAGCGCCTTCACCTTCCAACCGTGTGTCTGCAGGCGGATGCCATCCAGCCGGCAGCAATCGCGCGTCACCGAATATCCCACGCTTCCGCCTTCGAAGAAACGCGACGATTCCGCCACGGATTCAAAACAGGACTCGACAGGAAGCGAATCCGCTTCGTGCGCGCGCAATTCAATCGAGACGCGCCCGTCGCGGGAGCGCATCGAAAAGTCGATGCGATGCCCATCGTCGTTGACGCGAAAATCCGCCAGTTGATGTTCGCCCGGAAAAAGGCGTCCGCCGGCAAAGTGATTCAACAAAGAGCCTGTGTCGCGTCGCGGAATAAACACACCTTCGCGGGTTTCGCCCGAAGGCTCATCCCAAAGCACGGCGATCCGATGCGCCGCGTTTTCGCTCGCCATTCCGCAAATGCCCGGCAGCCAGCCGGGACGAATCCGCTCCAGCCGAATCAAACAGATGCCGGCAATGGCATGGCCGCGCTGCAGCTTGGGGCGAAACGGAGCAGGCAAAATACGCTGCATGACCGCGGCGTCCACGCGAAAATTGACGAGCATCCGGCGGCGGATCAGACCGTAGATGACAGGAAGACGCATAGGCGTTATCGCCCGCTTCGTTCTTCTCTTGCAGTACTTACGCACGCATTCCAAGACACACTTGAACAGCTTCTTCAATGCGTCTCAATGCCGACTCTGCTATTCTTCCGGCTGGCGCATTTGGGAATTTCGACGTGTCTAGTGCTCTGACTTGAAAACAAAGATAGACTCCATCTTTACCGAGGCCGCTTTCAGCCGCTGACACTCGGGTCGTGAATTGCGCGGCAAACGAATCAGTCCGGCTTAGCCATTTACCGGATGTACCAGGGACCACAATGGCGATTCCGACGTTATCTTGGATTGGCGCGACCGACAATACCAACACCGGACGTCTAAAAGCCTGCTCTTTACTCTGCGCGGGCCCCAAGTCTACGTAATAAATTTCGCCCCTCTGGATGGACATCGGCTACTCCTCGATGCCGTCGGCTTCGCTGCTGGCAAACTCCGCGTTGATTGCCGCATTTTCACGCATCAATTCCGGATCGTTAGCCCATGCGTCCCAATCAATCTTGGAGAACCCTTTGACGCGAGGACTGAACCCGGGCCTTGGGTAACCCGGCCCTCCACACCAATCTCTAGGATCGGTAATCCCACGAATGTCGTGCATCAACGTGTGGCAAACAAGTTCATAGTTCAATCGATTCTCTCGGCAGTATTCGATAAATGCGACCATGTCTTCCAATATGGATACCTCGTCATCGGACAGACGATGGTCCCCCTCAAGTCCTTTTATGCTCTCTTCTGACACATTCTCTTCTATAAACTGCTCCAAAGCGCCCGGAAAATGTGAGGCTAAACGGAGTCCCACTGCAGTCAATAAGCCGATGATTGAGCCCTTGCGTTGATCAATCGCCCTGCGAAGCTCATCTTGAACGACTCGTACGGTATCTTGCTCGTCGCCATTCAAGGAGCCGCTATAAAGCTGCAACACCTCTTCCCTAAAAAAGCGTGGACGTTTCTTCAATTCTTGTGCTGGCATCTGAGTAGACTCCTAAACACATTATACCACACTTCTGGCGCAATGGAACGGCTTACCCCCCCGCCTTCAACTTCTCATTCTTCGCCACGGCTTCCTCAATCGTCCCGACGTACATGAACGCCGCTTCGGGCAGGTGGTCGTATTCGCCGTTCGCGACGGCTTTGAAGCTGCGCACCGTGTCGGCGATGGTCACGTATTTGCCTTCGATGCCCGTGAACTGCTGCGCGACGAAGAACGGCTGCGAAAGGAATTTTTCGATCTTGCGCGCGCGCGCGACCAGCAACTTGTCGTCTTCGCTCAGCTCGTCCACGCCCAGGATCGCGATGATGTCCTGCAAATCCTTGTAGCGCTGCAGAATCTGCACGACCTGACGCGCGACCCGGTAATGCTCTTCGCCCAGGTATTGCGCGTCCATGATGCGGCTGGTCGAGGAGAGTGGATCGACGGCGGGAAAGATGCCCTTCTCGGCGATGCCGCGCGCAAGATTGGTCGTCGAATCCAAGTGCGTGAACGCGGTCGCCGGCGCGGGGTCGGTGTAATCGTCGGCGGGCACATAGATGGCCTGAATCGACGTGATCGATCCGCGCTTCGTCGAAGTGATGCGCTCCTGCAAGCCGCCCATTTCCGTCGCCAGCGTGGGCTGATAACCGACGGCCGACGGCATGCGCCCCAGCAGCGCGGACACTTCCGAGCCGGCTTGCGTGAAGCGGAAGATGTTGTCGATGAAGAGCAGCACGTCCTTGCCTTCCTGGTCGCGGAAGGATTCGGCGACCGTCAGCGCGCTGAGCGCCACGCGCAATCGCGCGCCCGGCGGCTCGTTCATCTGGCCATAGATCAGCGCCACGCGGCTTTCTTCGGGCACCTCTTCGTTGATCACGTGGCCTTCGCGCATTTCAAGCCACAAATCGTTGCCCTCGCGCGTGCGTTCGCCGACGCCCGCGAAGACCGAGTAGCCGCCGTGCTTCATCGCGATGTTGTGGATCAATTCCATGATTATCACGGTCTTGCCGACGCCGGCGCCGCCGAACAAGCCGGTCTTGCCACCCTTCACGTATGGCGCGAGCAGATCGACGACCTTGATGCCCGTCTCGAACATTTCAGTGTTCGGGTTGAGCTGGTCGAATTCGGGCGCTTCGCGATGGATCGGCGAGTACACCGCATCTTTTTGAATCGGACCCCAGCCATCCACGGGTTCGCCGAGGACGTTGAGGATGCGCCCGAGCGCGGCTTTGCCGACCGGCACGCTGATGGCCTTGCCGGTGTCCAGCACATCCGTGCCGCGCACGATGCCGTCGGTCGAGGACATCGCCACGGCGCGCACGCGGTTGCGCCCGAGATGCTGCTCGACTTCGCAGACCAGCTTCTGGCCCGTCGCCGGGTTGTGAACCTCCAGCGCGTTGAAGATATCCGGCAGCTTTTCCTGCTCGAATTCGGCATCCAGCGTGGACCCGATGACCTGCACGACTTTGCCCATGTTTGCCATGAAATTAACCCGCTCCCTAAAAATTATTTGCCGCTTTCCTTCACTTCAACTTCCGCGTTAATCGCGGTCAAACTCGCTTTCAACCTGTCCGCTTCCGCCTTGGTCAGCCCCTTCTTGATTGTCCCCGGCGGCGCGGCCATCAGTTTCGTGACCGCTTCCTCGCTCAAACCGGTATTGTTTTTGATCGTGAAGAGCGTCTGATCCTTTTTTGCCGCATCGAAACTCTTCAGCACCGCTTCGTAGCGTTCCAATTTTGTCATTTTGGACGGCTGCAACTCTGCCTTGCATTTTACCGCCTCCAGCGCCTTGATGGCCGCGTCGCCTTCTTCCTTCGTCACGCCTTCCCGGACGGTCTTGGGCGCGCTTTCAACAAGATCCTTCGCGTCCTTCAAGCCCAGCGCCGACATTTCGCGCACGGCCTTGATCGCCTGAATCTTGCTGTCTTCAAATTTCGTGAAGACCACGTCGTATAATTGAATTTTTGGCGGTTCTTCGGCACGGGCGCCCCCGATCATTAGTGTCGCCGCCAGCGCTATCACTGAAATCAACTTGTTATCATTCATACTTTGCACTCTCATTTCTTCGATTCTTGTTTCAGATCCTTCAACGGGGCCAGCAGTTCTTTGCCCCTAGTAGAACTCATCTCAACGGCTTCAAAACGCGTATCTTTTCCCATTGCGGGACCCTTGATGACAACCACATCGTTCGGCATAACCGTGCCTGTGTCTTCGGCTGTTTCGCGGTAAAGGACGCCCAAGAGTTGCGCTTCTGCATCGCCGCACTCAAATACCTTTTCGATTTTTATCCGGTGACCATGGGTTTTCTTTGAGTCGATAAAAAGCGCGATCACAGTTTCTTTTGTAAAATCGACTTTGGGGAGATCTGCTTCCTTTCCTCCGTCGTCCTTCCAAATCTGTTTGTACTGGGTACCGTCAGGATTCTCGAAAACCCAATATTCGTTCTTGTGGTGCTTGTCCGGCCAGTTCAACCGGCGCAAAATCGGAATACCAAAAAGGTCGGCGATGGGTGCGTCAAGAGCTCCCGCACCCGTCCCTTCAGCGCGGACGAGGGAAAACGACATCGCGGCAAGCGCGACAACCATCTTCCAACCTTTTTTGCGAACCATCGACATAGCAAGCTACCTTGACTGCTGACCTCTTATCGAATCCCTTCGTCCGCCTGAAAGGCGGGACTGCGATCGCTACAGCGCGTTCGCCCCTCCCACAATCTCCGCGATCTCCTGCGTGATCTTGCTCTGCCGCGCGCGGTTGTATTCGCGGCTCAGGAACTTGATCATGTCGTCGGCGCTGTCGGTCGCGTTCTTCATCGCCACGCGCCGCGCCGCGTGTTCGCTGGCGGTGCTTTCCAGCATCGCGGTGAACAACGCCATCTTCACCACCAGCGGCAACACTTGAGTCAAAATGGTTTTTGGATCGGGATGAAAAATGTAGCCCGCGCCCTCTGCTTTGGCCGCGGGTTTGGCCGCTGCCGCACTTTTTGCGTCGGCGGATTTATCGCCTTTCAGCCCGGACAGCGGCATGATCTTCTCAGCCTTCGGCGCCTGCGACGCCGCGCTCTTGAACGCGCTGTAGACCAGATACACTTCGTCGATTTCCTTGCGGCCGTATTGGTCGATTAATTTCTGAGCAAGCTGTTCGGCGCGTGCATAAGACGGCTTGTCCGAAATGCCGATCAGGCGTTCGGCAATCGGCAGATTGAGGTACTTGAACGCGCCGATGCCCTTCTTTCCCTGCACGACGAATTCAAGCTCCCGCCCTTTTTCCTTGAGATCGCCGATGAGGCCCTTCGCGACGCGGATGATGTTTGCGTTGAATCCGCCGCACAGTCCGCGGTCGGCGGTGAGCACGATCACAACGGCTTTCTTCGGCTTCTCGCGGGCTTCCAGCAGCGGATGCTGAATCCCGCCGCTGGCCGCCGCGACCTGCCCGATGATCTCCTTGAGCTTGTTGGCGTACGGCCGCGCGGCGATCGCGGCGCCCTGCGCCTTCGCCAGCTTGGCCGTGGAGATTTTCTCCATCGTCTTCGTGATCTTGCGCGTGTTGCGGACGGATTTGCGCCGCCGCACGAGCACTCGTGTGTTTGCCATTTATCGCTTCATTCCCGCCAACGCTTCCGATACGTCCACTTCAAATCCCTTCAACAGCGCTGAAACGGCGCGCTGGCCCTTTTTGTATTCCCCAGCGGTTCGGTATTTCTGTCCCTCGAGCGAAAGAACCGTGATTTTCGACCGGTTCGGGTCGACAATCCAGTACTCGGCGATGCCGGCCGATGCATAATGACTGCGCTTTTCCACCAAGTCTCGTTTCCGGGACTTGGAATCGCCGCTGACGATTTCCATGACCAGATCCGCGCCAAGAAAATAATCGACCGTGTGTTTCCCGATGCGCTCATTTAGGATCAACAACACGTCCGGCATGCGAATTTCCGATTCACCCAGCTTCGTTTTCGTCGTCGAAATGAATACCTCGCCCAGCTTGCGGGCCTCCACGAAGGCGTGCAACGCCAGGAAAAGGAACTTGACCGTCCGATCATGTGGGATCGTGGGCATTGTCAGCAGTTCCAGCGTACCATTGACCCATTCAGCCCGCACGCGATCGTTAACCAAATGCAAATACTCTTCTTCAGTCCAGTGGCCCTGATCGGGAAACAGTTCAACGAGTTCCCATGTTGGACGGCTTTTGCGTGACGTGCTCGGTCGCTCGCGGAAGCTTATTGTGGGCATAATCGAATGTCCTTTCCCCGCCGATTTGCCGCCAATTCTATTCCACGAAAGCACGCAACTCAAGCTTTCCTAATCCCTTTCACCATCCCCCTACTTCGCCGCCATGAACCGCCGCTTGAACTCCTTCACCGCCTCGTCCAGCGCCTTGCCCGTGTCGTTCGACAACTCGCGCGACGCGTTCAGCGCATTGAAGATATCCTTGTGCGCATTGCGGATTTCCGCGACCAGCCCGGTTTCAAACGCGCGCACACGCGGGATCGGCACGTCGTCCATGTGCCCCTTCGTC
>DATGGK010000083.1:0-18352 GCA_035308565.1 Planctomycetota bacterium | reverse complement strand
CGCATTCCTCTGCGGGTCGCAGATCACCAGACGATCCACGTACGGTTCCAACACGCGCTTGACCCACGCCGCCATGTGGCTTTCTTCCACTACCAGCGCCTTCGGCCCTCTCACCGCTCCAACTGCATCAATGAGATTTTGGGCCGATGTCGCCTTCGACAAACACGAACACACTTTCCCCTTCGGCGTCAGCACCGCCAAAATAAACGTTGCAGAATGCGCATCCAGTCCTAGACTCTTCATCGCGGGCTCCTTTCGTTGGTGTAAGGCTCTCACTTGCTTAGCCACACTAACGTCTGGATGCCCGTTTTTCACATTACCACTGGCCCCGCCAGTGTCAGAAAGACGTGAGCAAATCTCGAAAAAATCCACACCGGCAATATGACCTAATGCAACCCCTTCAATATCCTCTCCGCCCGCTCCTTCGTCTTCTCCGTATGTGCTTTAAGTTCCTTCACAAACTTATTCGACTCAAACGTCCCCCGCACCGCCGCAAAATCCGCATCGCGCACCGCGTCGTCGCCGTCGATCCCAAAACCAATCCGAGTCGTGACCCCAAATTCCTTCTCCGCATCGGTAAGAATCATGTTGTCCAATTTCACGACCGCGTCGCGCCACTCCGAAATCACTTTTCCTAATTCCGCCCAACTCATATCCGTCGCTTTTTTTCCAAAGACCTTAGCGCACGCCTCGTTGGCCCAGTTCCATTCGCATTCGATATAATACAATTTATGCAGCGCTACAAATTCGCACTCCAGCATATTCAAATCCGTTATGGTCCCACTCTCAATCCGATCGCACAAACTTTCAATAGCGCTCCGGGGCGCGAGCAACCCGAGCACATCAACCCAGTCCCCACCGCTCTCCACTACATTGAGCGCAACTAGGGTTCCACTCTCCAACTGCTCCGCCAAAATCCCGCCCAAATACGCCTTGATCCCAATCTCATAATGCTTGATCGCCGTCTTGCACAACAGCCGCTTCATCGCGATCCCGTTGTAGTTCACGAACTCCAATTCGCGCGACGCGCTCTCGTACAGCTTCTTGATCTCCTCAAGCCCCTTCATCATGCGGCCCACAGTCAGCGGCGAAAAAACTGGAAAATGAATCCGATCCAGCTTGTCCGAATCTTTGCGCCGGTCGCGCGCCGGCCACTTGTCGCCGTCGCGTTTCGTCCCGACCGTGAACAAATTCACCGCCGGCGACAGCAGCGATTTGCCGTCGCTTTCGACGATGTAACTGAACGGCATGTTGCGCGTGTCAAAATTCGAATAATGCTTCCCAATCACCGCCGTAAATGCACCGACGCGAGCCGGCCACAGCAGATAACTAAAACTCCCCGTCTTGCACCCGCGCTCCAGCACGCCCTGATGCAGAGGCCCCAATTTGTACATGTGATTCGATTGATTCGTGCCGGAACCGGCGTTGTAAAAACTGAACAGCCCCGCGATCAGCAGCGAACTTTTGTGATGCGTCACCGTGTACGGCCCCGCGAGCACCGACACCGCCTCCCCATGCATCCCCTCGCAATTCGCGAAGAACGCCGAATTCTCCGCCGAAAACTGCCGCCCCAATTTGCACGCCTGCCCAATGAAGCAGCGCGACACAATCGCGCGCCCATCCACGACCGATCCCGTGTGAATAATAAAGTCCGACGCGACGACACCCGCCCCGATCGTCGTCTGCGCTTCGCTCTTCGAGACAATCGTCCCATTCTCCAACCGCGCCGCGCCATCGACAATCGCCGCATCGCCGATGCGCACATGCCGAATCGTCCCGCAATTCATCACGCGCGCACCCTCGCCAATAGAGCCGCGATTCGATTTTTCTTTTTGAACAAACGCGCCGATCAATTTCTCAAGCGCGTCAATCAACTTCGGTCGATGCCGATAGCACACAGCCAGATACGCTGCCTGAGCGCTCAGCCGCGAATAAATCGTCAGCTCGCGCCCGCCGCTCTCGTTGAGCGTCTCAATCTTCACGCCGTTGCCAAACGCCGATTCCCCCTCGACGCAAACCTGCCCGCATTCGAACACGCAAGCCCCCGCGCCCACGTCATAATTGCTCAGCAACCCGACGCGCTGCACCAGCGACTCGTCGCCGACATTTGAATTGTGAATGTGAGAATCGTAAACGCCCGAGGGAATCGGCACGCCGCCAATCGGCAGCGTCTGGCGAAATGCCCCAAGAAAAACTTCGCCGCTGAACGTCGAACGCGCGACGCATTCCGGCGAAAAACCATCGGCGACACGAACCCGCGACCAATCTTTAGATCGCGATCCGTGCGCCTCCAAAATTCGAATTTCGTCCGGTGACAGGCTGCGGCTCATGGTTGGCAGGCTCATTTGAGTTCAACGCTTGTTGGGCCGCGACGCCGTAAATCGAGCGCTGCCCTTTGCAGAAACAGCAGCGGGAGCGGCCTCAATCGGCTTGATCGCCAGATTCGCCTTCTCAATCTCCTTGAAATACCGCACCGTCGCCACCTTTAATTCATCCGTCGCGTCGTCCGAACACACGATCATCCCCCTCGCGTGCATCTGCAACGCGCTGACGGTCCACATGTGGCTCACGCCCTCTTCGACGACTTTCTGCAACGCGCGCGCTTTGTTGTGCCCCGAAATCAAGATCACGACTTCGCGCGCCGCCATCACCGTCCCCACGCCGACGGTCAGCGCCGTCTTCGGCACTTTGTTTACATCGTTGTCGAAGAAGCGGCTGTTGGCGATGATCGTGTCGTTGGTCAGCGTCTTCACGCGCGTGCGGCTGCCCAGCGACGACCCCGGCTCGTTGAACGCAATATGCCCATCCGGCCCAATCCCGCCGAGAAACAATTCGATCCCGTCGTACGCCGCAATCTTCTCTTCATACGCCGCGCATTCCTCATCCAAGTCCTTCGCGTTTCCATTCAGGATATTCACACTCTCCTTCGGAATATCGACGTGGCTGAAGAGATGTTTCCACATGAACGAATGGTAGCTTTCCGGATGGTCCTCCGGAATGCCGACGTATTCGTCCATGTTGAACGTGACCACATTTTTGAACGACAGCTTCCCCTCTTTATGCAGCGCCACGAGACTTTTGTACGTCCCGACCGGCGTGGACCCCGTCGGCAGCCCCAGCACAAACGGCTTCTTCGCCGTAGGCGCAAAGGCTTGAATCCGCTGAGCGATATAATGGGCCGTCCATTGGCTCATGGCTGCGTAGTCGGGCTGAATGATGATGCGCACGGATTCTCCTTTATCGCGTTTTCCAGAGAGATTGAAGAGCTGTGATCAGCGAATTATCGGTGAATAGAATTTCAAGCCAATTTGTGAGGCATTTATGAAGAAGTTCCAATTGCCGAGGCTCTCGCTTTTCGTCTCCGATCACGTTTGCCAGTGTGGATTGAATAAAAAGGACTGAATATTTATGCTCTATTTCGTCTTCCAAAAACACACGGTCAGACTTGTTTTTGAGCGCCGCACACTTCGCACGCAGTACTTCAAGAATCGGGGCGCAGTTCTGTTGAAATTTTGGATCAATATCAATACATAAAGCTAGGTCGATTCCCTTTTGACGGTCAACGAAGTCGATCTTACAGTATTCTGTATTGTAGTAGAATCCGAATGTAATCCTCGGCTTCCATTGATTGCAATGACAAACTATTCCTGCAAATCCATACTCATCATTCGCAGACGTTTCTCTTACTAATTGGCCTGGAACCACGATCCACGAGAAATCAGTGTTCAATTTGTTCGCGAGCCGGAGTAATGATTTAGAAAAACCGGACGACCTCACATATTCCTGCATTTGTTCGATAGATATGGGCTCACAAGGACTCAGGCCATGGTCTTTCAAGAACACGAGGAATTCCTCCAGAAGGTTTGACTTGGAGTGTAATTTCTTAAATTCGTAATAAACGTCCTCCCAAAGAAAGCAACATTCGCCTCCTAGACATTTGCTTGCTAAATGTTTTTGCAAATAGTTTGAGCCAATAAAAATAACTTTCGCATTGGGATCTTTTTTTTGAAACGAATTTTTGTATTTCTCTAACTGGCTTGGGTCGCATGGGGCGTCCCATTTGTGCTCGCAATAAATTGCAAATTGCTTATTTTCTGAACAATTTCCCTTAAGAAGCATATCAGGAAAAATTGTTGTAAGACCGTTCCAATCGTATTCCCCAGGCCTTGTTGAGATCGTGCATTCCACGTCAACAACATTATCGCCCAATAACCGAGAAATCCACTGCTTGCGAGCTGCATGATCTGTTTTCAGTATATACGCAAATGCCTCGGTAAGAAAATTCTCGGCCGGGGTAAGACCGTCACGCGGACGGAACTCAAAAAGGCTTTTAAATAAATTGGGGAGTGCCTGCATCGTAATTCTCCGTGCCTCCGCGCCTACGCGTGAGCACTACTGTTTCTTCCTCTTCTCCCAATGCTCCGGCAAATACTCCATCACCCGCGCCTCCAACTCCGCGTCGCTGATTGCCGTCAGCCGCCCCTCTTTCTCATACTGGTCCATCACCCACCGCGCGACTTTGTGAATCTTGATCTTGCTCAACTTCTCCTCGCCCGTCAGCCCCAGGTAATCATTCACCCAAAGCGTCACGCCGTCCGCGCCGCTCTTGTCGGTGATCGTCACCCGCGGCGGGCGGCCCAGCAGTTTCGCGGTGTCGAAGATGTTGTAAATCCGCTCGTCGGCCCGCAAGCCGCCCGCGTGAATTCCCGCCTGCGTCGTGTTGAACGATTTTCCCACGAACGGATAATTGTCCGCGATTGGCGTCCCGGTCGTGCGCATGTAATCGGCCAGTTCTGTGATCACCGGCGTGTTGATTCCGCACAAACTGCCTTTGAGTGCGATGTACTCGATGATCGCGCCTTCCAGCGGCGGATTTCCCGTGCGCTCGCCGTAGCCGAAGAGCGTGGTGTTGACCGCATCGCAGCCGTACAGCCACGCCGTCGCTCCATTAATATGGACTTTGTGGAAATCGTTGTGCCCGTGCCACTCCAGCCGCGAACCCGGCACACCGCATTCCTGATTCAATTTGTAAATCAATTTCGGAATGCTGCGCGGCAGTTCCGCGCCCGGATACGAAATGCCGAAGCCCATCGTGTCACACAAGCGAATCTTCACCGACAATTCCGGCGGCGCCTGCTCGCTCATCCTCATCAGCCGGTCGATGAACGGCAGCACAAAGCCTTCGATGTCCGCGCGCGTCAAATCTTCGAGATGGCAGCGCGGCCGCACACCCGCTTCAAACGCCGCGGCGACCACGTCGCAATACGAATCCATGCACTCTTTGCGGCTCTTGAATTTCAATTTGTTGAAGATGTGATAATCCGAACAACTCGTCAGCATCCCGGTTTCTTTCAGGCCCGCTTCCTTCACCAACCGGAAATCGCCCTTCACCGCGCGAATCCAACCCGTGCACTCGGGGTATTTGTGCCCCAGCGAACGGCAGCGGTCCAGCGTCTCGCGGTCGTTTTTCGTATAGAGAAAAAACTCTGTCTGCCGAATCACGCCGTTCGGCCCGCCCAATTTCGCCAGCAGATCGTACAGGCGCACCATCTGCTCCGTCGTGTACGGCGGCCGAGCCTGCTGGCCGTCGCGAAAGGTCGTGTCGGTGATCACGATGTCGCGCGTCTTCACCGAATTGAAATCGAACGGCACCGGCTTGCCGTCGATGTATTCGACCGCGGGTTGATCGAACCGAATCAGCGGCGGCAGATTGTAATCAAAAATCTCCGGCAGCAAATTCGGCTCGCTGACTTCCACCAATGGGTGTTCTTTTCGCGCGCTCATAGATGTCCTTTCGTTCGTAGTCCCGCCTTTAGGCGGTCCGGCTGCGTCGCATTCCGCCTCAAGGCGGTACTACAAACGCCCCTGCTCCTTGCAAATCCGCGTCAAATACTCCACCGCCCCACCGACCGTGCTCACCGATAGCGCTTCGTCTTCCTGAAGCTCGATGCCAAATTCCTCTTCGAACGCCGCGACAAGCTCGATCGATTGCACGCTCTCCGCGCCCAAATCGGTGCCGAAATTTTGCTCCGGCTTGATGCTCGCCGCGTTCACGTGAAGCACTTTCGCCACCACCGCCTTGACACGATCTTCCACTGTAGCCATATTATGAGTACTCCTCTCATCGCGTGATTTTGTGTTAGATTTCCATGCGGACGCCGGGAGTTGAACCCGGACAGGTTGCCCTACCAGATCCTAAGTCTGGCGCGTCTGCCAGTTCCGCCACGTCCGCTGAACCGCGGGTCTGATTGTAGCCGAAAGGCTAAAAGTAACAGGGGCTTTTGGCCCGTGGAGTCATGCTGAGCATTCCCCTCACCCCGCGCGCGAGTACGCGCGTCGGCCCTCTCCCGGAGGGAGAAGGCAACAGCGGAACTTCGCTTTGCGAGATGCGCGCTACTTCTTCAGCTTTGCCTTCAACTCTTCCAATTCTTTCTCCATCTGCAAGCGCCGCGCCTGATTCTTCTCGAAGTTGATCTTCTCTTCCAAATCCTTGATCTGGTCCTCGAGCTTGACCGGCGGTTCCAGCGACGGCATCGGCTCGCCTTTCAGTTCCCAGTACTTCTTCCTCAAGTCTTCGTAATTCGCCGTGCCTTCCATGATGTCCTTGTTGATCTTGCTCTTCTCGCGCGGCGTTTCGGCCGTCTTTAATGCCTGCTCGTTGTCGAGCAATTCCTTGAGCTGCGCTTTCTGCGCTTCCAGAATTTCCTTCATCTGCTCCAAATCGCGCTTCTTCTTGCCGCGCGCGTCCGGCAGGTTGTCATTGACTTCCTTGAGTTGCGCGATCACTTCCTTCAAGCGCGGATCCGAAATCGCGGCGGATTTCGCTTCTTCGTATGCCTGCCCAAGCAGATCATAGTACTCCGCTTGCAACGCCTTGCGCTTCGGGTCGTCACATTCCTTCTCGATCTTTTCGCGCTGCGCGGCGAGTTTGTCCTGCGTTTCTTTTGAAATCTTGAAACCGAATTTGTCCGATTCCACCGAGGGCGCGGGCGCATCGTTGCTGACCATGAACACTTTGCCGTCGATCTTGTAGAGCCGCTCCTGCTCCGCTTTTTTCATAGGGCGCGAGCCGACGCGATTGAAGACGGAAAGCTGGTTGCCGCTTTCGTCCACACCGCGATCGCGCTGCAAACCTTCGGAAATCGCAACAGGCGTGCCCGGCAATTTTCGTGTTGCGATCAGCACCGGATTGGGCCGAGGCGCCCAGCCGAGATTGTTCGGATTCGTCTCTGGGCTGGTCAATTGAAGCACGGCGAGCTTGCCCGTGTAATCCGCCGCGTAGGCAAACAGCGATGTGTTGGTCATGCCGACTTTCACATCGCGAATGTCGCAGAGTTTTCCGTCGGCGTTGTACATTTGGTCGAGCTTCGGATGCTCGGCGTGTTCGATGTCCACGATGCCGATGCCTTGCTTGCCCGCGGCCACGTAGGCGTAGGTGCGCGAGAGATAGACATTGTACGCTTCGGCGAACGGTACCAGCGCCCCGTCGATCAGCCGCGCTTCCGGCGGATCGGTCACGTCGATGACTTTCAGGCCTTCGCAATCCACCGCGAATGCGTAGCGGAATTGAATGCGCACGGATTTGGGCTTGTTCATCGGAATGACTTTGACGACTTTGAGGCAATTCGGGTCGGCCTTGCACGCTGCTTTTTGCAGCGCTTCCATGGTGATGACTTTCGTGCCGTCCGGATTCAACCGCTTCGCGGCTTCGACCAGTTCCACACCGATGCCGGAAATATCGACGATCACAATGCCGGCATCGCAGCAGACGTAAATGTAATTGCCCGCCACGGTCGCGTTCACGGCGCCGTTGAGGATGCCGCCGGGATTGAAAGTCAGGTGCCGCGTCAGGAAATTATTGAGCGGGTCGCCGTCGAGCAGCGTGCCGGCCAGCACCGTGAACAAACCTTCTTCAGAATCCGTGCAATACAGGAACGCGTACGTCAGGCTGATCGGTTCTTCGAGATTCTTCGGATCGCGCGGGCGCAGCGGCGGCTGGCGCGTGGGATCGACGCCCAGCACCGTCGGCGAAACTACTGCCGTGCAATTTTTGCTTTTCACGTAGAAGCGCTGGCCCAGCGGGCTGACCGGCGCGGTCGTGATTTTTTCGCTGAAGCCTTTGTTGTCCACATTGGCCACGTCGTAAATCGTCAGCCCGCCTGTGCCGCGCGCCGTATACAAATACTCGCCGCGCAACTGCACGCCGCAGACGGTGCCCGCGTGATGATCGCCCTCTTCAAGCTCGCAGTTGTGCGCCTGATGTTTCGCGTACTCTTCAGGGTACGCATCGCGGTGCAGCGTGCTGCCGATCACTGCTTGCGGTTCGTCGTGCTCCGTCACCACCGTGGCGCTCAATCCGCCGCTGCCATTGGCCGTGTAGACGTAGCGGAACATGAAATTGGTTTGATTCGTTCCCTGCATCAGCAACTGCGCCATCTGCGCGTTGTTGTCGCCTTCCTTGGAAAGATGACAATCGGTGCAGTGCTTGGTTTCTTTCGCGCGGACCGAATGCGGGAAGTGCGGGCTAAACGCCTGTCCGCTGAAACCTTCCGCCGAAATCGTCTGCTGCTGCGCGTAAATCCACTCGCGGTTCGCGTTCTGCGACGCCACCAGCACCGCGCAGGTTGAGCGCACCGGCGCGATTTTGTTGCCTTTCACTTTGCCGTCGAGGCCGAGCATGAATACGTCTTCGCGCAGTGTCTGGAAATTGTATTGCGTCCAGTTGCGGCTCTTCGCGCCTTCGTAATGGTTGTTGAAACGCGCCTGGTTCGCGCGCATGGGCAGATGACAGCCGAAGCACGACGCCATCCACGAGGTGTGGCAGACGTAGCAATCCATCTTGTCGTCTTGATGCGCCAGCAGCGCAATGTCTTTTTCGTCGGGAATTTGTCCCCACGTCTTCGCGTCGCGCTGCATGGTTTTGGCGAGGCGCGAGCGTTCGTTGTAATCCGGATGGCCGGGCGTGATCGTGTCTTTGACCTGCTTGACGATCCACTCTTTGTCTTTGTAAATCGCCGAGCGTTGAATGACCGTCCCGTCGGGCCTGATCTGAAAGCGCTTCGTCGCCACGCCTTCGGGGTAAATCGTCTGCGCCACGCCGCCGGTCAGGTTCGTTCCGCCAAGCTGGTTGTCCTTCGATTTCTGAGGCGCGGCATTGCCGGTGGTGCGCAATTGCGATTCGACGTTGTCGCCGCTGCCCAGCAGGAATTTCTGCTCGGCGCGTTTGCGGATCGAACCGTGGCAATCCTGACAGGTGATTTCGACGGCGTTGCGCACTTCGCCGTACAAATTGCCGTCGCCGTGATTGTCCTGGCTGAAATGGCAATCGACGCAATGCATCCCTTTCTCTTGGTGAATGTCCTGCATGTGCACGGCCGAACCCGAAATCGGTTCGCCGTTGCAGCCCTTCTTGAAGACATTCGGCGAATCCCATTGGATGATCTTGTCGTCTTTGTCGAGCAGGTTGCCTTTCTTGTCGCGCTTGTACACGTTGCGGTAAATCCAGCCGTGACCGTTGTAATCGGCGAACTGCTGCAGTTTCATGTCGGGATTCATGTCCGCGGCGCTTTCGAGGAAATCGACGTCGCCCCATTTGCCGCGCAGCGCCGCGCCTTCGACGTTGCGGACTTTGATTTTCAACATGTCGCGCTCAGTCTTCTTCTCCTGGCATTTCGGATACATCTTCGAGCCTTCGGTTTCGTTGTCCCACCACAGATTTCCGTAGTAGGTCATCGTCACCGTCGTGCCAGGATGCATGTGGCAGACGATGCATTGGCTGGATGGAATCGCGCGCGTGAGCGTGTGCTGAATCGGGTGGCCGTTTTCCCTTCCAACGATCGACTGCAACGCTGCATCTTTCGTAAACGACTGCCCGTCTTTTCCGTATTTGGCGTAAGGCCCCGAATGCGCGGGGTCGCGGTCGTTGGCATAAATCGTATGGCAGGCGGTGCAGCCGGATGAACGGTAATCGCCGGCCTGATCGTTGGTGCCCAATTCCCACAGCGTGGGATCGAGGAGGCGCGTTTTCTGCAAACCGAGGAAGACTGGATCGGTGGAAAGTTCCGTGCCGATACCCCGCGTGCTCAATTTCATCTCGGGCTTGCCGGAATCCTGCTCTTTGTTCGGGACGCCGATTTCAGGCTTAATTTTCCCGCCGCGTTCGAACGCTCGCAGAATATTTCCGGGCTGCGAAATGTTGTAGCGCAGCAGCGGGTCGAGGTACGGCAGAATGCCGCGCTCGGCCATCTCTGGCTTCCAGCCTTTCGTGATCAAGCGCGCGGGTTCGCCGTCGAAAGTGTAGGCCTCGCCGTAGTGCGCGACTTTTTGATTGCTCGCTCCATTATTGTAAAGCGCCGCGTTCCACAGCATCGCGCCGTGCGCCATCATGCTGTGCGAGGATTTCTCGGTGTAGCCGGCGTGGCAGTTGGAAGTCGGCGTGCCGCAGGAATAACGCGCCACGCGCAGATCGCCGGGATTGACAAAGCGCACGAATTCTGGCGATTCCATCAGCCACGCCGCATTCGACCGCCGCGGATTGGCCGCGCTGTGGCCATGGCCGGTGTCTTCGACGATGATCTCAGCGGCCACCGGAGCAAGAGCCGGCGCCGCGCCGTTGCCGTCGGCAACTTCTTTTGGCTTGGCGTCGCCTTCTTTGTCCTTCGAATTCGCCGCTGCTTCTCCGGGCCGTGCGGACACGTTGATCGCCACGCTTTCCTTATTAATGGAGGCAACTTTTGAATCGTTGTAGGCCATGAAGACGGCGTTCGGTTCGTCCGCCTTTGCCGCCGTCGGTTTCTTCTCGTTTGGATCTTTCAACGGCCGCTGGCCGGGGAACAATTTGCGCGGCGCGGTTTCTGACGGAGTCTGGTTGTACCAATTTCCGCGCGGCTGAACGTGCGCCTGTTCCTTGATCGTGCAAGCCGCGTTTCCGCCGTGGCAATCCGTGCAGCCGAGATTGATCTTGCGCAGATGCATCGACGGATTCTCGATGCCCTTGTGGCAGGTCATGCAGCCTTCGGATTTCGCTTTGACTTCGGCTTCGTCCTTCGAATACGCGTACGGCATGCGCGGCTCGGCGACCACGGTCCCCGGCGGATTGTAAAAATCGTCGGTAGTCGGACGCGCCTCTCCCAACTCCTCGGGCTTGCAGCCCGGAAGCAGCAGCAGGAGCGCAAGGCACCCCGTTGGCAGCAAGATTAGAATGGCTGACTTCATCGCATTGCCTCGTACTGTACCGCCGGCGTTCCGCCGGCACGAATCTGGCCGGCGGGACGCCGGCGGGACAACTTTAGTACCGCACCGTAAAACTCAAAAAACCCGCGTAAAGCTGCTTCGGCGAATACAAATCCTTGAATCCGTCCAATGGCGTCAACGTCGAAATGCCTCCATTGATAATCACCTGATTATTCAGGAACGGCCGGTACTGCATGCCGATCGAAGAGTCGTAGCCGATGTTGCGGCGAATGGCGTTCTGGTGCAGCAGTTCTTCCAGCGACGAGGTGTTGTCGAATTGCAGAAAATTAACATTGATGATCGCTTTCAACTTCTGCGTCAGGTCCGCATCGTAGCCCACGTTGTAGAGATGCAAGCCGGGGTTGACGAATTCGCGCTGGCCCTCGCCTTTGCTTGTGTTCAAACTTGGCAGCAGCGAATTGCGGCTCTTCAACTGAGTCAGTGCGTTGCCTGCGCCAAATCCACCTTGGCTCACCCACCAGCTAAACTGCCCGCCCGCGAAATTCGGATCGTCGAAAATCGAATCGAACCCGCCGGCTTTGCCATCGAGCGTCTTCTGATCGCCCGATGCGTAAAAATACGACGAGCGGAAGCGCATCCAGTCCATGTCGTAGGAGCCTTCGAACGCGAACATCTGCGCGTTGACGTGCTCGCGCCGCCCAGCCAGCGGGTCGTGCGAAACTTCGCCCAGCGCTTGATAGAATTGATGCGTGAGATTCAGCCGCCCGATGTGGCCGTCGCCGCCGAAGCCCAGGTAGTACACTTTGTTCGCGTGCGTCGCCAAGTCGCCAATCGGCGCCGGCCGCACAATTACGTCATTTTGGTTGTAATGCTGCGAACTTTCTTCGTCGCTGAATGCGAATTGGCCAATGATGTTGTAGCCTTTGAAGAACGTGTCGCCGCGAATCACATTGGCCAGGACCACGTGCTGATCTTTGAAATTGAACGTGTTCAATCCAGAGTTGGTGTCCTTGTTGAGCATCTCGAAATACGAGAGATTGTATTGAAGCCGGTTGCTTTCCAAGTTGCCGAAGATGCGTTCGCCGAGGTTGTTGTCCGCGAAAAGGAATCCGCGGAAATCTTCGTTGAAGAATTGAGTGCCCGTTCGCGACGAGACGAAATCATAGTTCGCCGAGAGGTCGCGAAAGTGGTATTCGCCGAAGGCTTCCTGCAAGGCCACGTGGCCGTCCAAGCGCGAGTTGCGCTGGCGCGGGTCGATGTTGATCGCGAAATTCTCTTCGACGTTCGTGTAATTGAAATTGAAGACCGGCGTGAGGCGGATTTCCCATTCGCGCGGTTTGAAATCAGTCTCGCCACGAAAGAATTCCAGCGAGATTTCAAAATTCTGCTGAAAGAGCCACTGGTCCGGCCGCCCGAAAAATTCGAAGCTCCCCGGCCGCTGGGTGCTCACGCCCGACGGCGTCGGATTGGAATGGCCTTCGACAAACGAATCGGACGTAAACGTCGCGTTCAGAAATTGGTTCTGCCCCCAGATCGGATAGTCACCTTTAATCATGTTCTGGCGGTACGGATTCCACAGGTCGCCTTTGGCATGCCGGGAATCTTTCGGAATGCCGATGCGCCAGCGATCCGGAATGGCGATCATGTCGTTGTCGATGAGCTCATCGTGATAAACTTTGTTCTTCTTCCAGCCGGAATAGCCTTCGATCGTCGGCGGCGCATAGACCGATTCCATCTCCTCGTCGCAAATCTCAGCGCGATTGGATTTGGGGCCTTCGACGACTTTTTCCGCAGGTTTATCGCCCGGCTTGTCGCCGGGCTTTTCAGCAGGCCTGTCTTTGTCGTCCGGAGTTGGAGTTGGCGCGGCGGATTTCGCGTCGCCGTCAGTTTTCGCGCTCGCGGGCATCGGCGAAAAAACTGGGATCGCGACTTCTTTGTTCTCGGACAAAACGACAACGGGAGCCGGCGCGATCCGCTCACCGGAAATGCGCTGAATGATCCGCCCAAGCCACTGGGCGCCCGAGTCCGAAGTCTGAGTCGGTGAAGGCGCTTTTTCGTCAGCCGCTGTGGCCACGGGTCTCGGTTTTGGCGTGGCTTTTTCGTCGTCGAGCTTGACTTCTTCGCCCACAAGTTCGGCGGCATTTTTTGCGATGACGGGTATCGGCGCTTCGGCCGGTTGCGTTGTGTCGGTAATTTCGACAGGCGTCAGCGGCGCGAACGGGGTGTCTTTATCCGCGGGATTCTCCTCTGACGCCATGCCGCATCCCGCTCCAATCAGGAGCGTGAAAAGCATTCGAAGAATCTGCCGGCTTCGGAACATTCCAGGACCCTTGCCGCCGCAAAAAGACAATGTGAATGAGCGCCTCGAACCATAAATAACACTTTTAAAAACGCAAGTGTTATTCGTCCAAGCAATCAAACGAGACGCAATCTTCTCCTGCAGAATTGACGCGCGTTCAACAGAGCCGCAACCTAAGTTATCGTATGTCGAGTAATTCGTATCACATGGCTCTGATTAGTCAACGCATAATGTGAAATTCGCGCGCCTGTAAATCTTCCGCTTGAAGATAATTTGCATGAAGCTACTCTCTAGCTTTCATACACGAACGTAATGTCGTGAAAGTGAGGGGGCGCGCTCCGAGGCTCGAGCGCGTGAGCACAGTTGTTCGACACAAAGGAAAAATCAATGCGTTCGAAACAATTCCTCGCAAGAGTTCGCACTGTTCCGCGCGCGCTCGTCTGCGCCGCGCTCGCCGCGCAGTTTGCGCTCTCCGCCGCGCTGGTTGACATCAGCACGCCAATCCCCAACGACGACCCCGTGCTGGCCGTCAGCGACGTGAACACGATTATTGCGCAGGCCGTCGGCGCGCTCAAAGCGATCAAGCAATCCGGCATCATCGCCGTCACCGACCGCGAAGGCCATATCCTCGCGATTTTTCGCATGAATTTTTCCGGCTCAACCGATCCGCGCATCAACGAACAAGCTACCGTCAAAGCGCGCACCGCGGCATTTTTTGAATCCAACGCCGACGCGCTGACTTCGCGCACCGCGCAATTCATCATTCAAAGCAATTTCCCGCCGGGCATTCGGTTCGTCGATGCCGGTCCACTTTTCGGAGTTCCGTTCTCAAACCACCCCGGCTCCGACGTTCAGCTCCAGGTTCCGCCGGCGATCGTCTTCGTCAATCTGGTCAATGCGCCCGGCGCGCTGGCCATGCCTCCGGGCACCGCGAACACGCGCCCGCTCACGCAGCCGCTGGTGATCACGCCGCTCACCGACGACCCGGGCGGCATTCCGATATTCGTCGGCAAAAAAGCAGCCGGCGCGGTCGGCATTGAAATCGACGGCTTCGGCGTGCTCGCCAACGGCGTCCCCGATGCCGGCGTGATGCGCACGGATACCGGCATTATTCCTGGCCCGTCGAAACAATTGTTGGAAGAAGCCGTCTCGCTCTCGGCGATCAAAGGCTACGAACCGCCCGCGGCAATCGTGGCTACGCACATTACGGTCAACGGCTTTCGTTTTCCTTATGTAAAAACGCACGCGATCCACAGCACGGCAGTTCCGGTCGCGTCGCTTCCGGTGGAAGGCACCTTCCAGCCTTATTTCGACACCGACGGCACCGAGCGCAGTCCATCCGGCGCGCCGCTCCCGGGCGCGTACACTGGCGCGTTCGATTCGACGGTCATGTTTCAGCTCGCCAGCAAAGTGACCATGACCGCGCCGCGCGGCACGCCGACGCAGGAATTTCCCAAGCAAGGTTTCGTCGGCCGTTTCCCGCCGCGCGACAGCCCGCTGGGCGTGATCACAAAAGCCGACGTGCTCCAGATGGTCCAGCAAGCCGCGGATCAAGCCTTTCTCACGCGCGCCGCGATCCGCAATCCGAAAGGCCTGGCCGCACAAGTCTGGATTTCCGTCGTCGATATTCAGGGCAATATCTGCGGCGTCTTCCGTACCAGCGACGCGACAGTCTTCAGCTTCGATCTGGCCGTGCAAAAAGCGCGCACCGCCGCGTTCTTCAGCACCGACACGTGCGGTTTTTCGTCGCGCGCGATCGGCTTCATGTCGCAGACATTTTATCCGCCCGGCGTGAGCGCTCATCCGCCGGGACCGATCAGCGGCCTGCTCGAACACGCCGGCGGCAATGCCGGCGATCTAGGCTTGAATCCCACCGGCGACGACGCCGCCAACCTCACTGAAATCAGCCAGCTTCTCACCGACCGCACTACCAATACGCTGGGCGCGTTGGCCAGTTCCCTCGCCCCACCCTTCCCGCCGCCCGCCGGCAAAATCACGCTGCCCGCGGTTCAGCTTCTGGCACGGCGCATTCCGCACATCCGCGACGGCCGCATTTCGCCGCTGCAAGCCTCGATCACCGTGGACATGACTTTGCGCGCCGTTTACACGCCGCCGCAAGCGCCTCCGCCGACGCTCAAAGACGGCATCACCCTTTTCCCCGGCGGCGTGCCCATCTACAAAAACGGAGTGCTCGTCGGCGGACTTGGTGTGTCAGGCGACGGCGTCGATCAGGACGACGTCATCGTTTTCAACGGCCATCGCGGCTTCGAACCGCCGGATGGTGTGCGTTGCGATCAAGTCGATGAGGCCACGGTCAAAGCCGCGCTGCAGGCCGCGATTCCAAAATTGAAAACGGAATTCCCGGCGCTCACCAACGGCAGCACGACGTCGCCTGAAGTGATCGACGTGGTCGAGCAGCGCCTGAACACCGGCGAAATCCTGCAAGGGCTGCGCCTGCCGTATGTGAAATTCCCAAGGTCGTCGAACAGAAAGTAACACGGGCTCGTGGGGCAGACATCCTTGTCTGCCGAGCCAGGCAAAAAGGAATGTTTGCCGCACCCATCCTACAAATCCTTCTTATATTGGCACAAATTCCAATCCCGCGCCCAACCGTGCTTTTCATACAACTTCCGCGCGCCGTCGCGCGCCGCGTCCGTGCGCGACATCAAGCGCAAATGCTTCGCGCCCCACAAGCGCGCTTGGTGCTCGCACGTTTCCAATAATGCCGCGCCTAGTCCTACGCCGCGAAAATCCGGGTGCACGGCGAAATGATAAATGTACGCGCGGTGGCCGTCGTAGGTGACGATCACACCGCCGGCAAGCTGCCGCGCACCGGCAGGCTTGCCGGATTTCGCGTCGATAGCCACGACTTCCGCCACGAAGACCTGAAAGCTGCCCTGGCGCTTCTCCAGATTTTCCTTCAACGCACGCGCGCTGGACGTGTCGTCGGTGGCGATTTCGCCGGCTTTCCAGACGGCCTTGAGATCGCGGTAATCTTCAGTCCTGTACGGTCGGATGCCCAATTCGAAATCGCAGCACGGGCCATGCTCGTGGTTGCAGCAGACGCCGTCGCCGTGATCGTGTTCAGGCGCCGCGGTTTTTTTTGTACGGGCTTTTTCCGTTAGGGACTTTGCCGGGGAATTCTTCATCTTGAGTGTTTGCTTCTCCGCAATTACGGCGGCAAGAGTGCCGCCGCTCCATTATTCTTCTTCAGCAAATCGATTTCCGCGCGGAAACGGCGGATGTGCTCCGGCGTCGTACCGCAACAGCCGCCGACAATCGAAACGCCGAGGTCCTTAAAATCCTTGATCGCGCGCGCCATGATTTCGGGCGTGTCGCCGTAGACCGCAACGCCATTGACCAGCTCCGGCACGCCCGCGTTCGATTTGATGATCAGCGGTTTTTTCGTAAGCTTGCGCATTTCGCGCGCGATGATGACCATCTCCGCGATTCCGTTGCCGCAGTTGCTGCCGATCACGTCCGCGCCCGCGCCTTCCAGCGCTCGCACCGCGCGTTCGATGGGCGTTCCAAGCATCGTCTTAAAACGATCGCCGGTGAAATCGAGCGTAACGCTGGCCATGCAATAAAATCCGGCGTCCTTCGCCGCCCGTACCGCAATCGCCGCTTCCTGCACGACGTACATCGTCTCGACGCAAATGGCATCCGCGCCGCCTTCCTTGAGCACCGCAATCTGTTCGCGGAATGCGTCACGCATTTCTTTTTCGCTGAGCATCCCTTCCGGCTGCACGAATTCGCCCGTCGGCCCGACGCTGGCCGCGACCGGCGCGTCGAATGCGCGTGCCGCATCCAGCGAAAGCGCCACGCCCGCCAGATTGAATTCGCGCAGCCGGTCCGCGAAGCCGTGGCGCGTCAGGCGGTATCGGTTTCCACCGAACGTATTCGTCAGACAAAAATCCGCGCCCGCTTCAAGGTACTCGCGCGCCACACGTTTCACTTCATCCGGATGCGAGACGTTCCATTCTTCCGGGCAATCGCCAAAGCCCAGCCCCGCGCGCTGAAGCTGCGTGCCCCACGCGCCGTCGCCGAGGATCATCTCGCCGGAGGCGATGCGCGCGGCTAATTTTTGCAAACGCTCAGACATCTTAGCTCCAGTGCTCAGTCCTGAGTGCTGAGTCCTGAGAACGGATGCGCGAAGCGCATCGCCGCCGTTCCTCCGCACTCAGGACTCAGCACTCAGGACTCTCCTTTCAGCATCAACTGCATATAAATCACATCCAGCCAGCGGTCAAACTTAT
The DNA here is from genome assembly GCA_035308565.1 of Planctomycetota bacterium. GTDB lineage: Bacteria > Planctomycetota > SZUA-567 > H5-PLA8 > H5-PLA8 > JANXLS01. The sequence continues at coordinate 604 of DATGGK010000083.1, read as the reverse complement.
AGCCTACTTCGCGCAACCGCGCGACTTCCACAAATCCGGCCGAGCGGTGCAGCGCCACGCTGGGAATCTGATCCGCGGAGATACCGGCGATGATCGTGTGGTGCCCCAGCGCCCGCGCGCGAGCAATCGAATCGAGCAGCAGGGCTTTCCCAATGCCGCAGCCATGCAGATCGTGTCGCACGTAAACTGAATTCTCAACCGTGCGTCCGTATGCCGCGCGCGGATGAAATTTCGAAAGCGAGGCCCAACCGGCAACTTCGCCGCCGCGTTCGGCGACGGTAATTGGATGCGCCGCGCCGTGGGCATCGAACCACGCGGCGCGTTCGGCCTCGGTGGACGGCTCGGTCTGGTAAGTGCAGGTCGAATGCAGCACGTAATGGTTGTAAATCGCGTTGATCGCGCCCAAATCGGATCCCGCAGCAAGCCGGATATTAATCTCGTCCATATTGTGCAGACACTACACTATGAATTGAACCAGTTCCCAAAACTCTAACTCATTTTTCGAGCGCAACTTGCCGATGCTTTACCAGGAGGAAACCACGGGGAGCTTTCGGCATGAATTTTACATCTTTCCTGTCTGTTGAAGACACCATCTTTGCTTTGT
>DATGGK010000082.1:0-30194 GCA_035308565.1 Planctomycetota bacterium | reverse complement strand
ACAAAGCAAAGATGGTGTCTTCAACAGACAGGAAAGATGTAAAATTCATGCCGAAAGCTCCCCGTGGTTTCCTCCTGGTAAAGCATCGGCAAGTTGCGCTCGAAAAATGAGTTAGAGTTTTGGGAACTGGTTCAATTCATTAAATTGTTTAGATCAAGAACTCACGGATTACGCATTCACGATCAACAATGAACAAGCATTATTTCTGCAACGCCTGATTGGCCGTCGCGAACAGAGTATTGCGCAATCCAAAGAGCTTGATAAAGAATTCAATGATGAAAAATAAATGCTGGCGGCGAAATTGCTTGGCGATTCAAGGGTCCGATTTATTTGTGCGCGAACGATACAGTTTTTCGGACACGCGGTAGGTGACGTAGAGGTACGCGAGTGCGATAAGCAAATCCAGCAGCGCGAAGAGCGGCCAATGTTCTTTTTCTCTGGAATAGTTCATCAGCACGCCGTGCTCGTCGAACCAAATCTCTCGAAATGCGAAAGGCCAGCCTTGCATGCGCAGGCGATAGTCGAGAACCGCTTCTTCGCCGGGTGCGAGCACGATGCTTTCTAAAATTCGGTCGGGGTCGTAGTTGAGATGGACGATTCGTTCGTGCGTGCCGCGGACGTTTAGGCCGAGCAGGACGGTGGCGGAGAGCATAACGATCAGCAGCGTGCTGAGGTGGAATTGAAACTTTGCGCGCGGTGTTGGCATGAGTAAAGTTTAGAGCGATTGCTGAAAGTGCCAGTTTGAAACTGGCCGGCGGGACGCCGGCGGTACAGAGTCCGCGGAGCCGCTTTCATGGAGAACCTCCTGGCCGCTCGGGCGCAGATGGGGATGGCGCTGGGGTTTCACATCGTCTTTGCGGCGGCGGGGATTGCGCTGCCGTTGCTGATGGTCATTGCGGAGTGGCGCTGGCTGATGACGGGGCGCGAGGTTTATTTGACACTGGCGAAACGATGGGCGAAGGGCGCGGCGATATTGTTTGCGGTGGGTGCGGTGTCGGGGACGGTGCTGTCGTTTGAATTGGGGCTGCTGTGGCCCACGTTCATGGGCTATTCGGGCGCGATTATTGGGATGCCGTTTTCGCTGGAAGGATTCGCGTTTTTCACCGAAGCGATTTTTCTGGGCATTTATCTTTACGGCTGGAAACGCGTGCCGCCGCTGGCGCATTGGCTGTCGGGCGTGGCGGTGGCGTTCAGCGGGATGATTTCGGGCGTGTTCGTGGTGATCGCGAATGCGTGGATGAATTGTCCGCGCGGGTTTGAGATGGACGTGACGCATGGGACGGCGGTGAACATCGACCCGGTCGCGGCGATGCTCAACCCGATGGCGTTTTCGCAGTGTTTGCACATGACGATTGCGGCGTACGCTGCGACGGGATTTCTGGCGGCGGGCGTTCACGCATTTTTTCTGCTGCGCAATCGGAACGATGAATTTCACCGCTGCGCACTGGGGATTGCGTTGAGCGTGGGCGGGATTGCGGCGATTTTGCAGCCGATCAGCGGGGATCTGAGCGCTCAGGCCGTCGCGAAGTATCAGCCGGCGAAACTGGCGGCGATGGAGGGGCTGTTCAAGACGCAGACGCGCGCGCCGCTGTGCATCGGTGGGATTCCTGATGAGGCGGCGCGCGAGACGAAGTACTGCATCGAAATTCCGGGCGGTTTGAGTTTTCTGGCGTATCACGATTTCAACGCGGAGGTGAAGGGATTGGATGCATTCCCGCGCGAACACTGGCCCAATCCGCTGATCGTACATCTTTCGTTTCAAGCCATGGTCGGGCTGGGCACGTTGATGATGCTCGTCGGAGCGTGGGGTGCGCTTGCGTTTTTGCGCACGCGCAAACTGCCGGATGGGACGTGGTATTTGCGGACGCTGCTGGTGGTGGCTCCCGCAGGGATGATTGCGCTGGAAGCGGGCTGGTTTGTAACGGAGTTTGGACGGCAGCCGTGGATTGTTCAAGGGGTGATGTTGACAAAAGACGCAGTGACGCCGATGCCGGGGTTGACGGTGACGTTTTTGTTTTTCACGGGGCTTTATCTTGCGTTGTCGGCGATGGTGGTGTGGTTGCTGGTCAGGCAGTTCAAGGGCGGAGACACGGAGACACGGGGACACGGGGACGCGGTGAGTTTGGATTCGCACGCATAAGCTGCTTCGCGCAGGCGTGCTACGTGAAACGGGCCGGCGGGACGCCGGCGGTACAGGATTAGGACGCATGCCTTTGGAACTCATCGTCGCCGGCGTCATGCTTGTCGCGCTGAATTTCTTTGCGCTGTCGGGCGGGGCGGATTATGGCGGCGGGGTGTGGGATTTGTTTGCGCGAGGGCCGCGCGCGAAGGCGCAGCGGGCGTTGATTGCGGGCGCGATTGGGCCGGTGTGGGAGGCCAATCATGTCTGGATGATTCTGGTCGTGGTGGTGTTGTTTACAGGATTTCCGGTTGCGTTTGCGGCGATTGCGACGGCGCTGCATATTCCGCTGACGCTGGTGCTGATCGGGATTGTGCTGCGCGGAGCGGCGTTTACGTTCCGGTCGTACGATTCGCAGCGCGATCATGTTCAACGGCGTTGGAGCTACGTGTTTTCGATTTCGAGTTTGATCACGCCGGTGCTGCTGGGCGTAACGGTCGGGGCGCTGTCGGCGGGGGCGATTCGCGTCGATCACGGAGTGGTGACGACCGGATTCTTTCAATGGGTCGCGCGCTTTCCGTTTGCGGTGGGCGTTTTTGCGTTGGTGTTGTTCGCGTTTCTGGCGGCAGTTTATCTGGCGTTGGAAGCGAGTGATGTCGAGTTGAAGGAAGATTTTCGGCGGCGAGCGCTGATCGCTGGCGTGTGCGTCGGCGTGATGGCGCTGGTGGTGTTTTTGCTGGCGAGCAGCGACGCGCCGAAAGTTCGGGCGGGGTTGAGCGCGTCGGTGTTTGCGCTGCCGCTGCATGGGGCGACGGCGCTCTGTGCGGTGGGGGCGTTTGCGACGTTGTGGCTGCGGAAGTATGCGGCCGCGCGGATTTTTGCGGCGCTGCAAGTGAGCTTGATTTTGTGGGGCTGGGCGCTGGCGCAGTATCCGTGCATCGTGGCGCCGGATGTGACGATCGAGTCGGCGGCGGCGCCGGCGGCGACGCTGCGGTTTTTGGTCCTTGCGCTGGCGAGCGGGGCGGTATTGTTGTTTCCGTCGCTGTATTATTTGATGAAAGTCTTTAAGGGGAAGCCGATATAATCACGATTGGTCGATTTGGAGGTACACCGCGATGGATCTAAGAGTGAACGTGCATCTGGACTCGGAAAATCTCTGCCTGCCGGAGTTGAAGCCGTTGATCGGGAAGGATGTGGAGATCACGGTGCGCGAGCGGAGCAAACGGCGCGCTGGCCGGACGCGAAAGCGAGCGCGGAAGATCGTATCGAAAAAATCACAACACGATTTCGAAGCAATTGCCAAGGCCCAAGGCGTAAAACCGATTCGCGATCCACGCGAATTGTTGGGTGGGTGGCCGAAGAGCGAACTGAACGATGGATTTGAAGAGGAGTTGAGAAAGTGGCGAAAGAGTGACATTGTGCCGGAACTGGAAGGCGACTTATGAATACCGGCTGTGTCGGCGATACCGACGTGGTGTCGTATATTTTCAAAAACGATTCTCGGGCCGGCATTTATCTGCCGATTCTATCGGGCTTTCAACCCGGGATTTCGTTTGCAACAGCAGCGGAACTATATCGCTGGCCAATTCAAAGGAAATGGGGGAATAAGCGAGTAGATGAGTTCAAAACTGCTTTGAGCAAGTACGTGGTTTTATACGCGAACGATGGCGTGTGCCGAAAATGGGCGGAGGTGGTTTCTATCAAGGGGCATCCAATGGGTTTTCACGATTGTTGGATTGCAGCGACGGCTATAGCGTACGGATTGCCATTGGTAACGAACAATCGTTCGGATTATGCGCACATTCCGGGCCTTATACTGTTGTAAAAGTGTCCGGTTATTTGGGGTTCGCTGCTCTAATTTATCGCAGACACGTGCTGGCCCGTATAGAGTTCAGGATTTTCGATCATGTCGATCTCGTCATACTTGCGGCGCGAGAAAGGGCGACTCGCTGCGCTCGCTCGACGCACGCGGAACGCCTGCGCTACGAAGGGCGTGACGCTCATTATGGTTGCCGGCGTGCTGGCGGTGTTGGCGGCGCTGGGCGGCGGGTTTTATTCGCTGATGATCTCGCAGGGCAAATCGGCGCTGCATTATGGCGACGGGGTGCGCGCAGAGTTGATGGCGCGCAGCGGAATCGAAGACGCGATAGGGCGGCTGCGCGAGCAGGCTTATTTGAAAACGGAAGACCCGTCCGATGCGTGGTACATGGTAGATTACCAGCACAACGCGGCGCGGCGAGTGTCGTTTCCGGCGCTGCTGCCGGCATCTCAGCGGCAACCGGGGAGTTCGCCGGAGATGGCGTATTCGCGCGCGTTGTCGAGTTCGGCGGGTATCAATTCTGACCGCTACGTGCTGAACGTGTCGGATGCGGGCGGGAAGGTCAACATTAATCATTGCGATAACCTGGGCGTGCTGCTGGATAATCTCTGCCGCGCGATTGGGCCGCCGATGATTGCTGCGAACATCAACATGCTGCAGCCAGCGCGCTGGGCATTGGAAGGCGCGGGGGCGGAGTACAACACGAACGCCACGGATTCGGTGAAGAACCGCGACATTTATCATGTTGTGGATACGAAGGGCACCGGCAAGGACGACGTGTACGGCTATCCGACGCGGAATTCGGATGGGACGGCGATTTACGGCGACGGTTACGCGATTGCGGCCTATCGCGCTCGGAACGGATTGTACAACAGCATCGAAGACATCAAGCAGGCGCTGACCGCGACGCCCAATCCGCAGCATCCGGAATTGGAGACGTTGGAACGGGAGATCAAATTCAACGCGATCCGCGATTACATCACCATCGATTCGTGGGTGGACACCAATACGGTCTGCGTCGGGAAATTCGAATGGGTGGATTCAAGCGGGCTCAGTTTGAGCTACGCGGATCCGAATGGGCCGAGCGCGGCGACGAGCGGCAATTTGAAGACGCGTGCGGGGCAATGCCAGATTTTGATCGACCGCGACAAGAGCTGGGTCAACGACGATCCAATCAACGATCCGCAGAACAATCGCGGATCGCTGCGCGGGTGCTATGTGTCGATCATGAACGGGCACGGCGCGGGGCAAATGCGGCGCATCGCAACCAATGGCGCGGATTGGATTGCGATCGAGATGTCCACGCGCATGTGGGTCGAACCGGGGCCGATCAGTTCGTACATGATCGTGGCGAAAGAGGACGCGCTGACGGAATCGGTCGCGACGAATTATGGAACGGTGTCGTTTCCGAAGACTGACAGCAGCGGGCATTTCCTGGACGATCCGGCGATCGATTACAACGCCCGGCCGCTGTGCATTCACCGCGCGCCGGTGAACATCAACACGGCGTCGGACAAAGTGCTGATCGCGCTGTTCATGGGGATCAACGTTCAGCACGGGCATCCATCGGCGGTGGGGACGGACGCGGATTTGGATGCGACGTCGGCGGCCTGGATCAAGAAGGACCATCACAACCGCGAGGAATTCGTGCTGACGCCGAGCGGCTTGAAGCGCGTGCCGGTGTCGTCGGGGAAATTGATTTTGAACCGGATCAAGCCGTGGAGCGACACGGCGAATTTCGATTACATCGGGAATTTCGGTGCGCTGGGTTCGGCCAATTTCAAGACGACCGGCAGCGGAGGCGGACTGGTCAACGAAGCGCACGAACTGGCGTACCGCGTGATCATGGCGCGGCAGCGGAGCTTGGATTCGAAGACGGGATTGCCGAAGGCGCCGACGGTGCGCGATCTGGATCCGACGACGATCGACAAAGCAAGCGGCAACGGATTTGAGCGCGGGCCGTTCCGCAGTTGGGACGATCTGTATTTCCGGGTGGTGAAGCCGTGGGACGATATTAGATCGTTTCCCAAAGGCGATCCGGTTCCCAATTCTGGATCCAGCGGCCAAGTGGGGCAGGGGAAGGCCAGCGTCGCGCGCGTGATCATGGCGCATTTCAATTCCAATACCGATCTGTTGAAGTTCAATCCCAATATCGAATGGATCGACCGGTGGGGGCGCAATTTCACTGAGATGGAAGCGGTGATGGCGTACACGGATATTCCGGAATCGCCGCAATCGGCGGGCGGTTTTTCGTGCATGGGGCATGGGCAGGGCACAACGCTGGCCAATCCCGTGGACGATTCAAGCATCCCGATTTTTGCACTGGAAGTGGGCGCCGGGAAAGTGTTGGGCGTGCCCGGCGCGCCGAGCAACGACCAGGGCGCGTACATCACGCGCAGTTACCGCTACAAGTCGGACGAATTGATCGACAAATCGGATTTGAACCGCTCGACGACGGAATTCTCGTTCGATTCGAACGGGATTTTTTCGATCACGTCGCTGGGGCAGGTGGCCAAGGACGGCGACATTTTGTCGGAGCGGCGCATCGATGTGTTGATCAAGGTCTACGATGTATGGCGTGAATCGACGCAGCGGCAATTCGTGAACGGGACGATTTCGCCGGCCGGCAACCAGCAGATGGCGTTCAACGACGCTTCGGGAAATTATTCGGGGCAGGTCGCGCGGGACGCCGATCCGTCGCACGCGACAGTGCGCTTGGCGCTGACGACGCAGCCGGAGCCGCTGGTGCCGTTGAAATTCCGGCTGACCAAGAAATATGGGCGTGCGAACCAGGAACTCATGGATACCACGTTCCGCGACGCGTACGGCAACACGCGCGCGAACCCGTACGACGCCGGCTCGGCGCCGGCGGAAGTGCCGGACGTGCTGGCCAACCGCATTCAACCCGCGGGGTACGACGGGCAGATTGTGCTGGCGACGAACACGCTGAGTTTCGATTCGTCGGGCGACAAAGATACTTTCCTCGCCTCGTTTGACGGCGATTTGGATTCGACCACGTGCGCGGGGAACGGGCGCGAGCAGGCCAAGACGCCGAACAACGTTCAGATTCGCGTGGTGGATACGATCGGCCTGCTGGGCCTGCTCAACGATACGGAAGTGGATACGGACGTGTCGCTGACTGGGCATCCGTATGTGCCTGGTTCGGCGCCGGACCCGCATGGGGTCAAGGTCTATCCGTTTAGGAATGTGGACATCGCGATGGTGGGATTGGATGTTCGGCCACTGGGCGGGGGGCGCACGCCGTACTGGCAGAACGCGCTTTGCCGCATGGGCGATCTGCGCACGGACGGCGTGTACTTGAGCGGGCCGGGCGTGGCGGGGAACGACGGGACATTGAAGTATCTGGTGGGCGAAGCATCGAAGGGCAAGGAGGCGCACGAGAATTTTCAGGTCAACGACAACGACGGCACCACGATTTCGATGTGGGCCAAGACCACGTGGCATTGGAACGACAACCGCACGCACGAGATGTTCAACTGCGTAAATCCCGGCGGCGGGTCGCGCGCGGAAGCGTGTTACCTCTGTAAAGACGGGCGCACGAAATGGTGCAACCTCGGCGGGACGACGTTTGGGATCAGCGACGCGGGTTCGCGCAACAACGATTTTGGATTCATCTTCGAAGGGCGCAACACTCAGGGGGTGGGGGATTGGAGCGACCCGGATTACCCGATTTATTTGCACGGCGGTTACACGGGCGTGCCGGACAGCCGCTTGAACCAGTACCAGAACCCAGGCAAACCGACGCAGCCGGAAGCGGCGGCGTATCGGATTCAGCCGTTCCGCTGGAGCTATCTTGGCGGCAAGCTCAATTACGGGCCGATCAACACGATCTTCAAGGGCAGCGACGCGACTCAGAAGAGCAAATACATACTGCCGCGCCCGCCCGGAGACGGCGGACCGCCGACGAATGGCGGTAATCCGCCGGTGGCTTTGCCGCAATTGAAGGAAGGCTACTTGGACGGCAACACAACGGATAACTATGCCGACGCGGAGAGCATCGACATGGCGTATCAGGCGGGGTATTGGGTGCGGCCGTTCGTGGACACGGAGCGCTATCCGGAAGGGCCGGGGTTTGCGCCCGCGGCGGGAACGATGGTGAAGGGGACAATTCCGAACACGTTGAAATACAAGTTTTGGGGATGCTGGCAGATTCAAGGCGCGCAGCCGTGGGCGATGCCGTGCGCCGCAGGGGACTGGTACGACTACGAATTCAGCACGACGCCCGGCACCCAGCCCGGCGATTGCCACATGGAAGGGGGCATGGGGCAGCCGATGGCGTGGCCGTGGGCGGATCATTTCAAGCCGAATGGGCCGCGCGTGTTCAGCATCGGCAACCTCAATTTGGGCGATCCCACATCGGCGCCGGGGTCGTTTTTCAATCCGAATCTGGCGGTGGCGGGCAACACGTACTTCTACGACGTCTACCGGCATTTGATGGAGGACGGCACGTACGCGGTGATCGATGAATTGAAGATTTCGAACAAGACCGACATGCTCTGCGGGCCGCAGGACCGCGTGACGCGCGAGCAGACCACCAGCCGCTATTATTTGCCGGCGAATCCGGGCAGCAAAGGCACCGATCCGGGATCGTGCCCGTATTTCACCTCGCAAACTTTGCAGGACGCTTTGCGCGGCGCGGGCGCGCCGGCGACGGACAACAGCGTGACCGTGGCGCGCGTGACCTGGACAGTCTTCACGCCGCGCTTCATGCACGAAAACAAGCTTTCGACCAAGCCCTACACGCGCAAAGGCCAGTGGCTCACCAAAATGGGCAACGCGGCCACGTCGCCGCAGACATTTTCGATTCCCTACAAAGGGCCGTTCGATTACGACATTTACAACAACGACGATTTCATCAACGGCGCTCAAGCCGAAGGCGCCGACCCGGAAGGCCCGCGCGCGAAAGCGCGTTACGCGAGCGTGGCGCGGCCCTATCCCTACGAATACGCGGATGGGCAATCGCATTCGACCAAGGGCGTGGAAATCGAGATTCTCAACGACACCACGCCGGTCAACGGCGCGCGCGAGCAGCACCGCGGGTACGCGGATTTCGTCTCGGCGACGACATTCATTAATCCGGACGTGGAGAACCGGCTGGGCAGCGCGGCCAGTCCGGTGCAGGTGAAAATTTCGAAACTGCGCTACCGCGTGCGCTTCGTGTACCCGGTCGATCCGCTGGCCGCGCCCGACGGCGGCACGCAGGTCGATCCGTCGAAGCATTACATGCTGGATACGCCGGTCTTCGACGACATTTCGATCACGTACTTTACGAAGCCGGTGATTTATGCGTATAAGATGGTGAACGAGTGAACGGCAGGAGATAGGAGACAGGAGATAGGAGATAGTAGGACGGCGGCAAAACGCTTCGCGTTTTTTTTCTACTATCTCCTAACCCCTATCTCCTAAAAGGGGCTGCGATGATGAAGATTGCGAGAGTTTTTTTGACAGCGTTTTTGGCCACGGGCTGTGCACTTTACGCCGAAGACAAGAAAGACGACACCAGCGACGCGGCGAAGGAGCAGGCGGTTGTCGATAAGTTGACGGCGGACAACGAAATGGCGACGGTGTGCGGCAAACTGACGTTGGGCACCGACGCGGAGAACAAGAAGGCGTTTAAGGTGGCGGGAACCATTGCCGGAACGGACAAGGTGACGTATTCGGTGATCCTGATGCAGGACAACCAATATGACCAATTGGCAAAATACGACAACACGGTGGTGAATATGGTTGGGTATGTGACCACGAAGGAGAACGTGGGGAAGGCCGTGTATTTCGATCACATCGAAGTCGCCGCGCCGCTTGCGCCGGCGAAGAAAAAGCGAGGGGGACTGTAGAATTCAAGATTCAAGATTCAAGATTCAAGATTCAAAATCAAGATCCAAGATTCATAATTCAAGACTGAGAATTCGAGACTCGAGATTGACCGAAATTTGAAATTCAAAATCTGAGATTCAAGATTACGATGGGGCCTATAAATCTTGAATTTTGAATTTTGAATCCTTTGGAGTCATCATGGCCGGCTATACCTCGACGATCAAAGCCAAATGCTGGAAGGTGCACACGTGTCTGTTGTGTGGGAGCACGTACCGCTACAAACTGGAGCGCAGCCGGAAGGGGCAGGCGCCTTCGGCGCAGGTGGCGCAGGAGCGCGCGGCGCGGCTGGTGCAGAAGGCGCTCGAGACGGAGGTGGACCAGCGGCCTTGTCCGCATTGCGGGCTGGTGCAGCCGGAGATGGTGGGGCAGAGCAAGAAGAAGACGCACGGGTGCCTGGCGGTGTTGTCGCTGATCGCGCTGGGGACGCTGTCGGTTTTTACTGGGGCGTACGCGCTTACATGGATCACGATTATGTACATCGCGCTGGGCGTGGCAGGCGCGATCGCATTGATTCATACCGTCACGGCGATACGAAATCCGAACGCCAGTTTGCAGAACAATCTCAATCGCGCATCGAACGAGGTGAGCAAAGGAGTCACGCAACTTATTCAGCCTGGGAGCGGCGAGAAGCCTGCCACGGTGCCGATTTCGCAGTCGGGCGCGGGGCTGGCGATTGCGCTGCTGCTTGTCGGCGTGCTGCTGCCGGCGGCGGCGGAATTGAAGCGTATGACGGCGGGTGCCGCGCGCAACGACGATTGGTATCCACCGGTGGCCGGGCCGGGGGACACCTCGCGGTATTATCTGGGGCAGAGCATTTCGAGCATCAAGGGCTTGTGGTCTGGGTCGGTGCAGGTAACGGCTGCGAATGCGTCGGAGTTGGGACTGGAGCCCGCGGATCAGTTTGAGGCAACGTCGGAAAACGATACATGGCAATCGTCGATGTATGTCAAGGACAGCGAGGCCAGCCGCAGTTCGAGCTTGTATACCGATGTGACATTTCCAAACAATCCAAAGCTGGCAGGCCAAACGACGCGCCTTGCCATTGCGCTGAATGCGTCGTATCCGGCCATGTATCAAGGAAGTTCGTTCACCACGCAGGTGACCAAAGCATCGAGCGCCGTGTCAATCACGTTAGCTTCGCCCGGAGCGGGTGCGCTGTACGAAAAGATGTGGTGGTTTGGCCTGGCCGGCGGGATGGTGTTGCAATTTATCGCCGGATTAATTTTTTATGCGAAAGCCAAGCGCTTGCTGAACGGATTGCCGACGCAGTTGCAGCCGATTGAGACGGCGAACGCGGCGTCGGCGTAGGATCGGCCTCGCGAGAAGCTCGGCCAGATGAAAGCCATCGGCGAATTGCATATGAAATTGCTCGATCATCTTTTTGGCGAATTGAAAGCGGTGATGGCGTGAGCGCGCGCGGGTTAGCGCTTGCGGCGATTTTGGTTCTTGCCGCGGCGCTCCGTCTGTACTCGCTCGAGCGCGTGCCGCTTTGGCTTGACGAGCAGTGCCAGCTATTTGTCGCACAATCGGATTCCTTTCACGAATTCTGGCGCCGCAGCGGCGACCTTGGTCCCATTGGGCGCTTGAGCTACGTCGAAAGTTGGATCGTCTGGCATCTCGGCGGACACTCGCTCGCGTGGTTTCGCACGCCGGCGGTCATATGGGGCGTTGCGGCGGTGGCGGTGACATTTGTGCTCGGCCGGCGCTGGTTTTCCGGTGCTGCCGGCCTTTATGCCGCGGCGCTGCTTTCTGTTTGCGGCATCCACATCCAATTCTCGCGCGAAGCGCGCGGGTATGCACTGCTGGTGCTTCTCGCGTTGGCGTGGGCATGGCTGCTGGATCGATTCGCGCGGAAGATGTCGTGGAAAGTCGGCACTGCGCTTCTCGTGCTGTCGGTTGCCGGACTGGAAGTCCATCCGGTTTTTTGGCTGCCGATGGCAGCACTGGGGGCTTCGTTTTCGATCGCGCAATTTTTCAATTCGGAAGTTCCACTTCGCACGCGCGGGATTTTCGTTAGCGCGATGGTTGCGATTCTTTTGCTCGCGGGAATCTGCGATCATCTTTTGCGTCTCGGCATGCCGTACATTCTGCCGTCGATCGCCGTCAATACTGACCCGATGAGCAAGACGTTGATTGAGACGTACAAGGCCATCGCCGGCGGATACTGGGGAGTTTCAAGTTATGTGATATTTCTGGCGATGCTTGCCGGCCTCGCCTTCGCGTTTCGTGAAAAGACGAAACGCGCCGCAGCATTGTGCGTGCTGGCGATTGGAATCACGGCGGCGCTCCCTGTCGTGCTTGGTTTCCATCGCGGCGTCGCCGTGTACCCGCGCTATTCGCTTTTCGCGGCGCCGTTCCTTTTCCTCGCCGCGGGGTTTGGAATCGAAATTGGGATGCGGCGCGCTTTTAAGTCCGAACGCGCGCATTGGATTCTCGCGGTAATTCTACCGCTCGCGCTTTTGTGGGGAACGTATTTGCAAAAACGCTCTCCTTATGACCTCGAGAATTTCAAAAAGAGCGATCCGAATTGGCCGCAACTCTCGCGGTAAAACGCTTGATGTCATGCCTCGTCCGAATCTCACGCGCACGTGGATGCGAGAGGTTTGGGAGGGGCTTCTTGTCGCTTCGCGACCCACCCCGCTGGGGTGGGCCACCCTCATCGTTCAGTACGCAGGACTCAGCACTCAGGACTTGGAGTTCGACTTTCCCTTGACGCTGTACCCTTCGTCCCTAAAATTCAGTTCTCTTTCTGCGGACGTTTTTTAAAACCCAAAGCCTCGGCTCACGCCGACCGGCAAACCACCCTTCCGCTCTGCGTTTGGAGCGGGCGGCTGGTTTCTTTTTTTGTTGGAGAAATGCGAAATGGCTAAGCGAGTTTATTTTTTCGGCGGCGGCGTGGCTGAAGGCAACGGCAATCAAAAGGAACTGCTCGGCGGCAAAGGCGCCGGCCTGGCGGAAATGACGAAGATCGGCCTGCCCGTCCCCGCCGGATTTACGATCACCATCGACACCTGTGCTGAATATTATGCCGCGGGCAAGCGCTATCCCAAAGCGCTCGACGCCGAAATCCGTTCGAACATTGCGCGCCTCGAAGCCGCGACTGGCAAGAAGCTCGGCGATCCCAACGATCCGCTGCTCGTCAGCGTCCGCTCGGGCGCGGCGCGTTCGATGCCCGGCATGATGGAAACGATTTTGAATCTGGGCCTCAACGACGTGGCCGTCGAAGGCATGGCCGCGCGCTTCAACGACGCGCGCTTCTCGTACGATTCGTACCGCCGCTTCATTCAAATGTATGCGACGACCGCGATGGGCCTCTCGAAGGAACCGATGGAAGAGATGCTGCATCACACCAAGAAGGAACTGGGCATCAAGGACGACGCGGCCATCCCCGCCGAAGCGCTGAAAAAATTGTGCGCCGATTTCAAATCGTTCTACAAGGAAAAGAAGGGCGAGGATTTTCCGCAGGATCCGGTCGTGCAATTGTGGGGCGCGATCTCCGCGGTCTTCAATTGCTGGGAAGCTGAAAAAGCCGTGACGTACCGCCGCGTCGAAAAGCTTGGCTTCTTGAAAGGCACCGCGGTCAACGTCCAGCAGATGGTGTTCGGAAATAAAAACGACCGCTCGGGCACGGGCGTTTGTTTTACGCGCGATCCGAACACGGGCACGAACGAATTTTACGGCGACTGGCTGATCAACGCGCAGGGCGAAGACGTGGTCGCCGGCATCCGCACGCCGATGAAACTCGCCGAAATGGATTCGAAATACCCCGTAGCGTACAAGCAGCTCTGCGACGTGCGCTCGACGCTGGAGCAGCATTACAAGGACATGCAGGACCTCGAATTCACCGTCGAAGACGAGAAGCTGTACATGCTGCAGTGCCGCACGGGCAAGCGCTCGCCGCAGGCCACGTTTGTGATGGCGGCGGACATGGTCAAAGAAAAATTGATCACGAAAGAAGACGCGGTCAAACGCATCAGCGCCGAAGACATCGAGCGCCTCTTCTATCCGGTGATCGATCCGAAGATTTCGAAGAATAATCTCGCCGAGAAAAAATTGACGACCGGCATCAATGCGGTGCCGGGCGCCGCGGCGGGCGAAGTGGTCTTCAACGCCGAAGACGCCGAAGAACTCGCGCAGAAGGGCACGCCCGTCATTCTCGTGCGCAAGGAAACATCGCCTGAAGATGTCGGCGGCATGCACGCGGCTCAAGGGATCTTGACCGCGACCGGCGGTAAAACTTCGCACGCGGCCGTGGTCGCGCGCGGCTGGGGCAAGTGCTGCGTGGTCGGCTGCGAAGCGCTGAACATCGATTACGTGACTCAGCAGTTTTCAGTTGGCAACACGGTCGTCAAGCGCGGCGATTTTGTCACGCTCGACGGCTCCGAAGGCGTGGTGTACCTCGGCCAGTTGCCGCTGGTGAAACCGCAATTGCCCGAAGCCTACAACACGGTGATGAAATTCTGCGACCAGATTCGGCACCTCAAAGTCCGCACGAACGCCGATACGCCATACGACGCGGCCAACGCGATGAAGATGGGCGCCGAAGGCATCGGTTTGTGCCGCACAGAACACATGTTCTTCGACACCGAAGAACGCATCCGCGCGATTCGCGAAATGATCGTCGCCGACACCATCGATGCGCGCAAAGCGGCACTGGCGAAATTGCTGCCGATTCAGCGCGAGGATTTTTACGGCATTTTCAAAGCCATGAACGGCCTGCCGGTCACGATTCGCCTGATCGATCCGCCGCTGCACGAATTCGTCCCGCACGAGGAAGCCGCGCAGCGCGAACTGGCGCATGCCGTCGGCGTCTCCTATGAAAAAGTGAAGCACCGCGTCGAGCAACTCCACGAAGCCAACCCGATGCTGGGCCATCGCGGCTGCCGGCTGTGCATCACGTATCCCGAAATTCTCGAGATGCAGGTGCGCGCGATCATCGAAGCGGCGGTGAAATGCAAAAAGGAAGGGATCAAAGTTTTCCCCGAAATCATGCACCCGCTGGTTTTCGACGCGAAGGAATTCAATATCCTCGAAGCGCAGACGCGCGCCATCGCCAACGAGGTCATCAAAAATTCCGGCGTGCGGCTGGCGTACATGGTCGGCACGATGATCGAAGTGCCGCGCGCCGCGCTGCTGGCCGACGAAATCGCGCAGAAGGCGGAGTTCTTCAGCTTCGGCACGAACGATTTGACGCAAATGACGATGGCCTTGAGCCGTGACGACGCGGGCCGCTTCCTGCCCGATTACGTCGATGTCAAAAAAGCCGGCATTTTCAAAACCGATCCGTTCCAATCGCTCGACCAGGCCGGTGTCGGCAAGCTGATGAAAATTGGAATTGCCGGCGGGCGTTCCACGCGGCCGAATCTGAAAATCGGCATCTGCGGCGAACACGGCGGCGATCCGAGCTCCGTGAAATTCTGCCATAAGATCGGCCTCAATTACGTAAGCTGCTCGCCCTTCCGCGTCCCAATCGCGCGGCTCGCCGCCGCGCAAGCGGTGGTGGAAGAGGGCGGCGCGCTGGCGCTGAAATCCGCTGCGAAGAAATCCGCGCCGGCAAAAAAGTCGGTGCCTGTGAAGAAGTCGGCGCCCGCGAAGAAAGCTGCGCCGAAAAAAGCCGCCGCAAAGAAAGCGCCAGCGAAAAGAGCGGCAAAGAGCGCGAAAGGAAAGAAATAGGCGCCGCATCGGAATTGCGCATTCAAAAATCAGAAGATTTCCGCCGGCAGTTTATTCGCCGGCGAGGTTCTTTTTGTGATGCTAATGCGCTAATCCGATGCGGGCCGGCTGGAAGCCGGCGCTCCGAGCGGCCGAGGCCGGCGGTTCTTGCGCTTCCACTTCGGTGTATTAATCGCGTGCCTCTCTCGCAATTCCCGGAGCTTCTCATGTTTCTTCGCCTCGCTTCAACGTTTTTTCTCATCGCCACCATTTCGCTCGCCGGCGAGTACGTCCCCTATCACCAAATCGGCATGCCCGGCCCGCCGCTTTCGCCGGATGAAGGCGTCGCGAAAATGACGCTGCCTGAAGGCTTCAAAATCGAATGCGTCGCGGCCGAACCGGACGTAATCAATCCGACGGCGTTCACCTTCGACGAACGCGGGCGCATCTGGGTCTGCGAGTCGATTGAGTACCCGCGCGCGAGTGCCGGGCCGGGGAAGGATCACATCAAGATTCTTGAATTCAGCGAGAAGGACAACAAGTACCACAACGCCGGCATCGTCAAAGACGGACTCAACATTCCCTGCGGCATTGTGATGGGCAACGGGGGATTTTATTACACGAATTCGCCCGACATTGTTTATGCGCATCTCGATGCGAATGGGAAAGTGGATAAGGAAGAGGTGATTCTCACCGGATTTGGGCGCGACGACCGGCACGAATTGCCGAACTCGCTGACGTGGGGGCCTGACGGTTGGCTTTATGGGCTGAATGGCGTCTTTAACAACACCACTGTGAAGAACAACGGAAAGACGTTTAAATTCACGTGCGCGATTTGGCGCTGGCATCCGAAGACGAAGATTTTCGAACTCTTCGCCGAAGGCACCAGCAACCCGTGGGGCCTCGATTACAACGCGCAGGGCGATTGGTTCGTGACGTGCTGCGTGATCAAGCACCTTTTTCACATGACGCAGAGCGGCTACTACCACCGGCAGGGCGGGCCGTATCCGCCGTTCACGCACAAGATCGACGAGAAGCTGGTTGCGACCGAAGAGCATTTCATGGCCGCCAACGGCGGGCTGTGCATTTATCAAGGCGACGCGTACCCGCCCGAATATCAGGGCGCGTTTTTCATGGGCAATCTGCACGGCAGCCAGGTCAACCGCGACGTGCTCACGCGCAACGGCTCGACGTACAAGCAGAAGAACGCGCCCGATTTCATCGACGCGCACGACAAATGGTTCATGCCGGTCGCGCAGAAAGTCGGGCCGGACGGGTGCATTTATGTGATGGATTGGTACGACAAATACCACTGCTACCAGGATTCGGGGCGGCCGGATTTGGACCGGGAGCGCGGGCGGATTTATCGCATTAGTTACAAGGATAAGCCGCGCGTTTCGGCAGGCAATTTGACGAAAGTTGAGAATGGAATACTTCTGGTGATGTTGACCGATCCCAACCAATGGCAGCGACGCGAGGCCCAGCGGATCCTGAACGAACGCATAAACGACCCTGAGCACAAACTGTTCCCGGCGGAGCTTAATGTTCCGGAAACGGCTGTAATGATTCCATCGCTGCAACGCATGGCGCTCTCCACAGACGATCCTACCCAGCGCTACATACATTCGCTCTGGCTGCTCTGCTCGCAGAACTCAATGGAGGAGAAATTTCATCTCAAATTGCTCAACCACGCCGATCCCGTTCGGCGAAGCTGGGGCGTGCGCATGATTGGGCAGATGGGCAAAGTCTCGCAGCCGATTTATGACAAGCTGATTGCGATGGCGAACGATCCGTCGCCGGACGTGCGCGTGCAAGTGCCCGTTGCGGCGGGGCGGCTTACCGCGCAGGATTCAGTTCCCGTGCTCTTGGCGATGATGAAAAATGCCGAGAACGCCGCCGATCCGATTATTCCGAACATCATCTATAATAATTTCAAGCCGCTTGCCAAAACGCGCGGCGAAGAGCTGATGCGGCTGCTTAGCGACAACGAGCCGCAATTGGCGGCGTTCAAAACCACCGTCATTCCGTGGCTGCGCGAATGCATTGCGGGCGGCGGCGAGATTGAGCCGTCGAAATTCGTCGATGCGTTGAAAAAATCCCTGCGTAATGCAGGCAACGACGCGGCGAACGAAAAATCCGCGCTGGTTACCTGCATCGACGCGTTCAACGCCGCCGGCATGAAATTCAGCGAACGCGCCAAACTCATCGAAAAAAATTACCGCCCGACGATCACGGCGCTGATCGAAAAGCCCGGCAAGCAGCAGACCGCCGCCACCGCCGTCGCGCTGTGGTGGAACGATGCGAAAGCCGTCGAATTCGCGCGCGCAAAAATCGCGGACGCGGTCGCCGACGAAGCCGACCGCGTCACGCTGGTCAAAGCGCTCGGCGATTTGAAGGACGCCTCCAATCTCAGCGCCATCGTCGCGCTGTTCAATGACGCCGCCGCGCCCATCGCCGTGCGCAAAGCCGCCGCGGATGCGATCGGTGCCATCGGCGGCGCGAGCGCCGCGCAAGCGCTGCTCGCGAATTTCAAAACGCTGCCCGCCGACTTGAAACCGGCGTGCATCAACAATCTCTCCGGCAGCGCCGCCGCGGCGAAAGCGCTGCTCGACGCGCTCGAATCGAAGCAACTTGCACCGACCGACATCAACTCGAACAACGCCCGCGCCATCGCGCAGCTTGGCGACGCCGAACTCACCAAGCGCCTCACCGCGCTGTGGGGGCGCGTAAAATCCGACACAGAACGCGATCCCAAGCGCGTCGAAGTCGTCAACAAAATGCGCAAAGTCGTCACCGCGCACAAACCCGGCGACGCGTTGAAGGGCTGGAAAGTCTTCGAGAAAAATTGCCAGCAGTGCCACGCGATTTACGGCAAAGGCAACGACGTCGGCCCGAACCTCACCGGCGTCGGGCGCGACAATCTCGATCTGATTCTGAGCAACGTGCTCGATCCGAGCTTCGTCGTCGGCAAAGGTTTCAATCAGCACCTCGTCCGCACGAAAGAAGGCAAAGTCATCACGGGTTTGCTGGTTGAAGACACGCCCAAAACGATGTCGCTGAAAATCGCCGGCGGCACGATCGAAAAAATCAGCAAAGACGAAATCGCAGCGCACAAAGAATCCGATCTCTCGCTGATGCCCGACGAATTGGAAAAAGCGATGACCGAAGACGAATTCTGCGACCTCGTCGCCTTCCTTCTCACAAAACAAGAACCGAAACCATAGCCTGTACCGCCGGCGTCCCGCCGGCCCGGCCATAATCCCGACGCCCGCATACCGCAGTGCCGACGTCCGGTTCGCAAGTTTCGCGAAGCGAAACGCCGCCGTTCCCCTCTCCCTCCGGGAGAGGGCCGGCGGGCGTACCCGCCCGCGGGGTGAGGGGAAACGCGCGGCTTCTCTATATCGTCCGCGCTTTTTCTTCCAAAAAATGATAACCACCCGCGCCATCCCCACATTTAAGAATGCCGGAATGAGAGCACTTTGAACGGGAGGCACACCTATGAACAAAATCGCGCACCTGGCCCTCAACGACGAGGGCTTCGTCTTCGATCCAACGACGGGCGATAGTTTCATGGTCAACGACACCGGCCTTTTTATCCTGAAGAAACTCCGGGACAACACGCCGCTCGGCGCCATCGCCCAAGGCATTTGCGACGAATACGAAACCTGCCTCGACGACGCCGAACGCGACGTCACTGACTTCTTCGGCCAATTGAAATCGCTCTCGCTGCATCCATGCTAAGGGCGACAAGAGTGTCGCCCCCCCTGATGGTGTCTCTGCCGCGAAGGCTTTACGTTATAGATAAGACTAATGAGGTCCCCATGAAAAAAATCCGAGTCGGCGTATCTGGCATCAATGCCGCCGACAACCCCGGCCCGGGCACGGGCGTCGCGCGCAGCCTCAAGGAAGATTTCGAACTCAACGTCGAAATCATCGGCCTCGCCTACGACGCGATGGAACCGGGCATCTACATGGATTGGATCGTCGATAAATCCTTCATCCTGCCGTATCCGAGCGGCGAAGGGGACGCGTTCCTCAGCCGTCTCTACCATATTAAGGAGTCGCACGGCCTCGATTTCGTCATCCCGAGCCTCGACGCCGAACTGCCGCTCTACATCAAATACGCTGAAGCACTCAACGAGCGCGGCATCCGCACATTTCTCCCGAGCATGCAGCAATTCAAATTGCGGGGCAAAGATCTGCTCAGCGAAGTCGCGCGCAAGATCGACATCAAGCTGCCCAAAACCGTCGTCGTGAATTCGCCGAGCCAGTTGGAAGACGCGCTCGAAAAAGTCGGCCTGCCCGCGATGATCAAAGGCATCTACTACAAAGCGCACCGCGCGTACACGCGCGCCGACGCGCACCAGCACATGCACGCGCTCGCCGCCGAATGGGGCTTTCCGGTGATCGTTCAGGAAATCGTGGCCGGCGACGAACTTAACGTGGTCGGACTCGGCGACGGCGAAGGCCAGTCGCTGGGCCACGTCGGCATCAAAAAAATCATGATCACGTCGCTCGGCAAAATCTGGACGGGCGTCACGGTCAAACACGAAAAAATGCTCGCCGCCGCGCAGCGCTTCATCTCCGAATACAAATGGCGCGGGCCGTTCGAACTCGAATGCATCGTGCGCAACGACGACGTGGTCCTGATCGAAATCAATCCGCGCTTTCCTGCGTGGTCGTATTTTGCGACGGGCGTCGGGATCAATCTTCCTTCGCGCATGTTGCGCCGCGCGCTGGGCATGCCCGTGCCGGAATTGCGCGATTACGCCGCCGGAAAATTGTTCGTGCGCTATTGCCTGGAACTCGTCTCCGATATGGAAAAATTCCAAATGGCCGTGACGCGAGGAGAAACCCTATGAGGCGCGCCTACGAAAAGCCGGTCATCAAAAAATTGATGGGCGGCTTCATGAATAAATTCGGACGCAGCCCCGCGTATGCGCGCAAAGTCCGCGAGCACATCGACGGCGTCCCCATCGCCAGACTCGTAGAAGATTTTGGCTCGCCGCTCTTCGTCTATTCGGAACGAACGATCTGCGACAAGTACCGCGAAATGTACAGCGCCATTTCCACGCGCTATCCGAATGTCACCTTCGGCTGGTCGTACAAAACAAATTATCTGCAAGCCGTCTGCGCGCTGATGCACCGCTGCGGCGCGATCGCCGAAGTCGTCTCTGAAATGGAGTACCTCAAAGCGCGCGCGATGGGCATCGCCGGCGAGCAGATTATTTTCAACGGCCCGTACAAGCCCATGCACATCCTCGAACGCGCCGCGAAAGAAGGCGCGTCGATCGACATCGATCATCTCGACGAAATCAACGATCTCGAAAAAATAGCGTCGAAGCTCGGCAAAAAAATCCCCGTCGGAATCCGCATCAATCTCGACGCCGGAATTTATCCGCAGTGGTCGCGCTTTGGTTTCAATCTCGAAACCGGCAACGCAATGGAAGCCGCCAAGCGCATCGCCAGCGGAAAAAAGCTGATCCTCAACGGCCTGCACTGCCACATCGGCACGTTCATTCTCGATCCAGCCGTCTACACGAATCAGATCAACAAGATGGTCGCGTTCGGCTACGAACTGCAATCGCTCTTCGGCTTCAACATCGAATATTTGAACATCGGCGGCGGATTTCCCTCGCGCAACCGCCTCAAAGGAACGTACCTCCCCGTCGATATCGCCGTGCCCTCCGTGGATAGTTTCGCGCAAGCGATCACCGACGAACTTTCGCACAGCCTCAAGCTCAACGATTTTCCCAAGCTGATTCTCGAATCCGGCCGCGCACTGATTGACGAAGCCGGCTATCTGATCACGACTGTCGTCGCCGCCAAGCGCCTCGCCGACGGCACGCGCGCTTACGTCGCCGATGCGGGCGTGAATCTGCTGCCCACCTCTTATTGGTACAACTTCAACATCGAACTCGACCGCGAAGTGCCGGGCATCAACGAATACAGCATGCTGTACGGGCCGATGTGCATGAACATCGACGTGATCGGCGAAGGCGCGCAGCTTCCGCCGCTCTCGCGCGGCACGCGCCTGATCATGTCGCCCGTCGGAGCGTACAACAACACGCAGTGGAATCAGTTCATTGCGCTGAGGCCGAACATTGTTTTGATCGGCAAAAATGGCGAAGTCGAGCTGATCCGCGAAGCCGAAGATTTGAGCGACATCGAAAGACGCGAACGATTGCCGCGGAGGCTCGGCGGCCGCGGCTAGCGTCCCCTCTCCCTCCGGGAGAGGGCCGACGAGAGCGCGGCCGTTTGCGCTCTCGCGGGGTGAGGGGAATCTGTTGCAATTTGAATGAGCGCGAGTATCCGTCTTTAACGATGCAAGAATCTCGGTTAGAATCATGGACATTTCGGACACACTATCGTTGCCTCGCGCGCCTGCGCACTCCGACGCAGAGCCGCGTGCTCGCCGCCGCTTCGCATGGCTCGGCGCGCCTCTGAGAATGCTTATGATTCTGAAACGCACCGCCATTTATGAAGAACTCAAAGCGATCGTCGCGAGCTATCCCGAAATATTTTTTGTGCAAGGCGGCGTGATCGGATTGGCGTTTCTCGCCGTCACGTTCGCCGTTCCCAGTGTAGGCGCGTCCGGCATCATCGCGGTAATCTCCGCATACGCCTTTGCGCGGTTCTTGAAAATGGAACGCGAATTTTTGCGCTCCGGTTTCTACACGTACAATCCGCTGCTTGTCGGCCTCTCGCTCGGCAATCTCTTTCAACTCACGCCGCTCACGATTTTTCTGATTGCCTCCGCCGGAATCCTCACTTTTATCGTCGCCATTGCCATGGCCAATCTCTTCAGCCGCTACCTGGCGCTGCCCATCCTCAGCGTGCCGTTTGTGATCGTGAGCTGGTGCGCGTATCTGGCGTCGCGCAATTACGGCAATCTTTTTCGCTCTGAAAATTACGGCCAGATTTCATGGCTGCCCGAACCCGATTTGCCCGTCTGGGTCGCCGGCTATTTCAAATGCTTCGGCGCGATGCTTTTTGCGCCCAACGTCTGGGCTGGGGCGATTATCTGCGCGTTGATTTTGAGCCAGTCGCGCATTCTTTTTCTGCTCTCGCTGCTGGGCTATTACATCGGCGCCGGCACGCGCGGCCTGATGTTCGGCAACTTTGATCCCGCATTCGCCAACATCAACAATTTCAACTTCATCCTCATCGCCATGGCCGTCGGCGGCGTGTACGTCGTGCCCTCAATCAGCACTTACGTGCTCGCCTCCATCGCGGTAATCATCTCCACGCTCGTCTTCGATTCGGTCAGCAACGTCTGCTTCTACGTCCTGCACATTCCCGCGTTCACGCTGCCGTTCAATCTTGTCTCGCTCGCGTTTCTTTATTTGCTCGCGCTGCTGCAAAGCCCCCTCTGCGCGCGCTTCATCGGACGAACGCCGGAGGAAACCGTCGATATCGAATCCGCCAGCCGCAAACGGTACGTGGGCCAATTGCGCACGCTCTTTCTTCCGTTCTCCGGCGTGTGGAAAGTGTGGCAGGGCTTCAGTGGGAAGTGGACGCATCAAGGCGCGTGGAAATACGCCTACGATTTCGTGATTGCCGACGACGACGGCAAAACGCACGCAGGCGACGGCTCGAAACTCGACGATTATCTTTGCTTCCGCAAACCGGTCCTTTCGCCCGTGCGCGGCCGAGTCGTGCAAGTCATCGACGATCTTCCCGACTGCGCCATCGGTTCTCCCGACCGCGCCAACAATTGGGGCAATCTGGTCGTGATCCAGGATTACCGCGGCTTCTTCGTCGAAATCTCGCACCTGCTCGAAAAATCCGCGCGCGTCAAAGTCGGCGACAGCGTCGAGCGCGGAATGATTTTGGGCCTTTGCGGAAATTCAGGCTACTCGCCTCAGCCGCACATCCACGTTCAAGTGCAAGCCACCGAATGCGTCGGCGGCGCGACGTTGCCATTCAGTTTTGTCAGTTATGCCGACGGCGAATACCACGCCAACGATTGTCCAAGGGAAGGCTCGCTCGTCGAACCGCTTTATTCCGACAAGCGGCTCGAGAATTTGACTTCGTTCACGCTCGACGAACAATATGACTACGCCGTGCTGCGCAACGGCCGCGAAATCGAGCGCCTGAAGCTCATCGTGAAAATGGCGCCAGACGGCACGTTTTATTTCGACTCCGGCCGCGGGCGGCTTTATTTCGGAAAGCATGAAGGCACGTTTTATTTCTACCGCGCCGAAGGCGCCGACCGCTGGCTGCGCCTGATGCTGCTTGCGCTGCCGCGCCTGCCGCTGGTTTATCGCGCGCGTATGACTTGGCGCGATTACGTTTCCGTCGGCGCCGCCGCGAGCGGCCTGCGCAAAATCGCGGCGCAATTCTTAAGTTCTTTCTATTCCGCGCTCGCTACAGTTCCCGCAATCGTTTCCTTCATCGACCGCAATCAAAGCGAAACGGTCCTCAAAGCCGCGCCCTTCTGCACCGAAAAACGCGCGACCGTCGAACTCGACGATCGCAAAGGTTTCCACATTTTCAAATCCGACGACATCGAGATCAGGAGAATTAATCGTGAAGACAATTAACGTATTGTTGTTTCTGACATGTGTGCTGTGTGCGCCCGTCGCGTTCTGCACCGAATCCTCCTCCGACAGCAATGCGGCCGGCGAAGCTTTTCGCGCGTCCTACGCGAGCGAAAAATCGATGGAGTACGAAGAAGCGATCAAGGCCATCCTGCCGTTGAAAGAAACGCCCGCGCTGAAATACGTAGTCAACGTCCGCCTTGGCTGGCTTTATTACCTCAATGCCAGTTACGCGAACTCGCGCAACGCGTATCAAACGGCGTTGAAAACGACGCCCGGGTCCATCGAAGCGAAATTGGGTTACATGCTGCCCGTGCTCGCGCAGGGAAATTTCGACGAAGCCGAACTCATCGCCAAGCAGATCATCGAAGTGGACAAACTTAATTACTATGCAAATCTGCGCATGGCGTACGCGCTGCGCATGCAGCGGAAATTCCTCGATGCCGAAAAAATCGACACGCAGATGCTCCAATATTTTCCCAGCGACGTCACGCTGCTTACAGAACTCGCGCTCGCAAAAGTCGGCCAGAACCGCCCCGCGAAAAAAATCTTCAACGACATCCTGACGCTCGACCCCGACAACGCCACTGCGAAATACTACATTGAAAAATTTCCGAAGCTTCAGTGAGCAATCGGAGCGGAGCGGGAGCTCCGTTCTACTTATTACGCGTGCTCCTCCCAATCCTTCGCCCGCTGCAGCGCCTGAATCCAGCGCCAGCGCCGGTGCACGACCTGCTCCGCCGGCATCTGCGGCAAAAACGTCCGCTCCACTTTCCAATTCGCCTGGATGTCCTCCTGATTTTTCCAGAATCCGACCGCAAGCCCCGCCAAATACGCCGCGCCCAGCGCGGATGTCTCCGTCACTTCCGGCCGCACGACAGGCACGCGCAGCAAATCGGCCTGGAATTGCATCAGCAAATTGTTCGCGCACGCGCCGCCGTCCACGCGCAGTTCCTTGATCTGGATGTGCCCGTCCTTCTGCATCACGTCGAGAATATCCGCGACCTGAAACGCAATGCTCTCCAGCGCCGCACGCGCGAAATGAGCCTTCGTCGTGCCGCGCGTGATGCCGGTGATCGTCCCGCGCGCGAACTGGTCCCAATGCGGCGCGCCGAGTCCTGCGAACGCCGGCACGATGTACACGCCGTCGGAACTCGGCACGCTTGCGGCAAGTTCTTCGATTTCCGATGCGGATTTCACCAATCCAAGACCGTCGCGCAGCCATTGAACCACTGCGCCGCCGATGAACACGCTGCCTTCGAGCGCGTATTCGACGCGCTCGTTTATTTGCGACGCAATTGTCGTGAGCAGATTGTGCTTCGATGTGGTGAATTTCGAGCCGGAGTTCATCAGCATGAAACAGCCAGTGCCATAGGTGTTCTTCGCCAGCCCGCGCGAAAAACACGTTTGCCCGAAAAGCGCCGCTTGCTGGTCGCCGGCCATTCCCGCAATCTTGATTGGCGCGCCGAGCAGATCCGCCCGCGTCTCGCCGTAAATTTCGGAGCACGATTTCACCTGCGGCAGCAGCTGGCTGGGAACTTTCAAAATGCGCAGCAGGTCGTTGGCCCATTCGCATTTGACGACGTTGAACAGCATCGTCCGCGACGCGTTGCTGGCGTCGGTCACGTGCGCCGCGCCGCCGGTCAGCTTCCACACCAGCCACGAATCGATTGTGCCAAAAGCAAGTTCGCCGCGCTCCGCGCGCGCTCGCGCGTTCGGGACGTTGTCAAGAATCCAGCGCAGTTTGCTTCCAGAAAAATACGCGTCGATGAGCAGCCCCGTTTTTTCCTGCACGCGCTCCAGATGCCCTTCGCGCTTGAGCTGGTCGCAAAACTCCGACGTGCGCCGGTCCTGCCACACGATCGCGTTGTAAATCGGCCGCCCGGTTTGTTTGTCCCACACGACGGTTGTTTCACGCTGATTGGTGATGCCGATCGCCGCGACGTCGCTGGTTGCAACGTTCGCGCTCTTCAACACCTCCACGGCGACATCGAGCTGCGATTTATAAATCTCCTCCGGGTCGTGCTCCACCCATCCCGGATGCGGATAAATCTGTTTGAATTCGCGCTGGGCCGCGCCGTGAATTTTCCCGTCGTGATCGAACAAGATCGCGCGCGACGTGGTGGTGCCCTGATCGAATGCGAGAATAAAAGCCATCGTAACCTCCAGAAATAAATCGTCAGTGCACTCTATAGCCTTGAGCCATTGCATTGAACTGCGAAATCTGATCGTCGTGCCAGCGTTCATCGCGTCCCAACTCCGCGGCCATAACCGCCGCAACTTCCGGCGCCATCGCCACCGCCGCGCCCGCATTCAAGAAAAGCGCGCGCGTCCGACGCGCCAGCACATCTTCGACCGTTCGCGCCATTTCATTCCTTACGGCCCACGCCACTTCCGCCGCGCAAATCGGAAGCGCCGCGTTCAGCGCGCGATTCGACTCAGGCATCGCCCGCGCAAGTTCGAAAATCTTCTCAGCATCCGCTCCATAATAGCGCAAATCGCCGAATTGATCCGCGTGCTCGTGATAAGCGTGAATTCGCAGCGTCCGCGTTTTGCATTCGCGCTCATCCAGCTTCGCCACAACTGCCGCATGGTCCACGCAATCTTCCGCCATCTTCCGATATGTCGTCCATTTCCCGCCCGCGATCGTAACCATCCCCGACTTCGCGACGTGAATCGTATGATCGCGCGACAACGCCGCCGTATGCGCCTCCGACGCTTTCACCAGCGGGCGAATTCCCGCGAACACGCTCAAAATATCCGCGCGCGCCGGATGCTTCGCCAGATAATGCGACGACGTTTCCAGCAGAAAATTAATCTCCGATTCAAGCGCGACCGGTTCAAGACTCGCCTCATTAATGGGCGTGTCCGTCGTCCCGATCAGCGCGTGCCCATGCCACGGGATCGCAAACATCACTCGCCCGTCGCTCGTGCGCGGCACCATGATCGCCGCGTCGCCCGGCAAAAACGAACGATCCAAAACGATATGCACGCCCTGGCTCGGCGCAATCATCGGCGCCGCGTCCGGCTCGTCCATTCTCCGAACCGCATCGCAAAACGCGCCCGTCGCGTTGATCACGCAGCGCGCGCGGACTGTGTGCGCCTCGTCCGATTCGCCATCGATGAATTTGAATCCGTCCGCAAAGCCGTCGCCGTCGTGCGTCAACTTCGTCACGCGCGCATAATTCAGCAGCGCGGCGCCCTGCTCTTCCGCCGTCTGCGCCAAATTAATCAGCAGCCGCGAATCGTCGAACTGCCCATCGTAATACATCACGCCGCCGCGCAGTCCGTTTTGTTCCAGCGTAGGAATGCGCTCGAGCACTTCCTTTTTCGACAAATGCCGCGAGCGCCCAAACCCATAGCGAAACGCGAGCATGTCGTAAACTTTCATGCCAATGCCATAAAATGGCGCTTCCCACCATTCGTAATTCGGCACGACAAACGCCAGATCGTGAACCAGATGCGGCGCGTTCCGCCGCAAAATGCCGCGCTCTTTAAGCGCCTCCATCACCAGCGACACATTCCCCTGCTGCAAATAACGCACGCCGCCGTGAATCAATTTCGTCGAGCGGCTCGACGTTCCCTTTCCAAAATCGCTTTGCTCAACCAGGCACGCCGAATATCCGCGCGCCGCCGCGTCGAGAGCAATGCCGACGCCCGTGGCCCCGCCGCCGATGATGGCCATGTCCCACAGCGTGTCGTTGGCAATCCGCTTAAGCGATGCGTCGCGATTCATAAAACCCCGTGGCGCAGGCGTCTCGCCTGCACGTTCCTTGAAGCGCTACAATATTAATAGGCGTTGGTGTAAGCACAATGGACCGTGGCCTCAAATCATGAACTCATTTCACTCGATAATATTCACGGCGTTTTTTTTCGCGTCGATCGCGCTGCACTCCGCTGACGCGCCAAAGCCTCTTTCCCCCACCGACGCGCACAACACCTTTTCCGTCCCGCCCGATCTGCAGCTCGATCAAATTCTCGCCGAACCCGAGATCACGCAGCCCGTCTTCATCAACTTCGATGAACGCGGACGGCTCTGGGTCGTCGAATACCGCCAATACCCGCGCCCCGCTGGCCTGAACGTCGTGAGCAAAGACTCCGTCTGGCGGGCCAGTTACGACAAGATTCCGGCGCCGCCGCCAAATGGCGTGCGCGGCAAAGATCGCATTACGATCCACGAGGACACGCACGGAAACGGCGTCTACGACAAGCACACGGTTTTTGTCGATGGCCTCAACATCGCCACCGCCGTCGAACGCGGCCGCGGCGGCGTGTGGGTGGTCAACCCGCCGTACCTTCTTTTTTATCCTGATAAAAACAACGACGACGTTCCCGACGGGCCGCCCGAAGTACATCTCGAAGGCTTCGGCCTCGAAGACACGCATTCCGTCGTCAACAGTCTGCGCTGGGGGCCCGACGGCTGGCTCTACGCCGCGCAAGGCAGCACCGTCAGCGGCCACGTGAAACGCTTCGGCGCGCCCGACAGGGACGCCGTCAATTCGCTCGGTCAATTGATCTGGCGTTATCAACCGGAAACGCACCGCTACGAAATTTTCGCCGAAGGCGGCGGCAACACCTTCGGCGTGGAACTCGACGCGAAGGGCCGCATCTTCTCCGGCCACAACGGCGGCGACACGCGCGGCTTTCATTACGTTCAAGGCGGCTATTCGCAAAAAGGCTTCGACAAGCACGGCCCGCTCTCGAATCCGTACGCGTTCGGTTATTTTCCGATGATGCCGCACCACAAAGTCGCGCGCTTCTCGCACACGTTTCTGACGTACGAAGGCGGCGCGTTTCCTTCGCCGTACAATGGAAAACTGTTCGCTGTCGATCCGCTTCACGGTGCAATCTTCGAAACTGAAATCACGCCCGACGGTTCAACCTTCCGCACCAAAGACATCGCGGAAGCCGTGACCTCCACGGACAAAATGTTTCGCCCCGTCGATATCAAACTCGGTCCCGACGGCGCGATCTACATCGCCGACTGGTACGACGCGCAAATCGCCCACTTCCGCGCCGCCGACGGTGCGTACGACGACAGCAACGGGCGCGTCTACCGCCTGCAAACCAAAGGCGCCGAACATTCCAATCCTATTGATCTCAGCAAAAAATCGAGCGCCGAACTCGTCGAACTTCTGCGCAGTGAAAATCGCTGGACGCGCCAGACCGCGCTGCGCCTTCTTGGCGACCGGCGCGACGCCTCCATCATTCCGACGCTTGCCGCGATGCTCGAATTCGAATCCAGCCAATCCGCGCTCGAAGCGCTTTGGGCGATCTATCAAAACGGCGGACTCACCGAAGCGCGCGCCTTGAAAGCGCTCGATCATTCCGATCCATTCGTGCGCCTCTGGACCGCGCGACTGCTCTGCGACGAGCGCAGCGTCTCGCGCCCCATCGCCGCCGCGCTGATCGACCGCGCGCAGCGTGAAACCAACGTCGAAGCGCGCAACCAGCTCGCCTGCTCCGCACGACGCTTGCCGACAAACGACGCGCTCGCCATCGTGCACAATCTGCTCGCGCACAGCGAAGACGCGAAAGACCCGCAGATTCCGCTGCTGCTCTGGTGGGTCATCGAAGCGCAGTGCAAAGATCAGCGCGAAGCGGTCTTCGCTTTTTTCAGCGACAAAGCGCTTTGGAATTTGCCGCTCGTGCGCGAACACATTCTTGAGCGCCTCGTGCGGCGCTTTGCCAGCGGCGGCACGTACGACGAATTTGTTCTTTGCGCGCGATTGTTTGCGCTTTCGCCCGACGCCGATGCGACTAAACGATTGATGAGCGGTTTTGAGAAAGCGTTTGAGGGCCGCACCATTCCGCCGCTTCCCGCTGAGTTGATGACCGCGCTCGCGGATGTCGGCGGAAATTCTTCGCTTCTCGATCTGCGCATGAACAAGCCCGGCGCGGTCGAGCGCGGCATTCAATCCATTCAAGATTCAAAAACGCCGCGCGCGATGCGACTCGCTTTGATTCAAACGTTTGGCGAAATCAACGCTCCCGACTGCGTGCATGCGTTGCTCTCAATCGCGACGGCAACAAGCAAAGACCTAGCGCCGGCAAAGGCCGCGCTCACCGCGCTGCAGCAATACACAGACCCAATAATCCCCGACACACTGCTCTCGAACTATTCGAAGCTCGATTCGTCCGTGCGCCCCGTCGTGCAACTGGTGCT
>DATGGK010000081.1:0-15956 GCA_035308565.1 Planctomycetota bacterium | reverse complement strand
GCAGTGACGGGTTCGATTTCCCGGCGCAGGCGCGTGAGCGTGTAGCGGTGGATGCGAGCGAGGAGGCGGCGGTCGCACCATTCGAGTTCGGTGACGCCGGGCGAAAAGTTTCCACGCAGGACGACGCCTTGGGTTTCGAGTGTGATTAGAGCTTGGTCGATGGCGGCTGTGTCTACGGCGATTTCTTGCGCGAGTTGCGCGGCGGTGATGGGGCCGAGGATTTCCATGCGGGCGCGGACGATTTCGGAGAGGGCGTCTTCGCGCGTCCAGGATTTGGCGCGGTCTTTTTCGGGGATTTGGGGCGGGAGGGTGAAGGCGGCGCCTGTACCGCCGGCGTCCCGCCGGCCAGCTTCTTTGAAAACGGCTTCGAACCAGGGGGCGCGTTCGGACGCGATGTAAAACGGTGCATGAGCGTTTTCTGTTCCGCCGTCTGGCACCCCTCCGGGGTGCGGGGAACCTAACGGCGATTTACCGGGGGTATCGGGCGAGTACGCCCTCAACCCCCGGCTACCCTCTGTTACCCCTCCGGGGTAAACGGCAACGTCTGTTTCTTGATTTGCCAGCGTTTGTGGTGAATGCGACCCCTCACCACCGGCCCCTCTCCCCCAAGGGGAGAGGGGGGACACCGCGGCTTCGCTGCGGGCGTCTTGGGTAATGCGACCCCTCACCCCTAGCCCCTCTCCCCCAAGGGGAGAGGGGGACACGGCACAGGCTCGGCCAGCGTTCAACAGAGTGCTGAGGTGCTTTGCGAAGGGTTCGATTTCTGCTGCGATGAGATAGGCGCTGGTCATCAGGGCGTCGTGGAGTTCGTCGGGGTCGCGAGGGTCGGGGCGGCATTCGTCGCGGACTCTTGCTATCGCGGCGGCGTCGAGGGCGCCGATGGTTTGGGCGTCGTCGCGGCTTAAGGAACGGCGCGTGAAGACGGCTCGTGCGCGGCGTTCGTTGATGTCGGCGTCGTCGAGGAAGGAATAGACTTTGGCGGCGAGGATTTCGCCGGCCATGGCGCTGGGTTCGACGGTGTCTTTGGCGATGAGCTTGAGTTTGCCGCCGGCGATGTTGGCGAGCGTGGCTTTGAGCTTGTCGATGTCCATGGCTTCGTGCAGGCAGTCGTGGATGACTTCGCGCACGAGCGGGTGATCGGGGATTTCGCGGTCGCCTTCGAGGTTTTCGGGGCAGGCGGCGGCGTGCGGGAAGATTGCGGCCATGAGGTCGTCGGACCTCATGCGCATCAGATGCGGCGGAACTTTTTTGCCGCCGGAGAAGCGGAGCAGCGCCAGCGAGCGGCAGGCGTCCCAGCGCCAGCGCGTTTGGAAGACCGGCGCTTCGAGCGCGGCTTGCGTGAGCAGCGGTTCGACGGTGTTTTCGCGCAGGTAATTGAAGACATCGGCCAGCGGAAAGCTGTGCTGGTTGCCGAGCGAGAGCAGGATCGAGTTTTCGGACGCTGCCGCTTGGAGTTCGAAGTTGAAGCCGCGGCAGAAACGTTTGCGCAGCGCGAGACCCCAGGCCCAGTTGACGCGGCGGCCGAAGGGGGCGTGGAGGATTAATTGCATGCCGCCGCTTTCGTCGAAGAAGCGTTCGAGGATGAGGGTGTCGAGCGTGGGGAGAGTGCCGAGGGATTTTTTGGTTTCGGAGAGGTAGACGACGAGTTGTTCGGCGGCGGCGTGAGGGAGGGGGGAGGGGGGAGGAGGGAGCGGGGAGTTTGGCGCTTCTGATTGTGCGGACGACTGCCCCTCACCCCGCGAGCGAGTACGCTCGTCGGCCCTCTCCCGGGGGGAATGGGGTTGTACCGCCGGCATCTTGCCGGCCTGTGAACTTGCCGGCAGGATGCCGGCGGTACAAATAGGAGCGGCGGCACTCTTGCCGCCGTTTGGGTCGAAGCCAGCGCTTTCGGCGGCAGGAGTGCCGCCGCTCCTACAATCTTGCATGAGCCAGTCGATGGCGCGGTCTACGCCTTTGGTTTCGAGGAGCTTTTCGATTTCTTCGCGGTGGCGGGTGAGTTCTTTTGTGAGTTCGTCGCTGCGCGCTGGGGCTTCGCCGAACCAGAAGGGGAGCGTGGGCGGGGCGCCTTTGGCGTCTTCGACGCGGACGCTGCCGATGTCCACTTTGACGATGCGCCAGGTGGTGTTGCCGAGTTGGAAAATATCGCCGGGGCTGCTTTCGACGGCGAAGTGTTCGTCCAGCGTGCCGACTTTAGTGCCTTCGGGTTCTTGAACAACCGCGTAATCGGCGGCGTCGGGGATCGCTCCGCCGCTGGTGATGGCGGCCAGGCGCGCGCCGCGGCGGCCGAGGATGCGGTGGCCGATGGCGTCGTGATGAATCAGCGCGCTGCGGCGGCCTCGCCGCGTGGTGAAACCGTCTTCGAGCATCTTGACGACATCGTCGAATTCTTTGCGCTCAAGATTGCGATACGGATACGCGCCGCGAACGAGTTCGAAGAGCGCGTCTTCGTTCCATTCTTCGGCGGCGGAGGCGGCGACGATGTGCTGCGCGAGAATGTCGCGCGCGTTTTCAGGAATTTTCAATTGGTCCATGCTGCCGCGGCGGACGGCGGAGGCGAGCGCGGCGGCGGTGGCGAGTTCGTCGAGTGTAAGCGGAAAGAGTTTGGCGCGGCTGACGCTGGCGAGGCTGTGTCCCGCTCGGCCTGCGCGCTGGAGGATCGCGCCGATGGATTGGGTGATGCCGATCTGGCAGACCAAATCAATGCTGCCGATGTCGATGCCCAATTCGAGCGACGAAGTCGCGACGAGCGCGCGCAGTTCGCCGGCTTTGAGGCGTTCTTCGGAGCGGAGTCTCTGCGCGCGCGAGAGGCTGCCGTGGTGCGCGCCGACTTTGTCGGCTCCGATGCGCGCTTCGAGGTGGTGCGCGAGGCGTTCGCAGAGGCTGCGCGTGTTGACGAAGATGAGCGTGGTGCGGTTTTCGTTGATGAGCTGCGTAAGGCGGTCGTAGGTCGCAGCCCATGTTTCCATCGAGCAGACGTGGGACAGGGGCATCGGGGGGATTTCGACGCTCAGTTCGATTTTGCGGAGGTGACCGAGATCGACGATGGCGCAAGGGCTGGGAGGGGGGAGGAGGGAGGAGGGAGGAGAGGCGTCCGCCTCTGCGCCGCTGACGGTGGAGGGGCGGCACTCTTGCCGCCCTTGAATTGGGGTGGAGTCCAACTCATGGGGCGAATCGTTCGGCGGCAAGAGTGCCGCCGCTCCTAGTTGACGCTTCGCGCCCACGAGGAATTGGGCGACGAGCTCTACGGGGCGTTGCGTGGCGGAGAGGCCGATGCGTTGGGGCGGGGTTTTGCAGAGGGCGTCGAGGCGTTCCAGGCTGAGGGCTAGGTGCGAGCCTCTTTTGTCGCGGGCTACGGCGTGGATTTCGTCGATGATGACGGTCTTCACTCCGCGCAGGCGTTCGCGGCTTTTTTCGGCGGTGAGCAGAATGAAGAGCGATTCGGGCGTGGTGACGAGGATGTGCGGTGGGGTCTTCGTCATCTTCAGACGGTCGGCGGCGAGCGTGTCGCCGGTGCGGACGGCGACGCGGATGTGCGGGGCGAGGATGCCCATTTCGGCGGCGGTCTGCGCGATGCCGGCGAGCGGTTCACGCAGGTTTTTTTCGATGTCGTTGGAGAGCGCTTTGAGCGGCGAGATGTAGAGGACATAAGTGCGGTCTTGGAGCAGGCCGTCGAAGCCTTTTACGAAGAGGTCGTTGAGGCACGCGAGAAACGCGGCGAGTGTTTTGCCGGTGCCGGTGGGCGCGGCGATGAGCGTGTCGCGGCCGGCGGCGATGTGCGGCCAGCCTTCGCGCTGCGGCGCCGAGGGCGCGGGGAAGGTGCGGTCGAACCAGCGCTGGACGGCGGGGTGGAAATTCAATTCAAAATTCAAAATGCAAAATTCAAAAGGGGTTGGGTGGCGAGGCGTTCACGATTCATGAACACGCTTGTAATCCTGAATGGTCGGACGGTCAATTGTGGAAAGCTTCAAAGCGGAGTAGGATTTCTCACGCAGAGGCGCAAAAGCGCGGAGAACAGACGACATGCGCTTTACGTTGCAGCATGTGTTGGTGTGGCAGGCGAGCTGCCTGGCGGTGATCGCGGGGAATGTGGCAATTGGGGGGCGCTGCGATTTGGCGCAGGGGACGATGACGGTGGGGGTTTGCGGGGCGGGGTGTGCGCTGGGAATTTTGGTGCATGGGCGGATTTGGCGGGGGAAGCTGGCTTCGATTTGGCCGGCGTTGATCGGTGAGGGGTTTTTGCTTGGGCTGGTGTTGCTTGTGAATTTGTCGCACACTCCGCAGCCGCTGGTGATCGAGCGCTGTACGCGGACGCTTTGCGTCAAGAAGTCGTGGCCGCTGGGCGTCTTGAATCCGACATGGATTGAGTATGGGGAGGAAGCGAAGTTTGTGCGGGATGTGTTGAAGTATGTGCCGGGGGAGCATCATTGGGTGAGCAATAGTCACCGTCTGCAAGTCAGCGGCGGACCCGGGCCGCGATCGGAATATTCTTGGCCGCAGTCCGAATATCCAATGCTTGAATTGACGCTTGAGGATTTAAAGAAGTTGGCGCTGCTGGAACCGGTGGAGAAAAGTCACGTGGTTTTTGAATGGGAGAATCTATTGGATGACAAGCTGGCGTTAGCGCGGGAGGCAATTATTCAAGACTTGCGCCACCGGTTCAGTGAAGCCGGCAGAAAGCGATGGAAGGGGAGCGATGAAGCTATCGCGCAATGGTGGTGGCGGGAAAACGAACCGCTATTGAAGCCAATAAAGTTGGAGGTAGAATTCCACGGTGCCGTTCGCCAATGGAATGACGCCCACAGCAAATGGGGTGAGAATAATCAGAGCGTCGACGCCTACCCAGCACTCGCTAAGGTCATGGCTCCGATTGTGTGGGAGGAATACGGTGGATTTCCAAAATGAGAATTCCTTATTTTCTGGCGATATTAGCGCGCTAAGATGCGTCTAACATTTTGACGGGGATTGCGGGATGTTGAGATGATATAAATAGCTTTTTGAAGCGGCGATTAGGCGCATTGAGCAACCTTTTCCCGGAGTTCGAGAATTGTATTTGGGAACATCCTCACGGACTAAAAGCCGGTGTCACTGAACAATGTGCAGCTTTTGCCCGGAAGTGTTTGGACGGGCTGGCAGCCCGTCCTACTTACATAATGTGCAACTTTTTACTGGAATTCAACAATGAAAAAGTGGGTGGCGGTCTTGATGGCGGTCGTGGTCGGCAACGTCTTGGCGGTGGAGGAGATGCCGCGCAAGACGGGGCCGGTTGAGCCGTTCAAAATTTGGAAAGACGTGCCGAATACCGAGCTGAAGAAGTTCACGGCTCCGGTCGGGACGCGGTATGAGCTTTCGAACGGGATGGTGGTATTCCTGCTGGAAGACCATGAACTGCCGATCGTCGATCTGTCAATTACGGTGAAGGCGGGGGAAATTCATGAGCCGGCGGAGATGCTGGGGATCGCTTCGGCCACGGCGTCGATCATGCGCTCGGGCGGGAGCCAGAAGTATCCGGGCGACAAGCTGGACGAGATTCTGGAGAACATGGCGGCGGAGGTTCACGTCGGGAGCGGCTCGGATTCGGGCAGCGCGGGGTTGAGCTGCTTGAAGGAGGATTTCGACAAGGGGCTGGAGATTCTGGTGGATGTGCTGAAGAATCCGGAGTTTCCGAAAGACAAGATCGACCTGCACCTCAGCCACATGCGCACTGGGATTTTGAAACGCAACGACCAGCCGGGGAGCATCATCGGGCGCGAATTCAAGCTCAAGCTGTACGGCAAGGACAATCCGTACGCGCGCGTGACGGAACTGGCGAACCTCGCCAAGATTGATCGTTCGGCGCTGCAAGCGTACCACGCGAAGATTTATCATCCGAACATGTTCATCATGGGCGTGGTCGGCGATTTCAAAAAAGAGGAGATGCTGGCGAAATTGAAGACGGCGTTTGAGCCGTGGCCCAAAGTGGAGGTGCCGCTGCCGGCGGTCGCGCCGATTCCGACGGAGCACGTGAAGCGGACGCTCTTTGTCGAGCGCCCGAAGCTCAACCAGACCACGATCATGATGGGCCACGTGGTGGACATGCGGCGCGACAGTGTTGATTACGCGGCGATTCAATTGATGAACGAAGTCTTGTCGGGCGGGATGTCCACGCGGCTGTTCACTGAAGTGCGCACGAAAAAAGGGCTGGCGTATTCGGTCTTCGGATCGGCGCAGATTTACTACAACCGGCCGGGCTTGTTTTACTGCTCGGCCTTGACGCGCAACGAACAGGCCGTCGAGACGCTGGATGCGATGCTTGAGGAAGTCGTGAAGTTAAAGGAAAAAGGCGTGACCGACAAGGAATTGGAGGAAGCGCGGCAGAGTTTGCTGAATTCGTTCGTGTTCAATTTCGATTCGCCGTCGAAGATCATCGGGCGGCAGATCACCTATGAGTTTTACGGCTACCCGATGGATTTCGCCGAGAAATTGATGGAGAGCATCAAGAAGGTGACCGTGGCGGACGTGAACCGCGTCGCGGCAAAATACCTCGATCCGGCGAACATGCAGTTCATGGGCGTGGGCAACACGGAGCGCGTGGACCCGGCCAAGTCGTTCGCGAAACTGCCGGGCGTGGAGATTTTGGATGTGACGATTCCGAAGTAAGGACCATTTGTCATTTGGCATTTTTGATTTGTCACTTGTCATTGGATTGCATGCGTCGCCCAATGACAAATCACAAATGACAAGCGACAAATGAGCTGTTTGCGCGCTCGGGGATTAGTGACGCGCGCTGGAACACGGGGTGTATAACTAGACGGAGTTGTATGCGCTCGGCGCGGAGGTTTTTCGAATGAGCAACCATTGGCCAATGTTGATAGCGGCACTTTTGTTGGGTGCGGCGGGCTGGTTTGGCTGGCAGCAGCAGGATCGATTGCAGGAATCGGTGAAGCAGCCGCCGAAAGCGAAACTGCTTCCGGCTCATTACAATCCCAACGGGCCGGCCATTCCGGTTAAGTCCACGCAGGAGAAAGCGCCGGTGACGGTGCCGCCGGTGACGAAAACGACGCGGGCGCCCGAATCCGTGCCGCCGCCGGTGATGAAAGTGGAGACGCCGGCTGCGAAGCCAAATTTGGGCGCGAATCCGGCTGCGAATCCCAACGCGGCTCAAGGCGCGGACCGCAACACCGTGTTCGTGACGTTGAGCGCGGCGTTGCAGCAGCGCTTTAACACGGCGCCGATGATCACGAACTCCGGTTACGCATTCGTGGTGGACGGCGCGCGCATCGACGTGGACGCGCAAGGTTGGTCGCTGGTGATCTTCAATAACACG
This sequence comes from Planctomycetota bacterium, assembly GCA_035308565.1. Taxonomy (GTDB): domain Bacteria; phylum Planctomycetota; class SZUA-567; order H5-PLA8; family H5-PLA8; genus JANXLS01. The sequence continues at coordinate 8,653 of DATGGK010000081.1, read as the reverse complement.
AAGGCGCAGCCGCCGGAGCACACGGAAAATTTCAAGGCGATCGCGAGCCTCGTGGCTGCGGCGCTGGAGTACGATTTGACCACCGTGACGCCGCGCCAGACGCCGGACCAGAAGACGGTGTGGCGCCCGATGTCGAAGCTGGGCAAAGTGATCGTCGAGCAGGATCCGGCGATGTTCAATTCGATGACAATCAAACCGCTGCAAAAGCCGCCGGCGAATTTCATGCAGCCTCAGCCGAATCCAAACATGAACAACGGTCAGAATCCGAATAAGCCTGTGGTGATCCAGCCCGCATTGCCGAAACAGCCGGTGCCGCAGACTCCGCCGGTGGTGAAGCAACCGGCGGCGCCGCCGATGGTACAAAATCCGCTTGTGCCGAATCAGCCGGTGGTGAACCCGCCGGTGGTGAATCGGCCGGCCGTGAAGCAACCGCCGGTGAAGCAGCCGGCGACGCCGGCGAATCCGGGGCAGGATCAGTTTTAAAAACGAGCCGCGACCGCAAGGGAGCGGTTACGCGTGAATCGAGGGTTCCCGCTCCCTTGCGGTCGCGGCTCGCAATTCGGGGCATGGCTCGCAAGGTATGCTGGGGCTTTGGTCGCGGTTGGACTTGACGAGTTTATCTTTGTGGCATAAAGTTTATTTGAAACAGTCTGTGGCGTGGAAGGAGTCGGCGATGGCACTGATACGATTGATTGTAATCACTGCAGTGGTGTCGCTGATCGCGGGCGGGTTTTGCGCGCTGGTGGGCGGGCTGATCGGGTTTGCGATTCCGAGCAAAGTCAGCGCCAACTACACGCGCGAGGGCGACAAGCGCGGGCCGAAGCCGCCTCCGGATGCTGAGCGCGAGCAGGACGTGACGAAGAAAGTGGAATTCGGCGTGGACGCGCAAAAAAGCATGGCGTGGCCGGGAGCGGCGCTGGGCGGCGCGATTGGCTTGACGCTCGGTGCGGTGCTCGGATTTCTGCTGGGGATCGTGGACCAGGTGCTGTATTTCGTTCGCGGACTGGTGAAGGGGAAGGAGGCGCCGAAAGGAACTGTGCCGGCGGCGCCCACGGCGGCGGGTCCGCCGCACGTGAAAATGGCAGCGCAGGCGCCGAAGCCGACGCCGTTGTGAAGTTGAGAAATTTAAAAAGAGCGCAACGTGCGCGCAGCGTCAAGAAGGCGACGTGACGCGCGCGATGCTCTTTCCGCAGCGCGGGCATGTCGATTCTTTCTTCGAAATAAATTCCATGCACCACGGACACGGGCGCGTGCGCCGGCGCGCGATGTAGCGCATGGCGTACGCGAAGACGAGCAGGCCGATCACGAGCGTCCAGACGGCGTAGTCGATGAGATTGAGTTCCCGCTGAACGTCGATGTGTTCCTTGTCGTCGAGGCTGAGCTGCTCGGCGGCGCGCGCGGCGAAGGCGGCGAGAAACAGGAGCAGCACGGCGGCGCGCGAAGTTCGCAGGCGAAGGGGGATGTTGGAAATCCAATTGAACATGGCGTCTCTGACTTTCTGAATTCTGACCTCTTTTTTTAGTACGCGCAGTGCTGCAGAGAGTTCGAAAATCATGTGCAGGCGGGCCGCCCGCACCACAACGACGTGCAGGCGGGCCGCCCGGACCACGACGACGTGCAGGCGGGCCGCCCGCACCACAAACTTCGTGCAGGCTGGAAGCCCGCACCACAAAAACGCTCAGCCTTTGTGATAAAAATGCGCCCAGACTTCGTCGCGCGCGGCATGGTCGGTGATGAAGTGGCCGCGCAGGGCGCTGGTGACCATCAGGCTGCCGGGTTTTTTCACGCCGCGCATGGTCATGCAGGAGTGCGAGGCTTCGAGCAGCACGGCGACGCCGCGGGGCTTTAGCGTCTTCATCATGGCATCGGCGAGCTGGCAGGTGAGGCGCTCCTGGACTTGGAGCCGCCGCGCGTAGCCTTCGACAAGGCGCGCGAGTTTGCTCAAGCCGACGATGCGGTCCTTGGGCAGGTACGCCAGATGCGCTTTGCCTTGAAACGGCATCATGTGGTGTTCGCACATGGAATAAAACGGGATGTCCTTGAGGACGACGATTTCGTTGTACTCGACGTCGAACGTGGTCTTAAGGTGTGCGCCGGGATCTTCGGAATGTCCGCCGAGAATCTCGGTGTACATGCGCGCGACGCGGGCGGGCGTGGCTTTGAGGCCGTCGCGGTCGGGGTCCTCGCCGACGGCGATGAGGATTTCACGGACGGCGGATTCGATGCGTTTTTTGTCCACGGGGAGGAGTAATCCTGGGTTGGACTCATTTGTGCCGGAGCAGATCGGGGACGATTTCGATCTTCAGATGTTTTTCGAGCTGCAATTCGGTCTCGACTTCGGCAAGCGAATCGATGAAGTGATAATTGCGCTTGGGCTGCCGCGTCGGATAAATCGGAACCCACCATTGGCCCTTCCATTTCCTAACATCCGTCTCGGAAATCTCCATTTCAAAATCACCTGTCGGCGGATTCCATTTTTTTATAGAATCACGAACTTCCTTAATGATTTGTGCTTTTGTCGGCATTGTCAATATCCTTTCCACTTGTCCCGCATCTTCTTCATGCCGCCTCCCAATCCAGCGCCCCCGTTCCGCGCCGAATTTCGCGGTACAGGTGATCGCGCTCGACGGGCTCGCGGCCGGCTTCCAAAATGTAGCTGCGCAAGTCGCCGGCGGTCAGCGCTTGCGGCGTTTCGGAGCCGGCCATGTGGTAGATTTTTTCCTGCAAAACGGTGCCGTCGAAATCGGTCGCGCCGTAGGCCAGCGTGATCTGCGCGATCGGCACGGTCAGCATGATCCAATAGGCTTTGACGTGCGGGAAATTGTCGAGCATCAGGCGCGAAACCGCATACGTCCGCACTTCGTCGAAGCCGCTCGGGCCCCGTTCGACTTTCAGCACGTTGTTTTCCGGATGGTAGCTCAGCGGAATGAAGGCCAGGAAGCCGTTGGTTTCGTCCTGCAACTCGCGCAACTGGATCAGGTGCTCGACGCGCTGGCGGTGATTTTCGAGGTGCCCGTACAGCAGCGTGGCATTCGATTTCAGGCCCAGCTTGTGCGCTTGGCGATGCAGGTCCAGCCATTCGGCGCTGGTCTCTTTTCCCGCGCAGATTTTCTTGCGCAAACCGTCGTCGAGCACTTCCGCGCCGCCGCCGGGCAGCGTGTCGAGGCCGGCTTCCTTCAGAGCGATGAGCGTCTCCGGCGGCGAAAGCCCCGCCAGCGTCGCGAGGTGATAGACTTCAATCGCGGTAAAGCATTTCAAGCCGACCTTCGGATGGCGCGTTTTGATTCCCCGCAGCATTTCCGTGTAATAGCTGAACGGAAAATCCGGATGAAGGCCGCCGACGATGTGAATCTCCGTCGCGCCGCCAGCGGCTATCGTGTCGGCGTGATGGAAGATTTCGGCGAGGTCCATCTCGTAGCCGCCGGCGCGGCGGTCTTTGCCTTTGCGGCGGTAGAACGAACAGAACGCGCAGGAGAGCGTGCAGAAATTGGAGTAATTGATGTGCCCGTTGACGACGTAATACACGCGCTTGCCGTGGCGCTTGAGCGCACTCCACTGCGCCAACGCGCCGACGCTGAGCACGTCTGGATGTTCGAAAAGCGCAACGCCGTCTTCGAGTGATAGTCGTTCGCCAGCCGCGACTTTGTCGCGGATGGATTCAAGCCCGGCCGCCACCGCGGGAACACCATTAATTTCGCATTCAAATCTCGGTTGCACGCAGGACTCCTTTTACGAAATCCTACTGCAAAGAGAACAAAAAAACAAAGCCTCGCGTTGGGCGTGCCCAACGCGAGACGATGCGTGCGCCAAAAGCTAAATCAAAAAGTTCCGCTGCTACAACGGCGTCGGTCCCGGCGCCGGTACTGGCGTCGGAGCCGGCTCCGGAGTGGGAGGAGGCGGCGGTGGCGGTGGTGGCGGCGGCGGCTCAACTGGAACGGCGACCGGCGCTTGCGGCGGAGCCTTGGGCTTCGGCGCAGGCTTTGGTGCGGGCGGCTTCGGCTTGGGAGCGGGCGCCATGGGTTTTGGTTTAGGCTTGGGCTTGGGTTTTGGCTTGGGCTTTGGTTTTGGCTTCGGCTTCGGCTTAGGCTTGGCCATCTTCTTGGGGGCCTTCTTCGGAGCCGCCTTTGCCGAACGCTTCGCGGCCTTCTTGGCCGGCTTTGCTTTCGCTTTGCCTTTCGGCGCAGCCTTCGCCTTCTTTGGCGCCATCTTTGCCATGATCGTGTTCTCCCGGTGGGATGAATATTAAAATGTGGTGAATCGACTACTGTCCAGTACATAGCGTTTTCTAAAAAATCAAGTCAATTCCTTAAAGAAAGTGCTCAGTGCTGAGTCCTGAGTGCTGAGTAATTGCGGCAAAGCGCCTGGCGCTTCCAACTCAGGACTCAGGACTCAGCACTCAGGACTCAGGACTTTTTTCTGCGCTTCCATTTTCCCAGCGCTGGCATTACACCTCTGGAAACCATATTCCCGACGAATGCCCATCAAATTCGGAAGCGTGCCCGCCATGCTGATGATATTCGGATCCATCGCGCTGGCTTTTTTTCTGCTCATGGTCGGCGGTCTGCTCTTTGGACATGACCAGGACGCCGGCCACGATCACGCCTTCGACCACGGCGACCCCGCCAGCGTCAGCATCTTCTCGATGAAAGTCATATCCACGTTTGGCACGGGTTTCGGCGCCGCCGGCACCATCGCCACGTACTACGGCCAAAGCCCGCTGATCGCGTCCATGTTCGGCGTGATCTTCGGTTCGCTTCTGGGCGGCGTCATGTACGCATTCATGGCCGTGATCACGCGCCAGCAAGCGTCGTCGCTGATCGACACCGACACGCTCGTCAACCAGTCCGGTACAGTGACCGTCGCGATTGAAAAAGACAGCGTCGGCGAAGTGGCCGTTTCTCACGCCGGAAACTACACGACGTATTCCGCGCGCGCTGCCGGTTCAAAGCCGATTCAAAAAGGCCGGCACGTCCGCGTCGTCCGAACATCGGGCAGCCTGCTGTTTGTCGAAGAAGCCGGCGCGCCAACAGGCTCGGCGCCGGCAGCGCCCGACCAGGCAGCGAACGCGAAAGATCGATTTTAGCGCGTATTTCAGCAGGACGGGCCTCCGAGCCGGTCCAACAAGGCGCTTCGAATGCGGGACGGGCTCGGAGGCCCGTCCTACGTAAAGGAGCAACGCATGCATATCCTTATGACGTTGGATTTGAACGATCTGAAAGAATGGCTGATTCCCGCCATGATCCTGCTCGGCGCGGGCGTGCTGCTCGTCGGCATCTATGTCATCACGACGCGCTACAAGAAATTCTCGCCCAACGAAGTCGGCATCTTCTACGGGCGCAAATACCGCTATAAGGATTCGCAGGGACACGAGCAGATGCGCGGCTTCCGCGTCGTCTCCGGCGGCGGTTCGCTGCTGATGCCGGTCGTGGAACATTTGCAGATCATGTCCACGGCGGCGTTCCAAAGCAAAATCGACGAGAAAGGCATTCCGAACAAAGACAACGTCAAGATCAATGTGATGGGCGTGGCCACCTGCAAAATCTCAAGCATCCCCGAGGACTTGCAGAACGCCGCCGCCTCGTTCCTTGGAAAGCAGCCCGCTGAAATCGAAGGCTTCGTCAAAAACATCCTGATGGGCCATTTGCGTTCGATCATTGGAAAAATGAGCATCGACCAAATTCTGCGCGAACGCGACATCTTCAACAAACAGGTCGTGACCGAATCCAGCGAGGAGCTCAAGCGCCTGGGCGTGCAGGTCATCACGCTGGTAATTCAGGAAGTCAACGACGAATACGGCTACATCGTCGCGCTTGGAAAAAAGGCCGTCGCCGAAGCCGTGCGCGACGCGAACATCCGCGTCGCCGAAGCTGAAGCCGAAACCGCGATGAAAGTCAGCAACGCCAAGCGCGAAGCGTCGATCGTCGCCGCGGCGAACGCGGTTCAGGTCGCCGACGCCGAAAAGGAGCGCGACGTCCAGCAGGCGCGTTTCAAAGTCCAGGCCGAAACCGAGCGCGCGAAGGCCGAGCAGGCGCGCGCCATCGCCACCGCCGACCAGGAAAAGATTCTGCGCCAGAAGGAGGCCGAACGCGACGCCGCCGCCAACGAAGCGCAGATCAAAGTGCAGGAGCAGGAAGCGCTGCGCAAAGTCAAGGAACTGGAAGCGACGATGATCCGCCCTGCTGAAGCCGCGCGGCAGAAAGCTGTGATCGACGCCGAAGCCGCGCGCCAGCGCGCGGTGATCGAAGCCGACGCCGCCAAGCAGGCCGCGATCTTGAACGCCGACGCCGCGAAGTCCGTCGCCGTGCGCCGCGCCGAAGGCGAAAAGGAAGCCGCGGTCCTGACCGGCGAAGGCGAAGCGCAGAAGACGCGCGCGACGCTCACCGCGCTGGCCGAAGGCGAAGCCGCCAAGATCAGACAAGAATTGCTCGCGAAAGCCGAAGGCGAAGCCGCAATGAAAGGTTTGGTGCTCGAAGCGCAAGCCAAAGGCACGAAGGAACTGGCGCTCGCCTTGGCGCAAATGTCCAAAGACGCGAAGCTGATCATGATCCTCGACCGCCTCCCCGCGCTGATCGATCACGGCGGCGAAGCCGCCGCGCGGGTCGCGAACGCGATGTTCTCCAGCATCGCCGCGGGTTTGAGCCAAATCGACGAAATCCGCATCATCGACGTCGGCGGAAACGGCAACGGCATCGACAAGATGAGCAACGTGGTGACGCAGACGGTCTTCAACGCGCTGGCCGGTTTGAAAGCGCGCGGGATCAACGTCTCGGACTTGGCGAAGAAGCTCGGCATCGACATCAGCGAATTCCGCGACATCTTCGGGGACAAGGCGGAGGAGGTGACGACGCTGGCGCCGGTGGCTCCCGTGGTGGAGGAGAAGAAGGAAGCGGGGGTTTTGAAGGAGGGGGCGAAGGGGAAGTGAAGCGCAGATTGGTGAAGGGCGAGCGGCATCCGAATTCGAAGCTGAGCGATTACGATCGGGAGACGATTTTGATTTTGTTGCGGCGGGGATTTTCGGCGCGGCGGACGGCGCGGGTTTATGGGGTGTGTGAGTGCACGGTGGGGAATTTGTGGAGGAGGAGGGGGAGGGAGGCGGGCATAGGAAGGAGGGAAATGCGTAGCCTGCTCTGAAAATAGACCACCTCTCTTGGTTCATAAAGGACTTATAATGCACCCATAAACAAATGAATTCAGCATCAAGAGTTGTCCATTTTCATTCTCTCTGGGTGTGCGGTACTCCGCTCATTTCGGCTGTCCCTTTATTTCCATCAATTAACCAAGCTCGCGAGCGGGCCTCGCCAAGTCATCGCAATCATCGGCGAGAGAATTATCATTTCGTCGCCTTGTAACGGTCAAACGAATCGCCGCTGATTTTGGCAGTCTCGATATAGGATTTGGCTTCTTCGGTAGATTTCCACACGGAATTCTTTCCCGGCGATGTTGAGCGGTCGCCGCACCCGGATAACGTCAGGAACACAACGGCGCCGAAGGCCAATGCACGGATCGGTAACGTGAATTTTTGATGCGTTTTCATTGTCATTTCCCAATATTGTAAAACGCTCTTTTCCCCAAATACTCCGCCGCGTCGCCCAGCGTCTCTTCAATGCGCAGGAGTTGGTTGTACTTCGCGATACGGTCGGTGCGACTGGCCGATCCCGTCTTGATCTGCCCGGCGTTGGTCGCGACGGCGATGTCGGCGATGGTCGTGTCTTCGGTTTCGCCGGAACGATGGCTGATCACCGCGGTGTAGCGCGCGCGCTTGGCCATCTCGATGGCTTCGAGCGTCTCGGTGAGGCTGCCGATCTGGTTGACCTTCACCAGAATCGAATTGCCGATGCCTTGTTCGATGCCCTTCTCGAAAATTTTGACGTTGGTCACGAAAATGTCGTCGCCGACGAGCTGCACTTTCGCGCCGAGTTTCTGCGTCAGCTTTTTCCATGTGTCCCAATCGTCTTCGGAGCAGCCGTCTTCGATCGTCACGATCGGGTATTTCGCGCACCACGACGCGAGCATCTCGATGACAGCGTCGCCGGTCTTCTGTTTGTTCTCCTTTTCGCCGTCGAGCGTGTAGATTTTTTTCTCGGCGTCGTAGTATTCGCTGGCGGCGCAATCCAGCCCGATGGCGATGTCGTCGCCGGGTTTGTAGCCGGCTTTTTCAATCGCCTCGATGATCACCTGCACGGCCTCTTCGTTCGATTTCAAATCCGGCGCGAAGCCGCCTTCGTCGCCGACGGCCGTGTTGAGGTGCTTGTCGTGAAGCACCTTCTTTAAATTGTGAAACACTTCCACGCCCATGCGCAGGCCTTCCGAAAAACTCGGCGCGCCGACGGGCAAGATCATGAATTCCTGCATGTCCACGTTGTTGTCCGCGTGCTGGCCGCCGTTGATGATGTTCATCATCGGCACGGGAAGCGTATGCGCGTTGGCGCCGCCGATGTATTTGTAGAGCGGCAATCCCGACTCGCTCGCGGCGGCTTTGGCGACGGCCATCGAAATGGCGAGGATCGCGTTGGCGCCAAGCTTGCCTTTGTTCTCAGTGCCGTCGATCTTGATCAGCGCCGCGTCGATGGCGCGCTGATCGGCCGCGTCCATCGCCAAAATTTCGGGGCCGAGGATGTCGTTCACGTTCTTGACGGCCTTGGTCACGCCCTTG
>DATGGK010000080.1:0-2336 GCA_035308565.1 Planctomycetota bacterium | reverse complement strand
CTCCACGCAGACGCCGCACGACACGGGTGAACCGCTGTCGTTTTCGCCGGGAATGGTGGCGTCGTTCAAATTGAAAAACGGAACTGGGCCGAAAGTCGAAGAGAGTATAAAGAAGATTCAAACGGTGGTGAACGTGCTGCTGGCCCAGCAGAAAATCCCGGCGGTTTTTGCGAAAGTCAAAAACGCGGCGTACAAAGGCACAACAATATATTATTACAATGCACTGGTGAGTCTCAACGGTTCGCTGGTATTGGCGGTGGTGAAGGATCAACTGATCTATGGCGATTCGCTCAACGCGGTCAAGCGCAGCCTCGATCAGCTTGGTTCGGGAACGAATATTCTCTCCAACAAATCGTTCCAGACAGCGCTGGCGCGGGTGAGCGGCCAGCCCTTCGACGCGGCCAAGCTGCCGCTGTCGTTTGCATGGTCGGAAGATTACGGCGGCGGAGGCGGCGTGTTCGTGCTGGCGCTCGCCGGCGTGGCCACGGGCACGGCGGTGGTTTCGGGCATTTCGGAAGTTGCGAACATGGGACGGCCGTTGCCGCCCGAGCCGGGCGCGCCGAATCCGTTCGATGAAATAACGCGGCATGCCGGCGGGCGTGCGGCCGTGAAAGTGCTCGACGGATTGGACTTGAACCTTTGGCCGGAGGAAGACTTCTTCATCAAGCACCGCCAGTCGCACGCATCGTTTGGCATGAAGACCGAACGCGGCTGGTTCTCGCGCAGCGAATTCCCGCCGCCGATGCCGCGCTATGGCAACATTTCGCCAATGTTGATCGTGGCCGGTGTGGCGATGATAGCTGCGGTGGCGATGCCTGCATTCGCCAGGGCACGCAGCGTCGCGCAAGTGGCGGTGATCAACAACAATCTCCGGCAAATCCACATGGCGATCGCGACGTATGAATTGGACAACGGCACGATTCCGCGCGATTTGGCGGACCTTTATCCAAAATACGTGGACGACGTTCGCGTCTTCCAGAATCCCACTCATCCTGGCGAAGACGCCGCGTACACCTACATGAGCGGCGTTTTGTCGAGCGACGCGGGCGCGATTTTAGCCTATGAGAATAACGCCGATCAAGGCTTTCGAAATGTGCTCAAAACCGACGGATCCGTTATCCGCGTGGGCGAGGAGGAATTCACTCAAATGATCAAAGCCACGGAAGATGCTGCGCGGAAATTGGGCAGAACGGTCAAACCGACTCCGGTCAGCATGAAAGAGATTTCGAAGAAAAAGAAAGAGTAAATCGCATAACTGCATGGTAGGGCGCGTCTCCGGCGCGCCCTCGTCTCTCTTCCGCCATCACCCCCGGCATTGGCTCATCGCTTGCGTTTTTCGCCTGACAAGTCCGTCATTTTTTAAAAGGTCTTGAGGCGCCTCATTGACATGAACCGTCGTCGATTCTTGAAGTCGGCTGTAAAGGGAACTGCGGGAGCGCTGGTCGGGGGAGCCATTTATTCGTGCGTTGAAGCGACGTGGTTGCGAGTGGTTCACGACCGCATCACGATGCCCGCGCTTCCTCCATCCTTTCGCGGATTTCGCATCGCCTTTCTCACCGATCTTCATCATGGGCCGTGGACGGGATTGGCATACGTCCGTTGCGCGGCGCGGATGGCAAATGAACTCGAGGCCGACGTCGTGCTGCTCGGCGGCGACTACTGCCACAACGCGCCCGAGTTCATCGAGCCGTGCATCGAAGCGCTGGGCGATCTGCGTGCGGCGATGGGTGTTTACGCGGTGATGGGCAATCACGATCATTACCAGAGTTCGGCGCTGACGCGCGGCGCGTTTGAAAAAAATAAAATCCGCGAATTGAAGAACGACGGTGTGTGGCTGGAACGCAACGGCGAGCGCCTGCGCGTCGCGGGCGTGGACGATTTTTGGATGGGCGGGCCGCAATTGCAGCCAGCGCTGGATGGGATGCGCGCGGACGAGCGCTGTGTGCTGGTGAGCCACAATCCGGACTTCGTGGATCAGATCAGCGACCCGCGCGTCGGACTGATGCTGAGCGGCCACACGCACGGCGGACAGATTGTGTTCCCTCTGATCGGCGCGCCGATTGTGCCGTCGTGCCATGGGAGCAAGTACATTCAGGGGTTGATGCGGACGCCCAATAATCTGCTCTTCATTTCGCGTGGGCTTGGAACGGTGACGCCGCCACTGCGGTTTGGATGCCGGCCGGAGATAAATTTGATTGAATTAGTGTAGGGCAGGCCGCTCATGCGCCGCGCCCGAGCGTCTTGAAGACCAGCCGCTCCATCACAGCGCGCGGTTCGACGCCGCCGCCGGTGCGCAGTTCAAGATACGTGCGAAAGAGGGCGTCCATCGCGCGGCG
>DATGGK010000079.1:0-58664 GCA_035308565.1 Planctomycetota bacterium | reverse complement strand
CACGCCATCCGGCCAAATCGCGCCTTGATCGATCCACGCGCGCAGCAGCCCAATCTGCTCATCGCTAAGCTTCTTCCCGCCCTTATCCGGCGGCGGCATGCGCGAATCCTCGTTGATCCACGCCACATTAATAATCAGCGGACTCTTCGCGCTCTTCCCCGGCACGATGTCAATTTCATCGCCGCCCTTAAGCGCGGCCGCTTTCACATCCAGCCGCAGTCCACTCTTCTGCTTTTCCGCACCGTGGCACGCGTAGCAATTTGCCCGAAAAATCGGCTGGATGTCCTTGACGAAATCGACGGCGCGCGTAGCGGCGGGCGGAAGCTTTGCGTCGTCGGCCTTCTTCGGCGCTTCGCCGCCAAACGCGCTCTGCACAAGAATTCCCGCTGCGCAAATCGCCGCGCTTATCGTTCCAAAATATTTCATTTGATCCACTCTTCGTCGCACGCCGGAGCGCCGGCTTCCAGCCGGCCAGCATCGGCGTCGCGCTTCCGCACTTACAAGAAACCCGCGCCGGCAGTTTGTTCGCCGTTCGTGTGCCACTGGCCCTGCCAGTGCCGCATCACAATCGCGCCGCTAAAATTCAACCCGCACGCCACCGGCACATCATTTTACCCGCGCGCTCGTCCATTTCCCATTTTTTTCAAAACGCCCAGCGCCCGCACCGTTAAAATCCGTCCAATGAATCCCAATAACGACGCGCCCGTCCCCGCCTGCTCCATCGCGGTGATGTGCTACAACGAATCCGGCAACCTCCGCCCCATGATCGAACGCACCGTCAAAACGCTGCGCGGCATGGCTATTACCTATGAAATCCTGATCGTTGACGACGGCTCCAAAGACGGCTCCGCCGAATTGGCCGACGCGCTGGCCGCCGAATTCCCCAACGAAGTCCGCGTTCTCCATCATCCCACCAACACCGGCATCGGCTCCGTGCTCATCGACGGCTACCGCAAAACGCGCGGCGACATTGTCGCGATTCTGCCCGCCGACCTGCAATTCGCCCCCGAAGATTTCCCCGCGGCGTTCGAAAAAATGAAGGACGCCGACGTCGTCAACATTCTGCGCGACACGCGCAACGATCCGCGCATGCGCAGCGTCATCTCGATGTTCGACCGCTTTCTCGTGCGCCTGCTCTTCGGCTACCGCACCGCCGATTTGCATTGGGTGAAAGTCTACCGCCGCGCGCTGCTCGAAAAAATCACGATCCAAAGCACCACGCCGCTGGTGGACACCGAACTCCTCGTGAAATCCAGCCGCCTGAAAGCGCGCATGGTCGAATTCGCGCTGCCGCATTACCCGCGCCTCAGCGGCAAAAGCCACGGCGCGACCGTGCGCCTATTAATCAAAACTTTCTTGGATTTGCTGAAATTGCGCTGGCGACTGAAAGTGTAATAGGAGCGGCGGCACTCTTGCCGCCGTAAATCACAGGGCGGCAAGAGTGCCGCCCCTCCATCTATCCTTATCGTTGAATCTCCACCGGCTGCCCCCGCTTTTTCAACGACTCGCTCGCCGCCTCGAGAATCCTCACAATCCTCAACCCCGCCGCCCCATCGTTCTCCGGCCGCGCGCCCGTCTCGATGCAGCGCACAAACTCCGCGCTCTCCGCCTTCAACGCCTCCGTCTCGTCCACTTTCGGCGCCCACATGTCCCCCGAGCGGTAACTTACCAGCAGTTTGTACACGTCCTCCTGCTTGGGGCTTTGCGTGAGCGTAATCCCGCTGTCGTAGACTCGGATCCGTTCGCCGGGCGACAAATCGTCGTACACAATCATCTTCTTGCTTCCGCCAATCAGCGTCTTGCGCACTTTCACCGGCGAAAGCCAGTTCACATGAATATGCGCGAGCACGTTCGACGCAAAATACAGCGTGAGGTACGCCATGTTCTCCGGCTTGCCGGGCACATGCGCCATGCCCGTGGCCGATACCGCCGTCGCGCGTTCCGGCAGCACAAAATCCAAAATCGAAAGATCGTGCACCGCCAAATCCCACAGCACGTTGACATCGTGCTGAAACAATCCCAGATTCACGCGCACCGAATCGTAATACAGAAAATCGCCGATCGCGCCGTTCGACACCAGCTCGCGTATTTTCTTCACCGCGCCCGTGTAAATAAACGTGTGATCGACCATGAGCACGCGCTTCTTCGCCTCGGCCAATTCAATCAGCCGCGCCGCGTCCTTTGATGAAAACGCCAGCGGCTTTTCGACCAGCACGTGCTTGCCCGCGTTCAGCGCCTGTTCGGCCAGCGAAAAATGCAAATGCACCGGCGTCGCAATCGCCACCGCATCCAATTTCGGACTCTTCAACATCTCCGAGAACTGCGTGTGTGTTTCAATTCCAGGATAACGCTTCTCCACCAAGCTCAGCCGCTCCGCGCGCGAATCGCACACCGACACCAGCCGCGCCCCCGCCGTCTCCGCAAAATTGCGGACCAGATTCGGCCCCCAATAGCCGTATCCGACAACGCCAATGCCTGGCATAATTTTCGCCCAAAAATGTGGAACGGAGCTCCGCTCCGTTCATCCCTCGCCGTGCGCTGAACGGAGCAGAGCTCCGTTCTACTTATTCGATCGCCACCACCGCCTCCGCCGTCTCATCCGCCGCCGCCTCAATCTCGCCAATCACGCTGCTCTCGCATTTGTTGTCGCGCAGAATCGTTTGAATCACATTCGCGTTGAATTTCGGGCACACAATCGTCATTCCAATGCCCATGTTGAACGTGTCGAACATCTCCGCGTCGGCGATGTTTCCCGCTTTTTGAATCAGGTTGAAAATCGGCTGAACGGGCCAACTGCCTTTTTTAATCTTTATCACTTTCCCGCTCGGAATCGTGCGCGGAATATTTCCCGGCATGCCGGAACCGGTGATGTTCGCCATCGCGTGCACGTTTTCTTTCACGGGGTAATGCTTGAGCATCGCGCGCACCGCGTCGGCGTAAATCGTCGTCGGCTCAAGCAGTTCGTCGGCCAGCGTGCGCCCGAGTTCCTGAACGAAGTCGTCCAATTTATAGCCGCCCACTTCCAGCAGCGCCTTGCGCGCAAGACTGTAACCATTGCTGTGCAGCCCGCTCGAATGCACGCCAATCACCACGTCGCCCGGCGTGACTTTGTGGCCGTCCACTAGCCGGTCGCGTTCAATGATGCCGACGCAAAATCCGGCCAGATCGTATTCGCCTTTGGCGTACATCGCCGGCAGCGACGCCGTCTCGCCTCCGAGCAGCGCGCAGCCCGCTCGCTTGCAGCCTTCGACGATGCCCAGCATCAAATCGTGGCAGACCTGCGGATCCTTTTTTTCAATGCCGATGTAGTCTAGAAAAAAGAGCGGCTCGGCGCCCTGCACGACCAGATCGTTCACCGACATCGCGACCAGATCGATCCCGACGGTATTGTGCCGCCCCGTCATGAACGCGATTTTCAATTTCGTGCCGACGCCGTCCGTGCACGCAACCAGCACCGGATCGTTGAACACGCCGCGCAGCAAACTGATCTGCCCCGGCATCGCAAACAACCCGGCAAACCCGCCCACGCCGCCAATCACTTCCGGCCCGTACGTGCGCTTGGCCAGCTTGCCGATGTCATCGGCGATGGCGTCGCCCTGGTGAATGTCCACGCCTGCGTCTTTGTATGTAAGGCTCTCGCTCATCGAATCTTCACCCGTGGTGCAGGCGTCCCGCCTGCACGTTCTTCTTGCGAAGCAAGACCCCGCCGTTTACCCCGAAGGGGTCGTAACCACAGCAGCAGGGGGTTGAGCGCGAAGCGCGACACCCCCGGACCGCAACCCCGATAACCCCTGCACCCCGAAAGGGTGCCAGCTACGACTTGCGCCAAGCCATTCGCGAAGATTCGTGCGATTCGTTGTTCAAAGATTTTCAGCATTTCGGCGGCAGCTCATGCGTCCGCCCGCCTTCCATCGCGTATTTGTCCATCGCATCCAGCGGCTTCACCGGATAATTCCCCGTCCAGCAAGCTGTACAATAATGCGACTTCGGCTGCGACACCGCGGCCAGCAATCCCTCGATGCTTAGATAGCCGAGCGAATCGACGCCCAGCCACTCCGCAATCGCCGGAATTGTTTTCAAGCGCGCCGCGACTAGTTCTTCTTTGCTCGGAAAATCGATTCCGTAGTAGCACGCGTGCAGCGTCGGCGGGCAGGTGATGCGCAGATGCACTTCCTTCGCGCCGGCGGAGCGCAAAATCTGAGCTTGCTTCTTGAACGTCGTGCCGCGCACTAGACTGTCTTCGACCACCACGACCCGCTTGCCGCGCACGGCGCTTCGCACCACATTGAATTTCATCGCCACCACATTCTCGCGTTCGTCCTGATTGGGCTTGATGAAACTGCGCCCCACGTAATGATTGCGGATGAAGCCCAAATCCAGCGGAATGCCCGATCGTCGCGAGTAACCGATCGCGCCTGCGTTGCCCGAATCCGGCACCGCGAAGACAATGTCCGCGGGCACCGGATGCTCTTCGGCCAGGCGCATGCCCAGCTTGATGCGCACCGCGTGTACATCGTCGCCGAAGATGCGTGAATCGGGGCGCGCAAAATACACGTGTTCGAATATGCAATGCGCCGGCTTGATCTCTTCCGGCGGCACGATCATTTCCGATTGCACGCCGTCCGAATCGATCGTCACCATCTCGCCGGGTTCCAACTCGCGAATCGGCTCCGCGCCGACCTGGTCCATCGCGCATGTTTCGCTTGCAAGCACATAGCCTTCGCCAATCTGCCCCAGGTTCGCTTCGCCGGCCATGCGCCCCAAAATCAGCGGGCGAAATCCCTGCGGGTCGCGCGCGCCGACGAGCTTGTTGCGCGTCATCACAATGATGCTGTACGCGCCCATCATCTGCTTCATGCAATGCGCGATATGGTCGCTGCGCCCGAGATTCTCCGGCCGCGCCATCAAATGCAGCAGCACTTCGCTGTCGGTGGATGTTTGAAAAATGGAACCATACGCCTCGTGTTCGTCGCGCAGGCGCTTCGCGTTCACCAGATTTCCGTTGTGAGCGACGGCGACCGAGCCGTGCGAATAATCCACGAGCAGCGGCTGAATGTTCTGCGGGCGGCTCGATCCGGTCGTCGAATAGCGCACATGCCCGACGGCGATATGCCCGTGCAACCCGCGCAAATCCGCTTTCGAAAAAACCTCGGTGACGAGGCCCATGCCTTTGCGCGATTCGACTTTCTTGCCATCGGAAACGACAATGCCCGCCGACTCCTGCCCGCGGTGCTGCAAAGCGAAAAGCCCCAGGTACGTTTTGCTGGCGGCATCCGGCACATTGTAGACGCCGAAGAGTCCGCAATTGTGGCCAACGCAGTCTTCCAAGTGGACGCTCCCCGCGAGATGAGTGTGCTGTCAATCCGCAGTTTCATTTTGCCGCAAGTTGCGCGGAATTCAAAAGGCGAAATGAGAAAATAGAGCCGGATGCGTGTCGTTGAACGCTCGCAATGCCATCAGTTGCAGAGCCGCTGACGTACTCGCCGCATTTGCTGTCAGCGCCAACGGCGCGAACTATAAAAGCCCAGGGCGCAGCGTACTCGCGAAGCCTTGGGTAGGCGCTCTGCATTTGATCATTTATAAGCCCGGCAAAAACGGTTTCAAATCCGCTGTTCGGGACCGCGACGGATATTTGAATAGCACCGTGCTCGGCGTCTCGCTCAAGCTCACTTGCGAGAAGGGCCTCGCCGGCCCCACGCTTGTTTACAACGTGCTGACGAAGTAGAGTCGCAGTCAAACCCATGAACTGGCTGCTCCTCTTCGTCCCCGCCGCGATCGCGCTGCATTTCCTTGCCCCGCATCACGACATTGCGATCTTCATCGTCTCGTCGCTGGCGATCGTGCCGCTGGCCGGCTGGATGGGGCGTGCCACCGAACATCTCGCGGAAAAAACAGGCGAAGGCGTTGGCGGCTTGCTCAACGCCACGTTTGGCAATGCCGCGGAATTAATCATCGCCATAATGGCTCTGCGCGCCGGCGAACACGACATCGTCAAAGCTTCGCTCACCGGTTCGATCATCGGCAACGTGCTGCTGGTCAATGGCGCGGCGTTTCTCGCGGGCGGATTAAAATTCAAAACGCAAAGCTTCAACGCAGCCGCCGCGCGCAGCCAGGCGACCATGCTCACGCTCGCCGCGATCGGCCTCATCGCGCCGATGGGCTACCATTATCTGGCGCGCGCCGAACACGTTGAAGCGCTGCGCGGCCGCGAACACGACCTGAGCCTCGAAATTTCGATCGTGCTGCTGATCATCTACGGCCTGAGCCTGATTTTTTCGCTGCACACGCACAAAAATCTCTTCACGGGCCCGGCGCGCGAAGCCGCCGCCATCGACGATCAGGAACCGCGCGCGCCGTGGAGTCTGCGCCGCTCGCTGCTGACATTATTAATCGCCACCGCGCTCATCGCCTGGATCAGCGAATTCCTCGTCGCATCCGTCTCCGGCGCCGCGGAGCATCTGGGCATGTCGAAAATCTTCATCGGTGTGATCGTCGTCGCGATCATCGGCAACGCGGCGGAACACAGTACGGCTATTTTGATGGCGCTCAAAAACCGCATGGACCTGAGCTTGAGCATCGCCAACGGATCAAGCCTGCAAATCGCGCTCTTCATCGCGCCGGTCGTGGTCCTCGCAAGTTATTTCATCGGCGCGCATCCCATGAACCTGGTCTTTACCCCCGCCGAAGTCCTCGCGATTTTTCTTTCTGTGCAGATTGCAGAACAACTCGCCAGCGATGGTGAATCCAATTGGCTGGAGGGCGCGCAGTTGCTCTCGGTTTACGCGATTGTGGCGATTGTATTCTACTTTTTGCCGTGACCGTATTCCCCTCTCCCCTTGGGGGAGAGGGGCCAGGGGTGAGGGGTGGCTGCACTTTCGACCTTGGACCTTCGACCTTGGACTTTGGACCTATCTTCGCAGCCGCAGCGTCCCCACCCACTCAAAACACTTCTTCTGAATCTCCGTCACCGTCATCTTGTCGTCGAACACTTTCAGCAACGACGCTTTCGGATCGCTGTCTTTTTTGTCGCGCACGCGCGTGTAAAATGCTTCGAGCTTGCCCTGCTCCTGCATCCACTGCATGAAATACCGCGCGGCGGCGTAGTTGGACGATTTGCGCGCGTCGTCGTAAAAATCGCCGTCGCTCATCCCAATCAGCGCGTCGAGCTGCGTGGCCGTGTTATTCTTCAAATCGTCCTGAATCCCCTTCAAGCGCCAGTTCACCACGCCGATGACTTTGCCATCGGGAAGCGTGTTGCACGCTTCATACAGGCTGCCCAGCCCTTCGTTGAGCCACGCGGGAATATCGGGATAATCGGCTTCCGCCATGGCGTGAACCATTTCGTGCACCAGCGTCCCGCCGCCCGTGCCGATGTTCATCACCAACGAATTCGTCGCGCGGCTGAAGTAGCCGAAGATCGACATCGGTTTTTCGCCAAAGAGTTTTTTGTTCCACGCGGTATAGCTGTCGCCGTCTTTGAACAGATAAACTTTCGCCGGTTCCGAGCGCGCTTCTTTCGTGAACAATTGCCGCTGAATCCCCGCCGCGCAGACGGCGATGGTGCCGCGCGTGATCCGTTCGGCTTCCGCCGCATCCATATCTGTCGCGATCACCCACGGCCCAATCGACGAAATCGCAAACGAGCCATCGAGATTTTTCTTCAATTCGGATTTCAGCGCATCGATTTTCTCTTCCGGCGGCGCGGGCCAGGGGGAGTTTCGCTCCGGTTTGTCCGCGGAATGTAATGCCGGAACGGCGCCGCAAGAGGCGAGCAGAATCAATATTGTGAAGAGTTGACATCGCATAGAAAATCTCCAAGAACGGCAAGTGAAGGACGCACGGGCCGGGCAAATACTGCAATCTTCCACATTCCACATTCTACATTCCGCCTTCCGCATTCATCGTTCCGACTTGTCCCGCCGCCAGTCGTCACCTATTATATGAAGAGCACCAACAAGGAGTCCTCGTGGCACTGGGCAATTTCTTCAAGAAAATCGGGCAGGCCGTTGTCAGCGTTGCCAAAAAAGCCAGTTCGTCGCTGGTCAACAGCGTCAAGCCGATGGCGCGCTTGTTTCGCAGCGGGCTGGAATTTCTCGTCGGCAGAAAGCTCGACGCTGAAGCCGCCGACCGCGTCCGCGACACGCTCATTCAGGCCGACGTTTCGCCGCGCATGGCCGACGACCTCGTCGAAAAATTACAGGCCGCGTACAAGGAAAAGGAAATCAAAAGCACCGACGAGGTGATGACGTTCCTCAAGGATCACATCAAAAAAGATTTCCCGCCGCAAAAAAGCGCGCCTGTCTTCGCTCCGCCCGGCGAAACCACCGTCATCCTGATCGTGGGCGTCAACGGCTCCGGCAAAACCACTTCCATCGCCAAACTCGCGCACCGTTTCAAGACCGAAGGCAAAAGCGTGCTGCTCGCGCCCGCCGACACCTTCCGCGCCGCCGCCGTGCAGCAATTAATCACGTGGGCCGAGCGCATTGGCGTCGATTACATCCCGTCGAATCAAGGCCAGGAAGCGTCGTCGGTCGCGTACCAAGCCATCGAAAAAGCCATCGCGCGCAAAATGGACGTCGTGATCGTGGACACCGCGGGCCGGCTGGACAACAAAAAGAATTTGATGGACGAATTGGAAAAGATGACGCGCGTCATCAAGAAAAAACTTCCCGGCGCGCCGCACGAAGTCTTGTTGGTGCTCGACGGCAACACCGGCCAGACCGCCGTGCGCCAGGCCAAGAATTTCGAAAGGACCGCGGGCGTTACGGGGCTGATCATTACCAAGCTCGACGGCACTGCCAAAGGCGGCGCGGTGATTTCGATGCGCGCGGAAGTCGATCTGCCGGTGAAGTGGATTGGCCTCGGCGAGAAAATGACGGACATTGAGCCGTTCGACGCGGATGTGTTTGTGGATGAAATTTTCAAGACCGAAGAAACGAGTGCTGAGTCCTGAGCGCTGATCGAACAGGTGGCGCGGCTGCGCGCTGCGGGACTGGTGACGATGGATGACGTGGCGCACGACGGCATGTGCGTGCGCGCCGGCGCGGGGACGAAATCGTTCCGGCGCAAAGCTCAGCGCCTCGACCCGCGCGCGCGCTTCCTCGCGCAGGAATGCTCCGAGCGGACGACGACGGACGCGGGAAAAGCGATTTACAAACTGCGCGCCTCGACAATTGAATGCGTCAACGCGCTGCCGCGCAACCGCGGGCTGCAGCACTTTCGAGTGCGCGGAACGGCGAAGGTTTGCGCGACGGTGTTGCTTTTCGCGCTGGCGCACGGCCTGATGCGCGAGGAGAGCCTGAAGCGCGAGCGGGCGGAGCGAGCCGGGATGCACGGCAACACGAGTTAAGGCGGCGCAACTCCGGCAAAGGGGAAGTGCGGAAAAGCCGGAGGAGTGAGGGGAGCGAAAGACCGGCGTGCGAAAAGTGTGGCAGAAGAAGCGAGCGGCAAAAAGCCGGAGGAAAGTCTGTAGATAGCTTTTAAAAACAGCTTCAAACCGCCGATGTGGAAAGGACCCCCAATCGAGCTGCGTACAATTTTTTTACAAGCTCGCTGGGTCGCTGGGGTGGGCCGCCCGTGAACCCTTGAACCACGCCTTCCCGCCTGCTATAGTGCTCCAATGAAGAATCTGCTCGTTACCAGTGCGCTGCCCTATGCCAATGGGCGTGTGCATCTCGGCCACCTCGCCGGCGCGTACCTTCCCGCGGACATTTACGTGCGCTGGCAGCGCCTCAAAGGCGTCAACGTCCGTTTCGTCTGCGGCTCCGACGAGCACGGCGTCCCGATTACGTTGAGCGCGCTTAAGCGCGGCATCACGCCGCAGCAGGTCGTCGATGAAAATCACGAAGCCAACGGCGCGGCCTTTGCCGCGGCCGATGTGAAATTCGACATCTGGTCGCGCACCTCCAGTCCCGAACATCACGCGCTCACGAAACAGTTTTTCACGCGCCTCTTCGACAAAGGCTACATCGAAAAGCGCCTCTCGCAGCAGTTGTACTCTGAAAAGCTGAAGATGTTTTTGCCGGACCGTTACGTCGAAGGCACTTGCCCGTTCTGCAAAAATCCCAACGCGCGCGGCGACGAATGCGAAGTCTGCGGCAATTCGTACGAAGTCACCGAACTGATCAACCCGCGCGTGGCGATTGAAGGCGATGGCTCAAAACCGGTGTTGAAGGACACGTATCACTGGTATCTGCGCCTCGATGCCTTCGAAGAACGCTTGAAAAAATGGGTCGATACGCACGACGACGACGGCCCCGCGCCGTGGCGCGCCAACGCGCAGCGCGAATCGCGCGCGATGCTCAAACGCGGCCTGCGCCCGCGCGCGATCACGCGCGACACCAGTTGGGGCGTCGAAATCCCGCTCAGCGATCCCGACACGCAAGGCAAGCGCTTCTACGTCTGGTTCGACGCGCCGATTGGATACGTCACCTTCACGCAGCAGCTTTTTGCGCGCGAAGGAAAGCCCGGCGGATGGAAAGATTTCTGGCAGAACCCGGATTGCCCGATCGTGAATTTCATCGGCAAAGACAATATTCAGTTTCACACGCTGATTTGGCCGGCGATGCTGATTGGCGTCAACGACGCTATTCCGCCCGGCGAAAAACCGTATCAACTCGTGACGCAGGTTGTCGCGAACGAATTCCTGAAATTCGGCGACGACAAATTCAGCAAATCGCGCGGCACCGCAATCGAAATCGGCGAATTCGCCGCCAAATACGGCAGCGAAGCGCTGCGCTTTTATCTGACCGCCAACGCGCCCGAAAGCAGCGACAGCGCGTTCACGTGGGACGATTTCGCGCAGCGTTACAACGGCGAGCTCGCCGACGTGCTCGGCAATTTCGTGCACCGCGTTGTGACATTTTCAGTCAACAAACTCGGAGCGGTCGTTCCAGAAGTTCCCGTAGGACGGGCTTCCGAGCCCGTCCCAGCGCAACCGACCCAACCCATTCCGCTCCACGCCGCGTTCGCTGCTGAAACGCAAACCTCCCTCAGCAACACCGCCGCGCTGCTCGACGGTTTCCAATTCCGCAACGCCATCAACGGCGTGATCGCCTGCGCGCGATCCGGCAATGTCTATTTCGATTCCAATGCGCCGTGGAAATCCGTGAAAACCGATCTCCCCGAATGCCACCGTGTGATTCGAAATTGTCTCGACCGTGTGGCTGCGCTGGGCTTGATGCTGCGCCCGTTTCTTCCGAAGAGCGCCGCGGCCATTCTGGCGAATTTTTCACGCGATGATTTCTTCGCCGCAAATACTGCGTCGCTGCGCCCAACGGATGTCGTTCGCACCGGCGCGCCGATTGCAAAACCGGAAGTGCTTTTCAAAAAGCTCGAAGCTACGGATTTGCCGCCGCTCGCCACCGAGAACAAATAATTGTGGTGCTTCCAGACTGCATCAAGCGAAATTGCAGGTTGGAAGCCTGCACTACAATCACTTCCGCTCTTCGCTTTCCAATCCAAAACTTTTCCGCACCGCGTTCATCTGTTTTTCAATCCACCACCACACCAATTTGTTCGATCCCACCGCCGGCAGCGACAGCGCCAGCGTTCGTTTGACGCGCGCGCGCGAAATTTTCGCGGGCTTCGCAGGATCGAGCCACTCTGCGTTTTTGCCCAATGCTTCGAGCGTCGGCAGCCCAATCAAAATCGGCCACAGGCACGCCAGCCGTAGTCTCATGCAGCGCGGGGGAATCGCGAGTAGGTAGCGCCCCGCTTCCGTGTAGTGGTCCAGCGCCGTGCGGATCAATTCCACCAGCGCCGGACGCGCGCGCGCGCTGTTCGCGCCGTCGAGCAAATCGCGCGGCGACAGGCCGTGCGCGTCCAGCAACTCCTGCGGAAAATAGCAACGCCCGATCCGCAAGTCGCGCGGCACATCACGCAGGACATTCGTGTATTGCAGCGCCTTCCCAAATCGAATCCCGCACGCGCTCATCTCATCCAGATTCCACGCGCGCAGCGCCGGCTCGTGAGCGATGGTCATCTTCGTCCAAAATTCGCCGACGCAGCCGGCGACCATGTACGTGTACTGCTCTAATTCCTCGCGCGTCTTCAACGCCGACAGCTTCCCCGACGTTTCGTTTGGAAATGTGTGCAGATCGAATTCCATGCCTTCCGTCAGCGTCGTGACGACGTTCTGAATCTCGCGCTTGTCGCCCGCATCGCAATCGTCGAGCAACTCCAGCGCCTGAGCCAGCGATTGCAGCAGCACGCGCTCGTGCGGATTGGCCTGATGCGAACTCAATTCGGATGCGATGCGCGCCGCCGCATCCTCGCCGCCTTCGGCGCCGTTGACGCGCGTGCGCAAAGTGAGCAGCAAATTTAACCGCTGCGCGGGGGCGATGAGCTGCGTATCGGCGACCGTGTCTGCCGCGCGCGCGAGCAAATACGCGAGGCCGACCGGTTCGCGCAAGCCGCGCGGCAGTACGCGCAGCGTCAAATAAAACGAGCGCGAAACGTTCTTCAGCAGGGTGCCGAGGAGCGTGGAGCGCTGGGCTGCACGTGAAGAGAGGGTGCCGGAATTCAGAGCAGTCATTTCGCCTCACGCGAAGAGAATTTTTGCACAACCATTGCATCGTCCGGATCACTCAGGAGGCGATCGTACCAATCGACTTTTTCCGCCTCATCGTGAGTGCTGATTTTTGATTCGTCCGTTGGCCGGGTGAAGACAAAAAAGGCCGCGATCAAGATTGGAATAAAGAAACACACCATTCCGCCGGCTAACCCAATAAGTCGTGCGGTAAAATAGGCAGCTCCGATCCAAAGTGTGGCAACTCCGAGCAGCGCAAGTATTAATACTGCGCAACCGGTCATTGTAGGGGACGAGTCAGGGGCTTTGGACTCGGCGGGCTTTGCAAGTGGCAATGGTGCGGCATCTTTTGATTCGAGCACGTTGGCGAGAAAGACCAGTTCGCGAGCCGCTAAGACAAATGGCGCAACATTACCTGCGTATTTTTCACCAAAGACAATCTTGCCGCTGCCTCTTTCTGTTTGCATGTCGAGTGAACTGAGCGTCGCTGAAATCCGGCCGTTTTGCAGGACAACTCCGTCTGGCGAAGTCGCAAGCCTGAGCAGCGCATCAATGACGCCGCTTTTGTTGAAGTACGTGACTGCTTTGTCGGGCGTTGGAGATTTCCAGTCGCACTGCTCATCGAATGCCTTATTCGACGTGGCGTACTCTATTGATCCGGCAGATTGCCTTTTCGGAGACTCGTCGTCACGCAGTGCTGCGCTGAACTCCAACGTCGATTCGGTCTGTGCACACATTTTAAACATTCGAATTAAGTCTTCGTCGCGCCGTTCGATTCGGAAGGGCCTGCCTCGATACACGCCCGCCATTTCGGTCCAATCTTCGGAGGGAGCATGCGTTTTCGACAGCAGATCGAGCGCCAGCCATCGCGTTAGTGCCGGATTGTCCTGTATTGACAATTGCGCCATTTCTTCAATTCGTTGACTTGTGCGAATAAGGAGAAATAGCAAAACTCCCTGATAGAGAACCAACGCCAGAATCGATGCGCCAATCAGCGCGAGAATGCTTCCGGCGCCGGTGAGGATTCCCTTCGAATCAAACGCGCCGCTGCCTGGCTCGGAATTGAAGAGATTAGCGCGTTGATAATACGCACAGGCTGCCACCGCCAGAAAAAAGATAAGCAGAAAGGCGATCGTGTACCATCGACGCCGCAAATGTGCGCGAAGAGCGCCGAATGATGCTGAAAGAACTTTCGAAGACTCTTTGTTCATGAGATGAGCCGCATGGGTCGATTAGCTTAAAGATCACGCTCGTTGAATGCGATTCACTATGCCCGCAGGCAGCGCGCTTTCAAAATCAAATTCGCAATCGCGAGCGTTGCCGCAGTGATCACATGCGCGCAATGCACTCCGCCGCATTGAATTTTTTTCATGCGTCGCTCCATTCATCTAATTGAATTGAAAATATCCAGCGCGGATCAAAATGCGCGATTTAAAATCGCGCCAGGAAGTCACCGGCAGTTCCTACTTCCCGTCCAGCGCCTTCATCGGCCAGATCGACGATTTTTGATGCTGCTCACGCATGATTTTCGCGAGCTTCTCGACGACCTCCGGAAATTCAGCGGCGACGTTTTTCGTCTCCGCCGGGTCCTTCGCCAAATCGTACAACTCAATCGCCCCCGGCTCCTGATCCTTCGCTTTCGGCCCTGGATTTAGATTCACGCGGATCGCTTTCCAATCGCCCACGCGCACGCTCTGCTGCCCGCCGTACCCCGGCGATTCGCGGTACAAAAACGCGCGCGGCTCCTGCTTCTGCCCCAGCAACGTTGGCGCGAAACTGATCCCGTCGATTCCCGCCGGCGTCGATTCTTTCGCGCCGATTAATTCCAGCAGCGTCGGCATCCAGTCTTCGAAGCCGGTCACGCGGTCGTTGCTTGTCCCCTCGTTTCCCCTCTCCCTTGGGAAAGGGTAGGGTGAGGGGGGAATTTTTCCTTTCCAGCGGACGATACATGGCTCGCGAAATCCGCCTTCGTAAAATGAACCTTTGCGCCCGCGAAATCCGCCGGCGCTGTTGAAGAACTCCGCATCCGTTCCGCCGTACTTGTCGTACAGCGGCCCGTTGTCGCTGGTGAACACAAAAATCGTCTTCTCGTCCAAGCCCAATTCCTGAATCAGCGCGAAGACCTTCCCGAACTCGCGGTCCATGCGCGTGATCATCGCCGCGTACGCCGCGCGCGGAGCGCGGTGCGGAAGGTAGCCGCGGCCGCCGAGGTAAGGCTCTTCCGGAAAATGGCCTTCGTATTCGATCAGCGAATCCTCCGGCACTTGCAGCGCCAGATGCGGCACCGTCGTCGGATAGTAAAGAAAAAACGGCTTGTCTTTGTTCTCGCGCACAAACCGCAGCGCCTGCTCGCCGATCAAATCCGGCGCGTAATCCTTGCCGATGAATTGCGAATAACTCTCCGCCGCCGCCGGATCCGCGCCCGCGGGCATTTTCTGATGCGCGCTGAAGGCCGCGTTCTTCAAGTCAAAGCGCGTGTCGCCGTCCCAAAGGTGCGTCGGGTAATAATTGTGCGCGACCGCCTGGCAGTTGAAGCCAAAGAAGCGGTCGAAGCCCTGCTTGAGCGGGTCGCCGCTGCTTCCGATCGGCCCCAACCCCCATTTGCCAAACCCGCCCAGCGTGTAGCCGATTTTCTTCAGCGTCAGCGGAAAAGTGAGTTCTCCCGCCGGCACCGGCTCCTGGCCTTCCGGTCCGCCGTCGCTCAAGCCGCCTTTGTTTTCGCGAATATAGCCATGCCCCGGATGCTTGCCGCTCAGCAGCGCGCAGCGCGACGGCGCGCACACATTCGCGCCCGCGTAATGCGCCGTCAGCCGCATGCCCTCCGCGGCCATCTTGTCAAGGTTCGGCGTGCGAATTTTCGTTTGGCCAAAACTGCCGACGTCGCCGTAACCAAGATCGTCGGCGAGCAGGAAGACGATGTTGGGGCGCTCGGCGGCGGAGGCGGCGGCGACAGCGGAAACCGCGGCAAGCAGCGGTGCGAAAATAAATGCCAGTTGTTTCATGCGAATTTGGAAGCGGCACCTTGGACTGGACACCTGTCACCTCGCTGCGCCGGTGCCTTAAGCTGAGAGCGGCAACAATTGGAATACGCGCGCCAAGCGGCTGGCCGCGGCGATATCGTTCCGACGAAGCGCTTTGCGCACCTCATCTAATTTGCGCGCATCCTCCAGCGACAAGCGCGGCGACCAACCGTCACCGTAGTCCAGCAACTCGACGTCTACTTCAGCAACGAATTGCCCTTCGTGAACGAGTTTTGTGCACGGTTTGGAATTCATGACTTCCTCCTCATAAAGTCGTCGCTCCACCGCTTCGGGTCGGGCCTGTAAACGGTTACAACTATTGCTGGCGATGACGCATTTTTCGGAATTCCCCAAACGACGTGAATTGGATTCCCTTTGCCATCGCGTTGCAGCGCCAGCACACACGGCCCCTTATAATACAATGGATAATCTTCAACTTCCACGGCCTGTGGGACGCCGGCGAGAGCCTCTTCCAACAAAATGCCGTCATCTGCCATTTCATCGTAACCGTGAGCGGAAACTTCGACTTCTTGACGTGAAACCAATTCAAGAATCAAAGTGAGCGTTTGGCCCATTGCGACCTCGCAGTTTTGCCCGTTCACCAACGCCGCGTCCTACTTCTGGCTCAAAATCCACTTCCCCCATTCCGCCTGCAAATCCTTGATCTTCTTCCCGTATGCCTTCTCAAGCGCTTCTTCGTTCTCGTCGCCCGCGCCGATGTTCAACACGAACTTGTCGAATTTCGCCGCGTCGCTTTTGATTAGAAACGAAACGACCGAATAGCACATCTCGTACTCCAGCGGCTTCATGTTCTCCAGATTCAATTGAAAAATCTCCGGCCACGGCTTCAGCTTGGCCGCGTTCTTCTTCACGTCTTCGTTCCAGTTCTTGCCGAATTTGATATCGTGAAAGTCGTACACGACGCGGTAAATGAGGTTGTTGCCCAGCGTCGCGTTTTCGCAATACGCTGAAAATCCTTCCGACAGCCAGTGCTTGGCTTTCTCATTGGTCAGGTTACGCATCAGCATCCCCGCCCACGAGAACACCGCCCTGTCTTCATACGGAGGCCCGGGCATGATCATCTTTTCAAGGCTCACATGCAGCCAGGTGAACGCGCCGCACTTTTTCGCCAGCGCCAACTGATCCTGCTCATTTGCCGGAATCGCATGTTCGAGATAGGTATCGTACGTCTTAACGTCGGCCACGCAAATCAGGTCATCGCTGTCCGGCCGCGTGCACACCAGCACCAGCGTCTTCGATTTGTCCTGCAAAATTCCCGCGCATTTCTCCAGCGCATCGGCGATTTTTTTGTTGTCGGCCGCGGAGAGCATCGAGCGACACGTGATGAACGGCGTCTCGAACTGGACCAGTTTCTTCTTGCCGACCTGTTCTTCAAACGTCGCGTGCTTGTCGCGCGCGCTTTGCTGGCGCGCCTTCATGTCCTCCGAAATCGTCTTGATGTCCATGCCCGCCTGGCATTTCGTGCAGTATTTATAAGCCGGCGTGTAATCCGGATTGGGCGCGGGCTGGCCTTCGAATTTGATGTACGGCTTGTATGGCGAATTGGGCAGGAAGCCGGTGCCTTTACAGAGCGGACAAAGCGCGTCGGTCGCGTTCGGCGAATCGGGCAGCGCATCTTTTTTCGCGGCGGGCGGAGGAGGCGGCGATTTTGGCGGGGGCGGAGTCTTGGGCTTGTCGCCCGGCAGCTTGATTCCGCTCGATTCCTTCGGCGGCGTCACCGGATTCGATTCCGGCGGCGGTCCGCCATCCGGATTTGCAAATGGATTGCGGTTGTCCTTCTTCGCGTCGGCGGCAGGCTTGTCGTCCGTTGCCGCGGGCTTCTTCGAATCGTCCTTCGCGGCTTTCTTCTCCGCGTCGGCCCTCTGGCGCGCGGCACGTTCTTTCGCGGCTGCGGCTTCGTCGTCGTCGTCCAAAGCCCACGCCGGCGCGGCGAATCCGATCACGCAGGCCGCGATCAACAATGCAAATGTCCGATTCATGAACGATTCCTCAACATAAGCCCAAGAGACAGAGATCAGAAGTCTTGTTTAAGCCATCTGTGACCCCTCCGGGGTCGAGGACACACTTGGGACCGATACCGGGGGTATCGGCCGGGCACGGCCTCAACTCCCCGGTTAATATCTTGAACCCCTCCGGAATAAACGACGGCGTTTCGCTTCGCGAAACACGTGCAGGCGAGACGCCTGCACCACGGGACGGCGATTTATTCACAGGCTCTCCGGGGCAAAAATGCAATTTGCCAAAGATCATTTGAACAGAGCGTGTTATTCCTGACCCCTGACCCCTGACCCCTGATTCCTGACCCCTATTTCTGCGTCGCCGCCCACGCCGCCCATTTGTTCTGCATGTCGGCAATCTTCAGCCCGTAGGCTTTTTCGATCGCCGTCGCGCTGTCGTCGCCCTCGCGGATGAACTGGACCATCTTGTCAAACAGGCGCGCGTCCGATTTGATCAGGCACGACACCACCGAATAGCACGACAGATAGTCCAGCGCCTTCATGCCTTCGAGGTTGAACGAGAAGATTTGGTCCCACGGCTTGAGTTGTCCCTTGACCGCGTAGGTCTTGATGTCGGCGTTCCAGTTTTTGCCGAATTTCACTTTCGTGTTCGGCTCATAGACGAACGAATAATTGTTGTTGGTGCCTAGAGTCGCGTTTTCACAGTAGCACTGGAATCCTTCGACCAACCAAGCCTTGGCTTTGTCGTCGGTGGCCGATTTGATCAGCAGTCCGCCCATGTTGTAGACAGCCTGGCTGGCTTGAGAATCCGGCGTCGCGTTGGGTACATTGGTCTTCGCCAGCGAAAAGTGGAAGTGGCCCCAGCCGGTGCCTTTCTTCATCAGCGCTTTTTGATCGCCCTGCAGCTTTTCATCAAATGTGTGATCGAGGTACGTAAGGAACGACTTGTCGTCGTTGAGCAGCACGATGTCATCGGAATCCGGGCGCGTATTCGACAGCACCATCGATTTCGAATTCGTCTGCAAAATGTCCATCAGCTTTTCGAGCTTCATCGCAATGGTTCGATTTGTTCCCGGAGGCAGCGTCGAATGTATCGCCACATAAGGCGTGAGGATCAACGCCATTTTCTTCCCGGCCTTCTCTTCAAATTGCGCGTGCCGCTCCTGAGCCGCCTTCTGCCTGAACTTCATGTCTTCCGTAATCCACTTCGAATCGGTGTTCTTCTGGCACGCCGCGCAGGTCTTCCACGGCGGTTGATAATCCGGACTCGGCGGCGTCTCCCCGATTACTTTGTAATACGCTTTGTACGGTAAATTGGGCACGATCCCCAAGCCCATGCAAACCTTGCAGGACGTGTCCGGTACTTCGCCGTGAGGCACGCCTGGCGGAGCGGTGATTTTGCCGGGAGTTTTCTTGGTGGCGGCCGCCGCCGCCGCGGCGTCTTCTTCAGCCTTCTTTGCTTCCGCGGCTTCCTTGGCTTTCTTGTCCTTCAATTCGCGCAATTCCTTCTCCTTGCGCGCAATCTCTTCGTCGTCGTCGCCCTCGGCCGCGCGGGCGACAATCGCCACGGTCAATTGAAAACACATCGCACATGCAATCAGTCTGCCAATCCAGCGTTTCATCTTTTCTTCCTTATAAATGTAACACGGGCTTTTAGTCCGTGAGACAAAAGCAACGTCGCTTTCGTTCTTTCTTTAGCCAATCCCCCGCATATATTACCATACAGATAACGAGTCCCGCCGTAAATCGGAAAATCCGTGGCCTTCACATGAAAAAGATCCATCTCTCCTACTCCAGCAACGTTCATCCCGCCGAATCGCTCGACGAACTCAGCGCCTCGCTGCGCGAATTCGTCGCGCCCATCTCGCGCGCCGCCTTCGGCGACGCGCTCGCCGCCGCCAATCTGCGCATCGGCATGAAACAAGCCGATGAACTCCTCACTCATGGTCCCCTGCCCAGCAATTCCTATCTGAGCGACGATATCCTGAAAGCGCCGCCGTCGCCGGCCTGCGCTGCGTTTTTAAAAACGCTCGACGACACGAAGCTTGACGTCGTTTCCATCAACGCGTTCCCCATCCGCGATTTCCACGCTCCGCGCGTCAAGGAACAGGTCTACTCGCCGCCGTGGACCGACGGCGGCCGCGCGCTGTACAGCTTGAAGATCGCCAAAGTCCTCACGCATTTCATGGCGCGTCCGGGCATCGACCGCAAAGTCGCCGCGATCAGCGTGCCGTCGGGCGTGTTTACGGGCCTTTATCCCGACAGCGACGAAGTGCGCAGCCAATGCGCGCATTTCATCACCGAATGCACGCGCGAATTGCTGCGCCTGGAACGCCTCACCGGCCGCACAGTCCAACTGGGCCTCGAACCCGAGCCATTCACCACTGGCGAACGCATCGTCGATTTCATCGACTATTTCAAAATCATCCTCGCCGACGCGCGCGGGAAATTTCCCGCTCAACTCGGCGTTTCGCGCGAACAAGCCGAAGCCATCGCGCGCAAATTCGTCACTATCAATTTCGATTTGTGCCACCAAGCCGTCGAATACGAAGATTGCGTCGAAGAACTCAAACGCCTCCGAGCCGCCGGCATCACCATCAGCGGCATTCACATCTCCGCCGCGTTGAAACTCGCCGAGCCCGCGAAAAACACCGCCGCTTTCGAGCACCTCAAAGCACTTGACGAACCGCGCTACCTGCATCAAGTCATCGCGCGCACACACAGTAATGTCATCCAGCGCTTCGAAGACCTCCCGCATCTTTGGACTCCGCGCAAATTGAAAGGACAGTCTCTGAGCGATTTCGCAGAACTCCGCTGCCACTTCCACGTCCCGCTCTTCGCGGATTTGTCCGGCCCGCTCACGACCACTCGCGACTGCGTCACACCGGCGATCCGTTACGCGCTGCAAGAAAACCTCACCGACAATTTCGTGGCCGAAACGTACACGTGGAACGTGCTCGCGCAGTTGGCGCAATCTGGAAACGTTGCGGCGCAATCTGTGGTAGGGCGCGTCTCCGGCGCGCTCAATCTTGACATCCGCGAAGGCATCGCGCGCGAGCTGAAATGGTCGGCGCAAGTTTTGGGATTGTGATGGACCTCTGATTGATAACCCTGACTTCTGACTTCTGACTTCTGACCTCTGACTCCTGATTCCTGATTTCTGACTCCTGACTCCTGACCCCTGACCCCCCTGACCCCTGACCCCTGACTTTCGACTGGCATCGACGCTCATGTCGTTTATCGTAAAGATGCGATGGTAAAGAACGCGAAAGACAATCCAGCCGGAATGCCCATGACCAATTACGTGGCGGTCGCGCGCGGACACGATCTGGTCGTGATTCGCGTGATGGGGCGCGGCAACATGCTCAACGCCCCCGCGCTGCAGGAATTTGCCGAAGAGCAGCGCAAAGCCGGCTACACCCATTTCCTCTTCGATTTTGAACGCTGCAGCGGCCTCGACAGCACCTTCATGGGCGTGATGGTCGGCATGCAGTCGGTCAGCGATTCGGGCCATCACGCCGCCGTGACCGTGCCCGCTCTGGTTGGCATCGAACTGCCCAAAAACGAAGGCTCGCCCGACGAAACCGCCGAACTGGAACCCATGTCGCCGGAAGAAGCGCTGGCAGCGCTTTCGCGGCAGGGAATCGGCGCGCAGAAAAAAGAGCCGCGCATGACCACCGTCAGCGCGGTCAACGTGCCGAAAGAAATTTTGGCGTTGCTGGCCATGCTGGGCGTGGACAAATTCGTGAAGCTGCGAGGCACGTGCGATCTGAGCAAGCTTGAAATGACGATTCTGCCCGAGAAAGCGATTTCGCCGCTGGAACGCCAGGAATTGATCTTAAAAGCGCACGAGCAACTCGTCGAAATCGACCAGCGCAACGCCGCGCAATTCGGGGATTTGCTGAAATCGCTGGCGGAAGAGATGGGGAAAAAATGAGTTCGTAGTCCCGCCTTTAGGCGGAAGTGCGGATTGCTAAAATGGCGCCAGCCGCGTAAAGGCGGGACTACGAACAATTACACTATGGCCGAATCCGAACGACAACCCGGCGCCTGGACGGCTTTGTTCCGCTTCGAATGGACCAAGATGGCCGGGCGGCGCATCACGTGGGTGCCGTTCATTGTGGTGCTGCTGGTCGCGACTATAATCGTGGTGGCGGTTCATAACTCAGAATTCAAATTCCCGCGAATGGCCTTTGAACGGGAAGGCAAGCATTTTGGAAACAAATCCGAATTCGTCAACGGCTACTTCGTGGCCTCGGGCACGCTCTGGGCCATGTTCGAAATGCTGTTACCTATCTTCATTTCGGTGGCATCGGGCCTGATGGTCGCCGGCGAGGTCGAACAAGGCACGTTGCGGGCGTGTTTGATCCGCCCGGTCTCTCGCGCGCGGCTGATTCTCTCGAAATTCGCGATGCTGTGGGTTTATGCAATGCTGATTTCGTTGTTTGCGGTCAGCACGCTGACTCTTTTGGACGTGGCGAATTTTGGGCGCGGCACCGTCTACTTAATGAACGGCCAGTTTCACAATGGTGAGGGCTACAGCACCATTACTGTGGACGAAGCGCCGATCCGCCTGGCGTGGGCCTGGCTGCTCGGCTCGCTGGGCATGACCGTTCTGGCATCGCTGGCGCTACTGATCTCATCGCTGGTGGAAACAGCCGCAATGTCGTACGTGGTGACACTCTCGGTTTATTTTGCGTTCATGATCCTGCGTCAGTTTCCATTTCTCGAATGGATGTACCCGTACTTGTTCGTCACCCATATGCTGCGCTGGCAGCAGGTTTTCTTTTCGGAAATTAAATGGGGCGACATTTACGTCTCGGTGATTCACGAATTTGCGTACATTGTGACATTTCTGAGCGCGGCGGTAATGCTGTTCAAAGAGCGCGACATCAAAAGCTGACGCGCGAAGCGCATCGCCCGGCTAATTCGCAGCGCCCGTTTTCCCTGCTTTCGCCGAGTAAATCGTCAGCCGGTTCACGGTCAAATATTGCGCATTGAAGAGCACAATCACCGGCACCGTAATGTTGGAATTTGTAACCGTGGCGTTGACCATGCCTTCGTCGGCCAGCAAGGCGCTCAGCGACGACTTGGTGATCTTGACGGTGTACGCCGAATTCTGCGCAGCGACGGCTCCTTTCACAGCGATGACTTTCAGCTTGAACGTGTCCGTGCCCGATGTGGATTTGGCCATGCCTTTGGCGTCGAGCGTAAACGTGCGGATCACGCCGCCCACATCGACGGTGACGGTCTTTCCAGCGACTGCAAAATTTGCGGGAACCGGCAGCATCCCGGTGAGCGACAGCGTATCGACGTTTGTTTTCAAAAAATTCAGCCGCACGGTGAGCTTCGGATTCGGCAGCGCTTGCGGCGACGCCGGCGCTCCGCTGAACGGCGTGCTTTTCGCATCGTGAGGGTTCGTCCCAAGCGCGGTTTCCAACTCGTCGGGGAAGCCGTCGCCGTCGGAATCGACAGTGGAAAGCGAAGTGAAGCCAGCGACGGTGAGCGTGAGCGTCTGCGTGTCCTTGCCCGAGGAATTGCTGGCCGTCAGCGTGATCATGAATTGGCCGGACTGCTCGGGCTTTCCTGAAATAGTCGCGCCGCTGAGCGTCAGGCCCGCCGGCAGACCCGTTGCGCCAAACGTAATCGGCTGCGAACCGCTGGCCGTGATCGTGTACGTGTAGGCCGCATTAACGGTGGCGTTGTCGCTGAGCGAACTGGTGATCGCCGGCGGCGTGGGCGGCGGCGCGGTGGTGAGCAAGTCCACTTTCTTGTTGTTCCCATCGAGTTGAACTTGCTTCTGGACCGGCGCGCTGAGCGGCCCGCCGGAGAATGTCAGCGTCAGCGTGCCGCTGCTTCCCACGGGAATGGCGTAGCCGCCGGCCGTGCCGGTAACGGCGAAATAACTGCCGCTGTCGGGCGTGACGGTCACGCCGGAGATGCCTTCGCCGATGTCGTAAAAATTATTGCTGTTCGCATCGGCATAGACCACGCCAACCACGAACGGCCCGACGCTGGTCATGCCAAAATCCTGCGTGAGAAAATCGTTGACCTGGATGGTCTGGTTCGTGCCTGTAATCGTGACGGATTCCAACGTCGCGCCCGCAAAAGAGCCGACGCCGATTTCCAGGAATTGAATCGTAGGGTCGGTGTTAAGCAGATTGACGCGGTGCCCGCGCCCGGGTTCGCCCTTGTCGATCATCAAATTATCTTCAAGCGCCGCGGCGGAAAAATTCGAACCGGTGGCAATGTTCTCGCCGGCGGAATTGAAATTGTATCCCGCCGCCGTCATGCGCTGAAACGGGTCCTTGTCGTCGGGATTCACGTGGCCGAAGAATTTGCGGTTGTACATGTCGGCGCTGTGCGCGCGTGAGGTGCCCAACAAGATTTTGTTCATTGCCAGCGGCGGGTGGGGCGTGGCCGTCTGCCCGCTGGGCAGGCCCTCATTAATGTCGATCCCCAACCGCGTCCCTTCGGCCGTGGGATTGGCGCGCGCGCGGTTGATGACCTCGAGCACGTATTGTTCGGCCGGCGTTGGGTCGCCGGAATCGTATTGCGTCTGCGCGGCGGTTGCGTTCAATGCGAGCACAAAGGCAAGCGCGCCGCATGATATACAAACTTTTCGAGCGCCATCCCATCTCATGCATATTCTCCCTGCAAACGGTTGCGAAACGCCAGCTTTCGTTAGTGTCATTTGGCGCGTTTTGGTTCTTCTCGAATTCCGCTAAGATTTAAATTGTTGCTTCAAAATCCCCAGCCGTTTCACCGCGTCGGAGCGGTCCAATTTTCGCAGCGCCGCTGGCAGGAAATCCTGATGCGTGCACTCAACCGTCGCGGCCAGCACCTGCAATTCAATCTCGTCCGAATTACTCGGCGGCATGAAATTCTGCAAGACCGTGTTCAAGTCTTCCGCGCGGATGTTCGGCGAACCGGCCAGCAACGCCCGGCGCTTCGCGCGCACCACCAAGCCTTCGATGTCGGCGCCGGAGAGTTGCAGTTTCAGCGCGTCGGCCGGCACGTCCGCGGGTTCGAGCGTGCCGCCATTTTTCTTGGCGAGGATCGTGAAATAATTGCGCTTCTCGTCGTCGCTCTCCGGATAGAAAAGCGGGATGTGAACTTCCGCGCGCCCCTGGCGCTTCAAATCGATCGGCAGCAAATCCGGGCGGCACGTGAGCAGAAACCACAGGATTTTCCCGCGATACAGCGTGTCGCCCATCTGCTGCGCGAGCATCGAAAACACGCGCGAACTGGTGCCGCTGTCGCCGCTGTTGTCGCGGTTGCCCAGCGCCGCGTCGGCTTCGTCGATGATCACGGCGACGGGGCCGGTGGCTTTGAGCGTGTTGAGGATTTTCTCCCAATTGCCTTCGGTGACTCCCTGCCATTGGCTGCGGAAATTCATCAGCTTCACGCACGGAATGCCGAGCGTCCCCGCGTAGCAGGTCATCATGTAGGTCTTGCCGGTGCCGACGGGGCCGCAGATCAAATAGCCCATCGGCAGCGCGTCGAGCTTGCCTTCTTTAAGCAGCTTCGCATCCTCCATCAGCCACGCTTTCGCCGCTTCGTGGCCGCTGAGCGAATCCAATCCGCGCTTGGGCTTCAGGAATTCGAGCAGCCCGAAGCATTCTTTTTCAATCAGGTCTTTCTTCTCTTCAAAAAGCGTATCGAGGTCCAGCCGCGGAAACGGCAGCGCCGCCGTTTCGACTTCGAATGCTTTGCGCCCTTTGCGCGCGGCCGCGCGCACGGCTTCATCGGTCAGCGATTTGCCGCGGCTGATGAGCTGATCGATGTTGACACGCGAAAGGCCCGCCGTGTGGACGCTGATTTCGTCGGCGCTGAGCGTGCTGATACGCTCCAATTCGCCGGGCGCAAGCGCGGTTTTCAAATATTCGAGACGCTGTTCCGGTTCCGGCAGCGGGATGTGAATCTTCGCGGTGTACGGCGAGCGCACCAGCAGCGGATGCAGATCGGCGAGATTCTCCGTAATCAGCGTGATGGTCACGTCGGCTTTGGTGAAGGCCGGATCGCTCGACCATTTGTGCAAGCTGATCAGACACGTCGCGTCGTCCTGGCTGAAGTTATAGCCCAAGCTGGCGGGCGCGATGAAGTGCGCGTAGTCGATGATGACCGCCGCGCCAAAGCCTGGCTTGTCGGCGATGCGCGTGCGCAAGTAGCGTTCGATCAGCGGCAGCGCCTTCGCCGGTTCGCGCGGAAGCTTTTCGGTGAAATTCGTGCCCTGCACCGTGTCGATGGCTTTGACCACGCGCGCGAAATCTTCGCGCATTTCATTTTTCGGAAACCAAATTCCCGCAGCCTGATCGTAGCAAATAATCGCTTCGCGCCGCGGAAACATCGCGCGAATCAAAAATTCTTTCAGGCTCACGAACGACAGCGCCTGATCTTCGCGCAGCGCCTCGCGGTCGTTGACGTTGCCGTGCAGCAGAAACGTGTTGACGGCGCCGCCCTGATAAATCTGCGCCAGTTCGTTGGCCCACGGGGGAAGGTTGGTTGTAAGCGCCATCGTCTTATCCTTAAGTCCCGAGTCTTCAGTCCTGAGTGCTGAGTGCTGAGTCCTGAGGGAAGAAACGCGAAGCGTTTTTCTCGCTGTTACTCAGCACTCAGCACTCAGCACTCAGGACTCTGCACTTTACAGAATCCCCAGCTTCTCGTAAAGCGTCATCAAATGCCAGTACCCCGCTTCGCGCGAATGGTGTTCGACGAAACGCGCGTGGGTGGCGGCGTTCATGCGCTCTTCGAGCGCTTGATGCGAAATCAATTGGCGCACGCAAGCGACGAGCGCTTCGTAATTGCCCGGCGGAAAAAACAGGCCGGTCTTGCCCTCCTGCAAAAGCTCCACCGCGCCCGCGACGCTCGAGGCGATCACCGGCTTGCCGCACGCGAGCGCTTCGAGAATCACCGACGGGCAGCCTTCGGGCCATTCGGACGTGAAGAGCAGCGCGCGCGACCATTCCATTCGTTCGCGCAGCGCCGTGCGGTCGAGCTGGCCAAGGTATTGATGCCCGGTGCTTGCACAGGTGCGCTCGACCGATTCGCGCAGCGGGCCGTCGCCGGCGATGGCGATGGGAACGTCGCGCAGCAGTCCCAAGGCGCGCAGCAGAGTCGAAATTCCTTTTTCCGGCATGAGGCGCCCAGCGAACAAAAATTCCGCGCCCGCTCCGGCGCTCATCGTTCGCGAGTACGGATACGCATTCGAAAAATTCGGCTGGACGATCACTTTTGATTCCGGCAAGCCGCCGGCTTCGACCAGGATTTGTTTTTGAAAACTGTTGAGCGCCACGAAAAGATCGACGCGTTCCAGCCACGTGCGCGCGTGGCGGTGGTAGCGCAACATGCGCACGAGGCCTTGGGTCGCGCGCTTCGAGCCGGTCCAGCATTTGTATTTGATCGCGTGCGAAAAATCGCCGTCCACGCAGAGCGTGCACGGCGCGCCGCTGCGAAAAAGCGTTCCCGCGGGGCAGACGAGGCGGTAGTTGTGCAGCCACTGAATGACTTTGACGCCCTCGCGCTGCAGCGGCGCGTAAATCGACGGGCTGATCAGCGGAAGCGTGTTGTGAACGTGCGCCGCGCGCGGGTTAAAATCGCGCACGATCCGTGCCATGTCGCGCGCCGACGCGCGGTTGTTCTTCATCCGAAAATACAGCGCCGCTTTGCCCAAAAACGAATAGCCGTTGATCTCCTTGTTGTCCCGCTCGTAGGTGTGGACGACGTGCCCATGCTCGCGCAGCAAGCGCGCCTGCGCATCGGCCACGACATCTTCGCCGCCCGGCTCGCGGTAGCGGTTGTGGACGATCAGCACGCGGGGCAGAGCGATGGGCTGAGGGTCGAAAGGTTCGTTGGCGTCGAAATCGGGCAAGGTCGTATCACGCAAAAACCGATTCCAGAATCGGCAGTTTCACAGCGATTCTATTCCAAATGAAGCGATTCGCCGTGTCAAAAGAACGAGCTGCCTTTCGCCGCGAAGAAAATACGGTAGTGTAGACGCACTATGTCAAACGCCGCGCATAAACGACGGTGGCTGCAGATTCACCTCTCGACGGCGGTGATTGTATCACTTGCCGCAGGCGGTCTTCTTGGACTGAACCTGCGCTATGAACGAACCAGCTTTTATTCGGATGAGGGCCAGATCGTCCAAGAGATTACCAGGGACCAATTCATAATGCTTTGCTTGGGCATCGCGATGTCGCCTTCGCGAGTTCCTCGGGATTACGTTTATCGCGTTCGTCGAATTGGCTGGCCCATGTTGGCGTATTCTTCAAGAACCGATGAAAGGGGCTGGGGCACGATTGATCATGGAGCCGCCGCACCCGTGATCGATTTAAGTGGCGACAAAGACTTTCGGGGAACTGAAACTGGAATAAACGCATTTGGAATTTCAATCAATGCTGCCGTTGCGTTTGCAATCATCCTATCGACAGCAATTTTCTGCGAATGGCGCATCCGCCGCAAACGCGCCA
Organism: Planctomycetota bacterium; assembly: GCA_035308565.1. Classification (GTDB taxonomy): domain Bacteria; phylum Planctomycetota; class SZUA-567; order H5-PLA8; family H5-PLA8; genus JANXLS01. The sequence continues at coordinate 30,664 of DATGGK010000079.1, read as the reverse complement.
GACATGAAACCTTGAAACCTTGAAACCTTGAAACCGTGAACCCTAAAATAATTCCTTCCTCATCTCCGCATACAGCGGAAACGCTTCGCACAATTCCAGCGTCTGCTTGCGCAGCTTCGCGTGCAGCGCCGAATCCTTCGGATTCGAGAGCGCTTCATCGATGATGCCTGCGATCGTTTCGAATTCCTTCTCTTTCATGCCGCGCGTCGTACACGCCGGCGAACCGACGCGGATGCCTGACGCTTTCAACGGCGGCAGCGGATCGTTCGGAATCGCGTTCTTGTTCACCGTGATGCCGATGGTGTCGAGCAGATCGCTGGCCTGTTTGCCGTTGATGGACTTGTTGCGGATGTCGATGAGCATCAAATGATTGTCGGTGCCGTGCGAAATCACATGGTAGCCGCGCGCGATCAGCGCCTTCGCGAGCGTCTGCGCGTTTTTGATGACTTGCTTCGCGTACTCACCAAAACTTGGCTGCAAGTTTTCTTTGAAACCGACGGCTTTCGCCGCGATCACGTGCATGAGCGGGCCGCCTTGGATGCCAGGGATGACCATGCTGTCGATGAGTTCGGACATCATGCGCACGCGGCCGCTCTTCGGCGCGACAACACCAAATGGGTTTTCGAAATCCTTGCCCATCAAAATTAATCCGCCGCGCGCGCCGCGCAGCGTTTTATGCGTCGTGGTCGTGGTCACGTGCGCGTGCGGAATGGGGCTGGGCAAAAGCCCTTTCGCGATCAATCCCGCGGGGTGCGCGATGTCGGCAAACAGAAACGCGCCGACGGAATCGGCGATCGCGCGAAAGCGCGCGTAATCGATCGCGCGCGAATACGCGCTCGCGCCGACGGTGATCATTTTCGGGCGCTCTTTCTCCGCGATCTTCTGCACCGCGTCGTAGTCGATCACTTCCGTTTCAGGATGAATCCCATACGCGACGAAGCGGTAAAGCTGCCCGGAGAAATTCTTCGGCGAACCGTGCGTGAGATGCCCGCCATGGCCCAGGTCCATGCCCAACACCGTATCGCCCGGTTTCAAGAACGACATGTACACGGCCATGTTCGCCTGCGAACCCGAATGCGGCTGCACGTTGGCCCACACCGCGCCAAAGAGTTCCTTCGCGCGCGCAAGCGCGAGATTTTCGGCGACATCGACAAACTCGCACCCGCCGTAATAGCGCTCGCCCGGATAGCCCTCGGCGTACTTGTTGGTCATCGGGTTGCCGATGGTCTCGATGATCGCCGGCGAGACGTGATTTTCGCTCGCGATCATTTCAAGCTGCGTGTGCTGCCGTCGAATTTCGTTGCGCACGGCATCGAAAACGTCGGGATCGAAGCGCTGAAGTTCGTTGTACATTTTTTCTCGCGTTCCTTGTGGAAAGATGAGTCGGCGGCGTGCGCCCATTTAAAACGAGGAGGCGGGGATTTTCAAATGGAGTTCGCGCCTGCGCAAGGAATGCGCCACCCTTTTTTCTAAAATTCATCCCCGTTCTTCACCTTCGGCGGCTTCACGATCTGCTGAGCGGCGGGCGGGAGCAATGGCGGCGGAGCGCCGGATTCGACGACCGGCTCGCTGTCGCCTTGCGCGAGCAACGTTCAAGCGGGCGATATTGTTCGAGAGGCAGCGGCTCCATAGTGCAGTAGACACTGTGGGACGGGAAGTGAACCACGCTTCGCGCGAATTTTCGCGAACGAGTTAACGCAAGGCAGTTTTTTCAACGTCAACGGCGTTGAAAGACCGTTTCATTCTTCGCAGGATGAAGACTTACTTCGCCGCTTTCGCTTTCGCCGCGGAATCGGCGATTACTTTTTCGACGATGGCTTTGTGGACCATGACGAAGCCGCCGTTGGGGCCGGGGACGGCGCCTTTGACCAGCAGGATGTTGTTTTCGGCGTCGATGCGTTCGACGCGCAAACCTGGGATGGTCACGCGCGTGTTTCCCATGTGGCCGGGCATGCGCTTGCCTTTGGGCACGCCTTTGTTGATCGAGTTCTGACGGCCGAGACCGCCGGGCGCGCGGTGGCGCTTCGAACAGCCGTGCGACGCGGGCAGGCCGTGGAAGCCGTGGCGCTTCATCACACCTTGGAAGCCTTTGCCTTTGCTGATGCCGGTGACATCGACGTACTTGATTTTCTCGAAGATGCTGACGTTGACGTCGTCACCGAGCTTGTCGGCGGGTTCGGCATCGAGACGGATTTCGCGGATGAAGCGCTTGGGCGCGGAGCTTGCTTTTTCGCAGTGCCCGACGACGGGCTTGGAGATGTTCTTTTCCTTGCCGTCGGCGAAGCCCAACTGCAGCGCGTTGTAGCCGTCGGACTTTGAGGTCTTGACCTGCAAAACCTTGCACGGACCGGCCTCGATCACGGTCACCGGCACGCGTTCGCCTTTGTCTGTGAAAATCTGAGTCATGCCGATTTTGCGGCCCAATATGCCTGTGGCGGAGGACATGGTGTAGCTCCCGTAGTCTTTGGCCCGCGCCGGAACACAGCGGCGTTGCGGTCCGAGTTTGGGGCGGAGGTCACTGTGTCCGCGGACTCACTTGCCGCGGAGGACGCGCCCGAAATTGAAGGAAAGTAGGATAGCGGCGGAAGGTGCGGATGCAATAGGATTTTGGATGAAAATTCGACCCGTGGCGCAGGCGTCCCGCCTGCGCGTTTTTTCCCGCAACCGTTTGAGCACTCGCGCATCTAACTCTCCATGCCTGTCGAAACCGCAATTGAGCCTGTTCAAACCAAGCTCGCCGTCCGCCGCTGGCGGCCGCGCTTTTCGCTGCTCACGCTGCTGCTGAGTGTGCTCACGCTCGCCAGCGCGGCGACGCTGTGGTGGAATCGCGGGGCGTGGCAACTGAGCTATGTGATTGACGATAAAGCGCCGATTCGCGACGCGGGGATCACGCCGGATGGGAAGTATGTGTTCACGCTGCTCGACAAAGCGCCAGTGAATGGCGACCAGACCGCGCCGCAGGATGTCGGCATGGCACCATGGCTGCGAGGCTCGTCGGAGGTGATGCTGCGCGACGCGGCCAGCGGCGCGGTTCGATTCAGTTTTCATTCGAAGGAGCCAGGGCAGCGCGTGTTCTGCTCGCCGAAAGGCGAGTGGGTCGTGCTGTACCGTTGGTCCGGTTTGTCGTGCGCGGATTATTTCATCAAAGTCTGGTCGGCGCGCGATGGCCGCGAGGTGGCGCGGCCGAAGGATTTTCCGCATGGATTCATCGCGTTTTCGGCGCGGGACGATTACGCGGCGGGATTCGAGTCGTTGAACCGGGACGAGGCGGCGATCGTGAGTCTTCCGGAATGGAAAGTAGTGCGGAAAGACGTCGAATTCCGCGGATTTGCACATAACACGGCAGCGTTTCTCTGTGCGGAGAATGACCCGGAGCATTCGGTTTCTGCAAAGGGATTCGTAAATCTGGTGGCGCTGTCGGCGGGCGAGACGCTGCAGCGCTGGCCGGTTGACGGGTACGCGCAGGAGGCGGCGCTATCGGCGGACGATAAGCTCGTGGCGGCAAGCATCCAACAGCCGTCGGGCGATTATCGCGTCGCCGTTTTCGATGCCGCCACACGCCGCGAAGTCGCCTCGACACACGGCTACCTCGCCGGCAATTTCCTGGGCACGACATTTTCCAGTGACGGAACGAAACTGCCCATCGGTTCCGACACTGGGGGCGCCGTATGGCTTTGGGATTTCGCCGCAGACACGACAAGTCCGCTCACAGGCCACGAGGAGCAAACGAGTGACGTACGAGTGCACGTACTACGGAGCGAGACTGCGCCCGTAAATTCCGCGCGCGACGGCGCGCCGTTGATCGACTTGAGCGATCTGCGCTGGCGCGCGCGGGTGAATTTTCCGATTCGCGCGGTGCAGTTCAACGCCGACGAGACGTGCTGCGTCTGCTACGCCGCGCCGGATTGGTACAGTAAACTGCCGCTCGATTCGCACGCGGCCGTCTTCCGCAAAGTACGGCCGGACGGGTCGGGGGGGCTGCTGTGGATGCCGGAGTTTTGGATGACGCTTGTTCTCGCGGGCGCGTTTTTTTGGAGCGCGATTCGGAAGCGGTGAATTGTGCAACCTTGAATCCTTGAATCTTGAACCTTGAATTCGCCCTACGCCAATCCTTCCCGCGTCAAATACCGCTCCGTCTCCAGCGCCGCGATGCAGCCCATTCCCGCGGCGGTCACGGCTTGCCGGTAATGCCGGTCGTGGCAGTCGCCGGCGGCGAAGAGGCCGGGCACTTTCGTCTCCTGATGCTCGTTGACGACGATGTAGCCGTCCTTGTCGAATTCGACTTGCCCGCGCAACAGATCGGTCGTGGGCACGTGGCCGATGGCGATGAACAGCGCTTCGATTTTCAACTCTTTGATCGCGCCGGTCTTCGCGTGCTTCAGCCGCACGCCGGTAACGATCGGCACGGGTTTGTGCGCGGGATCGCCGAGCACGTCATCGACGATCTGGTTGAGTTCCCATTTGATGTTCGGATTGGCGCGCGCGCGGTCGAGCATGACCTTCGACGCGCGAAATTCCTCGCGGCGATGGATGATCGTGACCGACGAGCAGATCTTCGCGAGGTACGTGGCTTCCTCCATCGCGCTGTCGCCGCCGCCGACCACGGCGATGGGCATCTTGCGATAAAACGAACCGTCGCAGACGGCGCAGGTGTGCAAGCCGGTGCCTTTGGGCGGGCAATAATTCTTTTCGCTGGGCAAGCCCGGCGTGCGCGGCGCGGCGCCGGTGGCGAAGATGACGGTGTGCGTCTTCACTTTTTTTCCGCCGGCATACGTCACCGTAAATGGCCGCGCCGACGTGTCGATGGCCGCAACATCTTCGTAAACCATCTCGGCGCCGCAATGCGCGGCCTGAGCCATCATGTCGTCCATGAGTTGCGGGCCGAGGATGCCTTTGCGGAAGCCGGGATAATTTTCGACTTCGGACGTGGTCATCAACTGCCCGCCGGCGTTGGCGCCGCCGAGCACAAGCGGGCCTAAGTTGGCGCGGGCGGTGTAAATGGCGGCGGTCAGGCCGGCGGGGCCGGAACCGACGATGACGGTGTTGCGGATGGGGTCGGACATGCTTTCATCTCCTCACTTAATCCCAGCTCTTTCCAGTTGCTTTCTCAATCAATTGTTTAAGCGCAAATTGCATCATAACACCCAGATGACCTCGAAGATGCAGCGCATCGGTCTTCTTAATTTCGCGGGCCATGTTTAGACAAAAATAGGAAGTCTTCTTCAGCCCGGTAACAGCAAATGCAGGATCGAAAGCCGTCACTTCGAAGACGTGTGGATCGCGCTGCGGCACGCTGGTGATCTTGATGCCCCAAAAGTGATTGTTGGCCGCGTTATATTTATCGGATGAAATGACAAGTACCGGACGCGGCTTTGACGTGCCATCGTCCAGATGATGCCAAAGGACCTCCCAGATATCCCACTGGTGAAATATCAGAGCACTCAAAGCTCGTCGTCTTCCGCTTGATAACAATCCGGAGAACTTTTAGGAAGTTTCGACAACAACTCAAACGCCTCGCGCGGGTATTCGACTGCGACTCGGCGGGAAGAAGTTTTGGCTGCCACCACACGACGATGCCGTTTCGTTGCTGCAGCTTCAGGCCGTTTCGTTATTACCCGGTGATTCTTGTTATCGATCGCGCGCATGAAGAGCCCAGTTAAATTTTAGATCGCCAAAATTCTTCAACTTCAATTCAATACAATACACTGGAAATCAATGCGTTCAATACGCATTTTGCGCTGAGCTTATGAACTGCGTTAATGGGACGGGCTCGGAGGCCCGTCCTACGTTTTATACGCCGAACCGTCTTTGATCGACGCCGGGTGTTTCACGTAGTAGCCGTCTTTTGGAACGGCGATTTCATCGAAGTGGTCGGCCAGCATGTGCAAGGCTTCGCGCGTCTCCGCGCCGCGCATCGCCGGGCCGTGGCCGGTGATGACATACTCGGGCAATAAGGCGGAGAGTTTCCGCACCGACTCGCGCGCGTCGTCCCAATTCTGCGTGTAGAACATCGGCGGGCCGTGCATTTCAGGATGTTGCGTGGCGACGGCGTAGGCGCTTTCCTGAGCGGTGGTGATGAAGGCGTCGCCGGCGATGAGCGTGCGGTCGCGCTCGCGCCAGAACGAGACGTGGCCGGGCGAATGGCCGGGCGTGTGAATCCAGATCCAGCCGTCCATGAAGGGTACATGCCCATTTTCGGGCAGCGCTTTCAGCCACGGGCTGACGTTGACCGGCCCGCGCGGGAAAAGCGGCGAGAGCAGCGACATGATGCCGCCGCCGACATCGGAATCCGGCGGCGGGTAGGAGGCGGTGCCGTTGAGATAAGGGAATTCGAGCAAGTGCGCGTAGACAGGCACGTCCCAGCGCGCGGCGAGGGTTTCGAGCGAACCGGCGTGATCGAAATGGCCGTGCGTCAAGATGATCGCGGCGGGCCGCGCGTCTTCGCAGAAGCGATTGTCCGCCGCGGCGATGATGCTGTCGGCCATTCCAGGAATACCAGCATCGATCAAGACCCATTGGCGATTTCCTGCGCCGGGCCAGCCTTGGAAAACGACGTTGACCAGCGCCAGACGTTTGTAGGCGATATCAGGGCGAATTTCGTGAGTGGAATCGTGGCGTTCCTGATCGACTTTCGGGGCATCGGCGATTTCAGCGTGGTCGAGAGAGACTTGCATGAGGGAGCCTCCTTGCATATGGCGAAGGATTAGCACACAAATGGCGCGCCAGTTAGGCGGGCGTTCGCGACAGAAGAAAGGTGTTTTTTGATGTTATTCCGAAAGTTGCTGGGGCAGAATCTTCGGGTAGCATGGATGCCGAAGACAGTGAATGAAGGAGAATTACAATGAGCAACGCGACGATTACGATTGAAGTCGATCCCGACACGGCGCGAGATTACAACGCAGCGCCCGCCGAAGAACGGCGCAAGTTAGATGTCTTGCTTAGCCTGCATCTTCGCCGCGCCATGCGTTCCGGGCGCCCACTTCGGGAAGTCATGGATTCGATCAGTCAAAAGGCGCAAGAAAGAGGGATGACGCCGGAGATTCTGGAGCAAATTTTGAATGAGCGCTGAACTCCGCTTCGTTTTTGACACCAACGTTAGCGTCAGTGCCGCCATCTTAAAGGACTCGGCACCCGATCTCGCGCTGACTAAAGCCCTTGCTTTGGGAACGCTCGTCATGTCAGCCGATACGCTCGCGGAACTCGAAGAGGTTCTCCACCGGCCAAAGTTTTCGCGTTATTTGGATGACGACGAACGCGACCTGTTTGTTTCGAAATTGGTCGCGCAAGCGTCATTGGTCGATGTTACTGTGGCGATCAAAGCATCCCATGATCCCAAGGATAACAAATTTCTCGAGCTCGCCGTGTCTGCACAGGCAACGCATATCGTTACTGGCGACAACGACCTGCTTGTGCTTAACCCGTTCCAAGGCATCGCAATTCTCACCCCACACCAATTTCTCGCACAATTTCACACGACTCGTGGACCGTCCGCCGAATAAAAGCAATTTCGCACTGTCACGTATCGGCTTCAAATCGGGTATACTACCCGCACACTCATCCGGAGGCGCTCCCATGCATCCGACTTCTCGCCGCGAATTTTTGAAATCGTCCACCACCGCCCTTGCCGGTGCCGGCGCGCTTTCGTTCCTCGCCCATCTTCCGCGCGTCTCCGCGGACGACGCGCAGCTTGATCCGAAATTGGTGCGGCTCAATGCGGAGATTGAGCCGCTGGTGCGCGTGCTGGAAGACACGCCGCGCGAGAAATTGCTTGAAGCGGTTGCGGAGAAGATTCGCAAGGGCTTGAGCTACCGCGAACTGCTCGCCGCGCTGCTGCTGGCGGGCGTGCGCAACATTCAGCCGCGGCCGCACGTGGGCTTCAAATTTCACGCGGTGCTGGTGATAAATTCGGCGCATCTGGCGAGCTTGAACGCGCCCGACACGGAGCGCTGGCTGCCGATTTTCTGGGCGCTGGACCAGTTCAAAAGTTCGCAGGCGGCGACGGCGAAGGAAAGCGGCTGGCGCATGGCGCCGGTGGACGATTCGAAAGTGCCTCCGCCGCACAAAGCTCGCGCGGCCTTCGCCGAAGCGATGGACAAATGGGACGAAGGCGCGGCGGACGTTGCCGTCGCCGGGCTGGCGCGAGCGGTGGGCGCGCACGAGGCGTTCGAGATTTTTGCGCGGTATGGCGCGCGCGATTTTCGCGACATCGGGCACAAAGCGATTTATGTCGCCAACAGTTTCCGCACGCTGCAATGCATCGGCTGGCAGAATGCCGAACCGGTGCTGCGTTCGCTGGCGTATGCGCTGCTGATGATGGACGACAAGAACAAGAACCCCGCGCAGAACGATCTCGCCGCGGACCGCCCGTGGCGGCGCAACGCGGAACTGGCGGCCAGCGTGCGTGCGGAGTGGCTCGACGGAAAAGTGGATGACGCCTCCGCGAAGGAACTTTTTCTAGCGCTGCGAACCGGAAACGACGAGGACTGCACAAAGCTCGCGCGCGACATGCTCAACAAAGGCGTCGCGCCGCGCTCGATTTCCGACGCGGTCCTGTGCGCCGCGGGCGAATTGCTGATGCGCCTGCCCGGCATCGCCACGCTGCATTCGCTGACGATGAGCAACGCGCTGCATTACGCCTACGACGCGTGCGCGAACGATCAGACGCGCTTGCTGCTGCTGCTGCAAAACGTCTCCGTCGTCCCGCTGTTTCGCGGCGTGGCGGGGAACAAACTTGCGGCGATCAAACTCGACGAACTTGAACCCGCGCCGCTGCAAGGCGCGGATGCCGCGCCGGCCGAGATTTTTGCGGACGTGAGCAAAGACAAGCTGATGGCGTCGCGCAAGACGCTGACGTTTTTGAAAGAGCACAGCGACGCCAAGGAACTGATCGACGCCGCGCGCGTGCTGACCTTCCTGAAAGGCAACGATTCGCACGATTACAAATTCAGTTCCGCGGTGCTGGAAGATTACCGCCGCCTCTCGCCGGGCTGGCGCGAAAAATATCTGGCGGCGAGCATGTTTTACCTGCGCGGCGCGGGCGCGAAGGACAGCGATTTGGTGAAACGGACGCGGGCGGCGTTCAAGGCTTAGGTCATCGCGTGCAAAAGTTGCACATTGTTACTAATCGCGACCTCTTTTCCACGAAGCGCGACCGCAAGCGAGCGGCAGCGGCTTAAACTCAACCCGCGCAACTCCTCCAAGCCTCGTCTAATTCTATTTCCCCCCAATCTCCTTCAAAAGCTCCTCCACCGCCACATCCAACTGGCAATCGTGTCCGCTATAGCATTCCCCAATCGGCCGCGTGACTTCCAGATCGACACGGCGGGGTTTCATTTCCATCGCTTCGCCGCTGGTGGTGAGCACGCGCGTGTGCGGGATGCGCAGACTCGAGCCGTCCAAAAGCGGTTCGTTGCTCGTAAAAATAATCCAGCCCGCCGTCGGTTCGCCGACGACTTTGCCGAGCTTCAAACTGCGGTAGCCTTCCGTAAAGGACTCGGCGTCGCTGAGCGAATGCTGGTTGGTGACCAGAATCGTCGGCGCTTCGAGCGCGCGTTGCCCCAGCAGCGTGCGGCCGGAGGCGATGCCCTGGCCGCGCGGCGTCATCGTCAAATACGGGCGGCGCGCGAGCACGTCGATGGCGTACGGATCGACGAAGCCGCCGTCGTTGTTGCGGATGTCGATCACGACGCCTTCGCGCGTGTGATTTTCGGCGTCGAGATCGACGTACAACTGGTTGAGCGAGTTTTCGAGCATGTCGGCCATGTGCACGTAACCGAGACGGCCGTGGCTGATCTTGTCCACGTACGCGCGGCGCTGCTCGACCCACTGTTTATACATCAGCGTTTTTTCAGCGGACGCGGCGATCGGGCGCACGGCGACGTCGCGGCCTTGTGGTGCGGGCGGCCCGCCTGCACTTTTTACATTCAGCACAGTGCGCCGCCCGATTTTGTGCGCGAGGACTTCGTCAAGATTCGTGCGCGCAGTGATGGACTGGCCGTCGATGCTGGCGATGCGTTCGCCCTCTTTGATGCCGGCAATCGCGGCCGGTCCGTATGGAATGACTTCGGTGATCTTCAAGACGCCGTTGGTTTCGTATTCCGCGCGGTCGAAGCGCAACCCCAGCCGCCCGGCCTGATCGCCCGCCGCGCCGCGGTCGCCGCTGATGCCCATGTGCGAGGCGTTGAGTTCGCCCAGCATCATCGAAATGATGCGCCGCATTTCGTCGGGCGTGCGCGCGCCGGCCACGCGCGGCGCGTATTCGGTTTTGACCGCGTTCCAATCGGCGCCGTTGAATTTCTCGTCGAAGAAATGATCGCGCAAATAACTCCACGCCTGATTGAAGACGGCGTTTTTCTCGTGATCGAAATCCACGTCCATTTCGGCGTTCACGTTCAGCGTCCGCGTGGTGCGCTGTTCCATCGACGCGATGTCGATGTGCCCGTTGTCGAGGTAATACACTTCCTTGTTGTCCGGCGAAAACTGCGCGTCGGATTTGTTGCCGCCCGTCGATACCAGCGGCCGCGTGCCCTGCTCGCGCGCCATGTCGTCGAGCGAGTACGTGTAGAGCCACGTGCCGGCGGTAAGCACCGCCCATTTGCCGTCGGGGCTGATCACTTCGCTGTAAATGTCGAGGCCCAGCGGCAACAGCGTCTGGCGCTGGCGAATCGAATCGAAGGCGATTTCGAAATGTTTCGCGTCGCTCTTTTTCGGCTCAACGGGTTTGACAGGCTCCTTTGGCGAAGTGCTCGCGGTTTCCTTCGCCGCGTCCGGCTTGTCGGAAGTGGACGGCGTTTTTGGCGGCGCCGGTGAGTTGACCGTTTTCTGCTCGCTCGGGCCCAGCGGCCACGGAATGCGCGGCTTTGCGGGCGCGTCGTCTTTGAACAAATCGCGGAACTGATCTTCGCGGAATTTCAGCGCGCGCGGGACGAGGTCGATGCGCGCCAAGCCGCTGCGTTCGGTGCGCTGGCCGGACTGGACCAGCATGAACGTGCCATCGGGACTCCATGAAATCGTATTGCTGTAAACGTTCGAGAGAAAGCTGACTTGCTTGCTCGGCCCGCCCGCCGCGGGGACGACACTCACATTGCGAAATGCTTTGCCGGCCGACGGCGCTGAATACGCGAGCCAGTAACTGTCGTGCGACCAGACATAGGGCCGCTTCGAATTCAGCGGCGGACGATCGAAGCAGGCGTTGGCGGCGGAATGAACCTGCTTGGTGCCGACATCCATGACGCAGAGTTCGCAGCCGCCGCGCTGGAACGCGAGCATTTTGCCGTCAGGCGAAAACATCGGCTGCGCGTCGGATTGCGCATCGTTGGTGAGCTGCGTTTCAGTGTTGTTCGTGAAATCGTATTGGAACAGATGCGACACGCCGCCTCGAGTCGAAACGTAGATGAGCCGTTTGCTGTCGCCGGACCAGATCGGATTTTCTTCAGCCGCCGGCGTGTGCGTCACGCGCACCGCATCGCCGCCGTCTTTGGCGGAAACCGCGAAGACTTCGCCGTGCGCGACGAAAGCCAGCTTCTTTCCGTCGGGCGAAAGCGCCAGATCGCGGAAATGGTTCGCCAGCGAAATGTGTTCGTTGGCCGCGCCGGCCGACGCGCCGCGGCGCGTGAGCGGAATCTCATGCGCCTGGCCGCTGGTGGTGTCGAGCATCCAGACGCCGAAGTTGCGTTCGAAGACAATCGCCGCGCCGTCGTACGAAATCGTGGGCCACACGACGCGCCCATCTTTGAAATGCGTGATCTGGCGCGCGTCGCCGTGCAGCGGCTTGGTCCAGATGTTCTGCTGGCCATCGCGGTCCGAGACATAATAGAGGGCGGTGCCGTTGGCGTTCCACATCGGCCAAAGTTCTTTTGCGCCGCCGGGCGTGACGCGCTCGTATTCGCCGGGCGCAGAGGACGAACTTGCAGGCGAGACGCCTGCGCCACGGATTTCTTTGCGCAGCCAAATTTCGCTTTCGTCCAAATGGCTGTGCCCTTTGCGCCACCACTGCCGCATCCCGAATCCGCGCGCGTTAAAAGCGATTGAGGTTCCGTCGGGCGACGGCGCGGCGAAGAATTCGTTGCTGTAGCGGTCGTCGCTGACCGGCATCGGCGTGCCGCCTTCGGAGCTGACGCGGTAGATGTCGTTCATCGCGTCGATGTCGTGGCCGGTCGTCGAAAAATAAAGCCACTTGCCGTCGCGCGACCACGCGTCAAGCTGCTCGTGCGCGTCGTCGAACGTGATGCGCTTGACGTCGCCGCTGGCGAGCATCAGCACGTAGATGTCGCCGTTGCCGGTGCGCTGCGAAACGAAGGCGAGCTGCTTGCCGTCGGGCGAATACAACGGCCGCGATTCGGTGGCCGAGTGCGAAACCAACAGCCGCGCTTCACCGCCCGCCGCCGGCGCCGTCCAAATATCGCCGCCCGAAACAAACGCGATTTCGGAACGATCCGGCGAAATGCACGGTTCGGCGAAGGAGGGTTTGGCTTCGATGGCAGGGGCGTCGTTTTCGGCAAACGCAACGCGCAGCAATGCCAAAGCAGCAACGCTACATAGGCAAGTGCGGCGAGCATATCGGTTGAACATGCGACTCTCCAAATGTTGGGGTGATGATTTAACGCGGTATCGGCGTGCGTGTCTATCGAAATTTACATCGGACCCGTGGCGCAGGCGTCTCGCCTGCACGCGATACGCAAAGCCGCTGGCAAAAATTGCATTTTCCCGCGTCATCGGCTAAAACGTCAGTCGTCCTCTCAGTTCGTAACGCTGCACGCCAGCGCCGGAGGCCGACATGAATTGTTCATTCCAAAAAGCATTTTGTTTTTTAATGGCGGTCCTCTTGCTGTCCGCTCCCTTGTGGTCGCGGCTCGTCGCCGCGGACACGCCGGGGATGACCAGCTACGTCGAAGGCCTCGATGCGCTCGAACGCGCGAAATGGAACGACGCCATCGACGCGTTCACCAAATCCATCGACGCCGAAGAGGAAAACCCCGACTACTACGTTGCGCGCGGCGTCGCGTTGGCGCTGGGCGAGCAAATCGAAAAAGCGCAAAAAGATCTCGAACGCGCCAATCGCCTCCGCCCCAATCACACGCCCACGAAATTGTGGCTTGCGACGACGGTCGGGATGCAAGGGCGCTTCATGGAGGATTCCAACTACTTTCCGGCGGCGACGCGCGATCCGTACGAAACGGCCGTGCGCGAAATGTCGCACAAGTACGGCGAAATGAGTTTCCGCCTTAAAACCAACCGCGACGAAGCGCGGGAATACGGCGCGCGTTGGCAAAAAGAGCGGGACGCCGCAAAGGAAAAATTTCCCATGCTCGCAAAGCAGTTTGTCGAACGGGCCAAGCCCGCGGGCGCCCCCGTCGCGGGCGTATTAAAAACGCGCGGCATTGCGCGTTATCAGAAAAAGCAATACGCGGAAGCGTTCGACGACCTTGAACACGCGCGCCAAAGCGATCCGAGCGACGTCGAAACCATCTTCTACATCGCCGGCTGCAAACAGGCGCTCGGTTCGCCCGAGGGTGCGCGCGCCGATTACACGCTGGTGCTCACGCAGAAAGAAGCGTGGGGCAACGCCTACATCGGGCGCGCGTTCGCTCACGCGGCGCTGGGCAGCGTCGAGCGCGCCCGCGAGGATTTCTCCATCGGCGCGAAGCTAAAGCCCGAAACCGCGGCGGGATTGAAAGCTGAATTTGAAAAACGCCTCGCTGAACTTGCTCCGCCGCCGGATGCCGCGCGCCGCGCGCAGATGCTCACTGAATTAATGGAGGCCGCAAAAGCCGGCGCGAAGCCCGAAGAGCTCGCGCAGCGCGCCGTTACGCTGGTCAAGGCCGTTCACGCCACGCGCCTGCGCTCCGACGAGCGACACCAATATCACCTGCGCGATTTGCGCGAAGCCGTGCGCGTCGCGCCGAATAATCCCGACGCGTTCGCGGACCTCTCGGAGTTTCTCTACGACGAAGCGACCACCGTGATCACCGAATGGGTCGAGCCGCGCGCCGAGCCGCATCCCTACCGTCCGCAGACCGAAGAGACGCGCGCGCAGGAACTGGCCGAAGCCGAGAACGCGGCCGACGCAGCGCTGCGGCTTAACTCCGGCCAAGTGAAAGCGCTTGCGTTCAAAGCGGCGTGCCTGATCGAGCGTTTTCAATGGGGCGATGCCGAAACCAATTTGAGGCACGCGCTGGAACTGAAGCCGTACGATCCGATTGTGCTGGACATGTTTTCGCGCGTGATGGACCACGCCGGTTCCGTGGCCGCCTCGAATGCGGCGGGTCTGCGCAGCGTCGAACACTGGTCGGATTTTCACTACGATTATTATCGCTACCCGTCGCAGGCCGAATTGCGCGAAGCCAACGAACTGGACGCCGAGGCGCACCGCCTCTGGGACATCGCGCGCAAAGCCCTGCTGGCCGCCGCCGAAGCGGAGCGCGGCAAGCCGCTCGGCTATTACTATCTGGCCATTGTCGCGCAACGCGAAGGCGACATCGCCGCCGCGCGCACGGAACTCGAAACCGCCGTGAAACTTCAGCCCGATTTTCTGCACGCCTGGCGCAAACTTTCGCAGGTCTATTCGAATTTGAAGATGACCAACGAATCCTTCGAAGCCCAGATGTCCGCGTCGAATCTGGTCCACACCACCGCCGCGCCGATGCTCAAGCTGGTCTGGCTGCATTTCAACCGCACGGCGTGGAAAAGTTCCGGCGCCGCGCTCGACCGCGCCGCGCTCGCCGATCCCGCCGACGCGCGTGTGGCCGCGTACCGCGGTTCGATTGCGCGCGAAAAAGGCAACGCCGCGGAAGCTGCAGCGTGGTTCTTCGCGGCCTCCGCGATCAACGACGCCAACGCGATTTTGAATGGCGTGCGCCTGCACCAATCCGGCGCGCCGCTGAGCGCGGACGACGCGGGCCTCGCCGTGCAGTTGAATTTGAGCGCCGGCGAATTGATGCTTGAATCCAATCAACTGCAAGCCGCCGCCGATCAGCTTTCCGTCAACTTGCCGCTGTACGATCGCATCGAAGAAGCTGCGCGTTACGCGCCGCTGCCGCACGCAATGATTCCGCGTTCGTTGAAGGACCCCACCGAAATTCCGCAGGCGCCCAACATCGAAACGATGCTGGCGTGGACGCGCCTGCGTCTGGGCCAGGCGTTTTATAAACTCAACCGCCTCGACGATGCCGCGCGCGAATTTCAGTGGGTGATAAGCTTCGAAGGGCGCAAGCCGCATGTGATCGACGTGGGCAGCGAGATTCGCACACCGGCGAATCTCGCCGCGGTCTGGATGTTCAAAACGGCGATGGCCAAAAAGGATTTCCAAGCCGCGAAACAATGGGAACTGCGCGCGGGATATCCCAAAGATCTGCCCGAGGCGGAAGCCGCCGAATTGGAGCAACTGCGCAAGCAGTTGATGGACTCGCGCCGCGCCGAACAGGAAGCGATCTTGAATCCCAAAACCGGCGTTATGACCGCGAATGACTATCAGCGCCAGCGCCTGACGCAATACCGCGCCACGATGGTCCAACAAAAAACCGCCGCCGAAAAGTCGATCAACGATCCGAACACCGCCGACAACATCAAGCGTTCCATGCAATCGTCGCTGAAATATTTCGACGGCCAGATCGCCAACACCGACCGCCAACTCAAAGCGCTCGACCAGAACGGACCGAACGCGCCGAATCGCAATCAAGCCGCGATCGACCGCTTGCAGCAGCAGATTCAACTGCTTCAACAACGTCTCGACGACCCGCGCAACACCGATCGCAGCCGCGATAATCTGCAGAAGCAGATCGACGGCTTGAAGCAGCAGATTGAACAGCTTAAGAAATAGGCTCAGACACGTCGGCGAGACTGCCGGACGCACCATTCGGCCAGCAACCAGACGCCGGCGAGCGCGTTAATCACGAGGATATAAAACCGAAGCGGGCTGAACTGCCAATATGGCATTGGGACTTGGAGGGACATCCACAAGATTGCTCCCGCTACGGAAAACAGCGCGCACGCCGTCGCGGGATGCATCTCAATGGGCACGCCCGGCGGAAAAGTTTCGCGCGCAGTGGCGGGTCCGGTTAATCGCCGGCAGACCAGCGCGACGCCCGCGAGCACAACCAGCGCGACCCATGCGTCCCAGGCGAAGGCGCCGGGATCGAAATGGCGGATATCGAAGAATGTCTTTACTTTTCCGGTAAACGTATCGCGCTCCCACATCGATCGCCGCGACGCGAACGTATCCGGCCATCCGACGCTCTGTAGAAGAACTTCGCCTTCCCAGCGTGCGTTGGGAAAAAACGGCTGGTGCGTCACTGCATCCGCGAAGTTCAGCCACATCAACCCGCCCACGCTGAACATCAGGATCAACGCCGTCGAAAGATGAAATTGAAAGGGGCGGCGCACTGCACGAACGGACGCTGGAGCGGCATTGGGAGCGGAGGTCATGCTTGAATTACGAAAGTGAGCGCGGGAAGTTCGGTTGGATTCGTTGCAGCATTGAGCTTGAAACATGTTAGAGGGTGTTTAAAAAGTGGGTGCGAGCGGAAAACGAGCGATTTTTGTTCGGATCGAGGCGCGAACTTCATGCGCTATCCGCAGGAGATAACGCTTGAAGTTCGCAACGAAGAGCCGGAAAAAAAGCGCCGTTTTACGCCGCGCTCACTTTTTAAACACCCTCTTAGGCCCGCCTGGATTCGAACCAGTGTCAAATTTTAAGGTTGCCGGGCATTCTCCGTTAGCGGCGCGGTCATGCGGGTGAGCTTCTCGGCAGCGCCGATTTCTTTGCCATCCGCGAAAATCCGCAGGCCTTTGCCCTTCTGATAGCGCTCGCCGCTCTTGTCGTAAAGAATCGTCAGCGTATGGCCGTGATAACGGACGTTATCGAGGCAGAAATAATCCCAGGCGCCGTCGGGAATCAGCGGATTCACTTCGACCATTTTGTCCAGGCGCGCGCGCAATCCGATCAGCCCGGAAATCACGAGGTCGCAGTAAGTCGAGTGGTTGTAATCTTTCCCGCGCTCTTCGCCGCCTTTGCCCGTGTCCCATGTGCCGTTTTTCCACGTCTTCAAGCGCGTGCGCGAAATCCAGTCGCCGGTCTGCGGATTCAGATTTTCGTCAATCCACGGCACGACGCGGCCATCGTCGAGCTTGAGGTGCTGCGACTTCGCGTAGATTTTCAGCACCTCGAGATAATCCTTGCGCGTCACGAAATCCTGCTCGTAATTGTTGAGCAGGTTCGCCATCGCGGTCAGCGTCACCGACGTCGCGAAAGGCCAGCTCGGACCGTTCCATTGGCATTCGTGGCCCTGATAGGAGAGCGCGAATTTGAGATGGCGCTGTTCGGCCGTTGTCGGACCATACGGCGCGTAAAACCCCTGCGCATCCATGAGCTGTTTCCACGCAACGGATTTGTCCGCGTCGGGCAAATTGAAATACCACGGCGTGAAACCGTGCTCTTCGCGCACGTCGGCGAGCGTGTCTTTGCCGCGCGGAAGGACCTTGAAAAACTGCGCGTCCTTGTCCCAGAGCTTCTCCTGCACGAACCGCTTCAGCTGGGCGGCTTTGTCGCGGTACTCGTTTGCAACATCGGCCTTGCCCGCCATGCCAGCAAGCTGCGCGATGGCCAGCGCGTCGCCGTACATGTAACTGTTGATTGTCGCGCGGAAACCGCTTCCCCCGATGGATGCTTCCATGCCGTCGCGATCGTCCACCTGCCAGAAGAGTCCGCTGGGATCGAGCCGCTCTTTCTCCCAGCCCTGATAGTTCGCGATCAATTCTGGGAGAAGATCGAGGGCGAGCTTGGTATCGCCCGTGACGGCCGCGCGCTGCAAAAGCGAATCGGCGATCCAGAACGAATAGCTGCGGACAGCGCCGCCTTTGCGCAGCCAGAACGTCGCGTAATCGTCGAGGTACTTTGGATCGTGCAGCCAGCGGCCTTCGCGAAAATGGTGGCCGGCCGCGCAGTCGATGGTGTTGTATTTGCCCGCCCAACTCACCTTCGGCAGGAACTCAGTGATCACGAAGCCGTCGGGCGTGCGGTTGATCGCTTTGCGGTATGTCCACCAGCGGAAATAATAGATCTCCTCAAGCTCTTTATCCGGGCAATCGAACAGCGGGATATGATCCGCGAGAAATTCCCACGCCGCGGCATTGGGAATGTACTGTTTGTAAAGCTCATTGTCGGTTTTGTTGAACTCATCGACGTAGTGCTTGAGCGATGCCGGCTTCAAGACCATAGGGAAGCCGAGGTCCTCGCCGGGATGAATCACGACACCGATCTGTTCCAGCGACTGGCGCCGCCCGTTGTACCAAAGCAGCCATTTCTCGCCGTCGAAAATTGCATAGGGCTTGTAGCACGCGTCGTGGTCCCATTGGTTGGTGCCGGAACGCACGATCGGATTCGACGGATGACGCTCCCAGTTGGTGATGCCGTCCTTCGAACGCGCCAAGCCAATCTGCGCGTGATTTTCGTCGCGAAAGCCGATGTAGAACATCACATGCCAGCCGTTTTGCTGCACGACTTGGCACGCGGTCACTTTGTGTTTTTCCCATGCGCTGTTTGGATCGGAAATGAAAACAGGATTGGCTTCGTGCTTTGTCCAAGTCAATCCGTCAGGGCTGGTCGCATAACCGATTGCGTTCGGCTCGTATTGATCACCGGCTGAATACCACATTCGAAATTGTTTCGCCCCCTCGTCCCACAACACGTGCGGACACATCACCGCGACTTTTTCCCACGGTTTCTCCGCTGACAAAACCGGCTTCTCACTCATGCGCTTCCAGTTCTTGCCGTCCGCACTGGTCGCGTAGCCGATCGATGAATGCCCTTTGGCCTGCCCCGTGTACCACATGTGATAACCATCCGTGCGCTTAAGCACGACCGGCCGGTTGATGTCGTCTTCCCAGCCAGTCTTCGCCGGCGGCAGGACAACCTCGGGCGCGCTCCACGACAAGCCGTCCTTGCTTTCAACCAGCGCGGTGCTCTTCTTCGGCCGCCACGAAACCCACATGCGATACGCCCCGTCTTCGCGCAGCACGGAGATATCGAAACAGGTGCCGTACTGGCCTCCGAGAACGGGATTGTGTTCGTATTTGGTCCAGCCGCCGGCCGAATCGAACTGCACGCATTGCGCCGCGGATGCGCCGATCGAAAACACGAGACAAGCAAATTGAAATGGGCGCATCGTGCGATTCCTTTAAACCATTCTAACTTTTACACCGGGCGCCGCAGCGCGCTACAGTGTAGTTTCCGTGGGTTCCATTTTGAAATTCATCACTGGCCCGCGCCGAGCTGTAGCCGGTGTAGATTAGAGTACAGGATTGAGAATGAATTTGTGTCCCAAGTGATATCCTCAATGACGCGACGTGGCGCCTGGCATGAGAAGGAATATGTCAATGAAAGCTCAACCGCATCCCTCAACTGGGATCCGAAAAATTGTTCCCGAAGCATTTCTTCGGACTGCATTATCCTCCGGCAGTATTCTTTTGCCCCTTCTCCTCTTGGCAACCGCCGCGCCTGCCGCGGATTGGCCGACGTGGGGTGGGCAGCCTTCGCGCAACATGGCTTCCGAAACAGAGAAGGGGCTGCCCGATTGGTATTCGCTCGGAACAAAGAAACCCGACGGCGAAGTCGAGCTATCGACCACGAGAAACATCAAGTGGTTTGCAATGCTTGGCTATAAGACAAACGGCAGCCCGGTGGTGAGCCAAGGCAAGGTTTTCCTCGGCATGGCCGGCAAGTCGTCTTCGGATGCCTCGCTGCTTTGTCTCGATGAAAAGACAGGCCATGAGTTGGGGAGATTTACATTCGGTCCTTCGCAACCGAAAACCGACAATTTTGGCGTGTGCTCGACGCCCACCGTTGAGGGCGACCGCCTTTATTTTGTGGCGCCGTTTCCGGAGGTGGTGTGCCTCGATCTGGCAACATGGCTCAAGCCGTCCACGCCTTCCGGCACATCCGATTCCACGCGGGGCGTCGTGTGGCGTTTCGATATGGCAAAAGTGTTTAACATCATGCAGCATCACGTGGCCAGTTGCTCCGTTTTGGTTCACGGCGACTTTGTCTATGTCTGCACCGGAAATGGGCGTTTTCAAACGCCTGACAAACCTTTTTATCCGCTGACCCCCAGTTTGATTGCGCTCAATAAGCATACCGGGCAGCTTGTCGCGCGAGACGACGAGCAGATCGGCGAACAGCTTTGGCGGGGGCAATGGTCCTCGCCGTCGCTGGCGATGGTGAACGGAAAAGCACAGATTCTCTTTGCCACCGGAAATGGATTCTGTTACGCATTTGAACCGGTCGATCCCGCGGCAAAGGTCACTCCCGACCGTTTGATCACAACCACGCTGCGCGGTCCGATCGTGAGTTATATCGACGTCAAAGACAAGAACACAGCCGGCCTCACCCCCGCGGAATACGCCAAGCAGTTCGATTTGATTTCGTCCACGAAAAAACCGGCGCTGCCGGTGGAATACCGTTATTCGATCAACATGCCGGTCACCACGCCGGTCGATTCCATTCCGATGGCCAAGCTGCCGGACGTGCCGATTCTGAAGAAGATTTGGTGGTTCGATTGCCTGCCGCCCGAATACAGGAATGCGCCGTTTTATGCGCGCGGAGGCAAGGGCGACGGCCAAAAGCACCCCTGCGACATCATTGCAACGCCCGTCTTTTACCGCAACCGGGTTTACGTGGCGATCGGCGGGGATCCGGAGCATGCCAGCAAGAACTGCAGAGGAAACCTGGTTTGCATCGACGCGACAAAGACCGGTGATGTCACCCACAGCGGCAAAGTATGGAGTTACGACGAATTGAAAGCGACGCTGAGCACGGTAGCCATTTACGAAGGGTTGGTGTTCGCCATTGACGAAGGTTGCGTCATCCACTGTTTGGATGCGGACACCGGTCAGAAATACTGGACCCATGCCATCAAGGATCGCAACGTGTTAAATCCCGCCCTTGTCGTAGCGGACGGCAAAGTCTTTGCCGGCGAGGCCATTCTGGCGGCGAGCAAGACGCTGAAAGTACTCAGCACCATCGACGACGGCACTTTCTCCAGCAGCACGCCGTGCGTTGCCAATGGCGTTCTCTTCAAGGTACATGGCCTGCGATTATGGGCGGTGTGCGACAAAGGGGAGAAGAAGCCATAGGTCAGAAGTCAGGGGGGCAGGGGTCAGCCGGCGTTACCACCTGTAATAGCGGTAGGGATTATCTCCCATAAAGAACTCGGTGATGTAATCGGGATGGTAATAATTCAGAGTGCTTGACTTTTCCGATTTCTCTTTCTCTGAGGGATGGAATACGCGGCTGTCCACCGGGAAGCTGGCGCCCAGGTTGGCCAGCAGTTGGGCAACGGCCCGGGTGGACCTCCAGCGCGTGTAGCGGAAATAGGTCTTCTCGCCGGCGTGGAAGCAGTCCGGATCAACCTGACAGAAAATCGCCACGCCCTTTCCGATTGTTTTGCGGCCCAGCAGCCCGTCCGCCCCGATCTCGGCTCCGGCGCCCAGCACCCAGGGAGGAGTATTCATGGTGCTGCGCCAGCGAAGATCAGAGGCGCTGATGCCCCGCGCTTCGGGCCACTCCGGCGCTGAGAGCGACCCGGCGAACTGCGCGGCAGCCGGTTTCAAGGTCGTGCCCAGCCATCCCTCGGCCTGCGAACGCGGCAAAAAGAACGCCTTGCCGCCCTTTTCCAAATAGGCGCTCAAGCCCGCCGTGTCGATGGCCGCATCCGGCCCAATCAGCAGCAGCGCCGCCTCTGCGTTCAACGTGGCCGAGCGCTGATAACTCACCCCGATCCGATCCAGCCATGCCGCTCCGTCCGCTCCGCCAACATACTCCACTCTGCCAGCCTTGGCAGACAGCGGAGCGTGCGCTGCATAGTCCATAATCCGCTCCGCCAAGCGCCGCGCCGCCGGGTCCGCTGCCACGTGGTCTTCCAGGTCCAGCGTGCAAAACACCAGCCGTCCTTGGCCATAGTCCAGCTCCATCAGCGGCGTGTAGCTCAAGTCGAACTCGCATTCCAGCAGCGGACGCCAGCCGCTGCGGTGAGGCTTCTCGATGGCCGCGCTGCTCACTCCGCCGCGGTTGCCCCAGTGCCATCCGGCGTAGGGCTGATCGCCTTCGTTCCCCTTGAGGTAAGTCCCCACCACGTATTGCGGGTGGGCTTCAATTAAAGCGCTGTTGCCCGTCCAGTCGCGCAGATCGTCTCCATCTATCCCGCTGGTAACCGGGGAATTCATGGGAAAAACGCGCCGGCTCACGTGCGGGCAGACGCGCAGCCCGAGGGCCTGCGTCATCCACGCGGGATCCTGCGCACAGATCAAAGCCCGACCGCCCGCCTGCACGATGGCTTCCAACTTGGTACCCACGGCCGGGTTGTTCTTCAAAACGTTGCGCCCGATCACCACCAGAAGCGCCGCCTCGCCATTCCACGCTCGCGTCTTATAGCCAAGGTTCTCCAGCATTTTGCTGGTCTGCCCATCCGAGTCCATCATGGCGATCTCGCCGCCGACCGGCCGGTCCTCGCCAAAGACGCGGAACGCAAACATATCCTGCTGCTTGGCCTCGCCGATCGTTGCAGTCAACGTGATCTGGCCGTCGGCTTTGCCACCGGCTTCCTTAGCGGGCGCGGTGAATTGGAAAGGAAGAAATCGAATCTCCGAAATGGCCAGGCTGTCCTGCAACTGGCCCTTGCCCACTTCCTGCCCGCCCACCGTCGCGGTCCAAGTTGCGGTAAAGTTCTGGGGCTGGCGCGTGTCGTTGATCAGGACAATCTGCTTCTCGATCTTCTGACCAGCGCTGAAGTGGTGGTCCTTCGCGGTGTACGCTTCCGCAGGACCGGCAATCCACGCCAGCGTCGGGCCGTTAACCTCCTTCAATGCATCCTGCATCCACGACCAAGTGCGCAAGCCGCCCGGCAGGCCGGCGGTGCGCCAACTGCGCCACGTGTTCGTGCGGAAGAGCTGCTGGATTTTGTGGTTATTGGCATACTCATCCAGCCGGTTTTCGGAACTCTCGTAAAGCATCCCGCTGCGGAACAAGTTGTGAAGGTACTGGCGGTATTTAGGCTCCTCGGCGGCATACGCCTCACTGCCAAAGTAGATGGCGCTGTATTCCGTCAACAGCGGCTCGCTGGTGATGTTGCTGGTAAAACCGTTGCGCCCGCGACGAAATGTGCAGTCCATCGGCGTGCCGAACTCGACCATGGAAATCGGCATCTGCCCGCTCTTGGCCCATTCGCTCAGCCACTCTTCGCGTTCCTGCAGCGGTATGAGGTCCAGGTAGCAGTTCATCGTATACACATCGCCCGTGTAGGCGCCCGCGTGGCTGTAATAAATGCGAGTGGGATCAAGCTTCTTCAGCCCATCGAACATCTCCTTGCTGAAAACCATGAGTTGCTGCCAGCGCCCGCTGGACTGATCCCAGTCGCGGCGGCCGACGTGGCGCGGGTCGGCGTCCACCGCGTTGTTGAAAAAATTCATGCCGGCGATCCACATGACCACTGAAGGATGGTTACGGTAGTGGCGCATCCACACGGCGGCGCGCTCCATCGCAAACGGCTGCTTCTGCTCCCACGTGAACTTGCGGCTGGAATCCATCATATACTTGGTCGCGTTTGAGACATACTGCGCCACCAGGTAACCTTTGTGATCGGTGTCGTCCAGCGTTCGCCCCGAGTCGTCGGCATCGCCGCGGGCATCCACAGTCGGGGAACCCATCTCGGAAAAATTGTCCCCCATTTGCGTGCGCGGGCCATAATTAAAGCAGCCCTGCCGCAGGTGAATCTCGGTGCCGTTGAGGAAAAACGTGCGCCCCTCCGCCCAAATCTCGCGGAAGCCGAAATCTTGGTTGTACTCGTCATCCACGCCCGCGTCCTTTACCGTAAGCCGAAGCGTATACAGATTGGGCTGGCCCACATCCCACAGTCGCGCGTGGGTCCAAGGCCAAGTGAGTGTTATGCGCTGCGTCTCCTTGGCCTCCACGACCGCGTCCGCCGTGAAGCTCTTCTCCACTTCTCCCTTTTCATTAAGCATGTCCGCAACGATATGAACGGCACCCGCCTGCTTGACACCGCTCAGTTCCACGTCTACGGCAACATTCTTTTCCCGAGTTGACGTGCGGACGAAGACATCGGTCACCTGCGCCTCTGACGAACGGCTTTCCAAAATAACGCTGCCGGTCAAGCCGCGCGTTTTGAGTTTGGCGGATGAAAAAGAAGCCTTGTCGCTCAAGGCATTTTGCCAGAAGGTCCCCACCTTTTCGGCATCGGCGATGGCCGCCACCAGCACTTGAATATCCGCCGTTTGCCCAGGCTTTACCGCTGAGGTGATGTCCACCGAGCCCCACGGCCACGCGATCTTTCCGCACTGCGTGCCGTTGACATAGACCATTGCGTCCGTCGACACACGGTCGAAACGCAGGCTGATCGCGCGGCCTTGCCATTCCGCCGGGATCGCCACTTGCCGCTCGTACCAGGCGCGCGTCACCAGCGCTCCGTCATACAAATCCCACTGCGGGCCGCCGCCGACGGCAAGGAAATCGGAATGCTTGCCCGAAGCATTCTGCCAGGTTCCCGGAACCTTGAGATACGCCCATCCGACTTTCGCGGGAACGTCACTGCCTTCCGTCGCGGGAATGAAGCGCCAGATGCCGTCCAACGCCACGTGCGCGCGCTTGGCATTCTCCGTGACGACTTTCGTCTTGTCCCAGTCCAAGCTGGTGCCCGCAAGCAGCACGGCATCTGCCAACTGCGTCGGCGCCGCCACGCGGGGCGTGACGGTCAAATCGGCGATCTCGAAGACGCCCGTGCAACGGAACAACGCCGGCTGAATGTTGAGGCGGGTTGCGCCCTTGGGCACATTCAGTTCCACCGTCTGCGTCACCCAATCGGAGTCGGCCTGTAATTCCGGCACTTGCGGCGCATAAGTGGACGTAGCTCCCTCAAAACTCATCGCCACGCGGGCATCGTGCCAGCCCTCTTTGCCGACCTTCAAGTTGGCGGCTCTCAGGCGCACGGAGATAATCAGGGACGCAATCTGCGGAGTGACTTTCACGTAAGCGTGTACGGAATCAACCTGCCGCCCCGCGTCGTGATTCTCGATGCGCAGCCAGGACTTGCCGTTTTCCGAGACAAGCTTGAATTCCTGGTTCTGTGGGATGGTGAATCCCTCGGCCCATTCCGTATTGGCCCCCGGATTCTTAAAATCCCCCTGCGGAAATATGTTTACTTCAGCCGAGGCGAGCGCTCCAGCGGCAAAAAGCCACACGAGAGCCAGTGGGAACGTGATGTTCACAGTTCATCTCCAATGACAAGCAAGATTACACCACGTTGAATGGATGACTGACTCAACAAATCATTCACGAAACCCCTCACGCGCTGCTATCCGCGCCCGCGCAATTCCGCGTCGGTCGGGCTGGCAATCTGGCCGTCGTCTCCAAACACCGGCCGCAGCCGCTCGATTTCCTCCGTTGGCCCCATCACCACCAGCACGCAGCCGTCTTTGAGCCCAAAATCAGCTTTGGGATTGTACGTGAACGCCGTGTCGCCCGCGGATTTTGCCGCGACGATCAGCACGTCCGCTTTCTGCCGCAGCGCGGCTTCATTCAGCGTTTTCCCGATCAGCACGCTGGGCGCGCGCAGCGTCAATTCGCCGAAACGCACCGCCGTCCGGTCGCGCAACATGCCGTCGAGAAAATTCGTCGTCGCCGGCCGCACCAGTTCGCTCACTAAGCGCAGCCCGCCAATCGCCGACGGACTCACCACCGACGCCGCGCCCGCTTGCAGCATCTTTCGGCGCACGTTGTCGTCGATGGCTTTGCTGGCGATGCGGATTTTCGGATTCAAGACGTTCGCCGAGAGCGTGATGAACAGATTGTTTTTGTCATCCGTCAGCGCCGCGATCAAAAATCCCGCGCGCTTAATTCCCGCCGCGACCAGCGTCTCGTCGTTCTCCGCGCTGCCTACGACGTATGGAAACGCGCCGAGTTCGAATTGCAAATGTTTGAGCCGCTCGGCGTCGTAATCGATCACCACGATCTTGCGCCCCAGCTTGAGCAGCTCGCGGATGCAATGCTCGCCCACGCTCCCCGCGCCGCACACGATCGTGTGCCCGCTCAACTTCGAGATCTCCTGCTGCATGCGTTTCCTCCGAACCGTGTCGCCAATCGTCCCGTCCACGATCAGCGCCGTCACCGTTGAAATCAAAAATGCCGGCACGCCGATGCCCACGAACGCCAGCAGAATCGTGAAAATCTCCGCCAGCGTTTTGCCGCGCAAATCCAGCCAGTCGCCGTAACCGATCGTCGAGAGCGTGATGGCCACCATGAACACGCAGTCCATCAGCGTCCAGTTTTTGTGATAGTACACGCCAAGGAGATAATAGACCGCCGTGCTGAACACAAAGATGCAGCCGAGCATGATCAGGCCGATCTTCAAAAATCGCCAGGGGTCGTAACGGTAGCTCGGAGTCTCGGCCATAAGTTCGCAAGTTTTTTCGTGGAATGCGCAGCATACTTGTTGGTGCTCCAAACGGCAAACGCAGAGCGCGTTCGGCAAGTGCGCGATGCGCTGTGGGCATTTCGCCGACGTTTCGTTGCCCGCGCTTCGTCGTCATTTCCTAATGCATTGCCCAAGCGAGAATTGAAGATTCAATTTCCGCGCGCGGCTGGTCCGCCCTTTGCGTCTTTATTCTGCGGCATAGGAGATTTTGTCATGAAAGCATTACTTCACTTCGGCCTCGCGATTGCAACCCTTGTCATGCTGCCCGCGCGAGCTCAAATGTCGCTGGAAGAATCGGCGACCCTTCGCTTCAACCCCGACGCCACCAACTGGGCGGAAGGCGTGATCACGGAAGTGGGTGATCACGGCGAGTTCAAAATGCACGCCACGCGCAGTGCGTACGTGGCGGATTACGTGGAATACCACAAGGAATTCTACTCGTTCAAGGACGGCCAGCGCGCGGCGCTGCGGCGCGACTTGGCGGACAGTTACCGCGACCGCATGAAATACAAATGGGATCCCGACTACGAGGAAGATTTGAGCTTCA
This sequence comes from Planctomycetota bacterium, assembly GCA_035308565.1. Taxonomy (GTDB): domain Bacteria; phylum Planctomycetota; class SZUA-567; order H5-PLA8; family H5-PLA8; genus JANXLS01. The sequence continues at coordinate 3,643 of DATGGK010000079.1, read as the reverse complement.
CGATGCCCTACCCGAATTTCTCGATCTTCGACGAATCGCCGCGCTACGGAATTTCCTTCCCGTTGTGGAGCTACACTGAAGAGCCGCGCGTCTACCATTTTGACGACCTGCGCCCCGGCGACCGCTACGTCGTCGGCTACAACGACGACATGAATCTGTACTCGATGTTCTGCGTCAATCCGATGGTGCTCTACAGCGGCGAAAACATCAACGGCAAACCGATCGCGGCGGGCCACGAACGCAACATGATCAACGGCGTTCACATCATGAACCTTTCGTCGAACGAAACCAACCCGCCGCCGCGCATTCCCAATCGCCGCTACGTCGCCACCTACAGCGACTACGGCTATCCCATCGGCTACGGTTACACGCTGACGGTTCCACCGGTTATCGGCGGCACGGCCTTCGACAGTTCGACGCTCGGCACCAATCAAGTCCCGACGAACGTGAACCCGAGCAATTTGAACGTCCAAGCCAACACGCTGCCCACAACGATTCCGCCCAACAGCAGCCTCGCCCCGACGCTGCCGCCGGATTTTAACAGCGTGAACAGCACGGCCACGACGCCGTCGGTAAACAAGCAAAACCAAGCGGCAACGCTCGCGCAGCCGAATCTGAACACAGGAAACTTCGAAGGCTTCCAGCAGACTTCGCCGCGCTCCCCTCCGCGCGCGCCGATCATTACCGGCGGCGGCATGAGGTCGGGACGGTAGGAATCAGGAATCAGGAGTCAGGAATCAGGAATCAGGAGTCAGGGGTCATATCTGATCCCTGACTTTTTTAACTCCCCACTCTCCATTTTGCACTCCTATCTCCCATCTCCTATCTCCTGCCTTCAATCAAGTCCCCGCCAACATCCGCCGATACTCTTATTGCAGCACAATCCGAAGCGCCGGTGTGGGGCTGGCGATTCAACCCGCGGTTTTGCGCGCACGCATTTCGCGCCAAACCGCAACTGCCGTGATCAAGCCGCGACCGCAAGGGCGCGGCAACTTTCGATGTCAGGACCACATCATGAATAGCCTCTCCGCGCCGCTCCGGCGCACCGCGACCCGCGCGCTGCTGGCGCTGTGCTTCGTCCTGTCCGCGCCGTTCGCCGCCGCCGAAGGCCGCACCGCCATTGCCGCCGGGGGAGCGTGCCTGGTGGACAGCACCGTCCGCATCAAAGTTGAAACCGAAACCGGCAACAGCATCGTCTCCGGCTACGGCTCGGCCTTTGGAGTGGACTTGAGTCCCTATGGCATCACTGCCCCGCGCTACCTCTTAAGCGCCGCGCATTTGGTCCTCTCCGACGACGGCCACCGCCTGCTCAACGGCCGAATCAAAGTCGAACTGCCGCGCAACGGCCGCAAAGTCTGGGCGCATTGCCACGTGCTCACCGTCACTCGCTTCTACGATCTGTGCCTGCTCGAATGCGACGAAGACCTCCCCGTCGTCTCCAAACTCGCCTGCGCCAAACCCGGCCTTCACATCGGCGAACGCATTGCCGTCGTCGGCTGCCCGCTGGGCGTGCAGCCGCAAGTTAGTTCCGGCTACTTGAGCAACAAAGACCCGCTCGTCAGCGACCGCGGCCACCGCGTCTGGGAAGCCTCCGCCGCCTTCAACCACGGCAACTCCGGCGGTCCCGTCTTCAACGCCGACCAAGGCACGCTGATCGGCGTGGCTGTCGCCGGAGTCCGCGCCACCGGAGGCGGCCCGCAAGACATGGACCCCAGCGTCGCGCTCTTCACGCCCTATTATTGCGTGAAGCATTTCTTGGATGTGAGCCTCGAAAAAATTGCGAAATGAGTTCAAAATCCAAAATTCAAAATTCAACGTTGCCAATCTTGAATCTTAAATCTTGAATCTTGAATTTTATTTCAACACCTTAAACGCAATCATCGTAATATCGTCGTCCAGCGTCTGCCCGCCCGCGTGCTTGCGCACCGCCGATTCCACGACGCCCAGCAGCATCGGAATCGGCAGCGTGCAGCAAGTCAGCAACAGCTCTTTCAAGCGCTCTTCGCCAAACTGCTCTTCGTCCTTCTTCTTCAGCGCCGATTTCACCGCGGGGCTTTGCGCCTCGACAACGCCGTCCGTGTATTGAAAGATCAAATCGCCGTTCTTGAGCTGAACCGAATGCTCCTGCACAATCTTCGTAAACCGCGCGCCTGTCTTATCGACGCCGATCGCCAGCCCGTTGGGATTGAGTTCCTGCACTTGCGGCGTGCGGTTGGGATTCACCAGAAACGGCGGATTGTTCCCCGCGCGCGCGAACGTAAACGTGCGCTTGGCCGTATTCAAAATTCCGTATGCCGCGGAGACGAACGTCCCTTCGAGCAGATCGCGGCTCAAGTTCTGATTGGTCAGCGCCAGCACTTCGCTGGGGCTGCATCCATCGCGCGCGAAAATCTGCAGCGCCTTCTTCGCCATCCCCATCACCACCGCCGCTTCGATGCCGTGTCCCGACACGTCGCCAATCGAAATGCCCAGCTTGCATTGATCGATCGGCACGAAGTCGTAAAAATCCCCCGACACCGCGTCGCACGGGATATAGCGGCAGTCGAAATCGAACCCCGGCAAACTCGGCGGCTTGGGCAGCATGTGCAGTTGCCGCCGCTGAGCCTCCGGGATGCTCCGCGCGATCGACGAATTGCGCCGAATCTCCGCCGCGTATTCCTGTAACCGTCCCGCTTCCACAGACCGAATCCCCTCAATGTGCAGTTGTCCCGATAATTCAACCACACATTGAGCGTCGTTCAATATTCTTTCCAAGAATAAATGACACTTTCGCTGCACACATGTGCACCATTCTCGCCGTCACCGCGCGAAGACCACATTTTACTTAATTTCCGAGAAAAAGTTGCACATTGTTCGTAGTCCCGCCTTTAGGCGGAACAGATCGCGGCGTCCATTTCGGAGAAAAAGTTGCACATCGTTCCGAATTCAACCACCGCATCTCAAACACTCTCGGTCAAGAATTGCACATTGTTCACTATGCCTCCCCGACAATTCTCAATCGCATGCAAAAGTTGCACATGTGCGCAAAACTCCTGTCCGCATACCCATTCTTTACCCTAATAATTAAACCCCATTGCGATCCCGATGTCAACCCTAATTCTAAAAATTCGCTGAGAATTTTCAAAATCTCGCGCCCTTCAGGTTTAAAATCCCGTCATGCGTCTTTCGCTAATCGCCCTCGCAATCGCCGCCGCCGCGCTCGCCGCCGAACCTCAGTACCCCTTCTGGGACGGCCGCGAATCCATCGAATCGTACGCGAAAAAAGTGAATCTCCCGCCCACCAAATCCTTCGACCTCGGCAACGGCGTCGCCCTCGACCTCGTCCTCATCCCCGCCGGGCAATTTATAATGGGCACGCCCATACCGCCCGACCCCACGGCCAAAACCGAAGACGCCGCCGTGCTCATTTGCATTGGCGGTGCAGCCGTCTTAACCGCGCTGCTCCTTCTCGTTGATGGAATGATTCGGATGCGCAAACTCTCGTTTTCATTGCGCTGGCTTTTATTCGCTACATTCTCCTGCGGACTTTTCATCGCCGGTTTCGCACGCCTGTATCTGGCCAGCGAACAGGACCGCCGGTATGCAGAAGCCATGAGTCTCTACGACCAACTCCCCGCCAGCGAAAAACCCGCCCACACTGAAA
>DATGGK010000078.1:0-31231 GCA_035308565.1 Planctomycetota bacterium | reverse complement strand
CCCTTGGGGGAGAGGGGCCGGGGGTGAGGGGTGAGCCCGCGGACACAGCACACGCCCACCCCTCACCCCTAACCCCTCTCCCCCAAGGGGAGAGGGGAGAACAGCCGTCATCACAAACCGCGACGCGTTCCAAATCTTGTTCGCAAAATTCCGCCCCTTCTCAAACCGCGGGCTATCCAGCGTCCCCATCACAGGCTCGGACAGCGGCTTTTCGTTTGGCACGGGCTGCTGAAATTCCTTTTTGCATTTGCGGCACGCCATCACCGCCACCGTGCGCTTGCGCGGCAGTTCCTGCGATTCGCTGCAATGCGGACAGACGATCTGAACCGGGAATTTCAAATCCTGTCCGCCGGTGGATAAATCCAGAATCGTGAAGCGCAGCGCGTCGGCGCCGTAGCGCTTGATCACGTCCAGCGGGTCGATCCCGTTGCCTTTGCTCTTCGACATGATCTGCCCGTCGCCGTCGAGCATGGTGCTGGTGATCACCACGTCGCGGAACGGCTCTTTCCCAACGAGCTTCTCGCCCATCATCACCATCCGCGCGACCCAGAAATAAATGATCCCGCGCGCCGTCACCATCGTGTCGGTCGGATAGTAGTAATCCAGTTCCGGCGTCTTCTCCGGCCAGCCCAGCGTGCTGAACGGCCACAGCGCGCTCGAAAACCACGTGTCGAGCACGTCGGATTCCTGAATCAGGCGCTTGCCCTTATATTGAGGCAGCGTGTCCGGATCGACTTCGGAGACAATCGGCTTGGCGTTTTCGCCGATGAGATAGCGCAGGCGCTTGCCGCTCTCTTCAACATCGTACGGTTCGTTCTCGCCGGCCTCGATGGTCGTGATGCAATCTTTGTTCTCATCCAAATCGTACCAAACCGGAATGCGGTGCCCCCACCAAATCTGCCGCGAGATCGGCCAGTCGCGCACTTCTTCGAACCATTTCAGATACACTTTCGTCCAGCGTTCCGGATGAAACTTCACGCGCCCTTCCGCGCTGGCTTTCACCGCCAGTTCGCTCAGCGGCTTCATGCTCACGAACCACTGCGCGGTGAGATACGGCTCGACAATCGAATGGCAGCGGTAGCAGTGCCCAATCTGCTGCGGATGATCTTTGATCTCGCCGACGAGGCCGAGCGCCTTCAAATCCGCGACGATTTTTTCGCGCGCCTTGAAGCGATCAAGCCCTCGATATTGCGCCGGCGCGTTCTCGTTGATCGCGCCGCCTTCGGTGAAAATATTGATCGAAGGCAAATTGTGCCGCTGCCCAATCTGATGATCGACCGGATCGTGCGCCGGCGTCACTTTCAAACACCCCGTGCCGAAGCCCAATTCCAGCGCACTGTCCGCAACCACCGGAATCTTGCGCCCCGTCAGCGGAAGCTCAACGAACTTGCCCACATATTTTGTGTACCGCGCATCGTCCGGATGCACCGCCACCGCCGTGTCGCCCAGCATCGTCTCCGGCCGCGTGGTCGCGACTGTCAAAAACGTCCGCGCTTCGATCCCCTCTCCCTCCGGGAGAGGGCCGACGGGCGTACCCGCCCGCGGGGTGAGGGGATGCGCTCCCGCATTCATCGAAGCCGTTGGCTCCTGCACCAGCGGATACCGCAATTCGTAGAGCTTGCCCTTTACATCTTCATGCTCGACTTCGTCGTCACTCAACGTCGTGCGGCAATGCGGGCACCAATTCACCAGATATTTCTTTCCGCGATAAATCAAACCATCGCGATACAGCTTTGCAAACGCGTGCCGCACCGCCTTCGAAAGCTGAGCGTCCATCGTGAAGCGCGTACGGTCCCAATCGCACGATGCGCCGAGCTTGCGAAGCTGCTTTAAGATTGTTCCGCCCGATTCCTCTTTCCATTCCCATATTCGCCGAATCAATTCCGGGCGCCCAATCTGATACCGGTTTTTCTTCTCCGCTTTGGCGATCTGCTTTTCGACAACATTCTGCGTCGAAATCCCCGCGTGATCCGTCCCAGGCATCCACAACGTCTCGTGCCCCGTCATGCGCTTGTAGCGAATCAACACGTCCGACAGCGTGGTAAACAGCGTGTGCCCGATATGCAAAACGCCCGTCACATTCGGCGGCGGGATCATGATGCAGTAAGGCTTGCGCGATGAATTTGGCGCGCTGTGAAACACGCCCGCGCTCTCCCACTGCGCGTAAATGCGGTCCTCAAACTGCTTCGGATCGTACTGGCTCGAAAACGCGTCAAGCGCGTCCCCGGATAGTGTGGCATCGCTGGCTTCTGACACGGCGGTCCCTTCTTCTCGCGAAATCTTCTCGCGAAACGAAAATCAAAGAGACGCAGTTTAATGGAGGGCACAGATTTTTGAATTGAAAATGCGGGCGATCAAAGGCGACAACTCCATACTCCCGCGTGACACGCGCGATTCCAAGCCCCCCCACAGGGCTTCCACGCCAATTTCTCGACCGCCAGCGCGCGCTACTTGCGCGCGTTGGTGTTCACCGCGGGCGGCGTCAGATCGATGATCTCGGCGTATGGCGCTTCCACGGCGGTCGGGACCGGAGCGGGTTCGCTGCTCGCCGCCACGCACGGCGTGGAACAGCCGTAGCAGCATTCGTCGCAGCCGCATCCGCTCAGCGCTAGTGCTCCCAAGAGCAATAGCGCCGCGCCGCAGCATCGCAATAACGCGTGCATCATGCAGGTTTCTCCCATAAGGAGTGAGGTGTCTACAATACACTGCATCTTGATCCGTCGCGGCGCCAATGCAACTCTTAAATGAATAACGCGCGTAAAAAATTTCGCGCCATAATTAGCGCGAATAAAACGGCAGCATTTGATTCACGCTCGCAAAGAAAAGCACGCTCGACACGAGATTAAACGCCAGCGTCGCCGCGATCCACGGAATCGCGCGCCGTCCGCGCGGCCGCACTCGCATCGTGGCGATGACCGCACAGCCTTGCAGCAGAAAAAACGCGGTCTGATAACCCTGCACGCGCCCCAGCACCACGCTAAAGAGAACTTCGTGAACGATGGCTGAAAGCACAAACACGATGATCATTCCTCGCAGCGGCCTGCGCATTCCGCCAAACGGCAAAAACACATCCTCATAAAACCACTGTTGAGTGCCGCGGTTGTAACGCAGCCAGAACGCCGCGGGCGTGGGCGCGGAGAGCGGCGCGCTCATCGGTTCGCGCACCGGCGCGCCGGCCAATCGAAACAGCGACGACGCCATCGCGGAAAGGGGAATCAGCATCAGGAAAAATGCCAGCACTTTCGCGCAATGCTCCAGCAGAAACGGCGTGCGGCTCCAGTCGATGTGAAACGCGGCATACAAAATTGCGCCGCCCAAAATCAATTTGATTGTCTCGGTTCCAAGCCGCCGCAGATTCGCGCGCGTCGATGGACGCGGTTCACCGGATATCCGCCGATAGACGAAGACGGGACTGAGCAGAAAGCCTAAATACGCAGCGAAACTCCGCGGTGCTAATTCTGTTCCGCCCACATGCAGATCGGCCAGCTTCACGAGCCACACGCACGAATGCAGCCCCGCCACAAAACGCAGCACCGGATGTTCGGCAGGGATCAACAACGGTGCAACGGTGAGCATCGCAATCACGACGGCGACGGCCACGGCGCGTACTTTTCGCTTCAGCCGTAACAGCGGAAAAAATGCAACCGCAACCGCGTAGCCGGCCATCACGACGATGAGGAGCATGAGGAGCGGGCGCGGCATCGGCACTTTCGATAAAAGTCGCTTTTTACTGGCTCTGATTTCCTTAAACTTTTCAATTCGTCATTTGTAACGCCAATCCTCACGAGATTCTCGCATGAACCCTCATTTCAAACTTTCCCGCACGATCGTAGCCACGCTCGCCGCCGCACTTTTCACAGCGCCCATTCTGCACGCCGCCGCCGATCCCGACCCCGACCTGCCCATGCAGGAACTCATCTCCCGCTACCGCGCCGACGACAACCAACTTAACCGCTTCTACGAAAGCCTGCGCCCCTCCCCGTTTCTGCTCGACCGCGACAGCGCGCTGTACAAGGATTGGCTCGATAAACTCGGCGCGCACAATTTCGATTCGCTCGACCAGCAAGGCCGCATCGACTACCTGCTGCTGCGCGATTATTTGCGCCATGAAGAACAAGTCGCCGCGCGCGACCGCGCCAAACTTGCCTCTATCGACGCGCTGCTTCCCTTCCGCGCGACGATTCAGGAACTGGAAACCGCGCGCGTGCGCATGCAGCCGCTCGACGCGCAAGCCGCCGCCACCAAAATCACGTCGATGCCGGATCAAATCAAAAAATTGCGCGAACGCATTGAACGCGGGCGCAAAGAACCGAAGAAAGATGACGCCAAAAAGGACGAACCGAAAAAAGATGCGCCCTCCGCCGATCAAGAGAAGCCGAAAAACGACGCGTCAAAATCGGACGACGCGCCAATCAAGCTCGATGCGCTCCAGGCCAAACGCGCCGCCGACGCCGCCGACGAATTGCGCCGCGCCTTCAAAGGCTGGAACGATTTCTACGACGGTTACATGCCCGAATACAGTTGGTGGATGAAAAAGCCATACGAGGACGCAGGCAAATCGATTGAAGAATATGCGAAATACCTGCGCGAAGAAATCGCCGGCATCAAAGGCAAAGACGAAGACCCTCTCATCGGCGACCCGCTTGGCCCGCAAGCCGTCGCCGAGGACCTCGCGCGCGAATCGATTCCGTACGCGCCGGACGAATTGATCAAAATCGCGGAGAAGGAATTTTCGTGGTGCGAGGATCGCATGAAAGAAACCTCGCGCGAAATGGGCCTCGGCGACGATTGGAAAGCGGCGCTCGCCAAAGTCAAAGACATCCACGAACCGCCCGGCAAACAGGACCAACTCATCGCCGCGCAGGCGCACGAAGCGATCGAGTTCGTCAAATCGCGCGACCTCGTCACCATCCCCAAATTCTGCGAAGAAACCTGGCGCGTGCAGATGCTGGGCATCGACGCGCAGAAGACCATGCCCTACGCCGCGTACAACGGCATGCAATTGCTCGCCGCCTATCCGCGCCAGGACATGAAACACGAGGACAAGCTCATGTCTTTGCGCGGAAACAATTCGCATTTCCAGCGCATCGTCACCGCGCACGAACTGATTCCCGGCCACCATCTGCAAGCGTGGTACGCGCAGCGCTATCGCCAATACCGCGATATGTTCTGGACGTCGTTTTACGTCGAAGGCTGGGCGCTGTATTGGGAATTGCGCCTCTGGGATTTGAACTACGCGACGAAACCTGAAGACAAAATCGGCATGCTCTTCTGGCGCATGCACCGCTGCGCGCGCATCATCGTCACGCTCAAATACCACATGAACCAGATGCAGCCGAAAGAGATGATCGATTTTCTGGTCAACCGCGTCGGCCACGAGCGCTTCGGCGCGACCAGCGAAGTGCGCCGTTTCATCATTTACCCGCCGCTCTACCAATGCGGCTACATGCTCGGCGGCATGCAACTGCGCGCGCTGCGCGAGGAGATGGTCGGCAAACGCGGCATGAGCGACAAGGAGTTCAACGATTCGATTTTGAAATACGGCCCGATCCCGATTGAGTACATTCGCGACGGGATGCTGAATATTTCGCTGACGCGGGATACCAAGCCGGCGTGGCGGTTTGGGGAGTGAAGGAGGGGCGAATGCCAGATCAGGATTCTCCAAGTGCCAGCGATGATGAGCACCAGAGACTTGCCGCGCAATACCGCTTGGAGGAGATGGCCGCGCACCCGCGTATTCAACTTCATTGTGGAAAGTTAGCGATTGGCCAATTGCGTTGTGCAATATTCAATGTGGATTCCGGTACACTCGTTATCGGTTCGGCGACGATGATCCATGTTGAAGTCATCGAACGAGCCGGGCTGCGCATCGACGAGGGAACATACCTGAGTGGTTTTGTGCACGTGGCCGACGATGGCACATTGGAATGGATCACGTCTGGCGCTCTTTCCTCATTTCCGCCAGACAACACAGGTCTTCCATTTGACGAAGTTCTGGATAGAATCAGGGGCACTGGAGTGCGGATCGCCACATGATTCCTATCGATGAGTTCCTCAACCTCCGCTCGCGCGCGCTGGACGCCAAAGTGCTCCACGAATGGGAGAGCGCCGCCGACTCGCATTTTATCCGTTACGTGATCGAGCATCATCGCGAATTGGATTACCAGCACCTCCGTTGCGCACTGCGCCTTTTGAAAAACGTCGATAGGGCGGACGTGCGCGATCTATTCAGAGAATATTCTTCGCACTCCAATCCCGGTTTTCGCGGGATGGCCATTGGCGTGCTCGATGAACAACAAAAGCGCGGCTGGTGCGATCAACTTGCGGGGAAATATTGAACGCCCCTATAGGGGACGGATCCTATTTATCCAACCGCGTCACGCTCACGCTCTGCACAAAATACTTGCCGGAGTTCAAAGTGAAATTGTAAGCCCACATGCTCACGAATTGCGCGTCGTCGATCTTCCACTTTGCGTTGTGCCATTCCTTGTTGTCCGGCACCTCGTAGGGTTCGGCTTTCTTGTAGCCGCTGGTGGACTCGTAGGTCAGCGTCAGTTTGGCCGGATCGTTGGCCTCGTTGCGGCGGACCACCACGCTGATCTCGATCGGGACGGTGTCGTAGGACAGGAAATTCGGATCGACCATGAACACGTTCCCGCCGGGAACGCCGCCGGATCGGGCCGAACCGCCGTAGGCCAGCACATCCTTGGCAATGGAGTCCGCCGATTTGGTGTGCAGGCCCTTCTCCACGTTCTTCTCGCCCATCGTCACCGAGACCGATTTCGCGCCGGTATAATCGCCACCCCATGTGAATGGCTTGGCCTTGTTCGCCTTGGCTTGCTGCACCAGTTTGTCGGGCACACCGTCGATCAGAATCGGGGCGATGCTCAAGGTATAGCTGGCTGCCTCGCTGACATCGCCGTTGGACGGATTCACAATCTTCACCGGTTGGCCGAAATCGACGTTGTCACTCGCCGAGGTCGCTGCCCACGTGGACAGGACGGTGCCGTTGGCGCTCTGAAAGACGAAGCCATAATGTTTGTCGTTAAGCAGCAGCCAGCCCAGGTAAGTGGGATGCTGCCCGAAATATTTAATCATTTGAGCCAGCGCAGCGTAACCGGGGCGCTTCTCGCCCTTGCCGGTCATCAGGCCCATCGGCCCGCTGTCGCCGTCCATGGCTTCGAACCATTGAATGCAGTTGATCCCCTGCGCGATCCCCATTGTATAAAATTTCACCACGGCCTGAGCCTGTACGTCAGGGGCGCTGAAAGTGCCGATCGTCGTGCTGTACTTGCCGCCTGCGGCAAAACCGAGTTCAGTAAAAATAATCGGGCAATTTGCCTTGGCGGGGTCTTGAGCGGCCAACATCTTCCGCAGCGTGCCTGCGATCTGCAGGTACACCATTTCACTGCCGGGAAGAGTGATCGTGCAGCCGGCAACCTCGTAGGGATGCAGTGTCACGTAATCGAAATGGCCTTTCGCACCGGCTTTGATTGCCTGAGCGAGGTAATTGATCGCCACGGACTTCGCCGCGATACCGACTTTGCAATCCGGATCGGCGGCCTTCGCGGCGTCGTAGGCCGCCATCACAATCTTGGCGTAATCCGCCGCCGTCTGGTCGCGGCCGGTGCCGTTAGGCGGTTCGTTCCAGACTTCCCAATATTTGATCCGTCCCTTGGCGTGCTTCACCACTTCCGAAACATACTTTGACCAGCCGGCAAGATTGTTGACCGGCAAGGTGCCGCCTTTGTCTTTCGTGTTCCACTTCGGGGTTCCATTAAAGATGCCGCCGAACGCGATGTGCTGGCTCTCCAAGTAGTTCATCTGTGCATCGAAGTTGGTAAACGTCCATTTTCCCTCTTGCGGTTCAACTTCCGACCAGCCCGTGTTGCAGGTCCGATGGCTCATGACGCCAATCGCGGTCATCTGCGGAATCCATCGGGTATTGGGGTCCGCGCCCCAATTGTTTGAATGGCAACTCCCGATGCCGAACGGACTCTGTGTCACGTCGGTGGAATTCGCCGCTTTTTCAGCGCAGGACGCGCCGGCCATCAGCGTCATGCAAAACACCGCCAGCACTTCGAGTCTTTTCATGGATTGGGTCACGTCATTGGCTCCGGGATATTCTCTCTTTATTTTTTATAGCCGGGATGTAAACGAAACGCGGTCAGCGCGCCGCAGCATCGCGTTCGCTCAAACTCTGTTCGCCTTTATACACCGCGATGAAGCCCGTGTGCCGCGGACCTGATTGTGCGAGAATCTTCAGAAAAAGTGTGCGCCGGCGACTAAATAGAGCATCAGACTTTTGTTCTCACGTTCAAAAAAGGAACCTACCCCTCATGCGCAAGACGCCTTCATCACGCTGCAAGCCGCTCGCCGCTTCCGCCTGCATCGCGCTCGCAATCTTTTTGCCCCTGTCACGCATGAGCGCCACGGACACTCCGGTCCAGAACGGCGAGATGGCCGGCTACCTGCTCGTGCCGAATGAGCGAGTGCCCGCGACGTTCAACGCCGGCTTTTCGATGTATGTGGCCGCGTGGCCTCTGCTAAAAAACTATCCGGGGCATCGCTTTCAAACGGGTCTCTTCGGAACGTGGATGTTCGCGCAATATGACGGAGCCAAGCCGGAGAAAATGTATTCCGACGTCGAGGGCGGTCTCGGCTGGTGGCGCGACACGCGCTTTCCGACGGAGACGCCGAAGTTCATCATGGGCGGGGTGGCCCCGAATTTCAGCGAGATCGCCAACAATCCTTCGCACGGCGCCGGCACATGGGAAAATCCCAAAGGCAAATACGGCGTCGCGCAACTCAGCCCGTGGCTGCTCTTCCCGATCGACGGCTTAAATTTGAAACAAGGCACCTGCGGCGAACTCTTCGGCTACGGCTATCTCCCGCTTCCGCTCGCCAAAGCCAAATCGACCACCGCCGGCAAAGACATTCCCACCGGCGACAACTGTTGGACTTTATTTCTGAACACGCGAAATTTCAAAGGCCCAGTAACGTTCTTTCTGCCATACTTCTGGTCACATGCAGCTCTGGCCGATCCGCACTTGAGCGGCATGTTGCTCGACACCCGCCCGTCCGATCCCAACCGCGCGTTGCAGATGGAAACGCAATACGTGCCGAGCGTGCAGGCCGTTGACGCGAAGGGCGAAACCTACGCGCGCATCGCGCAGACTTCCTTTCCGCGCGGCGCCGGCGACGAGACCGTGGCCGTGCATCGCATCACTTCTTACAACAGGAAGGCGCTGTACGATTCTGTGAAAACCTGGTTTGACGGCGGCGCGGAAGCCAGCGGCGCCATCGATCCGCAAGGCGCCGTCCTGCACACCTTCACCGGCAAAGGCGGCTCGACGTGGCAAATTTACCTCCCGCAAACGCCGAAGGAAAAGAAAGTGTCGATCGCCTGGAAATCCTTCGCCAGCCCAACGGCCATCGATCCAAACACTTTCGGATACAAGTGGGATTTCAAATGGGTCGCGAAGAACGATTCGAAAGACGGTCCGCTCGCGACGCTCCCCGAGTACTATCATCTTGTCACTGACGCCAACAAGAAAGCGTCGTGGCTTCCGGTGCCCGCCGCCGACGTTCCCGCTGAAACTGGGCTGGCGCAAGTTCGCTTCGAGCGGCCGCGCGAAAAAACGTCCGAACCCTACACCACTCCCGAGGACGCGAAAAGCTGCTGGAAGAAACCCGGCCCCGCGGCCGGGCCGTTTCAAGTGCGCATCGGCGACGGCAGCATGCTGACGTATTATTGGTACCGCTTCGCCGACCAGCCCGCGTTGCTCAACGCCGATATGACGGATCAAGAGCGCGAAGAGATGCAAAAGCGCGTCGAGAAACTTCACCGGAGTTGGACGAAAGACCGTGACTACCTGGCGCCGCCCGCCGTTGGAAAACTCGCGGAAATCGATCCTGCGTTGATCGTGACTCCGCCGAAGGGCTTGGAAGCAGGCTACGTCCCGATCGCCACGCGCCAGGCGGCCGGAGAATAGTGCCACCTTATGACAAAGAAAAATAAAGCCCCCTCATCCAAACGCAAACCTCGCCCCGCCGCCGCGAAGCCGGCGCTCCTCTCCGGCGGCAACCCTCAGATCGCAAAGGCCGATGGCGACGCCCCCGTGCAAGTCTACATCGCAGCCATGCCAGATTGGAAACGCGATGTCGCTCGCCGCCTTGACGCGCTCATCGCGCGCACCGTGCCAGCCGTGCACAAGGCCGTGAGATGGAACACGCCCTTCTATGGCATTGAGGGCCAGGGCTGGTTCCTCGCCTACCATTCCTTAACGAAGTACGTCAAGGTGGCTTTCTTTCGCGGCACGTCGCTGCGCCCGCTCCCGCCCGGCGAGTCCAAGCAAAAGGAGGTGCGCTACCTCCACATCCACGAGCATGACCCGCTCGACGAGAAACTCGTGGCGAGTTGGATCAGGCAGGCCGCGGAGCTGCCGGGGGCGAAGCTATTCTGAAGGAGGGTAAATCCATGCCTACAGTTAGCGTCCGCTACATGATCCGCTAGCCAGCCGACGACATATTCACCGCCACCGCCGCGCGAACGAGCGCCTTCAACGCCCTTTCATCAATCCTCTCGCCCTCATGGATATCGATGGCACGCCGGGTGTTGCCGTCGAGGCTGGAGTTGAAGAGGCCGGCAGGGTCCTCCAGCGCGGCGCCCTTGGCGAAGGTCAGCTTCACGACGGCTTTGTACGTCTCACCGGTGCAGATGATTCCGGCGTGCGACCACACTGGAACCCCCAGCATCGCGTTCGACGGCTTGCGCCATTTCACTTCCTCGACCACTTCGGGATCGGCCTGCTTGATGAGCGCTCGGACCCGCGCGAGCGTCGCGCCCCGCCAATCACCCGACGTCTTGCTTCGCGCATCAATCGGTCGCGACGGGGAGTCTGCCCTTTTTCCGTCCTTCGAGCCGCTCTTGGTCTTCTTCATGGTTTTTATCCTGCCAGGTGTAGTCAAAAGATGGAGTCGATTGCTTTCATGCCCGCGTGCCGGCGCATTATTTTCCGGCAATCAGCCCGCTCAAGAACGAAGTGATTTTCACCAATGTCTCAGAACTTGGCATTGGCAATTTCAAATACGCCTGTCCGGTTTTTGCGTCGCGTTCGATCAACGCGGAAGATCCATTTTGCGCCGCGCCGTTGGGTTTCAGCGCCTGCGCCAATCCCTCCAGGAGCGCCCGGCCGGCGTTGAGCAAATCCGCCAAGCCCTCGGCGGTTTGCGCGGTTTGCCGTGGAGCAGGCTCGATTTCTTCCGCGGCGGTTTGTGCGCCGGCCGGGATATCCATTTCGCCGATATCGTGCACGGAAATCACGCTGTCGGGCGTTTGTGCCGGGATCGCGCCGGTGGCTTTCTCGACGGAGTCCATGAATTTCTTCAGTTTTGTGCCGCCCAGGAATATTTCGCGCTCGCCGCCGTCAAGCACTCCGGCCAGCAGCGACTTCTTGAATTTCAGCAGGTCGAGCATGCCATGTTCGATGGTGCCCTCTGATACGAAATGAGCGACGTTAACAGGGTTGCGCTGGCCAAGCCGGTGCACGCGGCCAACGCGCTGCTCGAGAATGGCAGGGTTCCACGGCTGATCCATGTTGACGACCAGCGACGCGAATTGCAGATTCAGGCCCACGCCGCCAGCATCCGTCGAAAGAAAGACGCGGCACCTTGGATCGTCGCGAAAGCGCGCAATCAAATCTTTGCGCTTTGGGCCGGGCACGCCGCCATGAAAGAGCACGAAATCGATTCCGCGCTTCTTCAGGCGCCCGGCGAGCAATTCGTGCGAGCGCACCCATTGGCTGAAAACCACGGCCTTCGCGTCCGGCCGCTCAAGCCACTCGCCCAGCAGCGTCACAATCTCATCGGCTTTTACGCCATAATCCGTTTCATGATCCAGCAGATACGTGCTATTGCAGGACATGCGCATGTTCTGAAGCGCGCACGTCAGCCGCTTTTGCTCGGCATCCGTCAAGAATCCGCGGCTCTTCCATTTGTGGACGAGGCCCGCAACGATTTCGCCATTCTCGTCATGGAAATTCAGTTGCTGCGGCGTCATCGGCAGGAAATAGTGCTTGTCCGTCCGGGCGGGAAGTTCCTTGAGCACCTCGCGTTTGTTGCGGCGCAGGAGGATCGGGCGGAGCGTCTCCGAAATCTTATCGAGATTTCGATAGCCGATCACACGTCCATGCTCGTTGACGTGCTGATGCTCCGCAAGAAACCGGAATGACGGCCCGAGCCGGAAACGGTCCACGAACTCGACGATTGAGTGCAATTCCTCAAGCCGATTTTCGAGCGGCGTGCCGGTCAGCACGATCGCAAACGGCGACGCCATGCGCTTGACCGTTTGCGCCGCGCGCGTCTTCCAATTCTTGATCCGCTGCGCTTCGTCAAGTATGATCACGTCCGGCGCCCAGCGCGCGATGGCTTCCGAATCGCGATGCAGCACGTCGTAGTTGGCAATCTTGTAGAACGAAGCCGTGGCGTATTTCCGCGAGCGGGACGCCTGCATGCCTTCGATCACTTCGACGCTGCGCCCGGTAAATTTCTGAACCTCCGATTTCCATTGGTGCTTCAACGACGTGGGCGTCACGACCAGCACGCGCTCGACACCCGCGGCACGCGCGAAAACCTCGACGGCCGCAATGGCCTGAATCGTTTTGCCAAGCCCCATGTCGTCGGCGATCAATGCGCGGCCTGCGCGGGCTGCAAAAAGCGCACCCGCGCGCTGGTAGTTATAAAGCGGCACTTTTAGCAGCGCGGAAAAGGCCGCGCTCTCAGTTCCTTTTGGAAACAGCGCGTCAATCTTGCGGACGAGCCGTGCGCGATCGCGGACCTGCGCGACAAATTCAAGCGCATCGTCGTAACAGCGCAGACCGCCATCGAGCGCCGTGGCGCGTTTGACGAAGTCTTCGAATTTGTCGAACGCATCCGGTCTTAAGATGCCGGAAGAATCAAAAAAAACCGCTGCAAACGCGCGCAGCGAAAGTGGCGCCGCGGCACCCGGTCGGAAGACGACTTCCCTACGGGCGCCGTAGCGCAAAAATACTTCCGAATATGAAGCGTGCAACCCCGCCTTTAAGGCCGCCGCGCCGCCGCGCTTATTCTCCAATTTCGCGAGCGTGAATTCGATATGCTTGCACGTGCCGAGCGTGTTAATTGCGAAGTCAGGACACGAGCAATAATTCTCGCCCAAGGCCTGCCCGCGAATCGCCACGCGGTACGAGCGCCCGCTTTCGGGATTGCTCACGTGGAATTCCGAACAGACCGGCTCGCTGCCGACATTCTTGAGTTTGAACTTCTGCTCGCGCCCAAATTCGCGTCGCAGGGCCACCTGCCATTCTTCCAGCGACATGTGCTCGGGCTTTCGCGTCCGGGGCGTCTTTGCGGGTTTGAGTTTTTTGGCCGAGTGCGCGGTATTGCCTGCGTGAGCGGCTGATTGACCGGATTGGATCATGCGTGCTCCGATTTGCGGTGATTTTCTTCAACGCTATCGGATTGTTAATCCTGTTCAACGAGAATTGCAGCATATCCTTTTGCGGCAGCGAAATAGGACGCCCCTTTCCTTGCAATTCCTTTACACGCCGATTACCGAAGATTCACATTGCCAGAATCATGGCTTCATACAATTGCGCTAACCTTCCACGAACACTTTCATCGGCTATTAAGCGAGTCGAGCAACGTTGGAACGTCCGCGTTCAAGCGGTTCCACCTGAACGCGGGATGGCGTCTCGGTGACTATCACGCAGTCCGTGAATTTGAGGGGGGCTTACAATGAAACATCGTAGCGCGTTAAGTTGTGTTGTGCTGGCGGTTTTGATCGCGTCGTTCGGCCGCGCCGTTCAGGCGGCGACAATCACTGGCACAACGACCCTCACCTACGCCGCCGGGGCCGGGGTCAACAACAATCTATCGGTCACGATCGTAACCGGTAACTTCGTGTTTAACGACACGGGTGAAACGATCACGACGTCAATCACCGGCTCTTCAGGCAGCGGCACGAACACAGTCATGGTGCCGACGACCGGAGTGACAGCGATCATCCTGACACTTGCCGACGGTGCGGACACGATCAGCGCCAGCGGCGTGGTTCTCGCCGCACAGACGCTGACCATCACCCACACTGGAACGGGGCTGACGATCAGCGGCCCGCTGACGACGACCACAACCGCGCTGAGTGTCACCAACTCGGGCACTGGCGATTTGACACTGAACGGAGCCGTTTCGACCACCACCGGTGCCATCACTCTCTCAAGCAACAACAACCTTTTTCAAAACGCAAACGTCGCCGCCGGTTCGACCGGAACCATCACGCTCAAAGCCAACCAGGACGGCGCTGGCACGGACGGCTATACGCAGAAAGTCGGTGCAACGTTGACGACGACCAACACCGGCGCGAGCGCAATCTCGATCACGGTCAACACAGCCGGCGGCGGCACGGGCAATTGCAACATCAACAGTTGCAGCGCTGGCTCCGCATCGACGCTCACCATCGCCGCCAACGGCGGCAGCATCCTCAACAACTCAGGCGACGCCTTAACCGCCGCGCAAATCGGCACGACCAACGGGGGCGCCGCGCCTGCGCACGTGTTGACAGCGACCAACTATACATTCACAGTGACAGGCGCCGGCTCCATTGGAACGACGGCCATCCCGATCGAATCCACCAACGTGGGCAGCGATGCTTCGGGCGGCAGCACGTTCAAGCTCAACGCCGGTGACGGGGGCGCCTTCCTGACCGATTGGGGCACGGTGGACGTGACCGTGGGCCCCAGCAGCGCCACCGGCCCCGGCAGCATTCGCATCGTTTCCGCAAACGCCAGCGGGCACAATATGTTTGTGACCGGCAATGTCAGCGCGGTCAACGGCAACATTTATTTGGCTGCGGACGATAATCTGAGTGTTACCGGCGCCACGACCGTCATTGGCGGAGCCAGTTTTACCGGCACCGTGTGGATGCAAGGCAACCGCGACGTCTCCTCGCTCAGCCAGTTCACCTCATTCGCCAGCACCTGTTCGATTCTCACTTCCAGCACGGCCAACCAGGCCGTCGCGCTCAGTGCAAGAACGCCGACGACCCAGGCCGTCTACATGGACATCGGCGGCGGCACTGCCGCGGGCACTAATCTCGTTACAGTCGGCAATATCACCACAGGAGACGGCGGGCGCGTGGTGCTCAACGGCAGCAGCCAGTTGTCCGCGGCTCAGTCCGGAAGCATCACGATGGCCGCGGCCACCAACGTGATCCATGTCGGCGCAACCGGCACGCTCGAACTCGATGCGATACTGCAATCTACCACCGGCGCCGACAATATCGGCACCGCCGCCATTCCCATCAAGGTGGACGGCGGAAGTGTCGTGGTCAACAGCCAATTCGGCAACGTCTGGGTAACCAGCACGGGCCCCGTCAACAGCAACACCAATTTTACCGCGAATTTCTCAACCATCAGCGGCCAGACAACACCGCCCACCCTTAACTTGGCGACGACAGCTGGCACCTTGACCATCAACGGATCGACCACAATTGTCAACGGCGGCACAATCAATCTTACCAGCACAGGCACGGGCGGCGGCGTGCTGCTCAATGCGCCTTTGGGCAATGCAGCCACCGGCGCCGTCTCGATCAATTCGGGCGCCAACCCATTGACATTGAACGCGAATTTCGCGCTGTCCAACGCGCAGGCCGTCTCGGTGGCCGCGTCCAGCGTCATCGTGAGTCCGGGAGTCACTTTGGCCGGCACATGGGGAGCCGGAAGCACTTCGCCTGTCGTCGTTCAAGCTGGCGGCACCCTGTCGCCGGGTGACTTGGCAAACACGGCTACCGGCACGCTGAATATGGGATCCCTCACGATCGGCTCGGGCAGCACTTTCCGCGCGGACTTCAACAGCAATGCTTCGTTCGACAGTCTGAACGTGACCACGGGCGCCGTAAATATCGCCGGATCGACCTTGCAGCTTTTCATCGATGGGCCTATCACGTCGGGCACTTCGTTTACCCTGATTTCCAACGGCGGCGGCAGTGCGGTGGTTGGCCAATTCACGGCAGGCACGACGATCACTGCAGCGAACGATCCGGGCTTTGTATTCAACCTCAATTATGCGGGCGGCGCCAGCGGCCACGATGTCGTTGCCACGGTCCAGGACACCACGATCCTCGACGTGACTGGCGGCGTTATGACCTGTTCCAGCATCCCTGGTCTCAACAACACCTTGACCGTCACTCGTTCGGGCGCAAATTACGTCATTAACGATCCGTCCACGGCCATTACGCTTTCAGCGAATGCAGTCGCTGCCAGTTGGACGGGAAACGGAGCCAACACCGTCACCGGCCCGATTGCCGGAATCACCAACCTGACGTTGCGCCTGAACGACGGCGCCGACACCATCGCGGGAATTGACGCCGGCGCGGCCAGTGTGAACATCGTCGGCTTTAGTACGATCAACGTCATCGGCCTCGTTTCGACCACATCGACGATCGGCGTCAGCGGCATCACCGACCTGACCATGTCCGGCGCCGGTATGCTCAGCGGCACGACTCTGACGTTGACGACATCGAACAGCATGGGGACAAGCCTTCAGCCCATCCTCACGCAAGCGACCGCCATCGTGGCCAGCACCGGCCCCGGCAGCATGTTCATCACCGAAGCCGACGGCAGCGACGTTACCGCGTCAGCCAGCGGCACGGGAAACGTCACCATTGTGAATTTGCTGGGCACCTTGAACGTCGCCGGGACGGTCAGCACCGTGTCGGGGAACATCAGCCTTTCCTCCGCGGACGACATCACGATTAACGCCAATGTGAATTCCGGCACCGGCACGGTGACAATCGCGGCCAACACCGATGGGAACGGCGCAGGTTCAGTGACGCAGAACGCCACCAACACAATTAGCACGATCACGTCGGCAAGCGCCGTGAACATCACCGTGAATACGGCGGGCGGCGGCACGGGAAATGCGAATCTCCGCACCATAGCCTGCACAGCAGGAACGCTGACCGTCAATACGAATGGCGGCAGCATTCTCTACGCCGGCGTGGACGCGCTCGACATTCAACAAGCCGCGCTGACAACGCTGGCGCCGGGTATCACCGGCCCCGCGCCCAGCGGCACCGGCCAGGGCGGGACTGGTGCTTCTCCGGCCGGAACGATCAATGCCCTGAATTATTCGCTCACCGCCACCGGCAGCGGCTCCATCGGCACAGCGGCGCGGCCCCTTCAAACGTTCACGCCCGCCGGCAACACCGAAGCGCTCAGCGCGGGCAGCGGCGGCATCTACTTCGTCGATTGGGGCAATCCCCTGACATTGAACAGCGCCACGGCGACGGGCGCTGGAAGCGTCGTCGTCGTGGCCGCAAATGCCGGCGGGCATAATATGACCGTCGCTGGCAACGTCACGACGGGTTCGGGCAACATCGTTCTGGCCGCGGACGACGACTTCATCATCAGCGCGGGTGTGACGGTTGGCGGAGCGGGATTCTCCGGCGATGTCTACCTGGCATGCAACCGCGACACGGGCAACACGGCAACTCTTACCATGTCGGGCGCTGTCCTAACCGCGAACAACACAGCAAGCGCCGTCGTTGTGGAAGCTTTTCACGCCGCCGGCAACGGCACGAACAACAGCAACGTGACCATCAACAACATCACCTGCGGTGACGGCGGCACAATTACGCTCTCCACGGTTCCATCGAGCCTCTCATCGGGCCAGGGCTCAATCGCGGCAACGAGCGCCGCATCGGTGCTAAACGCCGGCCCGACTGGCACGGTCAAGTTCATCGCGACAACAATTGCCAGCACCTCTGTCACCATCACCGCGGCGGTGGGCGCCTCGGCCCTGCCCATGACGGTCACCGCGGGCAACGTCGTCGTCACGGCGAACACCGGCACCTTCACCGGACTGACCGCGTTTCCCGACTCGGTATTCATCACGGACACCATCGCGGGCAATTTCACGGTCACCACCGGCAGCACCAGTCCCAGCGGCAACATCAATCTGACCACGACCAGCGGCGCGTTGACCATCAACGGCGCTACAAATACGGGCAACAGCAACGCCATCACCTTGAACGGAGCCAGCGGGGTGGTGTTGAACGCCACCCTCGGCAGCGCAACCACCGGCGTCATCAGCATCACCGGCCCGCTCAGCGGAACGGGCAACATCGTCGAAGGAACCGGGGCAGTGTCCATCACTCAAAATGCCGACTCTGTCTACAGCGGCAGCATCAGCGGCAATCAACCAGTTTCCAAAGCGGGAACTGGCAAGCTGACGTTGAGCGCCGCGTCCAGCAGCTACAGCGCGCTTACCTCCGCCACCGCCGGCTCGCTCGTCGCCAACAGCGACATCTCTACCTCTACCGGCGTGCAGATCACGCAAGGCGCGAGCGTCCGCGGCACCGGCAAAGTCAACGCGATCACGACTGCGGTGGGCACCGGCAATCCCGTCGTGTGGCCGGGCAACGCGAACAGCGTCACGAGCCTGACCACCAACGAAAACTTGACCGGCTCCACTGCCAATCTCGGGGTGAACGCAGGCAAGCTCGACATCGTCATCAGCAACGCCAACAACGTCGCGCAGTCCCTGACGCTCACCGGCTCGCTGACGCTGGACACCACCAGCGTCTTGTCGCTGGCCTTCGATACCGGCATCGTGGGCCGCAGCTACACGATCGTCACCACGGCCACCGGAGGGATTTCGACCGCGTTCGGCTCGGTTCTGGGAATTTCCGGCTATGCCGGCGACAACGTTCCGCATCCCACGTCCGTGGACGTGATTTACACCGATGGCGTCCTGTCCTATTTTAATCCCACACTCGGCTCGACGCTGCCGACGACCGTCAACCAAATCAAGCTCAGCTTCAACGCCGGCGTGACGCCGGTCACGCTGGAGAATTTCCGCGTATCGCCCCAGGGCGCGGGCGTGCTGATCGAATGGACCGCGCACGCCGAATTCCGCAACGCCGGCTTTACAATTTGGCGCCGCAACCTGGCCACGGACGGTGGATCCTGGGAATGCATCACG
Organism: Planctomycetota bacterium; assembly: GCA_035308565.1. Taxonomy (GTDB): domain Bacteria; phylum Planctomycetota; class SZUA-567; order H5-PLA8; family H5-PLA8; genus JANXLS01. The sequence goes on along the minus strand of DATGGK010000078.1, from coordinate 12,211 downwards.
CCCACGCCCATCGCCGGCCGCCTGTCAACGGTGCAAGCCAAGGAATACTCATTCTACGATTGGCCCGCGCCGGGCATCTACAGCTACCGCCTCAAGACGCTGGATTTGCACGGCGTCGTGGAGACTTTCGCGAAAGACGCCGGGCCGTTGGAACTTGATGCGTTCGGTGTCCCGCCTTTAGGCGGTCCGGAACTTGACGCGTTCGTAGTCCCGCCTTTAGGCGGAATAGCATACTCCGTTTTGCCCAACGTCGGAACTGCAAACGTCGCGCTCGACGCGGCCACCGAAAGCGTTTTGGCGCATTCCGTGTCTGCGCACGCGCAGTCGCTGCTGGCGTCCGTCGCTCGCTCGCTCGCGCAGTCGATCGCTCCGACGCCCGTTAAAGGCGAATTGGCGTCGGTGGCCACGTTTGTAGTCCCGCCTTTAGGCGGTTCCGTCCGCGCCATTCCGCCTAAAGGCGGGACTACAAACACGGCAAGCGCCTTCCCGCGCTGGTTCACGTCGAGCGCGGCATCGGCCGGCGCACGAGCCTCCACCGCCGCGAAAGTCGCCAGCGCCGGACGCGGCGTGCTGCGCGTTCCGTTCGCGTCGCTGCCGCCGGGTTTCAATCCTCGCGCCGTGTCGATCCAGCGCGAAGGCCGCGCCGTGAATGTGCTGGCGCTCACGCAAGACTCGTTGATTCTCTTCGCGCCCGGATACGCCGACGACTACACCAACGCCGACGCGCATTTCCTCTTTGCGTCCAATGCGCCGACATCCGCTGGAAATCCCGTTTCTGCCAGCGGCCTCTTCGACTCGCCGCTTACGCCCGCGCGGACGACTCAAAAAGCGTTCAGTGCCGACTTCCATGACGTGTATTTCGAATGGTCGCTGCGTCCGTACACGTACGCGCCGTGGTTTTCGAACCAGTATTTGCGCGCTGGTGCTTCGGCGCAATTCACGCTGGACACGCCCAATGCCTCAGACGGCCCGGCCTCGTTGACCGTCTCCCTGTACAGTGCCGGCGCTGACGGCGCGCCCGTGCCGCACGTGCTGGACGCGTTCGTGAACGGCGTCCACGCCGGCTCGTCGCAATGGACCACGACCGCTGGCGCCGCGCTGGGTTTGGCGTTCCAACTTCCCGCCGGCACGCTGCACGCAGGATCGAACAGCATTCAACTCATGGAATCCGCTGATGCCTCGTCCAGCGCAATCGAACTGGTGCATTCGCTCAGCTTGAGCTGCACCGTTGCGCTCGCCGCGCCCGCGCCGCTCGAATTTTCGCTCGCCAACGCCGCGCCGCAATTGGTCGAAGTCTCCGGCCTTCCGAGCGCGGGCGCGTGGATCGTGGACGCGCGCTACGACGACCGCGCCGCATTGCTCCCCGCCGAATACCATCTGGACGCGGACGGCACATACCGCGTGCGCTTCAACGCCCCCGCCGGTGGCGCCAGAACATTCCTCGTGGTCCCGATTGGACAGGAACTCGCGCCGCTAGCCATTTCGAAGCGCACGCTCAAGCCCGTTCAAGGCGGCTTGAAATACCTCTCCACCGGTCCGGCACAATTCTCGTCCGCCGTGCAGCCGTTGTTGGCAGCACACAGTAAAGAAGGCCTGCGCGCCGCGTTTGTCGATCAGGAACAACTCTTCGATTACTACAATTATGGCCGCTACGGCCCGGACGGCATCCGCAACGCGATCCGCTCGACGCGGCCCCCGTACCTGCTCCTGCTCGGCCGAACGACTTACGACGCTCGCAATTACGGCGGCATGAACACCAACCCGCTTTGCCCGACCTATTACACGGGCTCCGTCTTCTGGTCGAATGCGCCGTCGGATTCCTCGTATGGCGATCTGGGCCGCGGCTTCCCCGAAGTGCGCGTGGGCCGTTTGCCCGCGACGAATGCCGACGAATTGCGCCAGATGGTCGCGCACACACTCAATTACCGCGGCCTGTCCGCGTCGGGTTGGAGCGCTGAACTCGCCGCCGACCGCGCCGATCCCGCCGCCGCGGATTTCCCCGCGGTGGCCGCCGGCCTCGCCGCCACTCTGCCATCGATAACATGGCAGATCGACGCGCTGGGCGTGAGCACGCAATCGGCCGCTGATGTCACCGAGCAAATGCGCGCGGCCGCGTGCGGCGGCGCCGATTTGGTGATGTACGTCGGGCACGGGAACTCCGCGCGCCTCGGCGCTCAAGTCCCGCGCATCCTGGACGCCGATAGCATTCAAACTTGGACGGGCGACACGGTTCTCGTACTGGCGACCTGCGCGGGAAATTGGTTCGCCGGAAACGACTATACCGTTCGCAGCATCGCCATGCAGGGCTTGAGCCAGCCGCAAGGCGGCATCGCCGCGTCGTTTGGAACGACAACGTACTCAACGGCGACCGTCGATACGCAGTACATGCGGGTCTTCCTGAGCCAGGCGCAAATCCCCGGTGCGCGCTGGGGCGACGCGCTGCTGCGCGCTCAGCAGTGGAGCGCCGCGCAATCGGCGCCGGATGCGTCGGAGATGTCGAAAACGCAGTGCATGTTGGGCGATCCCGCGCTGCCGGTGAACGCAACGCAACCGGTTGGCGCCCAAAAAACCGCGCCAGGGTCGTTCTGATTTTGTGCTGCTATCCACGCAACGCGCCGGATTCTCGAAATCGTCTGTTTGAACTTTTCTTTAGACGGCGCAACTCTAGTCCCAGAAATAAGAAAGCCCTTCAACGTGCTCGCCGAAGGGCTTGTTTTGAGTAATAGTCGGGGCGGCGGGATTTGAACCCACGACCTCCTGGTCCCAAACCAGGCGCTCTAGCCAAGCTGAGCTACGCCCCGTGAAAATCGGTACGCATCATACAAGTTGCGATCGGCAATGCAAGCGCGCGGCTTCGCGTGTTGTCAGCGTTCGGCGCTCGTCACGCTTGCAATCCCGATGTCCACGCCTTGGCCGCCTGTGGTTTGATGGCAGTGCGCGGCGAGCACGATTTTCGCTCCGGGTTTTAGGCGCGCGAGCGCGGTTGCGCTGATTTCCATGGGTTCGTAGGTCGTGATGAAATCCTGTTCCTTCGCGGCGAGGATGCCGTCGATGTACACTTCCACGTCCTCGTCGTGGAAGACGAGCAACTGCAAGTTTGCGGCGTCGAGTTTTTCCGGCAGCGTCACTTCGCGCCGAATCCAGATGTCCGCGGTGTTCCACGTGGTGCCGACGGTAATTCCCGGCGTGCCACTCGTTCCGAAACCGCCGGGGCCTTGCTTCCACGCGCTATCGTCGAAGCCCGGCTGCGTCCAGTCCGTCGGAGCGACGGCATCCGGCCGGCTGGAAGCCGGCGCTCCGGGGGGCTTCTGCGTCGTGTAGCGCCAGGTTTGCGGCTGGCGGCGGGAGGTGTTCACGATTTCTTCGACGACTGGCGGGACGGGGACGGGCGCCCAATTGTTCGCTCGCGCCGGACAGCGGCCGGCCCACTTCTTCCACATCGCGGGTTCTTCGAGCATCTTCACGAACACGCCGCCGATCACGGGGCGCGCGCGCATGCCGTCGCTTTTTTTGTCGTCGGTGATGTACGAATCGACGAACGGAAGACGTGCGGTGGTGTCGTTGAGGTAATCGTAAATCGGCGAGACGATCGCTTCAAAATCGGCTTGATTGTCCGCGAGCGTCGCGCACCACACGCTCCAATCGGTCTTGCTCAAATGTGTCCGCGAATCCAAGGGGAGTCCGTATTTCAAGACTTTGGTCTTGTAAAAGGCCACTTCCTTGCGCGCGACTTCCGGCGGAAAAATGCGCAGGCCGAGCAGCTTGTCCCAGACCAGATTGTACTTCTGGCTCCACGTGTTCGGCTTGTCGTACGCGATGCGGTAATGATCGCCGTCGGCGGCGACTTCGGTCCAGTGCTTCGCGTAATCGCGCGCGATGGCGAAATATTTTTCATACGCGGCGTTGTCGCCTCTCATGCGGCAGAGTTCTCCATAGGCCGCGATTCCCAAAATCGCTTTCACCGCCAGATTCGAATTGTGCGCGAGATGCCCCATGAAATCGTCGGTGCAGAGCTGGTTCTCTGGATCTTTGCCGTGCTTTTCGAGGTAATCGACCCAATACGTAAGCTGCTTCCAATATTGCGTTGCGTAGTTGGCGTTGCCGTCCATTTTCGCGATGGCGGCGACGAGCAGAATCATGTTCGCGCTTTCCTCGACGGGCATCATGTTGCCTTCGTTTTTCGGATCGTCTGCGTCGCCGCCGTAGACGCGGCCGTTGGCCTGCGGGTAAACGCCGACATCGTGCGGCGCGAAATGAAAACGCCACTGCGGCGAGGTGCTGTACACCATCGCGGGCGCGACGAGCGCTTTCGCGTAGAGCGATCCCATCAGCAAAAATTGCGGCGCGGCCGGGTAGATCACGTCCACGGTCGCGATGCAGCCGTTGCTGCTGTTTTCCTTGGTGAAGAGCATGGGCATTTTGTTGGCGTCGGCGGCGAGGCCGCAACCCGCGAGCGCCTGCCGGTAGGCGAGCGCGCCGATTTGAGCGTAGCGCACGCCGCCTTCTTTGGTGAGATCGAGCAGCATTTCTTTGTCGAAGGCTTCGCAGCGCGTCGTTAGCGTTGCGAGGTCGCGCTCGCAGGCTTGAAGCAGATCGCCGGGGCCTGCGCCGTCGCGCCGCCAGAATGGGCGCAGCTTTTGGCCCAAGAATTTGATCGCGTAGATTTCATCGTAGGCCACGATCACGTGGCGTGAGACAGGCTCGGCGGCGACGTTGCCAAGATCGAACGAAAACGCGAGCGCCGGCTCGTCGTCGTTGGCGGCGCGGGGCATGCGCGTGTCGTCGGTTTGCGGAAGCGCGCCTGAATCGACGAAGGATTTGAGCAGCGCCGCACTGGAGCCAATCGCTGATTTTGATTGAGCGGATGACGCCGCGGCGTAGACGTAGCCCCAATCGACGCGGGTGTCGTCGCCGGCAGGACGCAGCAGCGGCTGGTCTTCCGTGCCCGCGTGCAGCGCGGTCAATCCGCCAAATGTCTCGCGCGCCCAAACCACTTTTTGCGTGGGCGTGTTGACGCTCAGCAGCGCGCTGGTGCTGTCAAAAATCGATACGGCGTGTTGCGCGCCGTCAATCGATTTGACTTGCCACACCAGATAAGTCATCGGCCGTGCGAGCACGTCGATGTCATCCGGCAGCGATGGTGTTGTGAAGGTGAGCGTCACGTGCACTTGCGGATTTTCGAACGAATAGATGCTGCGCGTCGGCGTGACTTGCACGCCCGTCTGCGGCAGCGCGGGCACATCGGGGGGCGACTTGCCCATGAGGCGAAATGGCTTGCCGTCGATGCGAATCAGGCTTGAAAGCGGATGTTCGCGGCGCGTCCAATGCCGCGGCGTGTCGTCGGTGAGCTTGTCGGCCATCGACCAGACACTGAAGTTGGGGTTGACGGCGATCAACGGAACCGCCGGCGGGCGGAAGGGGGCGTCGGCGGATTGCGACCATGTTGCGCTCGCGATCAAAATCGCGGCGACCGTGATACGGACGACTCGTGTCATGGGAATAATCCTCTTAATTTCTATTGGAACGTAAACGTTCGCCGAATGAATCTACACGGCGCGAGGCAAGATGTCGAATCGCATACACAGCGCCCGCTGGTTCGCAGCGGGCGCCGTTGAATATCCACGGGCTAAAAGCCCGTGTTGCTGAGCGAGCAAAGTCCGTGTTACTGCTTTTTCACGCTCCACTTGAATTCAGTCATGCCGCCGTCGTTGTAAATCCAGCCGATGCCGCCGCCGCCGGTTCCGGTTCCGACGCCGAAAAGAAGGAGGCTGTCGCTGCCGCTCATTCCAGTAAAGACGAACGCCTTGCCGCCGTCAATTTCGGTTTCGTTGAACGTTTCGGCATTTGATCCGACGGTGTTGGTCACCGTCGCGGTTTTGGCTACCGGGTCGATCATTCCACTGATCGTGGATTTGACGGACACCGCTTTGGCGCTGGTGCTGAAATCGAACGACTTTCCGGTGGAACTGCCGGCGATGTTGAACGGCGTGTTGTTGTCACGCGGCGCGGCTTCTGGAAGCACAAACGCATACCGTGCATCGCGCACCATTGGCGTCGAGGAAGTCTTCTTGAGCGTATAAGCCACGTCCGTCACATGGTGGTCTTTGTAAAAGATCATGTTTCCGGTGATCTTGCTGGGCTTTTTATCGAAATGCCCGCTGGCGAAAACCTGCTGCGCCGGGTCGGTGTCGCTGGCCGGTTCGACGCCCGTGGCCCAAAACGCGAAATCGCCAACCTTGCCGGTGAGGGGGACAGTAAAGGTAGTAGGCGTGGAGCTGTTCGTGGAAGTGATGGTGAGGGTGAAAATCAGATCGTTGCCGGTTTGAGTGACCGACGCCACGGCATTTCCCGACGCTTTATGCGAGACGGGCGTGGTGCCGCCCGTGCCGTTATCCTGGTCCTTGTATTCCGTGCCTGTCGCCGATCCGGACCAGCTTCCCGTGAGGCTAGGACTGACCGACGTGGCAGCTTGAATGCTAGGCGTGCAGGCAAAAAGAATAACTCCCGCAATCGTACTCCATCGAATGACATAAGACATGGTTGCCTCCTTGAAAAAATGCGTTACTGCTTCGTCACGCTCCATTTGAATTCGGTCATGCCGCCATCGTTATAGATCCAGCCGATCCCGGCGCCGCCGCTTCCGGTCTTGACGCCGAACAGCAGGAGATTATCGCTGCCGCCGGTTCCCGTCTCGACGAAGCCTTTTCCGCCGCCGATTTCGGTTTCATTGAACGTTTCCGAATTCGATCCGGTGACAACGGTGATTGTGGCCGTGTTGTCCGGGTTGATCGTTCCGTTGACGGTGGATTTGACCGTCACAGCTTTGGCGCTGGTGCTGAAATCGAAGGTTTTTCCAGTGGAGCTGCCAACGATGTTGACGGGCACGTTGTCGCCGCGAGTTCCGGCATCGGGGAACGCATAAACCGGAGCCGCGCGCACAGTTGGCGTCGAGGATGTCTTCTTCAGGGTGTAGGCAAAGTTCGCCAAGTTGTTATCACGATAGAAGATCATGTTGCCGGTGATCTTGCTGGGCTTTTTATCGAAATGCCCGCTGGCGAAAACCTGCTGCGCCGTGTCCGGGCCGGCGCCCGTGCTCCAAAACGCAAAGTCGCCAACCTTGCCGGTGAATGGGATGGTGAAGGTATCTGGCGTGCCGCCTTTGGAGCTCGCCGTGATGGTGACGGTAAAAATCAGGTCGTTGCCGGTCTGAGTGATGGACGCAGTGGCCGTTCCCGCCACCTTCTCGGAGAAGGGCGTCGTTCCGCCCGTGCCGTTATCCTGATTCTTGTAATCCGTCCCCATTGCCGATCCGGCCCAGCTTCCGGTAATGTTCGGACTGACAGACGTTGCTGCGTGAGTGCTTGGCGCGCAAACGAAAAAAATAGTTCCCATAATCCCGACGAATCGAACAATACTATACATCTATGCCTCCTTGAATAAATGCGCTATTGGCGCTTCACACTGTATTTGAATTCAGTCATGCCCGTGTCGCTATATCTCCAGCCGATTCCAGCGGCGCCGGTTCCGTTTCCGCTCCCACTCCCGACGCCGAAAAAAATGAGCGTTTCGCTACCGCCGCTGCCGCTGTTGACGAACGCTTTGCCGCCGTTGACTTCACTGACGTTGAACGTCTGCGAATTCGCTCCGTTGACGACGGTGATCGTGGCCGTCTTCGCGACTGGGTCAATCGTTCCAGTGATCGTGGATTTGACCGACAGCGCTTTGGCGCTGGTGCTGAAATCGAACGCCTTCCCGGTAGAACTGCCAGCGATGTTGAAGGGTGTAGTGTCGTCGCGCGGCGAGCCGGTCGGAAATGCCAGCGCCAGCGCCGTGTCACGAGCTGTTGGCGTCGAAGAGGTTTTTTTGAGCGAATAACCGACGTTCACGACTTGAGAAGAACTGTAGAGAATAAAATTGCCGGTGATCTTGGACGGCTTGGCATCGAAATGGCCGCTGATGAAGCATTGCGCGGCGGGGTCGCTCTCGCCCAACGCGGGGCGCACGCCCGTGGCCCAGAACGCGAAATCGCCCACTTTGCCGGTGAAAGGGACGACGAATGTCTGGCTGCTGCCGCTGTGGTTGGTGGAGACGACAGTCAGCGAGAAGCTCAAATCGGTCCCCGTTTGAGTGATGGACGCCGTAGCATTCCCGGACGCTTTATCCTTCACTGGCGTTGTGCCGCCGGTGCTATCGGTTTGATCCCGATATTCGGTTCCTGTCGCCGAACCGGCCCAAGTTCCGGTGATGTTGGGTGACGCGGCGTGAATAATTGGCGAACTGACGAAAACAATAATTCCCACGAAGAACGCAATTCGAACGACACGAGACATCACCGGCCTCCCTTGATTAATCAACTCAGGTAAAACGAGAAGTAGCTTAATCGTTGGTGAAAGAAAGGCAACAAAGGACTTACGTGAATTGCAGACATCCTCCGTTACTTTTTTGGTCAGGCTTCATCGGGGTGCGGAGACGTTTCAATCATTTATAAAACTGACGGACCAGTGACCCCGCAAAATCCTGCCCCAATACCCAATAGAAAAACGTCGTGGCCAGCAGCATGTGCGAGATGGCCAGCGGCAGCACGTAGCGGTCGCGGTAATACGAGTAGCTCCAGAAAATGCCGCCGATGATGGTGACGACGGTGATGCGCCCGCCTTCGGGAAGATGCACTAAACCGTAGGCGATCCCGACAACGACTGAAAGGAGCATCGGGCGAGCATACGGCAGCAGCGCGCGCAGGCGGCCGAGCAGATAAAATTGAAACAGCGTCTGCTGCAGCAGCGCCCAGAGCACGTAAAAGAAAAGCGTGATGAAAAAATGGACGCTGATCATGTCGCACGGCGGTTGGCCTTGAAACAGCCACGGCTGCAGCCAGGGCAGCCAATGGCGCGCGGCGAAACCGATGATGAAGAAAAGAACTACCGGCGGAACGGTGAGCGCGAACATGCCGAGCGTGCAGCGGCGGATGCGGTCGAATTCGGGCGATTCGGGCGGGCCCCAGATTTTTTCTTCGATTTCATGGCGCTTGAACAGAATCGGGCCGAGCGCAACCAGCGCCAGCCCGACGTAGGTGCCCGTGTTGAGCCAATTGGGCATCCACAGTTCGCAAAAAACCAGGAAGGCGATGGTGAGCACGACGACACCGCCGAGTTCCGTGGCGATGCGCAGGCGCATCCGCCGCGAAGGGTGCGGCAGACCGTTGGAGTAGACTCCTTCCGTCAAGAAAACACCTCCGGGAAACATTCCATTCTATACAATAATCTCGGCGAAAAAACCAATCCAATGTACAATTCGCGCGTCTTGGGTGCATCACCGGAGTTGCGGCTCATTCCCCCTCTCCCACGGGGAGAGGGCCGACGAGCGTACTCGCTCGCGGGGTGAGGGGAAGCGCGGGAATCCTATTCGAGCGCCGAATCCCCCTCACCCCGCGCATGAGTACATGCGTCGGCCCTCTCCCGAAGGGAGAGGGCAACTGCAAGTCCGGTGCTGCACCCGCGCGTCTTTGTTGTGCCGATATTCTAACGCGAGCGAATGCCCATTATTTTTTCACGCAGAGGCGCAAAGGCGCAGAGAAAACGCGGCGCGGAGAAACAGAACGAGATGACGGTTCGACTGATGTGTTCATTCGCCGCGCTGGCACTTATGCTGCTGCTTTATTGCGGCTGCGAAGAAGGCGACGTGCCGAAGAACGATTATTTCCCGCTGCGCGACGGGAACCATTGGGAATACCGCCTGCTGGACCGTCCGCTGCTGGGGCGCTTGAACGCGGGCCAGGAGATTGTTACCGCGCCGCTGAATGCGGACCCAATCGGCGCGGACGCGGAGATCGAGCCGAAGGCTGAGTTGATCGACGACAAACCTGACACCAAGCGCGAGCCGGCGGCGACGGCGCGGCGCGTGGCGCTGGAATTGCAAGCGGCGGTCGGCGATGAACTCACGTACAAAGCGACGTACGACACGGCGGAACAAGTCTGGTCGAAACGCGACGGCTATGTCGGATTTCAGGGCACGCACGGACGCAGCTACCTGCTGATCCTGCCTCCGCACACGCGCTACCGCTGGGTGGTGACGAATTCAGCGGGACAGAATTTGTATTTTGAAATCGAAACCGCGCGCGGCGAAGTGACCACGCCGGCGGGGAAATTCGCCAACTGCGCGATTGCGCGCCAGGAATCGCGCGACCGCAAGGAGATGTACAAATATTGGTTCGCGCCCGGCGTGGGCCTGGTGCGGCGTTCTAAATATTTTTCGGGCGAAGAAGTCTTCCGCCAAGAGCTGGTCGATTACAAAGTGCTCGCCCAGAAACCTGAGACGCGCGCCGCCGAAGAGAAGGAAGTCAAGCACGCGCTTGAAGGCAAAAAGCGCGGAAACGAATTCAAGAATCAAGATTCGAAGGAAGCGCGCGCATCGCGGCTGGACGATTTGGACGACTTGCTCAGGAATAACGAGAAAGTGCAGAAGTACGGGGCCCCACGGTGAACAATTCAAAATGCTAAATGAAACAACATCAATTCAAAATGCAACATTAAAGATGCAAAATTAAAAAGACACTCGTCGTTAATTTTGAATTTTGAATTTTGAATTTTGAATTTTCTTTGTGCACCGCCAAATCTCGCCCGCCCATAAGACCAGCGACGTTCCGGCGAAGATTTCGAGCCATTCTTGCCACGAGAGCGGTTCGGTGCGGAAGACTGCGCCGCCGAATTGGACGATCAGGAATTGGCCGATCACGATTGCGGCGGCGATCAGAATGAGGCCGCGGTTTTTGAAGACGCCACGCAGGGCCGAAACCGATCGGCCGAAGGCGCGGGCGTTAAACAGATTCCAGAATTGCATCAGCACCAGCACAGTGAAGGCAATCGTCGATTCGTGGCGGCTGAGCACGCCGTCGCGTTTGAAGAAAAGCAGCAGCGCCAGCAGCGCCGCCAGAAAAATCAGCGACATGCTTAAAATGTTGCGCGCCATCGCGCCGCTGATGATGAACGCGTCGCGCGCGCGGGGCGGACGGTCGAGCACGCTGTCGTGCGGCGGTTCGCTGGCCAGCGCCAGCGCGCCCATGGTGTCCATGATCAGGTTGATCCAGAGCATCTGCGTGACGGTGAGCGGCAGTTTTACGCCGGCGAAGGGCCCGAGGATCATCAGGCCCAGCGCGGCGACATTAATGGTGAGTTGAAAAACGATGAAGCGCTGGATGTTGTCGTAGAGCGAGCGGCCCCATTTGACCGCGTTGACGATGCTGGTGAAAGAATCGTCGAGCAGCACGATGTCGCTGGCTTCTTTCGCGGCGGCCGAACCGCTTTTGCCCATGGCAAGGCCCACGTCGGCGTGGTTGAGCGCGGGGGCGTCGTTGGTGCCGTCGCCGGTGACGGCGACGACGTGGCCAGCGGCTTTGAGGACTTTGACGAGGCGCAATTTGTCGTTGGGGCGCGCACGCGACATGATCTTCAAATTCTCAGCGGCCTGTGTCACGCGCTCGTTTGGCAGCGCGGCGAAGTCGGGGCCGGTGAGCTGCGCGCCGGGCGGTTCGTTGTCCGTCCACAATCCGGCTTGTCGCGCGATTTCACGGGCGGTGTGCGAATTATCGCCGGTGACGATTTTGACGGCGATGCCCGCGCGGCGGCACGTTTCAATCGCCGCTGGAACTTCGGGGCGAACGGGATCTTGAATCGCGACGAAGCCGAGCCAGATCAGATCGCGCGCCTGGTCTTTGAGTTCGCCGGCGGCCGGGCCTACATCGCGTTCCTTGAAGGCGAAGCCGAGCGTTCTCATGCCGCGGTCTTGAAAACGGTGCAGCTTTTCGTCGAGCGGAGCGCGCCATTTGTCGAACGGTTCCAGTCCGGATTCGGTGAGAATTCTCGAGCAGCGCGAGAGCAAGACTTCCGGCGCGCCTTTGACGTGCAGCACGCGGCGGCTGGGGCCGATTTCGAGCAGCGAGGCCATGAATTTGTGTTCTGTGCTGAACGGCAGGCGGCCCAGCACGGTGGCCGTCGAGCGGATTGCGGGGTAATCACCGCCGTGCGCTTCGAGCCAGAGCAGCAGCGCGCCTTCAGTCGGATTGCCAAGTACGCGCGCGTCGGCATCTTTGGCGGCGAGATCGGCAGTACTGTTGAGCGACATGGACTCGAAGACGAGCGAGCGGGAGGGGCCTTCGCGCACCCATGTAGAACGGAGCTCCCGCTCCGTTCCGGAATCCGTTGACGGCGACGAGAGC
>DATGGK010000077.1:0-29594 GCA_035308565.1 Planctomycetota bacterium | reverse complement strand
AGACGGTATGGACCCGAAGCTGCCCGAGAATGTTCCGCCGCTGGTGGTCATCAAGGTGTAGCTGCCGACGTCGAATCCGTTCAACGGGTTGATGTTCAGCGTGCCATTGAGCGTCACGTTTCCGTTTAATGCCAGCACGTCTTGTACGCCTGCGCGGCCCAAATCGAAATTGAGCACGGACGCGGCATTCAAGGTCAATCCGCCGGACAGGGTCAGCGTGCCGTTGGACACGACGCCCGGCCCGACTTGCGCGGTTGCCGAATTGGCCACCGTTACGGCGCCGGTAATCGTGCCCGTGCCGCCCAATTCGCCGACATTGACCGCGACCGTGCCGGTGCCCGTGGAGGAAATCACTGAATTGGCCTTCAAGCGGCCTGAGCTGACCAGGATGGGACCACTTAGGCCCGAATTGTTTCCGCTCAACACCAGCCGCCCCGTGGTTCCGGTGCGCCCAGCGTACAGTTCCGCGCCGTTGCTGCCGGTGATGTTGCCTGAGATCACAACTTCGTTGGCGCCGGAATGGTTGACCAAGCCCGCGTTGGCGCCGAAGTCAAGGTTGCAACTGATCGTCACAGGCGCATCCGCCGTGAACGCCGATTGCGGGATGACCTGCTTGCCCATCGTCGGGCTGGCCCACAGCGCGGCTACGCCGTATCCACCGGTGCCCTGCTCATAGATAAGATCGAAGGACACGCGCTGCCCAGCCGTCAAGCTCAGCGTCGCCGCGCCCGCTCCGGCGCCGAGGTCGTTAATGCCCTGGCCATTGTTATAGGCGTTTGTCGTCGCCAATACGCTCGCGCCCCCGATCGGCGTGATCACGATTTTGCTGCCATCGTCACTCTGCGTGAAAAATGTGTAAGTATCCGTGTAGGGCGCTTCAATGAAGCCTGTCCATCGACCCGAGAAATCGTTTCCACTGGCCAGCCCCGGCGCCGCTACACCGCCGTTAAAGCCAAAGTAAATCTGCGGGTCGATGCGTGTGAGGTCCGGCGCCACCTGCATCGTGCCGCTGATCGTCCCGCCGGACGCAACTGAGCTCACATTGGCGTTGACACGGGCGTACGAAATCGTCGTGGACGTGACGCTGGATATTGCAAACACTCCATCGAAAACCGAGTCGCCCGTGGCCACGAACACGGCCTGGCCCGCCACGAACCCATGCGCGCTCGATGTCGTCAGCGTCGCCACGTTGTTCGTCAAGGCTTTGTTCGTCACCGTAAACGCCGTGGATGAGAACGCCACGTTCGAAGCGATGCGCGTGTATTGCACCGTGGTGGTGGTGGCCGCCGACAATTGGAATGTCCCATCGAACACGGGATCGCCCAACGCGACGGTGATGGTTTGTGACGCAAGCAAGTTGTGCGGCACCGACGTCAGCAGCGTCGCCACATTGCCGGAAAGCGATTTGTTGGTGACGTTGAAGAGCGCCCAGGCCGTGCCTTGTGCGGTTGTGTTGGCCGCGACCGCGCCGTTGGTGGGTCCATTGTACGTCACAACGTTGCCCGTCGTCCCCGCCGTGCACGCATAAACGCCGTCGAAGAGCGGATCGGACGGATTCAACGCCACGCGCACGCCCTGCGTATTGGGTATCAAGTGGTTGCCGGTAGTCGTCAGCGTGGCGGCGTTTCCAGCAAGCTGCTTGGCTTGCACGAAACGCACCGCTCCGTTGGTTCCAGGAATGGGCGAATCGTAATATTCGCCTTTCACGCCGTTGCTGAGGTTGCCGTTGATATTCAAGGCCGAAAGCACGGTCAGTTTGTTCGTGCCGGTGAGCTGCGTCGCCCCACTCACCGAACTGGGCACGATGTTCACCGCCGTGATGGTGCGGTCGGAGCCGTGCAGGTCGATGCTGTGTCCGGAAAGAATCGTCACCACGTCCGCCGCCTGCGGCACGGCCTGGGGGTTCCATACGGTCGGATCGTCCCAGTTGCCGGACTTCACCGACGTGTATCCCACCGATCCCGGTTCCGCAATCAGTCCCAGCGTCGTATCGTAATAGCCCAATACGTTCGAAGCCGTCACCGGGCCGATCTGGTTGACTGTAATATACGAGAACAAGGTCCCCTGCGCGGGCGGGGTGGCAAAGAGCAGATTTGCATCGCTGCCCGCCAGTCCGTTGTTGACTCCGTTCGTCCCGCCGAGGCGGTTGAAGGTCAGGCTTGCCGTCAAGCCGCGGCTGAGCGTGCCGAGGGTCATTCGCACGTCGCCGCTTCCGATCGGTTTCAAGGTCAGCGTGTTGATCGTGTTTGGAGACAGCGTCAACGTTCCAACCGATTCAGTCTCCACGCCGCTGTCCGAATTGATCGACAAAGAGCTGTTGTTCAGCGTCACGTTGCCGCCGAGCCGGTTGCTCTTGCCGCCTTGCGAATTGTCGAGCACCAACGTTGCGGGGGAGTTGATGGTCACAGCCGCGCCGAGCGCGCCGTTGACTCCGCTGACGGTGGTAGTCCCGCTGTTGAGCGTCAGCGCGCCGCTTCCCGTCGAACCCGTCACGCTGACGGTGGTGACCGGTGAATTGACATTCAGCGGGCTGGCGCCGTTGCCGCCCGCGCCGGTGATGTTCACCGTGCCGCCGGACGATCCGCCGTTCACGTTGATCGTCACGCCTGGCGCCGCGCCGCCCGTGCCGTAGAACACAAACAGCGGGTTGGGATTGGGGCATAACAGATTGAGCGTGCCCGATCCTGCGAAGGTGCCGCCGAGTCCGAAAAACGCCGGAGAAACAGTCGTGGCGCTGGTCGAATTACAGGTCCACGAGTTCGTGCCCGAAACCGTCACCACACCGGTGAATGACAAACAATTGGTATCGCCGTTGGTCCACGTCAGTGTCGTGTTCGTGCCTGGGAACGTCAGATTTGTCAACTGCTGATTTTGCAGAGAATTGAAGCCCGCGCGATCCACGTTGATCGTCACTTGCGCGCCCGAGGTGCTGTAACCAATCTGCACGGTGTTGTCGGGCACAAACGCCGAGTTGATCGTCAGCGACGTGCCGCTCGCGATCGCGGTGACGGTGCGGCTCTGTCCCGCCGCAAAAATGGTGCTGCCCACCACCAGTTCAACCTGGAAGTTGGTGTTGGTTCCAGTCACCGTGGTGCCCGCCGACGTGATGGTGCCCACGCCCGGTCCGAGCGTGCTGTTGGCGATGGTCACGCTGGCTTGATACTGCGTGTTGGTGTCGCTGCGCAGTTGCAGGATGCTGTTGCCCAGCGCGATGTTCGCCGGCGGCCCGGCCAGCGGCACACTGTTGAGCGGCGCAATTTGCAGATTCGCCGAGCCGTCGTTGGCCGTAATCGTGCCGTTGTAGGTGCTGGCCGGGTTGGTCAAGATCACCGTTCCCGCGCCCAACTTGCCCTTCAGGGACAATCCGCCGCTGCCGCTGATCACACCGGACAGCGTCAGATTGAATGCGCCACTGCCTTGCAGCAGCGCCGTGTTGAGCGTGGAATTGGCAAGCACTGAGATGGGTCCGCTGTAGGTACACGCGTTCGCATTCGTGCCGATCGTTCCGCCGTTCATGATGATGGGGTACGCGTACGTGTTGGCCGCATTGGCCCCAAAATAGCCGGATGTGACGGTAATGGTGTTCGCCACGTTGCTCGGCGAGGTGTTGTTGCTCGTGAGCCACCCTCCCGTGACCGTGCCCGTTGCCGGGTTCACGTCCGTGCAATTGACGATGAAATTACCCGTGTACAACTGGTTGTTGTTGTCGGCCACGGTTTGAATGCGCCCCGGTCCCTTGATCGTGATCGTGGAACCGTTGCCCCCGCCGGCCCAATGATTGGCCGTGCCTATGCGGAGCACATCCATTGCGCTTACGGCGGTCTGGAACGTCACATTGGCGCCGCCGGCGATGGTCATGATGCCGGTGGTGTTGCCGAAGGTATTGGGCATGTTGCCTGTCCCTTGCACGATCGCGTTGTTGTTCAGGAACATGTTATTCGCAATGTTGTACGTGCTCGCCGCGCCGCTCGCGATGTTGCGCACCGCTTCATGGTTCTTTGCGGTGACGGTGAAGGTTGGGTTAGCTGTGTTAAAGGCGGCCGCGATGGTCAAATGGGTGTCGTCCGTGATGGCCGTGATGTTCTGCAAATCTTCTACGCCCGAATCGTCATAAGTCACAAGTTGGTCGTTGACTTGATATTCCGTGGTAAAGTGCGTCCCGGTTCCAACCACCGCGGTGGAGTTTGAAGCGACCGTGATCGTGCCGCTGCCGACGATCGTGTTGGTGAACAATTCGAGCTTCGCGCCGTTGTTCACGAAGATTTGGCTGCCGCCCATCGCCGATATGGGTGGATTCGCGGTCACAGTCGGAACGCGCAGCGTGCCGCCGTTGACGTGGCTTTGGCCCAGCCGCAGCGTCGCATTGTTAGATTGCACGAAGACCGTGCCCGTACTGGTGGCTTGGTTGTTGAAGCCCATGGTTCCGCCGGTCATTGGACCGCTGACGATAAACGTCTTTCCGGCGGCGGCATCCAGCGACGTCGCTGTGTTCGGCGAATTGATCGAATACGGCCGCGACGCCGGCGAGGTGAACGAACTGCTGGCCAGCAACGTGCCGCCGTTGAGGCTGATCTGCGGCTCGCGCGTCACCGTAAACGCCTGGGTCGTAATCACCGGGTTAAACGCCGGACTGGTTTGCAGTGACGTGGCGCTGGTGATGTTGACCACGCTCACCGTCTGCCCGGAAGCCGTGATCGAATCGCCCACGTTGAGTTGCGTCGTGAATAGCGTGTTGGTTCCCGTCACCGTCGCCGGTGTGGCCGTGCCGAAGGCCGTGCCGTTACCGAGAGGTTGTCCGGGCACCGTGCTCGGCAAGACGTATGTAAAACTTCCGGCCGCCGCTGTCGCGACATAGAAGGTTCCGTTATAGCCCGACGGAGTCACGTTCGCGATGGTCACGTAGGTGCCTGTCGTCAGTGTGCCAACGGGCGCGGTGATCGTCACCGTGTTTCCGGCTTCCGTTGCCGCGGTAATCGTCTGCGGCGCCACGGAGGCCAGTGTGCCAAAGCACGGGAATTGCGTCGTGGCGTTGCCCAAATTCGCGTCCGCCGAAACGCTCAACACGCCCGCGTCCACATTCACCGGGCTGGAGAACGTGTTGGTGCCGGAGAAGACCACCGTGCCCGGGCCGGTCTTGGTGATGGTCGCGTTCTGCGGGTCCTGCTTGTTGTACAGCGTCGCGACTTCATTCGGACCCAGCACGCGGTTGTAGATGCGGAAGTCGTCCAAGCCGCCGTGGTGATGGTCGATATTCGGCTGCAACAGTGAGCGGAATATTTGCAGCGAACTCAGGTTCGCCGCAGGGCCGGACGAACCGGTGAAATTCTGCGCTTGCAGCACGCCGTTGACATAAATGGCGCGATAAGGGCTGCTCGCACCTCCGGCGATCATCACGACGTGGTTCCACGTGTTGGGCGGCATGGCCGCGGTGCCAATAATGGCGCCCGTCGCCACACGCCCTTGCCCTCCGGTGGCGTCGCCGTAGTCGAAGTCAATGACTAAATCGCCAAACCCGAGCTGGCCTCCGAAGCGGTTATTCGTATCGGAGCCGACTCCAAACACGAGTTGGCTCGGCATGGTTGTGCCTATCGGTAAGTTGGCCCAGAACGACACGGTCACCGGCGATCCCGCCGGCCAGGTGAAGTTCGGAACATCGACATAGCCGTCGAGGTTTGTGGTTGCTCCGGCCGTGGACGTCGACCCCGAAGCCAGCGCGTTGCCAAGCCCGGTCGGGCCGGCGATGCCGTACAACGCCGCCCCGCCGCTGGTGTCTTGTAACGTGCCATTAATTGCCGCGCCGCCAGAACCGCTGTTGAGAACGGTCGCGCCGTTGGGATGGAAGTAGCTGAATCCCGACGACGCAGCGACCGCGATTGGGAATCCTGGATTGACGGTGATGGCTTGCGTTTGCAAATTGATCGCCGAAACGATCACACACTGCTGAGACGTGCCGCTGCCGATGATAATGTAATCGCCAATCACGATCTGCGATCCAAACGACGTGCCGCTTCCGGTCACCGTCGTGGCGGCCGCCGCTGCGGCGCCAAGCGTTCCGGTGGCACTGATCTTGTTAATGTTCTGTTGTATGACGGAATAACTGGTGCTGGCCAAGGCGGAAATTGGCGCAAGCGACTGAAGCGTCGTAAGCGTCGTGGCCGCAGTGACGGACGTCACAAGCTGCGCCTGTGTATTCGTCAAGGTTGGGACAAAAATCAGATCGCCTGCGTTCGGATTCCCCGTGCCCAATACCGGCGCCGTGCCGAATGACGTTGACGTACCCGTTACCGGCAAACCGGCTACTGTGCCGTTCGCGATCGTACCCACGCCGGCCACGACTGTTGCCGGCGAAATGTCGTCGAACTTGTACCACGCCACCGGCAGCGACGCGCTGGTCGCGCCATTGGAAATCACGCCCGACAGTGTCAGCGTCGCCGTCGAAACCTGGTTGTTGATCAGGAAGTCGCCGCCGACGGAAAGATTCGTCGAAACCAGCGGCGTGCCGTTGCCCGTGACGATGATCTGATTGAGGCTGGTGGCAAGCGAGCTTACCGTCAGCGTAAACGGCCCGCCCGCGCCGCTGGAGAGCGTGCCGCTGCCCGTGAATGCCACCTGGTCGATGCTTTGAGCCGAAGGAATCGTCACCACGTCCGTACCCACGATTTGCACGCGTTCGCCGGCCAGACCCGTCGGATGCGCGCCGCCGGGGGAGACCCATGTGGCGTTGTTGGTCCAGTCGCCGCCGCCCGTGCCGTTGGAAATATACAGCGTGCCGCTCGGCGGCCCTTCGACCACGCCCTGCAAGGTCGTGTAAATCGCCTGCACGTTCGTGACCGGGCTGGGCGAGGCGCTGTTGTCGGTCACCAGCGCGAAGGGCACGTTGCCGTTGTTACTCAGGGGCGACGGGCTGGCGAAGAACAAGTTGCCGGTTTCAAGCCCCGCGCCTGCCACCGCATTCGAGCGGTCGAGCGTGATCGTCGCGCCGTTGGAGCGCGTGAACGACCCGGCGATGAACTGCGCATCGCCCGTGCCGTTGGCCTGCATCACAATGGCGCTGTTGCCACCGGTGAAATTGAGCGTCCCGATGGTTTCAGTGCGCAGCACATTGAGCGGCGCGAGCATTTTCAGCGTGCCGCCGTTGAGCGTCATCGCCAACTGGTCGAACAAGCGGTTGGGATTCGCGCCCACCACGATGTTCGACGCGTCGATCAGGAACGTGGCGTTGTTGACTTGAATCGATTGCACGCTCAGCAGCGAAGCCTTGCTTCCGTCCAACTCCAGCGTGCCGCCGTTGACAAACACGTTGCCTGGGAATTGCGATTCGCCGCTGGTCAGCAGCAGCGTGCCCGCACCCAGTTTGTTGAGCACGGACGTGGCATTGCCGGTTGTGCCCGTGATGCCAATCGCCGCGTTGATGGTGAGGACATCGCCGAGTGTGTTGACAAAGAAATTCCGCGTGACCGTATTGGCAATAATGACGCCGCCGTCGATGTGCCCCGTCGTGCCCGAACCGTACACGTCGCCGCCCAGCGTAAGCGAGCCGCTGGCCGTGCTGTTGATCACCGCGCCGCCATTGATCGTCAGCGAGGCGCCCGGCGTAACGCCGATGGTCGATGCCGTGCCGTTGATGTCCAGCGTGCCCGCGGCGTTGACGATCACGTTCGAATTGGTTGCGGCGGCGACAGGAATGGCGTTGGCAATGCCTTCCAGCAGCGTGCCGTTGTTGATCGTGGTCGTTCCGGTATACGTGTTGACCGTGTACAGCCCCAGCGACCCCAGCCCGTTCTTGGTCAAGTTCAGCGAACCGCTCAAGGTGCCCAGGTAACGATCGCGGATTCCGTTGCCGTCCAAAGGTACATTTACGGTGAGCGTGCCGCCGTTGGTGCTGGTGATGGTGCTGTCGCCGACGATCGCGGGCAGATTGTAAACGTCGTTAAATCCGAGCGTGATGCCTGTGCACGTCTGGTTGAAACCGTTTAAATTCAACACGGCCGCGGCGTTCGTGACTCCCGTTGTATTTCCAAGGAATTGTGTCCCGGAGTTCAATTGCCGCCCGGCCACCACGATTCCCGCTCCGGTCGGCAGCGCATCGCTGATTCCCAATTGCATCGTGCCCTTGTAAATGATGGTGTTGCCACCGTATGTCGAGTTGCCGTTCATCTGCACAAAACCGGTGCCCGCTTTCGCAAATGAGAATCCGCCTCCGCCGTCCCCGATCGGGCCGTTAAGGTTGCAGATGCCGATGTTGTTCTGAGCGGTATTGGCTGCACCGTTGAAATTATTGAAAGTGACGATGCGGTTTCCGGTCAGCGTCCAGTTGCCGGTAAAGGTAAGCAAATTGGGCGAGTTGGCGATGCAGAAATCGCCGGCCAGCGTGAATGGATTGGCCAGGGTCAGGGAGAATCCGCTGGCGCCCAGCGCGCCGCCCAATTGCGTGTTTTGCTGCATCGTCACCGTGCCGCTCGACAACGCCGTGTTGTTGCCCAACTGGACCAGCCCCGAACCGATAGTGGTCGAACCGGTATACGTGTTGGGCGCGTACAGCGCCACGGTGCCATTGCTTTCAATTTCCAGGCCGTTGCTGCCTGAAATGACGCCGGCCGATGAAACGCCCAGCGTGCCGATCTGCAAAATGCCTCCGCCGCTGTTGGAAATAACGCCCGTCGCCGCGCCAAAGTTCAGGTTGCAGGTAATGACCGCGTTGTTCGCCGCAGGGAACAGATTGGTATACGGCACCACGGCAAGGGCAGTTCCGGTTCCGGCTCCGGTCTGGTTCGGACTCGACCAGGTCAACTGCCACGACGCATTGGTGCCGGCGTTTGCGAATTCAAACCGAATCGGATATTTGACGCCCGCCGTCAGGTTGATCGCGTTTTGCGCCAAACCGTTGGGATTGAACTGGTCGAGCAGGAGTTGATTGTTGATGAACACGCGCCCGCCATCGTCGCACAGCGATTGCAGCACATATTGCTCCGTGAAATCCGGAACAATAAATCCGGTCCACACACCGGCATTTTGCTGTCCGCCCGCCGGAACGCTGCCGATCGGATTGTACGTCAAATTCTGCAGGTTCATTGCGGGGTCGATGCGGTTGACCGCCAGATTCGTGAAGTTGATGGACGTGTTTCCGGGATTGGTGTACTGCTGCCCGGTCAGCCCAATACCCTGGCCCTGCGATCCGGACAGCGCCAGCACGTTGATCGCGCCTGAGGTGACCGTCAGCGTGTTGGTGCCGGTGATGCCGTTGCTGGCACCCAAAATCGAGAAAGTATCGCCCGCGTTCGGTGCCAAGGACAGCGCCGGTCCAAAGGTCGCCGTCCCCGTGGTGCTCACCGCGCTGATGATCGCCGAGCGGCCAGCCTGCGCGCCGCCAGTGAAGATGATGGTCTGTCCGGCCAGCACGCTATTGGGCCCGCCCAACTGCGACAACGCCGGCGCGTTGAGCGTCGTGGTCGAGAACGTCGCGCCCACCACGCCGGTGACCAGCCCCGAGGTGATCACAAACTGGTCGCCCACCGCCGGCGCGGCCGCCAGCCCGGCGCCCGTGAACGTCACGGCGCCCGTGTTGCTGATCGTGGCAATCGTGGCGCCTTTGCCGATCTGGTTGCCCGACGTCATCACCAGCATCTGCCCGGCCAGCGTGCCGATCGAATTGCTGTAAGGCGCCAGGCTCGTCGCGGTGAATCCGCCGGTCCCCGGATTGCTCGTGACCTGGAAGTCCAGCGTAAACGTGTCATTGGCCGTGGCGGCATTCGCCGCGACAAATGGCGCGATCAGCGGCGGCGCGAAGGTGATGGTCCCAGTCGCCGGCACATACGCAGTCACCGTCGTAATCAAGCCATTGTTCTGGCCGGTGCCCGCGAGACCGGAAGCTGTGCACGTCATTTTCTTGCCGACCGGCGAAGGGATATTAATCAAAAGCGGCGAAGACGCAGTGGTTAGCGTGGACGCGGTGGCTCCGTTTTGGATGAACTGAGTCCCGATCTGCGGCAAACTGGCCTGGAACGTCACCGAACCGGCGCTCTGATTGACGCCGTTGAGGTCCATGATGTGGCCGGGCTTGATGATTACGTCGTCGTTGGCCGCCGGGAACGTTCCGCCGCCGTCGAAGGGTGTATAGGTCCAATTTGCGGCGACATTCCAAGCGCCGGACTGCACGGACGTGTACACGTAAGGCCCCGTGCCGCCGGCGGTGCCAGTGTAGGCGACAACTCCCAAATCGGGGTTTGCCGCCGTGTGATAAACGCCGCGGCCTGTCACGCCCGCGGGTTCGTTAACGGTGACTTTGTAGTAATTGGTGCCGGCTGCCGCCCCGGTGATCAGCAAGTTGGCATTGTTCGTGCCGCCGTTGTTGAACGTGCGGTTCAAGACCAGCGACCCGCCGGAACCCGCATTCAACGCGCTGACCGTCAACTGCGCATCGCCGCCGTTGCCGTTGGGCACGAGATTTAGAATGCTGGTGCCTTGGGCAAAATTCAGATTGGTAACCGTTTCGTTGTGCGCCGTGCCCGCGGACGCCTGCAACGTGAACGTGCCGCCGTTGAGCGTGATGTTTTTGCCGTCGGCAATGGTGTTACTGTTCGTGACTGCGGACGAAATCAGGAATTCACCGCCGGTGCCGACCACGACGTTGCCCGCCACGGCACTGGCCGCGCCGTTCAAATTGACCTGCCCGAAGAGCACAGTCGTGTCGCCGGTGTACGTGTTTGCGGCGTTGAACTGCAGCGCCTGCGGTCCTTGCTTGGTGATGCCGCCGCTTCCCGTCACCGGTCCATCGAAACGCAACACGGTGGACTGCACGTCGAAGATGGGCGTGCCCGTCAGCGACGCCGAGGCGAAGGACAGCAGATTATTTCCGCTGGTGATGCCGGTCTGGCCGTTGGCGTTGTTGCCGTGAATCGCCAGCACGGCGTTGACTGCCGACGGCACCGTCAGCGACGTCAGCGTGGCAATCTGATTGGGGAAATACGAGCCGTTCTGCAGCGATGCAATCTGGCTGAACGTGCCTGGCAACGTCGGGTTGTTCAACACGATCTTGCCCGGGAAATTCACCGAAACGTTGGTGCGGATTTCGAGGTACCCGCCCGCCAGATTGACCGTCGCCGGATTGTTCGCCTGGCCCAGCGTCCCCGCGCCCTGCGCGGAAACCTGCGCGTTTGAATTCACGGTCAGGGTTCCGGAATACGTGTTGTTGGGGTTGGTCAGAATCAGCACACTCGTAAGCGTCGTGGGCGAAACCGCTCGGCTGCCATCGAGCCCGATCACAGTCAAGGGCGAACTGCCGGCCACGATGCCGCTGATGGTAAACTGGCGCGCCGTGCCCGGCGTAACGGCATCGTCCACCACTATCGTGGAAGGCGCGGTGACGAGCAGTGACGGATTGATGCGTCCGTCCGGCGCGCCGCCGCCGCCCTGGTTGTCGTTGAGTGTGGCATTTCCGCCAGCGCAGCCGATTGTGCCGCCATTGAGAATCACTTGTGCTTGAAGAGTAAGCCCGTTGAATATCCCCAACGTCGCGCCCGAATTCACCGTGACAGTAGCTAACTGAGGATTTCCATCGCCGAAAATGGATGGCGTGTTGTTTGCCGTGCCGGCTTGAACGATGCCGTTGTTGATCACCGTTGTGCCTTCAAAACCGGTGTTATTGGCGCTGACTACAATTACGCCCAGCGGGAACCCTGCCGGCTGCGCGTTGAAGGTCAGCACATCGTTTTGAGGGTTGCTGAATTCGGCGCCGGGGGAGATCACGCCGCTTATCGTGAAACGGTCCAGCGGCGCAATCGCATTTTCCTCGATGAACACCGTCGCCCCGGCCTGCGGCGTAATGGTCATGCCGGCTGTGCAGTTGCCAATGCCGCGCAGTGTTGCACCGTTGTTGAGAAGTGTGCGTTGCGCGGAGCCGGTCGAAACCGTCGGTCCCACTTCCAGTACCGCGCCGCTGTTCACGATCGTCAAACAGGCATTGTTTCCGCCGAGATTGCCGCCGATGCAGTCCGTGCCGCCCAAGCGGAGCTGCCCCGCGGCCACGATGGTCACGGCCTGTCGCTTGCAGGAAGAAGCTGGGCCGTTCGCCGATGCTGCGGGCTGAATCTGGCCCGGCTGAAACGTCACGCGCCCCGCCCCGCTCTTGATCAGCGGGTAATTGCCCATGAGCGCGCTGTTGACGGTCAGCGTGAGTCCTGACGGCACACTGATGGTCGCGCCCACCGGCCCGATGGCGAAGCTGCGCAGGTCGTTCAACTGAACGTTGTTGGTGTTGATCGTCAGCGTGCCGCCGCCGGTCGTGTTGGCTTTCAAGATCTGGTAATTGCCCGCCGTGACGTTGTCAGTGGTGGCGACGGTCAACGAAGTGTCCGACGCAATCGCCGTGATCAGGCAGACCGCGACCGTTCCGGAATTATTAATAATATAGTCGCCGACACTCGCCTGGCTCAGGAACTTCGTGTTTGTACCAGTAACCGTCGCGGAATTCGCCGTAGCGAGCTGGCCCGCACCGTTTCCGCTGCGCACGATCTGGAACGCCGAACCTGCGGCAATTGAGGGATTGGGCGATGCGCTCGTCACGAGCGTGGAGTTGTTTGTAATCGACGAAATCAACAGCATCTGCCCGGCGGCGTAGATGTAATCGCCGGGGTTGGCCTGCGTCAGGAAAGACGTGCTCGTGCCGATGAGTGAGGTATTGCCGGCGGCAATCGTGCCCGTGCCTTGAACGGTCGTAAAGCGCTGCACCGTGTAGGCGACCGCTGTTTGAGTCGCGCTGAATCCGGGCGAAACCACGCAAGCGGTGGCCGAGGTCACCACCGTGATGGTTTGCGTGGCCTGGCCAGCGACAATAATCTGATCGCCGACTTCGGCATGTCCCGTGGTCACGCCCGACGTGCCGCCGTAGAACAGCGTGCCGGTCCCGGCGATGATCGTGTTTCCCGCTCCCGAACTGGTGATCGTTCCAGCGCCCGTAAAAGAGCTGCTCGAATTGTTCGGCGCCATGCCGCCCTGGATCGTCACCCCGCCGCTGACCGCGCCCAAGTTGCCGTCGCCGGAAATGCTCAGCGTTCCGCCGCTCACCGTCGTGCCGCCGGTGTACGTGTTCAGCACATTCGACAGCAGCACCGTGCCGCCGGTGACACGCAATCCGCCGGAGAATCCCAGCGCGCCGCTGATGGTCGTCGAGCCGCTGCCGCCCACTGTCAGCCCGCCCGTTGAAGTGGCTGTGACCGGCGACGCGATGGTCAGTCCTGCGGCCGACGTCGTGTTATTGTTGACCACACCGGACACTGCGCCAAAGTTCAGCGTCAGCCCGCTGATGGTCGGCGCCGCCGCGGACGCGCCCACGCCCACGTTGATCGCCCCGCTGACCACGGTCAGCACATCGGTGCTGTTTGTGTTCGTTAGCGACACAGTGCCCTGGTCGAACGACAACGAATTGCAGGTCTGGCTTCCGTTGGTGGTGACATTGTTGCGAATCAGCACGTTGTTGTTGGCCGGCGTGCCGCCAATCACGATCGGTCCCCCACCGGATGTCGGAATTGTATCCCAGATCGCATCCGTCCAATTGCCGTTTGCAAGAGTCACCCACTGCGTGGTTTGTGATTGCTTCGCGCGCAGCCCTTCGGGCGTGACGTTGTCGTATTCAGCAAACTGCCCGTTGACCGTCGCATTTGGCGCGTCCGTATCGCCCGCCGCGGGAGCCGTCAGGAACAAATTGGTCGTCCCAGTGCCGCCCGCCACTCGTTCAAAGCTCAGCGTGCCCCCGTTGAAATTGAACGCGCTGCCCGTGGCCGTAAGCTGCAGATTGGTCGTCGTCGCAAGCGTGTTGTCCAGCCGCACGGTGCTGGCAGCCGTCACATTGACCGCGCCGATTGTTTCTGTCAAATTGCCCGTCACGGCGGCAGGCGTAACGTAGCGGAACGTTCCGCCGTTGAGATTCAAGGTTGCCGCATTGTTGATGTGATCGAGGTTGTTGCCCACGGTTCCGCCGGAGATGTCAAAGATCGCCCCAGGCTGGATCGCGATGGCCGTCGTGGCGGACAATTGCCCCGAATCCGAATTCAAGCTCAAGGTGCCGGCCGCAACCGTGGTCGTGCCCGAATACGTGCTGTTCTGCGACAGAATCAGCCTGCCCGGCCCGTCCTTGGTCAGGCTGGTTCCAGTCAAAGCTTGTGTGATCGGACTGTCGAGGGTGGTATTGCCGTTGTTGACGATAATCACTCGCGCGCCGCCGCTTGTGGACGTAAACCCGCCGAGCACGGCGTTGGCGCCTGCGGATGAGTTGCCCAAGGTCAAGTCGTTGCCCGTCACAATGAATTGGCCGTTGATCGCCAGCGTGTTGCGAACGGTGCGCGCCCCCGTTCCGCCGGACGCGATGGTGGCAAAGCCGTTTTGCGTGATTGAAACCTGCTGCACCGAGAGAATTGTCAACGTGCCGGTGCCCAGCGGGCCGGCAGTTGGAGCGGTGCTGATAGTGCCGGTTGAATCGCTAAGCAATTCAAGCGTACCCACGCCCGGACCCTGCACCGTCTGATTGCCCAGAACGAAACCGCCGGTCCACGCGCTCGATCCGCCCATCGACAGCGTGCCCGCGCCGATTTTGGTCAGCGAAAACGCGCCGGTGATGCCCGCGCCCGCCGGGTTGTAAATGGTCTTGCCGGTGTTGAGGCACTGCCACGTCGTGTTGGTGATCAAGTTGACGTTGCCGGTCAGGGTCAAATTGGCGGATCCGGCAAAGACATTGACCGTCGCCAACCCGGACGTCGTGATGTTGTTGCCAAGCGTGTGCGGCGTCGCGCCCTGCGCCCTCACGAATGTATACGGCCCATTGGTCGTGGAACCCGTGCCGTTGGTGTTCTGTGCGTAATTGAAGACCAAGGTGCCCGTGCCCAACGGGCCGTTGACGACCGGGTTGCCCGCGGAGTCGGCGCCCAGCGTCAGTATGCCGCCCATCAAATTGGTAAAGCCCGAGAACGTCGCCCCCGCAACGTTGTTGGTGATCGGATTCGGCGGCGTTCCCAAATACGTGCCGCCCGAATACGTGCTGTTTGCGCTGGTCAGAATCAGTTCGCCCACACCGGTCTTGGTCAACGAGTGTGAACCGCCCGTTTCGGTGATGTTTCCGCTGATCGTAAGCGCTCCGGAGTTGTTGCAATCGACCTGCACATTGCCGGCCAGCGCGGGTGTCGATGAGCTGTTGTGCTGGATGCCATAAGTCGCGCCAGCGGTCACCGCGGCGGGAAACGCCGTTGTAGCCAGGTTGAAATTGTCAGTGACGCCCGTCACCGTGACAAACGTTCCACCCACAAAAATAGTGTCGCCTACCAGAACCTGCGACAGGAACTGCGTATTGGTGGCGGCAACCACTGTGGTGGCATTCAGCGCCACCGCAGGGAATGTGCCCACGCCGGCCACCGACACCGGAGTCGTTCCGCTCAACTCGACGTTGCAGCCAATGGAGGCATTGGCGTAGGTGTACAGGGTTTGAATCTCTTTGCCCACGGTGAGTTTATTGGCTGCGCCGGTAAGCGAACCGTTTTGGGCAAAAGTGAGGATGTTGATCTGCCGGTCCCCGGCGTCCAAATCGACGGCGTGATTGGCGTTGATAATCGCCTGATCGTTCACACCGGGCGTGCCTTGAGGCGACCAGACCGTGATGTCGTCCCAGTTGCCGCTCTTCACCGAATTGTAAACCGTGCCGGCAATCTGCGGCACGACACCGATTGCCGTGACGCCCGATCCCGAATACATCGCCGGCGCGCTCTGACTCCCGCCGGTCGTGTTGGTTGTGACGGTTACAAACGGCAACGGCTGCTGATCCACGGGATAGGCCGGATTCTGCGACGAACCGATGCGCCACTGCTGCGTGCCCGTGCCCGTTGCGGAAAGATTCTCACGGATGAACGAAATCTGCCCGGTGGCCGCATTTTCAGCGGGATTATTGTCGCCAACCCTGAAGATATTGATATTTTGAACATTGCTGAGATTGTTGTTGACCTGCAGGATTGTGCTGCCGTTTCCGGTCCCTGTTTCGTTCGAAATCTTGATGATGCCCATACCGCTTGCCATTTGCAAATTTGAAACTTGCTGTGTCACGGAAGTGGTTGCATTTCCCTTCAGCCACAGTGTCGCATTGGTCCCATTGAAAACGATCGAGTCCGTGGTGTCGGACATTTTGGATCCTGTGTTTGCGGAATAATCGAAAACCAGGACGGCGTCGTTGTCGATGCGATTTTCCGGGTACGATCCGCCGTTAGCCAGGTTTCCTGTTCCACCGATCACCAACGTTCCCGCGCTGACTATCGTAATTGGGGTGGTTCCAGCGGCGCCATCACCCCAGCCAGCAGGCCCGTTGACCGTCAGCACGCCCGCACCCGTTTTCACAAGCTGCTGACGCGAGGCGGCCGTGACGCTTCCGCGAACGATCGACCCCGCCAGCGGATTCGCGGCGGAGAAGGCGGTCTGGTTGTTGCAAATGAGGCCATTGGTTGACAAGCTGTTGACTTGGATCGTATGGTAAGTTCCGCTGAAGTTAAGAAAGCCATTGATTTGAAGATCGAAAGGCGTGCCCAGCGTGCCGATGGCTGCGTATGAACCTGCGGTGGGACCGACGATGAATGTTGGGAACGACGCCGTAAACGTCAGACCGGTCGCGGTGGCCGAGGCGTTCTGGGAAATTGTGAACGTTGTGGTGTTGGTTACCCCCGTTATGGTCGTGCTAAGCGGAATATTAGTTCCAGTGATAAACATGCCCGTGGCCAAACCTGCGGTGCTCGCAACAGTAACGGTTCCGTTTGAATTCGTTGCCCCATTCACGAGTGTAACGGTGCTGTAAGCGACATTGTTGGGTATCGTTCGATTCGCTCCGACGGCCTGCATGCCGCTGTTGCCAAAGTTGACCAAACTTCCTCCCGCTCCGAAGGCAGCGTTGTTTCCGACGAGCAGGAATCCCGCGACGTTGGTAAACTGGCTGTTAAATGTATTCGCTCCGTCCAACCTGAGCACGCCGGTATTGGCGTTCATGTTTTCTAAGATTTGCGCAAAGCCATCGCCCAAGACTCCGGACGAGGTCTGCTGAATGTAGCCGGTTCCATTAAAGGTCAAGGTGCCGCGATTGACCGCATACGACCCGCTCACCGCCGGCTGAAACGCAACGCTCGTCGCAAATCCAATGATGTTGCCCGCGACCGTTGAGGTTCCGCTGGTTGCATTGGTGTAGGTGAACTGGTTGGCTGCTGGGACGGTTTGGACAGTATAGATGCCGTTGAATCCCGCCGCCGCCGCGCCGCTGATTACGACCAGTTGTCCGACAACGAACGTATGATTCACGGTTGTGGTTACTGTTACGGTGCCGCCGCTGCCCACGAATCCGCCAGCGGCGGTTGTAAAGGGCGAGGTGGTGACCACCGGCAGCCCTTGGCCGGCTACCACTAGCAAATCGCCAGGCGATACCGCCCCTGCTGATCCGGCGTTATTGTTAAAATTGGTCCCATTACCGCCAAAGGAAGTATTGGTTGTCGCCGTTGCATTGATAGTTCCAACTCCGGTAATTGGGGAGATTCCTTGAATTGTGCCGTTGAGCACGGCGTTGGGCGTGGGGGTAGTGTTGGGAAAGACCGACTTGGGATTGTTGCAGGTGATGGTGGCATTGGGCACCGTCACAATCGTGGCAGCATTTTGCGTGAGCGAAGTCGTGGTAATGGTCAGGAAATTGGGCCGGTAGACCGAATACGCGGCCGCTGCATTGGTCAGAGTGACGTTTGGCGTAACCGTCAGCGACGTGGCGCTGGTAATGGCCGTGACGGTGTAGGCACCGTTGTTGAACGACAGAATGTCTCCAATCAAAACATTGGTGCCGAAGGCGGAACTCGTGCCCGTGATCGTGCCACTGTTCGTGGCGGATGCGGCGGTGCCGGTTCCAGCGAACGGCGCATTGGCGGCCATCGTAATGTTGCCGGCAATCGTGACTGAATTCAGCGTCGTGACCGACGAATTGGCGGTCAGACCGGTCAAATTCCCGATTGTGGAACTGCCGTTGCCGGAGATATTGATTTGCGCGATACCCACGCCGGCGGCGGGCGTGTTGGACGGGTTAATTGTCGCTGAACCCTGAGTAATAACGGTCCACAGGCCGGGAACCGTCGAAGTGACATCGCCGAGAACGCTGCACGTAGTACAGGAAATGAAAACCGTATTCGCGGCGGCGGTGCCGGTTGTGAAATTTATTGCGCTGTTGCTTGTACCGGTCAACGTTTTGGCCAATGTCTGGAACGTTCCCGTACCGGTCACCGACAGCGAACCGCCATTGGCGCTAGTGATAAGCTGGCCTGGGTTGGGAATCGTGCCGCCGTTTGAACCGAGCAGGTTGAACATGCCGGTGCCATTGAGCGCCACGGCGAGTTGATTGCCGTTCAGGTCGATATTGTGCGCGAGGTTGAGCACCGAAGCGTTGTTGACCGTAATATTTTGGTCGGGGCCGCTGAGCATGATTGGGAAGCCAATCGTCGATCCCACAGTTGCATTGAGGCAGTTGATGCTTCCAGTTAAGATCATGACGTTGCCGCCGGTCGTATTCATCGCGTAGCCATCGCCGGAAATTGTGATGTCATTGAACGTCGTGGCGGCAATATCGACGTTGTTGGTTTTATGGCTTGCAACGGAAGGGAAAATCAAATTGGAACCGGCGGGCGGTCCGCCAACCGGGGTAATGGGATTCCAATTTGTGGTGGTGGACCAATTTGCATCCGTCGCGCCCGTCCATGTGTAATCGGTTCCGGCGCCCGTGGACCCATTACTCACGATTTGAATCGCGTTGATCGGCGCGCGCGGATTTCCCAGGCCGGGAATCCCAAGCACCGGCGGCGAAACCGATTGATCCGGCGTGGCCACGATGGCAAAGGACGTCGCCGTTTGATTGGTGAACATCACATAGTTGCCGACGCTGGCCGACGTTCCATCGGCGTTGGAAAACGCGCGAGTGAACGTGCCCTGAAAATCCTGCCCGCCCAAATCCTGAGCGCCAACGCATGGCGAAGCCATCGTGCCCAATTTGCCGATCGAAAACGCCGTTGCCGCCGTGATGGCCGGGCTGAACGCGTTGGCGGTGATGATCGCCGACGGACCCGCGACATCCGTCACAATTTGAGCCTGAGAGCCGACGATAATCGTGTCGCCGACCGCGATCTGGGCGGCCAATCCGGTCCCCATCCCGCTGACCAGCGTGCCAGAGGATGTCACCGCGCCCACGCCGCCGACCACCGAAGCCTTGCGAATAGAGTACGCCACTCCACCCGCGGCCGTTGTCAGCGGAGCGGACAGATTGAGTACGGTGTTGCTGTTGATGGACGTCACAATCTGCGCGCTGGCAGGGGACGTATTGACAACGATCGTATCGCCGGGTGAAACAGCCGTTGTAAACGATGTTCCCGAACCGGTGACGACTGTTCCCGCACTGGTCACGGTTCCGCTGCCTGCCGTCGCCGCGCTCTTGATCACGGCAAACGTGACGCCCGGGAAAATCGTGACGAGCGGAACGTGTACACTAAGCGTGGTGCTGGAGGGCGTGCCCAATACCATTCCGGCCTGGCTTCCGCCCACCAACACATCGCCGGCGGCGACACCCGTAAAGGTCGCGGCACCGGTAACTGTCGATCCGCCCACGGTAATTGTCGTGTTTCCAGCGTTCGCGAAATAATATTTGCCCGCACGGGTTTCATTGGCAGTGCCGTCCGCGTAGACAATCACGTTGTACGCCGAGCCCAAAGCCGCGGGAAGCGTCGCGCCCAGCGCAACGTTGACGTTGGACCAACTCCCGCTGGTGCTGTCCAGATAGCCCTTCATCATGCGGTAGTTGCCGCCGTTGTCGCCAGCGCTGTTGGCAACGGGCGCAGCGGTGGGCGTAGTAAGGGGGGGCAAAGGCGAGGACAGCGGTTGAAGGATCGAATTTGGAATGGTCGTCACAGCGCCTCCGGGAGGCGTGTAATCGACCAGCAATCCGTAGCCGCCGCCACCTTGGTAGAAACCGACGGTGATGCTGTGTATGCCTGCCGTCAATGCTGCGCTGCCGGTGCGGCGCGTCGATCCTTGAAAGAAATTGTTGTTGACCACAAGGTTGCCGTCAATCCACAGCATGCTGCCATCGTCGCTCGTGGTGCCGAAGTTGTACTGCCCGCTCAGCGGCAAGTTGATGAAGCCGTCAAAGCGCGCAATGAGATTGGTGGTCGTGGCAACGCCAAAGAGCCCCTGCGTCGCGCTGGACGTATTAAACATGGCGCCGGACCCATAACCCACATTGCTGTAATCCAAAGTTCCAACCGTGTTGCCGTTGACGGTCGTGAGCACCGTGGCGGCCGGGGTCAAACCGTTGGTCAACGTGTTGAATGAGGCAAGCGAATTAAAGTCCGGATCGGAATTGTTGACACTCTGGGGCGTGGAGGCATAAATCCGGAGTGTTAACCCTTGCGTGGGCACGCCCGAATTCCATTGCACGCTCGCGCCGGATACGGCCGCTCCCGAACTGTCAACCAATGCTTGCGCCACCGGCTGGACGACTCCCGCTTCCTGGTTGAAGTTTCTGCGCGGAAGCACGCCCGAGTAATCCGCCAAATTGCCGGCGCCGGCGCCGCCCTGAAAATTGATGCCGATCGCATCCGCCGCAACGGGCGCGGCCTTGGAATTGAACACCGTCGCCGCATGCAATTGAATGGTGGGAAAGTTTGCCGTCGTTCCGCTGAAAGTCAGCGTGATCGTCGGTGACGTGGCCGTTGCCGACGTCGCGAATTCGATGATTTGTTCAAAATAATTGACATTGCTGGCCGTCGTGTTGGCGGTCGCGACGTTTCCTGTTCCCACAAGTGTATTCGGGTCACCGGTGTTCGCGACCGTCGTGGTAATGACTGTCGCGCCCGTCGGTGTGGTGCCGTTGTTGTTCACCGAGAAATACAGCTTCAACGTGCGCTGCGTGCTGAAAAAGTTCGCGGGCGTGTTCAGGACGAAGGAGATGGTTTGATTGGCAGCGCCGACTGTTTGACCGAGCACCGGTTGGCTGGTTTGATTGAGCAATGTATTAGAGGCGGTTGTTATCGGTGATAGCGTGCCGTCGCTCCACGTGTAGACGACAAAGGAAGTGCCGGCCACATTCTGCGTGGTGGCCGTCGAAGTCTGGGGGCCGAACACCACTAGCGACCCGGCCTTTTGATTGACGGCGGCAGTTCCCGAGACGAGCGGCCCCCACTGGGCCCAGCCGACCGTACCCTCTTGCGTAAGGTTCACCACGCCATTGGGCGGAACCTCCGGGCTTGCGTTGCCCACGGGCAGCGTCACTGTCGTCGGCGTGTAGTTTTGGGAATGCGCGTTAGGCGCGGCAATCACAAGCAGCAGACAAAAAAGTGTGAATGTAAGCGCAAACAATCCACGCGTGATGTGAGGATTCGACATGGGCAACGCCCTTTCTGGTGGCGAGATGAGACATAATAACGCACCAATTTGAGAGATTTGAGTCCGATTGAAACTCAGTTTCTAATCGAAAGTTCGGATTTGAAAAGCGAAAAAAACTTTTTACGGGAAAGTCGCGGGCGAAGGAACTGCTAATCGAGACGCTGAAGCGCGTGCTTTCGCTTCAAGACGACTTGCCAGAAGTTCACATTCGCGGCATCGGCTGAATAGCCGGTTTCCGGCGCGATAGGCGCCTTTGGCCCAATCGCAGCGCAGTTCAGCGCGGGCGATTTAACAGCCAATTCAAATGCAGCTTGACGCCGGGCCATTCGGCTGCGGTGATGCTGTAGACGGCCGTGTCGCGGAGTGTGCCGTTGGACATGCGCGCGTGCGCGCGGAGGATGCCGTCGAGCTGCGCGCCGAGGCGTTCGATGGCTTTGCGGCTTTGCGTGTTTAAACGGTGTGTGCGGAATTCGACGGCGATGCAATCGAGTTCCTCGAAGGCGTGCGTCATTAACAGAAGTTTGGCTTCGGTGTTGAGCGGTGTGCGCTGAACGCTTTTTGCATACCAGGTCGAGCCAATTTCGACGCGCTTGTTGAGCGAGTCGATGTTCATGAACGTGGTCATGCCCACGATGCGGCCGGATGCGTCGAAGACAGTAAACGGCAGCATCGACCCTTTCGCGCGCAGATCGAGGCGGCGTTCGATTTCGGCGAGCATGTCTTCGGGGCGCGGGACAGAGGTGTACCAGAGTTTCCAGAGTTCGCCGTCGCGCGCGGCGTCACCCAGCGCGGCGGCGTGGTCGCGAGACAATGGCGCGAGGCGGACGTGGGCGCCTTTTAGTTCGCGGGGGCCTTTTAGGCCGAGGGGGGTGGGCCAGGTCATTTCAATTCAAAATGCAAAATGCAAAATGCAAAATTAAAAATGCAAAATTGAGCTGCGCTTCCAAACACAGTTCGGCGCGAAGCGCCGCGCCGCAGCTTAATTTTGCATTTTGCATTTTACGCCAACAGTTCCTTTACCACCCGTGCCGGTTCGACGCCGGTCAGTTTCGCGTCGAGTCCCTGCCACTTCACGCTGAATTTTTCGTGATCGAAGCCGAGCAGATGCAGGACCGTCGCGTGGAAATCGCGCACGTGGACGGGGTCTTTGACGATGTTGTAGCTGAAGTCGTCGGTTTCGCCGTAGATCGCGCCGCCTTTTGCGCCGCCGCCGGCCATCCACATCGTGAAGCAGCGCGGGTGATGGTCGCGGCCGTAGTTTTCGTGCGAGAGCCCTCCCTGCGAGTAGATCGTCCGCCCGAATTCGCCGCCCCAGATGATCAGCGTGCTGTCGAGGAGGCCGCGCGATTTGAGGTCTTCGATCAGGCCGTGGCAGGCCTGGTCCACGTCCTTGCACTGTGAGGGCATGCGCACGCTGACGTTGGAATGATGGTCCCAATTGTTGTGGTAAATTTGGACGAAGCGCACGCCGCGTTCGACAAGCCGCCGCGCCATCAGCGCGTTGTTGGCGAACGTGCCGGGCTTCTTCGCATCTTCGCCGTAGAGTTTGAACGTGCTATCCGGTTCCTTGTCGATGGCGGTGAGTTCCGGCACGGACGCCTGCATGCGGAACGCCATTTCGTACTGGCCGATGCGCGTGCGAATCTCCGGATCGCCGACCTGCTCGTACTTGAGTTCGTTGAGCTGATCAATCCCGTCGAGCGTTTTGCGGCGCACGTCTTCGCTCACGCCGGGCGGGTTGTTGATGTAAAGAATCGGATCGCCCTTTGAGCGGAACGAAACGCCGGCGTGCGTGCCGGGCAAAAACCCCGACGACCAGAGCCGCGCGCCGATGGCCTGTTCCTGCTCCCGGTTGCTGGGCGTTGCGACCAGCACGACGAACGTGGGCAGATTCTTGTTGAGCGAACCCAACCCGTACGAGACCCACGCGCCCAGGCACGGGCGGCCATTGACCATGTTGCCCGTTTGCATTTCGGTGATGGCCGGCTCGTGGTTGATGGCGTCGGTGTTCATGGAGCGGATGAAGCACATGTCGTCGGCGGACTTGGCCATGTTGGGAATCACCTCGGAAAGCCACATGCCGCACTTGCCGTGCTGCGCGAATTTGTATTTCGACGGCGCGACGGGGAAGCGCGTCTGGCCGGACGTCATCGTCGTCAGCCGCTGCCCCTGCCGAATCGAATCGGGCAAATCTTTGTCGTAAAATTCGTTCATCTTCGGCTTGTAGTCGAAGAGGTCCATCTGCGACGGCCCGCCGACCATGTGCAGATAAATCACGTTCTTCGCCTTCGCCGGAAAATGCGGGCCGATGGGTTTGTCGTCGTCGCCAAAGGCGCGTTCGCCGAGCAGCGTGGCGAGAGCGGCCATGCCGAGCGCGTTTTTGCCGCGCGAGAGGAACTGGCGGCGGGTTTCGGAACGGACCCAGTCTTCGATGAGTTTCATGGCTAACTTCCTTTAATCAAAATGCCAACTTGTTACGCCGCGCGCAGCAGCGATTGCTCCACTTTGGCCGGCAATTCGACGTAAACGAACCAATCGGCGGGATAAAGATAGTCCTCGCCGCTTTCGTCGATCACGCGAATATCGCCGTCCTGCATTGCATCGCGATCCTGCAGCACCCTGTAAATCTTATGCATTTCCAGCGACGCAAGGTAGCCTTCGTTACGAATGCAAACGGCAAATTTTAACGCGGCTTTGGGTTGCTTTTTCATGGGCTTTAGTCCAAATAACGCTTTCTTTTGATTTCTCGTCGTCCAATGCCGTGCGCTTCGTACCAATGTAATTCAGCCATGCGCACACGCCCGCTGCTGAGTCGAATTGTTGCTATGCCCTTCAATTTACGCCAGCGCCCCTTTCCATACCATTTTACCAGGCGCGGCAGGGCGTCAATGCCGCGCTGAACGGCGATCGTTTCAATTGCGCTTATCTCGCCAATGATTTTAAAGTTCACTTGTTCAACACTTCATCCAAATTCATCACCTGATTGCAGACCATCGTCCACGCCGCTAATTCTGACGCGTCCAGCCCCGCATCTGCTTTCGATTCGCCGACGGCGATCAGCGCTTTCGCGTCGTCGGGCTTCGCCTTGTAATTCGCGAGCAACTGCTGCTCGACTTTCGTCACGATCGCGGATTCTTTTTCGTTGAAGGGGCGGCAGAGCGTGCGTCTTGCGATGAAATCGAGGCGCGCGGATTCGCTGGGGCCGCTCTTGATTGCGTTTTGCGCCAGCGTGCGCGCGGCTTCGACGAATTGCGGGTCGTTGAGCGTGACAAGGGCTTGCAGCGGCGTGTCCGTGCGCTCGCGGCGGATGCAACTTGTTTCGCGGCTGGTGGCGTTGAAAATTTCGAGCGACGCCGGCGGCGCGGCACGTTTCCAGAAGGTGTACATGCTGCGGCGATACAGGCTTTCGCCTTTGTCCTGCACGTAATGGCGCGTGTTGCTTTCGGGCATGCCGACGACTTCCCAGATGCCTTCGGGCTGATACGGCTTCACGCTGGGGCCGCCGATTTTTTTGACGAGCAGGCCGCTGGCGGCGAGCGCGTAATCGCGGACCATTTCGGCGTCCATGCGGAAGCGCGGACCGCGCGAGAGCAGGCGGTTGGCGGGGTCCTTCTCGAGCTTCTCTTTCGTCGTCAGCGCGGCCTGGCGGTATGTGGCCGACATCACCAATTCCTTGATCATCTTCTTCATGTCCCATCCCCCGTCGCGGAATTCGACGGCCAGCCAATCCAGCAATTGTTCGTGCGACGGCGCGTCGCCCATGATGCCGAAATCCTCGGAGGTTTTGACGATGCCTGTGCCGAAGATTTCCTGCCAATAGCGATTCACCATCACGCGGCACGTTAGCGGGTTTTCGGGCGACATAATCCACTGCGCCAGACCGAGGCGGTTCTTCGGCGCGTCTGGCGCGAGCTTATGGAGCGCGGAATAAACGCCCGGTTCGACTTTGTCCTTCGGTTTTGAATAATCGCCGCGGAAAAGTACGTTCGCAACGGGCATGGAATTCTTCTTCTCTTCCATGATGTAGGCGACGGTGGAGCGGTCGCGGAGCGTTTT
The DNA here is from genome assembly GCA_035308565.1 of Planctomycetota bacterium. Taxonomy (GTDB): domain Bacteria; phylum Planctomycetota; class SZUA-567; order H5-PLA8; family H5-PLA8; genus JANXLS01. The sequence goes on along the minus strand of DATGGK010000077.1, from coordinate 4,118 downwards.
CTTTTCGGCTTCAAGCGCCGCGATTTTCTCAGCAAGCTGCAGCGATTCGGCATCGCCTGAGGCGTACACATCGAAAAGCTCGTCGCGTTCTTTTTGCGAGCGATCCTTCGCGTCCTTTGCCAGCACCGCTTTCACGCGCGGCTGCATTGCCAGCGTGTGAATTTCGGGCGGAGCGAGTCTGCGGTTGTAGAGGCGGATGTCCTGAATCGCGACGTTCGTCAGCGGCGAGGAACTCTTGCGCCGGCCCACAACGAACGGCACCTCGGTTTTGGTCGTGCCTTTGAGCTTATCGTTTTCGACTTTGACTTTGGTCGCTTCCTTGCCATCAACGAAGATTTTCACGCCGGCCGCTTTCGCCGAGCCGTCGTACGTCACGAAGACATGCTGCCACGTGCCGGGCTTGAGCGCTTTGCTCGTCGTGACGACTTTGAGGCCGTCCTCGGGCCACTTATTTATAAGGTGCGTGCCGATTTCGTTCTCCTGCACCCACAAATCCCATCCGCGAAACGCCGCCGCGGGAGCGTCGTCCATGCGCGAGAAAAGCGCGCCGCTGCCTTTGTGCCCCTGCGGCAATTTCACCCAGCAGCCGAAGGAGAAGGGCTGATCTTTGTCGCGGTCGCCAACGGCGCCGGCGAGTTCAAGCGGCGATTTGGCGCCGTCGATGACGAGCGCTTTGCCGAGTTTGCCGGTTTCTTTCCATGCAAGCGGGTCTTTCGATTTCGCGACGATGGATTTGCCATCAAAAGTGCCGGCGGCTTCTTTGTCGGCGGGGTCCTGTACCGCCGGCGTCTCGCCGGCCAGTTTCTGATTCGAATCTTTTTTCGCCTGAGTGTCGTCCGTCACCTTTGAATCTGTTTTAGAATCGGGCCGGCGGGACGCCGGCGGGACAAGCGCCAAGTGAAACACCGGCGCGCCGGCCTTGTCGATCGACGCTTCCCATTCGTCGGGCTTCGCGCTGGCGAGCCACTTGTCGAATTCGCCGCGCTGCGCATTTTTGCGCGCGGCGATGGCCTTGTTCGCCGCGTCAATCTCGCCCGGAATCGCGTCCCAGCGCGCCGCGTCGGCGCCTTGCGGCATGATCATGACAGGCGCAGTGTCGCGGACGTTGCCGTCTAGGGCGCCCTGCGTCGTGTTGCGGAAATACGCGCTCATCGAATAGAATTCCTTCTGCGTGAGCGGATCGAATTTATGGTCGTGGCACACGGCGCAGTTCGTGGTCAGCCCCAGCCAGACCCAGCCGGTCGTCTCAGTCCGGTCGCGCGCATAGTTGGCGAGATTCTCTTCCGGAATCGTCCCGCCTTCGTTGGTGGTGATGTTGCAGCGGTGAAATCCCGTCGCAACAATCTGCTCTTTCGTCGGATTGGGCAACAAGTCGCCGGCGAGTTGCTCGATCGTGAATTTATCGAACGGCTCGTTCTTGTTGAACGCTTTAATCACCCAATCGCGGTACGGCCACACATCGCGGAAATTGTCGAAGTGGACGCCGTGCGTGTCGGCATAGCGGGCGGCGTCGAGCCAATACCGCGCGCGCTGTTCGCCGTACTGTGGCGTGGCCATCAGCTTATCGACCAGCTTTTCATAGGCGTCCGGCGAACCGTCGGCGGCGAATGCATCGACGAGCAACGGTTCGGGCGGCAATCCCGTCAGATCGAGCGAGAGGCGGCGCGCCAGCGTGCGCTTGTCCGCTTCGGGCGCGGGCTGCAAGCCGATGGATTCGAGTTTGGCGAGAATGAATCGATCGATCGGACTGCGCACCCAAGCCTCGTTTTTCACCGCCGGCAATTCCGGCCGTTCCGGTTTGATGAACGACCAGTGCGGCTGCCACGGCGCGCCTTGCGCGATCCAGCGGCGGATGATTTCTTTCTGCTCTGGCTTCAATTGGTGATTGGCCTTCGGTGGCGGCATGACTTCGTCGGGATCTTTCGACGTAATGCGCTTGTACATCGGGCTGTCGTCAGGCTTGCCTTTGACCACGACCGGCCCGTCATCGTCGCGATTTTCGAAGAAGCTTTGTTCGCGGTCGAAGCGCAATTTGGCTTTGCGCGCGGCGGAGTCGGCGCCGTGGCAGGCGAAGCAGTTTTCGGCAAGAATCGGTTTGACGTCGCGGTTGAAGCGCACCGGTTTTTCACCGGGCGGCATGGGCGCGGGGCCTTCCGTGGCGAGGGCGAGGGCGCTCCCGCCGAAAAGCAGCAGGCTGGAAGCCTGCACCACAAAGTAGCGAATCCAATTCATTGTGAAACGAATCCTCAAAAATGGGACGATTCACCGGCGCAATTGCAGGGACGAGAAAGTCGCGATAAGCTCAACACGCCTCATACTATAGAGTAACCCTGATTTTTCGAAAATCGCGGGTTATTTTCGATTTGAAGAACAACGCAGTTGCTCAGTGCGGTATTGCCTTTCGCCTGCTTCTGCGGTAGACCAATAAACGTGTTTGCTGGAGAAATTTCGATGGCGCTAAAAGTAAGAGTCCGTTAAGACCCAGACGGTGGATTTTGGGCTGAGGTTCCAGCGCTGCCGGGCTGTATGACGCAAGGCGAAACGCGGGAAGAATTGGAAGCAAACGTGCGCGAAGCGATTGAAGGATGGTTGCTGGCCGGCGATGCGACACCGCCGCTGCATTCTGAGAACTGAAACATCCTGTGGACGCCCGTCGCGCGTTGACGCCATTCGATTCTCCTGCGATACTCTCGCTCCCAATTAATCTCATCGGAGCGGAACACATGGCGTGGACCGGGTCGGCCAAAAAAACGTTGGACGTGGGCGTCGTGGGACTCGGCTACGTGGGCCTCCCGCTGGCGCTGCAGATCGCGCGCAGCGGGCACAGAGTCCTCGGTCTCGACATCGATCCCGATAAAGTCGCCGCGATCAACGCCGGCAAATCGTACATCCGCCACGTCGCCGCCGAAGAGATCGCCGGCGCGCGCACGACCGGCACATTTTCAGCCACCCTCGATTTTTCTCGCGCGCGAGAACTGGACGCGATCATCATCTGCGTCCCCACGCCGCTGACAAAAAACCGCGAGCCGGATATTCAGTACATTATTTCTACCGGCCGCCAGATCGGCCCGCACGTGCGCGCAGAACAGTTGATTGTGCTTGAATCGACGACGTATCCGGGCACCACGGACAGCGACCTGCGCGGCGTGCTCGAACGCTTGTCCAATTTAAAAGCCGGCGAGGATTTTCATCTCGCCTTCTCGCCAGAACGCGAAGACCCCGGAAATCCAAAATACAAAACCGCCGACATTCCCAAAGTCGTCGGCGGCCTCACTCCGCAATGCGGCGATTTCGCGATGCAGCTTTACACGCGCGCCGGGTTGACCGTCGTCAAAGTCAGCACCGCGCGCGCGGCCGAAGCGACCAAGCTGCTCGAGAACATTTTCCGCTCGGTCAACATCGCGATGGTCAACGAATTGAAAATCGTCTTCGAGAAAATGGGAATCGACATCTGGGAGATTGTTAACGCGGCGAAGACCAAACCATTCGGTTACATGCCGTTTTATCCTGGGCCGGGGCTGGGCGGGCATTGCATCCCCATCGATCCGTTTTACCTCACCTGGAAAGCGCGCGAATACGGCGTGGCCACTCGCTTCATCGAATTGGCCGGCGAAATCAACACCGCCATGCCCCGCCACGTGGTCACGCGCCTGCTCGAAGCGCTCTCCGACCGCGGCAAAGCGCTCAAAGGCGCGAAGGTGCTGCTGGTCGGCCTCGCGTACAAAAAAGACGTCGATGACGTGCGCGAATCGCCGGCCTTCGCGCTGTGGGAATTGCTGCACGAACGCGGCGCGGAAGTGTCGTACCACGACCCCTTCGTCCCCGTCGTTCCGCGCACGCGCGAGCACGCTCAATTCGCCGGCATCAAATCGGTGAAACTCACCGGCAACAACCTCGACACCTTCGACGCCGCGCTGATCGTGACAGATCACACTGGCTTGAAATACGAACTAATTGCGCGGCACGCCGGCGTGACGGTGGACACGCGCAACGCCTGCGGGCGGCTGCCGGAATGGCTGCGGGCGGAGAAGGTGGTGAAAGCGTGAACGCGACGCCTGGCTAATGCACTCCGCTCACGCGCTTTTTTTCTTCCATTTCACCAGATTTCCCAACCTCTC
>DATGGK010000076.1:0-36595 GCA_035308565.1 Planctomycetota bacterium | reverse complement strand
GACGTCTTGATGAGTTTGGCATCCACCCGTTCGCAATGTGATTTTTCTTGCGGCCGGTTTAACACGCTCTCTGTGAAAAGCAGTCTCCTATTCTAAATTTCTTTTATCTCATAGGAGAAAAAAGATGTGTAGATACCAATGGGTTACGCCCTGGGCTAGGATGTTTGGCCCTTTCAGGGCCGGGACAATAGTCTTTCTAATCCACCGCCTTCTGAGAATCGAATCACAATTGCTGTTCAAAAGCAGATGCGCAAAGCGCGTCACTGCTATTTGCCCCGAAGGGGCTACACATCCTAGCCCAGGGCGTGAGCCCTGGGTTCTGTGCGCCCGCGACACCAAAGCCCTGAAAGGGCGAAACACGGATTCGCAGGCATCTCACGCGATCTCTCACTTCTTATTCCGTGCCTTCTTACTGTCGCGCTCTGGCCTCTTTTTCTTTTCGACCGGCTTCGCCGCTTTTGTTTTCGGCGCGTCCGAGGGCGTTTCGACGCCGATGGGACGAGTGCCGACGTCGGAATTTTTAACAGCTCCGGCAGCGAGTGCAAGTTCGATCGTGAGCCATAGATTATCGACGTCGCTGGTGGGGAGTTCCTTCGGTGTTTCGAGAATCGCGGGCAGGTTCCAGAGGCGTTTGTCGGCCAGCAGCGCTTTGAAACCGGCGAGGCCGATTTCGCCTTTGCCGATGTGTTCGTGGCGGTCGAGGTGCGAACCGAGCGGGCCTTTGGAATCGTTGAAATGAAGACAGCGCAGGCGCTTCAAGCCGACGGTCCGATCGACGATGTCGAGCATTTGCGCGACGCCGGCGGGCGTGCGGATGTCATAACCGGCGGCGAGGGCGTGGCAAGTGTCGAGGCAGAGGCCGAGGCGCTCGGTGTTAGCGGCTTGCATCACGGCGGCGACTTCTTCGAAGGTCGTGCCCAGCGACGTGCCGCCGCCGGCGGTGTTTTCCACGAGAATTTCCGGCGCGCCGGGAACTTCGCGTTCCGCTCGGCGCATCGCTTCCGCGACGCGCGCGCGGCCGGCGTCGGGGCCGGCGCCCATGTGGTTGCCGATGTGAAGGACGTAGAAGCGCGCGCCGAGCTGGTGCGAGCGCTTGAGTTCAGTAATGAAGGCGTCGCTCGATTTCTGATAGATCTCGTCGTTGCGCGCGGCGAGATTAATAAGGTAAGTGGCGTGGACAATGATCGGGTCAAGATTCGCTTCGACGACGCCAGCACGGAAGGATTTGATGAAATCGGAATCGAGCGGCGTCTTCAGCCAGCCGCGCGGGTTGCCGCAGAAGATTTGCAGCGCCTGGCAGCCGAGCGTGCGGGCCAGCGCCGGGCCGGAACTGAAGGTAAGGTGCATGCCGAAGCGCATTTTGGGAAGTGTGAGAGTGGAGAGTACGCGAGTGGAGAGTATGAGAGTATGAGAGATTGAGAGTCGTTTCACTCTCCACTCTCATACTCTCGACTCTCATACTCAGAAGTCGGACTTCTTGTCAGTGTCTTTCTTGTCTGAGTCTTTTTTGTCGGTGGTGGAGTCGGCTTTATCCTCGTCTGCTTCGACGCTGGCTTTGGCTTTTTTGAATTTGCTGCCATCGACGATGATGTGGATGCGGTCGCCTTCGCGTTTGATGAGTTTGAAGGCTTCGAATTCCTTGGCGGTCTTTAGATTTTGCGGGTTTTGGGCGTTGGGATTATTGATGCTTTCCTTGATGGCCCACAGCATAAAGCTGATGGGCCAGCGGATCAGCGTCGGGGCTTCGCGCCCGCCCGATTTCAAGCTGACCAGTTCGAGCTTGTTGATTTTGCCTTCGACGATTTCGGCGTCGAACGTGGCGACGATGTTGGCGTACTTGGGCGGCCCTTGCTTTTCCTGGAGCTTCCAGGTTGTATCCACGCTTAGGTGATCGCCATCGAAACCGACGCGCACCACATCATCCTTCATGTCTTTGTCTTTGGCAGCCTCGTCGGCCAGGAGCGTTTCGATCACGCCGTTGAAGACGGCGGGGGTCACGGATTCGTCGATGACACCGTTGGTCTTTTCGGCTTTATCGAGTTCAGCTACGACGCGCTGCACGTCTTCCTTTTCGCCGGCGGAGATGACCAGCGGCGCGTGCACAGCCGGAGCAGGTTCGGCGATGTCGGCGACCCAGGCGCCCGCTCGCCAGACGACGATGCCGACGGCGATGGCGACGATCAGCGCGAGGCCCATGATGACGCCGAGGATTTTGAGGAGGCAACAGCCCCAGGAACTGCCGGATTTCTGAGAGTCTGCCATGAGTGGCTCCAAAAAAGGGGGAGATGGGATTATGTACGAAGAACGGGAAAAGAAAAGCTCGGAATGAGGAATGCGCGGAACGCGAAGTGTTTCCGCAATCGGGTCTGGCGCGGTCGATGCGTACACAGACTCCGTGCCATCTCATTCATTCAATTTGCAGTTGAATAAATTCAATAACGCTGACAGGATGCAAAAGTCCAAAATTCAGCGGCGCGAGCGCCGAGTGGTGAAGCCAATCTCGTGCGTAAGGAAACGGTCAAAGCACTCATCTGGGCGGCGGGGGTCACCGCGGTTCTTGTCGCGCTGATCTTTGCCGGCTCACGCCGGCTCGAACGCTTCGATGCGGCGCTGGTCGCCTATACGTTCGCAGCGTTGTTCGCGGTGTTTGGCGTGGCCTTTCGATATGCACTGTGGCTTCAGCGCCCGCCGACGGCGATGTTCTGGCGGCGCGGCTGGCAGGTTTTTTTAATGCCGCGGCATTTTGTTCACAACGTCGCGCTGTGGTTCAAGCGTTTGATCGGCGAGTTTGCGTTCAACAATTTTATTTGGCGGCGCTCGCCGGAACGATGGCTGGCGCACGTGCTGATCATGTGGGGCTGCGTCATGGCGGGAGCAATCACGTTTCCGCTGGTTTTCGGCTGGATCGAATTTGAATCGTTGCCCGGCAAATTGGGATTTTATCAAGTTTACGTGTTTGGCTTCCCGACTGTTTCGTTTGACCACGACTCATGGCTGGCCTTCTTTATCTTTCACGGATTGGTATGGTCGGCGCTGCTGGTGGTTCCGGGCGTAATGATTGCCATGCGGCGGCGTTTGCGCGACGAAGGCGCGGTCGCGACGCAATTATTCTCGGAGGATTTTCTTCCACTGATCCTGCTTTTTGCAATCAGCATCACGGGATTGCTGTTGGTGGTCAGCTACACGTGGCTGAAAGGATATGGGTACGAATTTCTGGCGATCGTCCATGCAGTCACTGTGATTTTCACACTGTTGTGGCTGCCGTTTGGAAAGTTCTTCCACATTTTTCAGAGGCCGGCGCAGATGGGCGTGGCGTTCTACAAGGACGTTGCGGCGCGTGAAGACGCGGAAAAGTGCCGCCGCTGCGGTCATGCGTTCGCGTCAAAAATGCACGTCAAGGATTTGATTCAGGTTGAAAAAGAGCTGGGCTACAACTACGAAATTTCGGGGCAGGCGGGCGTTCAACATTACCAGCAAATCTGTCCGCGCTGCCGGCGTGCGATGCTGGCGCTGGCTCAGGGCCGGGTAAAAGTCGGCGGCGACAAAATTCCGCTAGCGATGCCGCGCCCGATGCCCGGTTTCGCCAATCCCGGCTTGGGCGAAGGGCCGCTTGGGAACGAAGACGCGCGGAATTATCATGCGTAAGTAAGAGAGAAGGGTACTGATGTCAAAGTTGGCTGTAAGCGACGAGGCGATCTGCGAGAGTTTCGGGCCGCATCTCTCGAAGCCCGTGGGCATGCGCTTGGATACCGGTGCAGTGCCTGACAAAGCGGTCAACACGCACTGCTGCTTTTGCGGGCAGCAATGCGGCATTACGCTGCTGGCGAAGGACAACGAAGTCATCGGCTTCGAACCGTGGATGGAGTTTCCGTTCAATCAGGGCAAGTTGTGCCCGAAGGGGATCAAGCGCTATTTGCAAGGCTCGCATCCCGACCGGCTGAAAAGCGCTTACCAGCGCGACAGCGGGGCGCCGGGCGGATTTCGACCGATCGGCTACGAGCCCGCGATTTCGTGGGTGGCGTCTGAAATCGAGCGGATTCAAACGCAGCACGGCGCAAAAGCGTTTGGGTGCTTGAGCGGCGCGAGTTTGACCACGGAGAAGACGTACCTCATGGGCAAATTCGCGCGCGTGTGTTTGAAGACTCCTTATATAGATTACAACGGGCGGCTGTGCATGGTGAGCGCGGGGGCCGCGAACAAGAAAGCGTTCGGCATCGACCGCGCCGCGAATCCATGGAGCGATATTCTGAAGGTTGCCGGCGGTGCCGGAGTTATTTGGATCAGCGGCGCAAACGTGGCCGAGTGCGCGCCAATCACGACGGATTATGTGTGGCAAGCGCGCGAACTCGGGGCGAAAGTCATCGTGGTCGATCCGCGTTTGACTCCGATTGCACGCACCTGCGATTTATTTTTGCCGATCAAGCCCGGGCGGGACGTGGCGCTGTTCAACGGAATTCTGCATTTGATGATTGAAAACGAATGGCTGGATGGGGAGTTTATCGACAAATGCACGAGCGGATTCGGCGAGTTGGCGCAGAGCATAAAAGAATGGACGCCGGAGAAAACCGCTCGCATCACGGGCATCGCGGAGAAGTCGATACGCCAGGCGGCGGAATGGTGGGGCACGGCGAAAAGCAGCTTTCTGATGCACGCGCGCGGCATCGAGCACCATTCGCACGGCGTGATGAATTGTCTTGGTGCCATCAACATCGTGCTGGCGTCGGGGCGCATTGGGCGCGAGGGCTGCGGTTATGCCACGATCACCGGGCAGGCCAATGGGCAAGGCGGGCGCGAACACGGCCAGAAATGCGATCAGCTTCCCGGCTGGCGCGATATTTCGAACCCCGAACACCGCGCGCACATCGCTGGAATATGGGGAATCAAGCCCGAGGAACTGCCGGGCGCGGGCGTCGATTGCTACGAGATGTTCCGCAAGATCGACAGCGGCGAAATCAAGGGCCTGCTCTCGATCTGCTTCAACCCGCTGGTTTCATTGCCGGACAACAATTTCATCCGGCGCATGTTGGAGAAGCTGGAGTTTTATGTGGCGATTGATTTTTTCCTGAGCGAAACGGCGCATTACGCGGACATCGTGCTGCCGGGCTCGCTGCAGGAGGAGGACGAGGGCGTCGTCACGACCGCGGAAGGGCGGGTGGTCAAAATCAATAAAGTGGTCGATGCGCCGGGCGACGCGCGGCAGGATTGGCGCATCATTCAAGACATCGCGCAAACGCTGAAGCGTCCGCATGGCTTCACGTTCAATTCGCCGCAGGAAATCTTCGATGAATTGCGCCGCGCATCGAAAGGCGGAGTCGCCGATTATTCCGGCATCACCTACGAAAAAATTGAGAAGCAATTCGGCGTCTTCTGGCCGTGTCCCGCGGACAATCATGCGGGCACGCCGCGCTTGTTTGAAAAGGGCTCGTGGAATCCCGTCGCGAAAGGCAACGGTCCCTTTTATTTTCCGGACGGCAAAGCGCATTTCAATGTCGCGAAGTACACGCCGCCCACGGAGGTGACCGACGCGGAGTATCCGCTGATCCTGACGACGGGGCGGGTCGTGAGCCATTTTTTGTCGGGCGAACAAACGCGGCGCATCGGGCCGCTGGTCGATCATTGCCCCGAACCGTACATCGAATTGCACCCGCAATTGGCGGAAAAACTCGGCATTCGCGACGGCGATTGGGCCACGGCTGAATCGCGCCGCGGAACATGTACGCTGCGCACGCATGTTGTTCGCACGATTCGGCCGGACACTATTTTCGTGCCGTATCACTGGGCGGGTCGAAAGAGCATCAATCAATTGACGATTGCGGCGCAAGACCCGATCTCGAAAATTCCCGAATACAAAGTGTGTGCGGTGCGATTGAAAAAAGCGGAAGCGCCGCTCCATGCAGTAGAACGGAGCTCCCGCTCCGTTCAGGCACCCGCTTGATAGTGAGTGGACTCAGAGGGAGATCGCGATGGGCGTGCCGGAGAGCATGGAATTCTTTGTCGATCCAAGCCGCTGCATCGGCTGCAATGCGTGCGTGCAAGCGTGCACGGAATGCAATTCGCACAAAGGCCATTCCATGATCCAACTCGACGCGATCGACCCGGCCACGTCGCCGCAGACGGTTCCCGTGATTTGCATGCATTGCGATTCGCCGACGTGCGCGGAGGTTTGCCCCGCGGACGCGATCAAGCGCACGGGCGACGGCGTGATGCAATCGGCGCGCAAACCACGATGCATTGCGTGCAACAATTGCGTGCTGGCATGTCCGTTCGGCGTGCCGAAGATGCACACGGAAATGTACCTGATGATGAAATGCGACATGTGTTACGACCGCACGTCGGTGGGCAAGAAGCCGATGTGCGCATCGGTGTGCCCCAGCCAGGCGCTGCTGTTCGGCACGCGCCAGGAGTTGGAGCGATTGCGCCCCAATTCGAAAGCGATTAATACATTTCAATTTGGCAATCAAACCATCACCACGAAAGTGCGCATGTTGATTCCGGCGCGCGCCAAAACGGAGCATTTGGACGTGGCCGCTGCGATTGACGATGCGCCGGTGACGCACGCCATTGAGGAGGATATTTTCGATGCGGCGCCGAATCAGTCCTCGAGCGCAAGCGAAGCAGGAGAGGGTTTATGAAAATCGACGATCCCGAACACGTCAGCTTGCCGCCGAGCGGAAATGCGCGCGAAGCGCAGCCGGCGTGGCGCGAGCAGTTTCCGATCGACTGGCCGAACGACGAGTTTCGCTCGCGGCGCGATTTTACAAAAATGCTTGGGCTGACGAGCCTCGCATTTGTCGCGGGGCAAGTCTGGATTGGCGTGCTCAGCGTGATGCGCAAAACAAGCGCCGCTCCGCCGCGCATGGATTTGGGTCTGCTCGACGAACTGCCGGTGGGCGGCGCCAAGCGCTTCGATTTCCCATCGCCGAAACATCCATGTGTTTTGGTGCGGTTGGAAAAGGACCGCGTTGTGGCATTCGGCCAAAAGTGCACGCACCTTTCGTGCCCCGTGATTCCAAACGTCGCTCAAGGAAAATTCTTGTGCCCGTGCCACCACGGAGCATTCGACATTCATTCCGGGCGGCCGCTGGCGGGCCCGCCTCGCCGCGCGCTGCCGAAGGTTGTACTCGAAGTGAAAGACGGGCGGATTTACGCCATCGGCTTTGAGGAGAATCAAGCATGAAAGCGCCATTCACGCTGCATCAACGCTCCACCATTGTCGTATCGATTCTCTGCATTGTGCTGAGCCTAGTGGTCATGCAATTGTGGCTGTTGAGCGCCACAATGGAGGCATTTCTCGGCGGAGATAATTCAATTGTGTGGCCCGCGGCGGCGGCGAGCCTGGTCTTGTTCGCGTTGAATTTTGGCCTGCTCCATTTCTATCTTCGCATTTTAAGCCGTTAAACGGTTGATCGCTTTATGACAAACACCATTCCCGAGCGCCGCGCATCCGCATTGGCGCAGATGTTTCCCGGTTACTTTGCGCTGGTGATGGCGACGGGAATCGTTTCAATTGGCGCTCATTTCACCGCAATGCCTTTGATCGCTCAGGCTTTGCTTTGGTTTAACCTCGCGGCGTACATTGTCCTCTGGGGTTTTACGGTTTTGCGGTTGGTATTATTCCGGCGCGAATTTGTGGCGGACCTTATTAACCCGCCGATGGCCGTTACTTTTTTAACAATGGTGGCGGGCACATTTGTCCTCGGCAGCCAGATCGCATTGCTGACAACGTATATTTCCCTGGCTGGATACTTTTGGTTTTTTGGCCTTTTGCAGTGGGTCGCAATTACAACTTTGTTTTTCACGGTGATCACTGTCCATGAACCGAAGCAGCCCATCGAGAAGGCGCTAAACGGCGCGTGGTTGCTGGTGGTGGTTTCCACCGAGGCGATTTGTGTGCTGGGTTCGCTGGTCGCGCAAACTATCGGGCACGCGGAATTGATCCTGTTTATTTCGCTGTGCGCCTATTTCGTGGGCGCGATGCTGTACATTGCATTTATCTCCCTCATTTTCCACCGCTGGATGTTCTATTCGATGACGCGCGACACGCTCACGCCCAGCTATTGGATCAACATGGGTGCGCTGGCCATCACCACGCTGGCCGGCTCGCGCCTGATTCTGGCGGCGGATCAATGGCCGCTGCTGCTTGAATTGCGCTCGTTCCTGAAAGGTTTCACGCTTTTCTTTTGGGCGGCCGGCGCGTGGTGGATTCCGCTGCTGGTGATCGCCGGTATATGGCGGCACTTATTCCAACGCCTCCCGCTCACGTACCATCCGCAGTTCTGGTCGCTCGTTTTTCCGCTGGGCATGTTCACGGTCGCCACGCATGTACTTGCCAAAGCCACGGGACTGAGTTTTCTTTCGGTAATACCAGGCATATTTATTTACGTTGCGCTGGCGGCCTGGGCAGTGACTTTTATTGGGATGGTGGGGTCGATTGTGAAGGGGAGGGGATGAGGTTGCTCTGTGGGGCGCGGGCGGGGAATTAGGGGCGGAGCGAATCTTTGGAATTTTGGGACGCGCACGACTATTCTCAATAGGTCTCGTGCACGTCCCAAAAGTGTTTGAATCACGGCTTGCTTTCGGGAATTTCAGCAGCGGAGTACTTGGGCGCGCCTGTTTTCTGGAATGCTTTTACTATCGCGGCGGGATTGGTCTTGGCGGGATCGTACACGACTTTTGCCTGGCCCAACTCTTTGCTCGCAGTTGCGGAAACAACACCTTCACATTTTTTGAGAGCGGCGACCACCGCTGGAGGGCAATTGACGGGTCAAGTCATGCCCATGATGGCGATGGTGACTTCCTTCGTGGCGTCAGCCGCGAACACGGTTTGAGCAAGGGCGATGCTGCAAAAAAGTGCGAGCACGAAAGACAGTTTACGCATGGTGCGAGACTCCTAAAAGAGGCCGGTGTGTGGCGTTTCCATTTCCGCGTGCATTACCGGGAACGACCCGATGGTGAGCATGTTAACCGGCCAACTCACGGGCGCTATGGGGTGTAACCCTATCGTAAAAGGCGGCGGGTGTTCTGGAATTCGGCCATGCCCTTCCGAGAGTGTGGCTCGGAAGAGCGGGGATGCGCGACCCCCGGCGCTGTAGGATTCTCCCGGCGATGGCTCAATAATTTCGAGTCGCCCCCGATATTCCTATTGGTTGGAATTCGCCCTCCACCAATGCCCTAAAGGATGCGTGGGTTTCGGTCTGAATGTTGCGCGTTGCTCGATGTTTTTGAGGCAGCGTGCTATGTCGGGCGGGCTTAGGTTCAATGACGTGGAATAGGTATGGAGTAATCCCGGGGTTCCAATCGTTGGAACTCCTTTTTCTTTCGCAATGCGACATGCCTTGCGATCATCGGATGCGAAGGTCCAACCGCGGCAAATGGCAAGGGCCAGGGCCATCGCCTCGCCGTCGTCAAGCTGTTTGGCGAAATCCACGAATGCCGCGGTCTCCGGACCAGGAGTTACATCGGTCAGTTCAATTAATCTGGACTGGATCAGCGGCGAAAGGTCGATGGGAACGCGAATTCTTGCGGCTTTATCGTCGCGTCCGTGAAGGCAAAGGGATTCTTTGGAGCAGGCGGCGGACAGGTAAAATTTCATTCCTGCCATTTTCAGAATGCGGGGCGCGTCTCCCGTTGCGCAGATGTTTATGATGCAGCAAGCATCGAGAGAAATCGGCATCATACCGCTTGTCTTTCGACGGGCCTCAATAGCGAGTGTTGAAAATCGAGAATCAGCTCGGCTTGTTTTCCTAACGCATCGACATCGTCATACCGATTAATGCATTGTTCGACAATGTCGCGAGCGGTCGTGCGGTCGCAGCGCAGAAATCGCGCGAGTTGCCCTTCGCTGATCAACCCCTGCTCGTAAGCTTGGACTGCAAGGTATTTGTATCTAATGGGATAGACTTCATTCGAGTCCATCGAAGCAAGTCTTTCAAGATTCAGCGCAAGGCGTGCGTCGGCGACTTTGAACTGTTCCTGCTTTAGAAAATCCCACGTGCCGTCGGGAATGAGTTCGAGCGCTTCCATGCGAAGAGCCATGGCTTGAACAGAGACGCAATAGAAATTGCTCAGGCGGCACAGGTCCGCGACCTGGAAATCACCTGAACTATCGCAGACTTCGTGGAATTGCCTTCGGATGCCGGTTTCGGGCATTAAAAAACTCATGGCGAAAGCTTCAACAAAGCGCTCATTGAGCGAACGGCGCATCTGTTCTTCAAGATAGTCGATGCCCGGCTTGTGGCGGTCGCACAAAAAATGGCCGTACTCATGGGCCAGCGTGGCGCGGCGGCGCTCGATGGGGTGCAGCCTGTTAATCATGACGCAATAGCGGACATCGGCTACGAACGCATACATTCCCGCGACACCAGAAGGAATATCTCCCAAGAAGATTCGAATACCGACTTCATTTTCCAGCATGTGACGCAAGTTCGGTATGGGCTGGTCACCCAAGAACAGCCTGGCGCGTTCGCGCACTGCAACATTTTCGGCGAACGAACGCAGCGAGCGGGCACTCAACGATTTTGGAAGGGTTATTTCATTTGGGAAGCGTTCGACGAGTTTGTTATTGAGAAGGCGCTCCAGTTCGGCGTAGTCCTCGGCGAGCCGTTGCATTTCGCCGATGGCCTTTTGGAGGGTCGCGTAATCTGGGCGCGCCGCGCTCAACGCGGTGCGAAGGTGTGGTTCCAACGAGACAGTCGGCGCGCCCGGACGAATGAGCTCGTGAACGGAGCGTCCGTAGAATGAGGCAAGTTTCAAGATTTCTTCGGGGGTGGCAGTGCGCAAGCCTTTTTCAATGGCAATGAACGTAGGGCGACTCATGCCCAAGTGGGCGCAGGCCTCTTCTTGGGTTCGGCCGGAGGCTTTGCGGGCGTCGGTGAGGCGTTGGGCAACGAGGTGGGGGGCTTCGATTTGAGTGGACATGTTATGCTATGCTGCCTTTGCGATTAATGGCGCTGACAGCAATTCCCCCCAATGAATTCCGCTTCGTCTTGCGCGCTCGGCCAATTCAAGCCATTCGCGACCGTAGCGTTCAAACGCTTGAGCAATCGTTTCGAATCTAATCTCATTACCCAACACATCCGTCGCGCGGACATGACTCTCTAACTTTGGATTATTGGGCCTCAAGCATTCATATGCTTGTGCGAGAACCGCACACAGGGGGCGCAGTTGCTCTGTCGGAATTTCGTTTGCGCCACCCGGATCAAGAAAATCGTACTTGTAATGTCCTTTCGGTTCCGCGATTCCAGCAAGCGCCAACGCTTGTCGGCGTCCGATGCAGGCAAGACAAACGCCGCATACACGAGCCGGCTTCTCGTGAAGTGGGTAATGCGCACATGAAACGGAGGAAACCGCGAGTTCGTCCAAGCGATCATCTTTTAACCCCCGCACGACCTCCGCTTTCGTCAGTGCAATCCAAGGCAATGTAAATTTGACGGGGCGCTCACATATCACTGAGCCAATTTCACTCATTTTGCGGAGAAAGCCGGGGTGGCAGCTCCTTGTCGTTGCAGATCCAAGCATCATTCCAATGGTTAATGGCAGATTTACAGCGCCGACCCCACTTTCGTATACTTCAATTCTCTCGGCTCCGGTCGCTACTGCGTGTGCAATTGCAAGTGAGGCGAAAAGAAAGGAGCGACAGCGCTGACTGTTCTCTTGCTGGTTCCACGGTGGTGGGTGAATTAAATTTGCTCTAATTCCCGCGTTACTTACCCGCCCTGAATATCGCCGATTTAAAACGTTGCATTGGAACCTGATTCGTTCATATTGTTTCGGCTGATGAAGGGCGGTAATCGCTAAAATTCGATCATCACTTTCTCTAAGGCTCGCAGCGAGCCCCGATACTGAGTCCAGTCCGCCGCTGAATAAACACACACGATTAAAATTGCCGTAGTCGAGAGCAGGTCCATCGATGCAATCCGGCCGTGCAATCCCTGAGAATTTGAGGTGCCACGCGTCTCCTCCACTTAAGAGTGCGATTATCTGTTCCAATTTCGAGGCATTTGCCGTCCAGAAATCCGGCTCAAACACATCGATTTGCGTCCAGACTTCGCGCCAGCGATTTGAGTCCGCTGGACGCAAGCAGATCCTATCGACCGCATACACTGCTGCGGCAATTCGCACCAGGTCGATAGCACGGTGATTCACCGGTTCCTGAATAAAAGCGTCGGTTTCACCGTATGGCATATGGATGTCGCGCGTGAATTCCAGAGAGTCCCATTTGTGCCCATCGGTTGAGTACCTAAATCTTTGGCGGGTCATTTCGATGCTCCCTTCTTTTCCGCATGATCGAAAGATTTAGGAGTTCGGTTTTGTCGCCGCGTGCTGGGTTGCTTACGTTTTTTCGCGTGCGCAGTACTGGTGCACGGTCTGGATTGTTTGCGATCTGACGCGCAAGGTTCTGAAGCACTGGCGCGGCTGAATGTATCGCTTTCTCCCGAAAAGATTCGAAGGATTCGATGGTTGAAAATTCCGGGCACAGCCCGAGCGCATCTATTCGGACATTGTCCAATATGACATTTGAAGCGTTTTCGAGGAACTTCGTTGCTACAGAAACGGGGTTCTGCGGGCTTTGAGAATTTTGTATTGCCAACAGTCTCGCATAGTCGTGTTGTGCGGCCAACCCGTTGATCGCGATAACGCCATTGCCATCGCAAACAGTACGAAAGTTCTGTCCGAAGTCGAACGACTTCTTCTTGATGATAGATTGAAGGCTTTTGGCGAGGTTCCGGGCCAAGGTTGCTCCGACCATTTCCGGCGGAGCCCCTTTCCTCAATTGAAGCAGAATATGTTGTACACGCGGGCTTCGTTTGTCGAGGAACTCGTTTTCCATGACTCATCCCTTCCTTCCGATAACTTATACAACATGCCTTTACATTGTCAATCATTTATATAAAAAAACTTAAATAATGTTAAATCAATTTGATCAGCGCTTTTGTCGATTCAGTCCCACGCCTTTGAGCTTTTTAGATCCGAAACCCACACGCGGACCCAGCCCTGCGCTTTGCTTCGGGCTGGGCTGTTGAAGTTTGCGCCGTTGGCGCTGGGGGCGAGACTGGAGACTGGAGACGGGAGACAGGAGCAAAAGAGGCGAAAAAGTCGAATGCAGGCGTGTTGCCAATCTATTCTCGCACCGCTTCATCCGTCTCGAATGCACCCGCAAGTTCGCGCACTTGCACCGCGCCGCCCTCAATCGGCGTAAAGCGGTATATTTTGTCCGCATAACGCTCGAACGCGGCCATGTCGTGGTGGCTGATCATCAGTATTTGAAATCCCAGCGCTTTCCCTGCGTCGTGCACGATCTTCACAAGCCGCGGCACCAAATCCGGCCGAAGCCAGCAGTCCTGCTCGTCCAGCACCAGGAAGCGCCGGTGATCGTCCAACGTCGTCAGCGCAAGCATCCGCAACCCGACGCTCAATACGTTCGCAACCGATCCGCCCTGACCATGGTAAACATCTTCCTTCTTTCCATTTCGCTCCACGCAAAACTCGACGGTTGACATGCCCCGTTTGAAATCGACCTCAGCGCGAAACACGATCGGCTGCTCCAGCACTTCCTGCAGCGCAATCGTCAATTTTTCTTGAACGACATTCAGCAGATGCTCAAAAAGCTGCTGATTCAAGATCTCCAGCGCCGCGGTCACCTGCCCCGAAATGCCGAGATAGGCGCTGGTCGTCTCCAAATCCGCCAAGACCTTCCTGGCCTCCCGCAGGCAATCGCCGCGGCGCTCCACAAGCCTGTCGGAGCGCCTGCGAAAATCGGCCGGCGACGGCAGCATTGGCAGCATTGGGAGGGATTCCGCACTCATTCCTTTTGTTACTCCTTCTCGCCTGGCGCATCGAGGCTTTTGAATTCCCGTTCAACCGCATTCAAATCCTGCTCAATCCGGTCAAGGTCGGCCTGATACTTCGCGCGCTTGCTTTCGTTCTCGGCCTTCATCTCCGCCAATTTTCGCTCGAGCTCCGCCAAATCGTCGGTGCCGTACTTTTGCTTTGCGTCCGCTTTCAATTCGCCAAGCCGCTCCTCGGCCGCCTTCAGATTTGCTTCCGCCGTGATTTTTTTCCTGTCCAAATCCTGATAGCGCTGTTTCAACGTCTCAATCGGCTGCTTCTCGCCGTTGTTCGATTTCTCTTGATTCGCTTTCGCCATGTTCCGTGACCTCCGTTGCCAGAACCATTATTTCATCTGCCACCGCTTTATCGAATTGGCCCAGATTGTTCGCCAAAAATGTTTTCAGCCCCGCGCCGCTGTCCGTGCGGCGCGCCTGCAATTCCGCCAGCCCCGCAACAAACGCCGAGGCGTCCCGAACCGCCGCTCCATCCACCACGGCCTCGTGAAACACTTCCTCGAACGGGCGGTGCGGAATCTCCACAAAACCGAGCGTCTCGCCGGTGGCGCTCACGTCGATTCTCAAGGCCGACGGTTTATGCTCGCGCACCGCGTCGTTGCGCGAGCGGCGGCTGATGTTGCCGGGTGTCAGCCAGAGTGTCCGCCCGGTTCGCACGTCTTCCAAATGGCGGTGAATGTGCCCGTTGATCACCAAGTCCACGCGCTCAATTTCGCAGGGCTTGATCCGCCCCGCGTCATAGCCGGAGACAATCAAGTCGTGATGCGCCAGCCAAATCACCAACGGGTTCTCCTCGCGGCCGCAGCCAGGCTCGAACGTGTGCGGAATCGGACGGCGATAGGACGATCCGCCCACAATCACGGTTCTTCCGTTCATTCTACCGCGCCAGGGCTGTTCTTCAGAGACCATCCGCAGGCATCCGGCCTTGATCAACAGCGAAAGCGAATCGTGGTCGTTCAGCGCCGGCTCCGCACAATCGTGATTGCCATACACTCCGATGCACTCGCCGCTGCCTAACAATTCAATCAACCGCCCCAGCATCCACGTCGGATTGTCGCGCGGCTTGTCGAACAGATCGCCCAGCATCACCGGCAGCAGCCGATTCTCCCGCGCGTGGCTCAGGCACCACGCTACCTTCTCCAAAACGACCTGCGCATAGTCGTCCTTCCGAAAGCCCGGCTGCCGGCCTTCCAAATGAGGATCGCCAATGAACAACAGGCCGCAATACTTTTCATTTTCCGCCATGTCGATGCCGTTCCATTTACGCGTCGGAATGCGCCAGCAGCCGCGTGCGGTCAATTTCGCCCCCGCATGTCGGACAGGTCGGATTATTTTCAGCCCAGGACTCAATGGCCGCCTTCGCCGCGCTTAAATCGTCGCCGGCTTTCGCCAACTCCGTCTCACGCGCCGCCAAGACTCCCGCCGCGCTTTTGAATTCCACAATGTCGGCCGCGAGCGCCAACACTTCCACCGGCTCCGGCGCTGCGTTCATCGCGCCAAAACACTTCTCAATCGCACCCCGGCGCCGCGCGGCAAGTTCTGCCTGCTTAAGCGTGCTCACGAGTCGCGCGAGGTCGTCGGTAGCGTCGATGTGCGGAACTGGCGCCAGCGCGTCAAGCGCCGCGCATCTCTTTGCAATCCCGCCGCGCGCGGACTGCGCGTTTCTCAATTCCTGAATCGTCTGGCCGAGCGGGCCTTCGTTTTCAATCGACGGCGCTGCATTCATCTTCGCGAATACCCGCCCTTCTTTCGCCAGTTTCTCAATCGACGCGTGCGCGCCCACCATCCGCTCAATCTGGCTTGCGAGCGAATCCACGTCGCTCATTTCGGGCGCGGCACGAAGCCGATTCAGCGCAACCAACTCGGCCTTGGACTTCAATACTTCGCCGGAATCCGCCCTCCACCGGCACAGCATCTCGTAAAGCGCCTCGGTGTTTTCCAATTTGGGCGGCTCGGCAAGCCCGGCCAATGCCCGCGCGCGCGCCGTTTCGCGCCGCTGATTCAATTTGGCGGTGGCGAGCTGTTGATTCGAAACGCCCAGAGAATCGACATCATCCAGTTGCGGCGGCGGCGTTAACGGCGCCAACGCCGCGACTTTCGCCGCGCAATGCCTGAATTCGCCGCCGCGCTGCCGCAACGCGGAATGGACCTCCGCCGCGCCGCGAATCGTCTCCGCAAGCCGTTCAAGTTCCGATTGGCCGCGCTCCGCTCCAGCGACCCGCTCCGCAATGTCTCCAGCAGGCTCCAACGCGGCAAGTTCCCGCTTAAGCTTTTCGGCCTGCTCTTGAAAACGGGCTTTATCCCGTTCCGCGTCGCGGCATCTGCGCTGATGCAGTTTCTGCATCTCGACCAATTTCCCGGCATCGGAGGATGACGCGAAGAACTGAGCCGCGTGGGACGGCGGTTTGTCCAGCAGAAACACGGGCGATTTCTGCTCCCCGAAATGCAAATCAAATTCGGTGTTTCCCTCCGCAGCGACCTTTGGCATTCGCAATGCGGCTTGAAGTTCAGGGGGCAAACCGCTGCGGTTCAGGCGGTCGAACTCCCTGCCATCGACGATGTAGCGCGGCGATCCGCCTTTGCGCCGCCATTCGATCGTATGGCCATCGTCGGTCTCGACGATCACCGCCGACTCGCGCTCGCCATGCCGCGTGACATAAGTCGAATTTTCGTTGTGACACAAAATCTGCAGCGCGGCCACAACCGCCGATTTCCCGCAGTTGTTGGGACCCACGAGCACCGTTAGCCCATCGGCGGGTTCAATGACCGTTTCGATGTGCGACATGAAGTTCTTCAGTGTGATTCGGCGGATCATGGCGTAGCTCAAGCGCTCTGCTTGCGTGCCGGCGTGATTGAAAACCAACGGTAACGTAAACCGAGTATCTAAAATATTCGCTTCCAAGCCAGCGCAGTTTTCCACACGATGAACCGCTCAACAACATCATCCTCGAAGACACCGACGAAGCGGCGCTGATTCAAAACAAAAACGAAGTGCTGTGCGTCGATTTGCAAAATCTGTCGGCGATTTCTTTTAACAACAGATTTGCTGTTGACTAGAAGCTCGCCACAACGTCCTATGCAACGAATCTGCTGCCAACGTTTCTGCTGCCAACGTTTCTCGCACGTCACGTTTCGCCGTTAACCCCGGCAGGGGTTCAGGAGATTAGCCGGGGGTCGAGGCTGTACCCAGCCGACACCCCCGGTCACGCCCACAAATTCTCCCTCGACCCCGGCAGGGGTCGCAGATAATTTCACGCCGCGCTCGCACCTTTGTTTGAAAACCCCTTCCCACCGTTTTCCCTCCTTGCCCCCTCCAGCCACCCGCTAAAATACCGATACCAATTCAATGCCCGACCCCATTAAACCCACCCACCGCGCCATCCAACACTACTACGAGCGCCTCAAATCCATCTCCGCCCAGCGCGTCGATCACGAAATGGCCGTCCGCTCCGCCTTCCAGCAGCTCCTCACCGACACCGCCCACGCCCGCGGCTGGACCTTCATCCCCGAAGTCGCCAAGCATTCCACCGTTCCCGGCCATGCCCGCATCCGCCCCGACGGCGTCGTCCGCGACGAAAACACGCTCCCCCGCGGCTATTGGGAAGCCAAGGATTCCGCCGATTCCCTCGACGCCGAAATCGCCAGGAAAAAATCGCGCGGCTACCCGCTCAACAACACCCAAGAACCGCGACCGCAAGGGAGCGGCAAATGCACTCAAGCGCCGCGCGAAGCCGTCCTGATTCAAAACAAAAACGAAGTCCTCCGCGTCGATCTGCAAAATCCCCAAAAGCTCGCCGACCTGCTCAACGAATTCTACCGCCACACCGAACCCGAAATCGAAGAGTTCTCCCACGCCGTCGAAGATTTCGGCACGCGCGTCCGAATGCCCGCGCGAACACATTTTGACAAGAATTTTTTTTCGAATACAGTCTCGCGATAGCAATGGATTCATTTAGTCCGCAAATTCGCTCGTGGATCATGTCACGAGTAAAGGCTTCGGGAAATCGCTCGACCGAAGAAGCTCTGAAGCGCATTTTCAAGCGCTTAAGAATAACAGGCTGGCGCCGCTCATACCCGTTGTTTGGTAAGCCGGATTTCGTGTTTCGTGCAGCCAAAGTCGCTGTGTTTGTAGATGGGTGTTTTTGGCACGGTCATCCAACAAAATGTCGCATTCCAAAAGCCAATCGCGCATACTGGCTCAGGAAAATTTCCAGGAACAGAGCACGACAAATTGGTGACCCGAACGCTACGAAAGCTCGGCTGGAACGTATTCGAATTTGGCAGTAGAAGCTTGCGAGGGCTTGTAAGTGGACGCTTCGAGAACATTGCGCTTGGAAACCGAGGCAATTGTCGTCGGATACGCGATGAGCCGTCTGGATCAACATTATCTTAAGGCGCTAAAATTCAAATCGTGGCAAGACGCGTTCAAAAAGGCTGGTAGTGCCCTTTCGGTGAAGCCAACAAGCTTCAAAAACCTTCGCGACGAGTTCGATCCGGTTCATAGCAATAGCCGCCAAGGGTGGCATCAACGCGCTCTTCGGCAAAATCGGCAACGCGTCCTTGACGAACTCAAAGACATTAGCGACGAGGCGCTTATTGAGCTGGTGACGCGGATTCTCGTCCGCGATCAAGACGCGACCGTCGAAGCGATTGATTCACTTGCAGTCAAGAACAGAATATCACATAACGTTGCAGAGCGACTGCTAACCGGACGGCGTGCGGAGGATTATTTCTTGGAGCATTCGTTCGAGATCGTGCGCCTACGCCGCGACGATCTCATCGACCAGCGCCTCGCCGCATGCGGCTACGACTTTGGCGTAAAAACTGATTCTAAAATCGCGATCGAGATAAAAGGTATTAAGACCGACATTGGACAAGTACAATTCACTGACAAGGAGTGGACGGAAGCGCAAGCGCGTCGAAATAATTACTTACTTGTTGTGATTGGAAATCTAACTTCTACGCCAATTCACCGGCTGTATAGAAACCCGCACGATGAACTTGACGTACGATGTCGCTTTCAGAAGACAATTGCAGCGATATGGCATTCTAGCGTTAGGTTGCGCACTTAAAATTGGTGTGCCGTTGTTTGCTCGATAGCTTTGCAAACGGCAAGTAACGCGTGATCATTTGCTTTCATGGAGCCGCGCCGCGCTCTCGCTAATTCGAGCGCCTTTTTTGCAAGATTAAGCGCTCGTTTGATGCTCTTCTCGAAATCTCTCCTCTTCGAAACCGACGAAGCTAAGATCATTTCGCGGTCGCAGCGTGGGCAATTCGGGACTCCTATTGATTCTACTTCTGCGGCGGAAACCCTTGCCGGTACGTCACAAACGGCGCACACAAATGTTTTCATGCAAAATACTCCTTCGCGGGGCCCTACGAAGAGTGTAGGTTGCGGTTCGCGTTCTGCAAGCCGTGCTTTGCAAGATGCCGAATCGGTAGCTTCAAGCACGGAATTTACGCCTTCTATGACTACGACGGTGAACCAATTTATGTTGGACAGACCGTTGAAAAACTGAGCGGGCGCGTAAGTCGCCATCTTACGAATCAAAGGACGGACGCGGTTGCGATGAACGTCCTCGATCCATTCGAAGTCGCATACATTGAAGTATGGCCGATGGACGATATGACCGAGGGGCATTCAAAAAAGGAAAGGGATGCTCTTCTTGATCGCGCGGAGTACACTGTATTTCAAAAAATCCTACGTGAATCCGCGCTTGGCGCGGTCTTGAACGAGAAAGTGCCGCCGGCGCGCGAGGAATTGACGCTTCCAAAATCATTTCGGCAATGCGTGATTCCGGAAGCGCTGTTCAAGCAACGAAAACACCCCGATATCAGAATTGCCCGCAGAGCAATGACGATTGCCAGCCTGGCGAGAGTCATTAGCGAACGAGATGTTTCTCACGGGCTTCGTAAAACGTTGCTAACGCAAGCAAGGCGATTAGAAAAACTCGCTGCGAGCCGCGCCGCGGAATTGAATGTGAAATGAGTAGCCTCCGCAAAATACCAGCAAGCTGCTCTAATTGCCGAACGGATGACGCGATCTTTCCACAAAAAACTCGCCGCCCTCCACCTCGACTACGAAAAACTCGAACCCTACCCGCTGAAATGGATCGAAGCCGGCGACATCCCTTTATCCTACCGCGTCCAAAAAATGCGCCTCAGCCCCGACAAAAAGAACCTCGTCGTCAACGATTCGCTCACCCTCGTCGGCATCCCCCCGAAGTCTTCCTCTACCGCCTCGGCAACCGCTCCGCCGTCGATTGGGTCATCGACCAATACCAAATCACCGAAGACAAACGCAGCGGCATCAAATCCGACCCCAACCGCGAAGACGACCCCGACTACATCGTCCGCCTCGTTGGGCAGGTTGTGCGTGTGAGTGTGGAAACCGTGGCAATTGTGAATTCGCTTCCGAAGAATTATGCGTGATCGCGGCTGGTTGGCCATTTACCGTCTGAAAAATTGAAATTGGGTGCTCGCCGCAGCAATCAGCGGGGTACCGCTCCTTAGAACCCGTTTATGAGGAGCATCGAGTGTCGCGACGCGTTGCGGTGGTTTTTATTTTTGCGCTGGCTGCATCTTGGAATTCAACGGATTGCTCGGCCGAGGATTTTCCGCCGGTCAAGAACTTTGGCGATGTCACCGGGCGCGGGCGGAATGTGCAGCGGACGATGCGGCTTTTGGCGGAGAGCACGCCGGAGCATCGCAACACGGTGCGGGTGCTTTTTTATGGGCAGTCGATCACCGAACAAGGCTGGTGGAAGCTGGTCGCAAACGATTTGCGGGCGCGCTTTCCGAATGCGAATTTGATCGTCGAGAATCGCGCGCTGGGCGGGTACGCGTCGCAGTTGCTGGTGAAGACGGCGGAGACGGATTTGTATCCATTTCAACCGGACCTGCTGATTTTTCAGGTGTATGGCGCGCATGACAAATACGAGGACATCATGCGGCTGACGCGCGAGCGAACCACGGCGGAGATTTTGCAGCAGAACGATCACGTCACCAAGCCGGAGGCGTTCACCGAAGAGACCGATCCGGCCAAGCTGCCGCCGAAGGGGACGCATTGGGATGCGTTCATGAATCACAACTGGCTGCCGGCGATGTCGAAGAAATACTGGACGGAATTGTGCGATCAGCGTGCGATTTGGAAGCAGTACCTCACCGATTACAAACTGGAGCCGAAAGCGCTGCTGAAGGATGGCGTGCATTTGAACGCGCACGGGGAGTTTTTGATGGCGGAGTGCGTGAAGTCGTATTTGCGCTACGATCCGGCGCTGGGGCCGTCGCCAGCGGAGCAGTGGGTGAAGACGTTGGTCGTGGGGAAAGATGTGGTGTGGAAAGATGGGAAGTTGCGCGTGGAATTTACGGGCACGCGCGTGGATGCGATTTCGAGGAGCGGCGACGCGGCGAAGGCGGCAGTGCGGATCGACGGGAAGAAGCCGTCGGAGTTTCAAGAATTGTACGGCTTGACGCGGGCGCTTTCGAAGCCGGGCGGGAAGTGGCCGCCGATTGCGCCGATCCAGATTCAAGCGCTGCCGCTGCTGGAGGAATGGACATTGGAGGCGCAAGCTGATCCGGCGGCGTCCAAGCTGGAGAAGAAAGTCTACACGTTTGCGCTGAGCGGATCGAAGACGGGGCCCGATGGCGAGGGGCGGAGCGATCAGCGCTTCGTTTCGAAATCGGGGCGGATGGCGATTGCGCCGGAGAGTTGGGGTGTGGAGTTCGCGCTGATGCTGTCGGGAGTGAAGCCGGCGCCGGATAAACTCACGGCAAAGTGGTCGGTGGTGCCGCATTTTGCGGATGAATTTGTGGTGCCGAAAAGCGAGGCGGGAGTAGAGGCGAGTGTGACGCTGGCGCAGGGGTTGGCGAACGGGAAGCATGTGTTGGAGATTGAGGGGGGCGATGCGATTTGGGGGTTGAGGGTTTATGCGCCGCGAAAGTAGGTTCAAGGTTTCAGAGTTCTGGCTTGACAATCGCATTTTAATAGGGTATGCTAATTTTAGTTAGGTTAGCGAAAAGGAATTGTCAGCACGTTGTGCAACTTTTGCTCGGAAATTTGATGCGCTGCCAGCCGCCTAAAAGCAGGACTCGAACGATGTGCACTTTTGCAAGAGAGAAATGCAATGGCGTTGAAGCTGCTTCAGAATCCGCCTAACCCTTGGCACAGCGAGCATGTGGAGTGGATTGACGCGCCGCCGCCGGAGGCGAAGCTGGAAATCTATGAGGAGGAGGCGAAGACGGTGCTGTCGGAGAACGACAGTCCGGACGTGGGGTTTCGCTGGAGCTTAAATCCGTATCGCGGGTGCTTCCATGCCTGCGCTTACTGCTACGCTCGGCCGACACACCAATATTGGGACTTTGGCGCGGGAACGGATTTTGAGCGGAAGATTATTGTTAAGATCAACGCCGCGGAGAAGTTGCGCGAGGCATTCTGGAAGAAGTCGTGGGTTGGCGAGCGGGTGGTGTTTTCGGGGAACACGGACTGCTACCAGCCGCTCGAGGCGTCTTACGGGATAACTCGCGCGTGCCTCGAAGTTTGCCGTGAGTTCCGCAATCCTATTGGAATGATCACGAAATCGGCGCTGATCCAGCGCGACGCGGCGCTGATCGGCGCGATTGCGCGGGAGGCTCAGGCGCATGTGCACATCAGTATCGCCTTTGCCGACAATGAGATGGCGCGGAAGATCGAGCCGAATGCGCCGTCGCCGGAGGCGCGTTTCGGGGCGATGCGGTCGCTGGCGCGGGAAGGGGTGCCGGTGGGAGTCGCGGTAGCGCCGATCATACCGGGGTTGAACGACACGCAAGTCGCTGAAGTACTTGAGCGCGCGAAGGATGCAGGAGCGACGGCGGCGTTTCGGGTGATGCTGCGGCTGCCGGCGGAAGTGAAGCCGGTGTTCATTGAGCGCTTGACAGCGGCGTATCCAGATCGCGCGAACAAAGTGCTGAACGCGGTTAAAGAGATGCGCGGCGGTAAGTTATACGACAGCCGCTTCGGCGTGCGCGGAAACGGCGCAGGCGAGCGATGGCAGGCGATTGATTGGCTTTTCGAATTGACGTGCAAACGCCTGGGGCTGAATGTGCGCGGGGACATGCAGGACCCGGAGCCGCCGAAGACGTTCACGCGGCCGCTATTAAAGGGGGCGCAGTTGGAATTGTTCTAAAAGTCGCTGCGCTTTCCCATCGCCGGGCGAATGTATCCGCGCGGCATGACGCGCTTGGGGCGGCGCAGCGGGCTGCGGTTGGGCAGATCGCCAACTTCGGGTTCTTCGACCGTCACAATGTCGTCGGCGATCAGCGGGAATTGCATGCCGAATTCCTTCTGCATCGTGAAGCCTTCGAAATCGACCAGCAGGCGCGCGCAGAGCGAGTCGAAGATCGCGCCGCCCGCGGGCGCGGTGCGCGCGTCGTCGATCGAATCGTGTTGGACGCGAATGTTCAGCGTGAGCAGGCCGTCGCAAGTTACCGAAATGCGGCCGTTCGGCGCGTCGACGACTTTTGGCGTCAAGCCGCGGCCGCGCATGCGCTCGCGGACTTCGATCCAGAAATCCGGGCGGCGCACTTCGGCGCGGATGCGCGGATGCAGTTCGGATTCCCGATGGTGCCGGCCGGCGCGGGGGCGGCACGTGGACGTGAAGGAATCGAACCAGACGGCGGAGGAATTGGAGGAGGCGGAATCTGAATTGAGGAGCTGAAGATGGGCCACGCCGGCGACGAGTTTTTTCTGGCCGACGCTGGAAGAAAAATCGACGACGATACGCGCGTCCAATCCGGCCCCCGCGACGGTGCGCACGACCCCGGGGCCGAAGAGAGCATGAACGACTTTGTCGCCCGATTTAAATTCGACCATGGCAAGAATAGGCACGTTTCCCCGCTCTAAACGGCGTATTAATGGATATGCCACTCATCAGCTTTGTGCAGAATAATGATTGCGAGAATCAAAATGGTTATCGAAAACCTGAAAATATTTGCGTTTTTCCTTTTGGTGGTTTGCGTGGGCGCCGGCGCGGGCGAGACGAAGCCTGATTTTTTTGTTGCGCCCAACGGCAACGACACGTGGACCGGCACGCTTGAAAAATCCGACGGCAAAGGCGCAGGGCCGTTCACGACAGTGGCGCGCGCGCAAAGAGCCGTGCGCGAATTGAAGGCGAGCCTCGAAAAAACGCCGCGGCGCATCGAAGTGCGGATTTTGCCGGGCGAGTATTTTTTGAAAGAGACGCTGGCCTTCGAAACGCAGGATTCCGGAACGGAGGCGATGCCGATTTTTTACTCCGGCGAACGAACCGTGCTCAGCGGTGGAGTGAAGCTCACGGGCTTCACGCTGGATGAGAAAAAGCGTTGGCAATTGAAAATTCCCGAGGTCGAACGCGGCGAATGGACGTTTTCGGAATTGTTCGTGAACGGGTTTCGCCGGTTTCGTCCGCGCTTGCCGAAGGAATCGTTTTATTTCATCACGAGTCAATTGCCGCTCGATGCGAAAGGATTCGACCGATTCACATTTGCCGAAGGCGAGATTGATAAGAATTGGCGCAACCTCAACGATGTCGAGATTCTGCCGTTTCACAATTGGACGATGTCGCGCCTGCGCATTAACGAAGTCGATGACGCGCGGCACGCGCTGACACTCAGCAGCAAAACGCCGAATCGGCCGGATTATCAAAACCTCGCGCGAGGGCGGCGATATTTGGTGGAGAATGTTTTTGAAGCGTTGGAAAAAGAAGGGCAATGGTATCTCGATAACAAGAGCGGAGTTTTGACATATCAGCCAATGCCGGTGCATGAAATAATCGTTTCACGCAAGGGTGACGAAGATGAACACCCCGAACTTCGCGGCGATTTATTTAATCAGTCGAGTGTCATCGCCCCGCGCCTCGAACGCCTCATCGACATCAAAAACGCCAGCCACATTCACTTTTCCGGGCTGACGTTCAAACACTGCCGCGTGAAGTTTGGACCGCAAGGCTACGCGAGTCCTCAAGCCGAAGTGCCGATTCCGGGTGCGATTTTTGCCGTCGGCGCGCAGCACTGCTCATTCGAACATTGCACCGTCTCGCAAGTTGGCGGCTATGCGATCGAACTCGCCGCGGGCTGTAAAGACAATCTCATCGACGACTGCGACCTCACCGATCTCGGTGCCGGCGGCGTCAAACTTGGCGACACGCGCTATCGCGACGCGGCGCACGCCGGCGACATCGCCGAACGCAACACCGTGCGAAATTGTTTCATCGCCTACGGCGGGCGGCATTTTCCCGCGGCGATTGGAATCTGGGTGGGCCAATCGCCGAACAACACGCTCGAGCACAACGAGATTTTCGATTTTTATTATTCCGCTTTTTCAGTCGGCTGGACGTGGGGTTATGGCAACAGCAACGCGCATCACAACACCATCGCCTACAACCACGTTCACAAAATCGGCCAGGGTGTGCTGACCGACATGGGCGCGATTTACACGCTGGGCGTTTCACCGGGCACGGTGATTCATCACAATTTGTTTCATGACATCGAATCGCACGACTACGGCGGCTGGGGGATTTATTACGACGAAGGCAGCACCGGCATCGTTTCCGAAGACAACATCGTCTACAACTGCAAGTCGGCGGGATTTCATCAGCACTATGGAAAAGAGAACGTCGTCCGCAACAATATCTTTGCGTACGGCACCGAAAATCAGCTCATGCGTACGCGTCCCGAAGAACATCTCACGGTCACATTCGAGCGGAACATCATTTTTTACAACGATGCGAATCTGCTCGGCAGCAATTGGACCGGCGGAAAATTCGCGCTCGACAATAATCTCTATTGGAACGCCGGCCACAAAGGCGTGCGCTTCGCGGGAAACACGACACTCGAACAATGGCGCGCGAAGGGCTACGATCAGCATTCGATCATTGAAGATCCGCAATTCGCCGATCCGGAGAAATTCGACTTCCATCTGAAAGAAAATTCGCCAGTGCTGAAAATCGGCTTCAAACCGATTGACCTGACCGGCGTCGGTCCCGCGCGCGCGCGCGTTCGCAACGAGAATTGGCCGCGCGCGTTTCCGCCCCGGCCCGACAACGAGAAGTTGCCGCCGCTGCCCATCGCCGATGATTTTGAAGACACGCCCGTCGGCTCAAAACCCACGCTGGCGCGCGTCACGGAAGAAAACGCCACCGCAACGATTCGCGTGACGGATGAAACCGCGGCGTCGGGAAAGCATTCGCTGAAATTCACCGACGAGCCGAAACAAAAAGCGGCCTTCAATCCGCACATGTTTTACAAACCGGAATTCGCGGACTGCGTGCTCGACGGCGGTTTCAGTTTGCGCATGGAACCTGGAGCGATGCTGATGTACGAATGGCGCGACGACGGCAAGCCGTACAAAATCGGTCCGTCGCTCAAAATCGACGGCGAGGGAAATCTGACAGCGAACGGAAAAACGCTGCTTAAAATCCCACATGGAAAATGGGTGACGCTTGAACTTGCCGTGGGCATCGGCACGGCCGCGACGGGAAAGTACGAATTGTCCGTGACGCTGCCGGGCGCGGAGAAGCAGACGTTCAACGAGCTGCCGTGCGGCGCGGGATTCAAAGCGCTCAACTGGCTGGGCTTCAGTTCGCTGGCCGATGCTGCGACTGTTTTTTATGTCGATGATATTGTGCTCAAGCCGCGAAAATGAGAACGAACTCTGTACCGCCGGGCTTGCGGTGCGTTCCCCTCTCCCATTGGGAGAGGGCCGACGAGCGTACTCGCTCGCGGGGTGAGGGGAAGGCTTTCGGATCTTATCGGAATGCCGAATTCCCCTCACCCCGCGCATGAGTACATGCGTCCGCCCTCTCCCGAAGGGAGATGGCAACTGCAACGCCGGCGGGACAAACGCCGCGAATTGGAAATCCGTCCTTCGAGCGGCTACAATCGCGCATAATGTTGGCCAGCATTCTGAAAAAAATTGGCGCGGCGACACTTTTGCTCGCGGCCAGCCAGGTGTTGTTGTTGCTGGCGATGCGCATGTTGTCGCGGCGGCTGGGCGAACAGGGCTACGGCCAATACGGTCTGGCGATGTCCATCGGCGTGTACTCGTTTCAATTTATTCAATGGGGCATGGACCAGTTTCTCACGGTGAAATTCGCGCGCGGCAGCGCCGACGAATCGCGCCGCCTATTGGGCGTGCTGCTGCGTCAGAAACAATTGGCGGCGCTGGTCGCGCTGGCCGGCGGCGGCATCGTGGCGTTCAGCGCGCAGAGCAGCAGCGAGCGAGCGCTGATTTTTCTCGGCGCGCTGGACGGCGTAATCGTCTCGTTCACGATTCCGTCGATGTTCGACGCGCGCGGGCGCACGGCAACGTGGCAGTTCTTCGCGTTCCTTCGTCACTCAACGTATCTCGGAGCGCTCATGATTTTGGCGTGGTTCTTTCCAAATTATTTTTCGCCCTCCGCCGTAGTTTCAATTCATGCGCTCTGCGCGGTGGTTCAAGTCTTGCTGGATCAATTCTGGATTCAAAGGAATTACGGGCCAGCCTTGTGGCCCGCGCCTGCGCGCGATGCGCTCGAGCTTTGGCGCAGCGGCGCGCCGATGGCGCTGGCGATGCTTGCGCAGCAAGCCATGTTTTACATGGGCTTGCCGCTGCTGCGCCATTTCGCGCGCGACAACGAAATGGGCGCGCTGACGCTGTCGAATCAATTTACCATCGGCGCGGCAAGTTTTATCGGCGCGCCGGCCGCGATCATTCACGCTCGTCTCGCTCAGCATCAAGGCGAGGGGCGCGCGTTCCTGCGGCGCGTGTTGCGCGCGACGATCTTGTGCGCGCTGGCCGGTATCGCGTTGTCGCTGGCGTTCCCGTTCATCGGCGGATTCATCGTACGGCACGTGTTTCAAAATTTCGCCGACAGCACGCCGAAAATCTTGAGCATCGACGGCTGGCGCCTCGCGCCGATTCTCGCGAGCGCGCCGCTGGCGTCGGCGGTTATCTGCCTCAACCGCTTGCGCGCATTCGCCACGTGCTGGATTTTCGCGCTCCTTACTGGCCTCGCCGTCGCGGCCATTCTCATTCCAAGATTTCCCGCCGCGGCCGGAAGCTATAACGGCGCGATCGGCGCGGCGAGCGCCGTGGTCGCGGGCAGTTTCGCGTTTTTCGTCTTCTCGGCGCTGCTGCTCGCTTACGATTGGTGGCGCAGCCCCGCGGAGAAGGCGGCATGAGCGCCGTTGCGGAAGTGCTGCTGGTCGTGCCGGTGCTCGAACCGGCCGGCGCCGAGCGCATCGTCGCCGAATTGGCGAAGCGCTTGCCTCAGCATGGATTTTCAACCTCGGTGTTGTGTTTTGAGGACGAGACCGCCGCGGTCGGCGTTGAGTTGAGCAGCGCCAACATCGCCGCGCGGCTCGCTCACGACGGTGGGACGCAAATTCGCATCAGCGTCCTGCACGTCAACTTTGGACCTTGGACTTTGGATTCATTTCGATGAAATGGTTTTTTCGCGCGCTCTTTTACCTGATTTGGGCACTCGGCAAACCGTTCGGCGGAATCCGGCCGCGGCGACTTTATGGAATCATCGGGCGGCGAGCGTTTGCACCGCCGGCATTCGCATGGCATCGCAATAAATGGGGTTCCAATCTTTATTTGTCGATGTTCTATGACCTCGACCGAAGCATCGTAGTATTCGGAACCTACGACGAAGACCTACACTTACTGATGGAGCAGATTGTCAAACCCGGCTGGGTGTGCCTTGATGTCGGTGCGAATATCGGCGAAGTAGCGCTGCACATGGGAAAGCTTGCAGGACCAGCGGGCGCGGTGCATGCTTTTGAACCAGTACCGGCATTGTATGAGCGACTGAGGGCGCACGTGGAGAAGAACCGTGCGAATGAGATCGTGCGCACGCACGCGTTGGCACTTGCGAACGCGAACGGGAAATGTACGCTCGCGTGCGCTACGGCGGACGGTGAAAACCAAGGACTGGCATCGTTGGTCAATACAGCTTCGGGGGATGTGCCGCTGCGGATCGAGGTGCCGACGATGCGTCTTGACGATTTTGCCGCGCGTGAGCAGTTGAAAAGGGTCGATCTCGTAAAGGTCGATATTCAAGGCGCGGAGATGCTTTTTCTTGACGGCGCCCGGGAGACGCTGGCGCGTTTTTCTCCAGCATTGTTGATGGAAGTTTCTCCCGACGATTTGAAATGCGCAGGAACAGACAGCCGCGAGCTGTGCGCGAAACTTGCGGAATTGGATTACAAGTTGTTCGCGGTGAAGCGTGGACGCGTGGGCGAGGAGCTTGATCCGAAGACGATGCGCGCGGATTTTCACGCGACGAATATCTACTGCGTAAAACAGGCTTGAAGCATGGCGCACGTCCTTTTCGTTCTGCCGGTGATGAAGCTTTCCGGGGCGGAGCGCGTCGTTGTTGATTTGGCGCGGCGGTTGCCGAAGCGCGGATTTGAGACGTCGATCGTTTGTCTTGAAGATGATCGGACGGGGTTCGGTGACGAACTGCGCGCGGAAGGAATTGCGGTTTCCGGGTTGCGATTGAGCCGGCGGCGGCTGCATGCGTGCGCGCGCGCTTTAGTGAAGGTGCTTCCCTCGGCGCGTCCGCTGATCGTGAATTCGCACCTGTTTCATGCGAACATCTCTGCGCGATTGGCGATACGGCGGCTGGAACCGCAGCAACGCGCTGGCGTCCATGTTCTTTCGACGGTGCAGGTGGCCGAGCGGCGCTTTCGGCCATGGCATTTCTGGCTGGATGCGTGGACCGCGCGGCACGCACGGAATGAAATCTGCGTGTCGCGCGCGGTGGAGCGTTTTCAGCGCGAAAAGACGGGGTTGCCAGCCGAGTTCTTTCGCGTGATCGAGAGTGGGATTGATTTGGATGCGTTCGGACCAGGACGGCGTGACAAGGTTGGCGCAACGCGAGTCCTGTCAGTCGGGCGTCTTGATCCGCAAAAGAACTACCAAATGCTGTTGAAGGCGTGGGCCCAAGTGCAGAGCGCAATTCCACACGCGCGACTGTGCATCGCGGGTGACGGGTCGGAAGGCGAACGGTTGCGGGCGCTTTCTGAAAAGTTGGAATTGAAACACGTCGAGTTTCCGGGGTTCGTGAAAGACGTGCCCGCGCTGATGCGGTCGGCGGATTTGTATGTGCAGACATCGAACTGGGAAGGGTTCGGGCTGACCGTAGCCGAAGCAATGGCGACGGCGCTGCCGGTGATCGTGACGGACGCGGACAGCTTGCCGGAGTTGGTGACGCACGGGCGAACAGGTGTCGTGGTGCCGAAGAACGACGATGCGGCGCTGTCGGCGGCGATGCTGGGAATGATGAACGATGGTTTGCGTGCGCGGGAGTTAGGGGATGCGGCGCGCGCGGAGGCGTTGAAACGCTTTTCGGCCGTGCGCATGGCAGACGACTACGCGCGGCTGTTTGAATCCGTTCTTTCGGAGAAACCTTCATGAAGCCGCCGCGCGTCGTCACGCTCACACTGCATCCCGCCATCGACCGCGTCGTTTCGATTCACGAAATGCGCCCCGGTGCGACCTTCGATGCCCGCGAACTGCTCGCGATTCCTGCGGGCAAGGGCGTGAACACCGCGCGTGTGCTGCGCGAATTGTGCGGCGCGTCGCAGCGGAGTTTGACCGCGGCGTGGACGGGCAAAAACGAGGA
Organism: Planctomycetota bacterium; assembly: GCA_035308565.1. GTDB lineage: Bacteria > Planctomycetota > SZUA-567 > H5-PLA8 > H5-PLA8 > JANXLS01. The sequence goes on along the minus strand of DATGGK010000076.1, from coordinate 6,126 downwards.
GCGATTTTTTCGCGAGGGCCTCCGCGATTTGAGCGGCGTACACAGCGCGATTTGCCCTCGCGCCTGTGCGACGCGATTTGCGCATACGTTTCTCGAGGATTCCGGGCGCGAGACGCACATCAAGGAAGCGATGCCTGCGCCGAGCGAAATCGAAGAACGCGCGCTGCTCGATTTCTGGCGTAAGACTGTGCGCAAAGGCGATGTCGTGGCGGTGTGCGGTTCAGCGCCGAAAAAAACGCGCGGCTCAACATTGAAGAAAATATTCGAGATCGCGCACGAGCGCGGCGCGCGCGCGATTCTGGCGGACACCAATGGCGCAGCGCTGATCGCCGCTGGAAATGCGGGCATCGAATTGATGAAGGGTAACGCCTCGGAAATTGGCGCGTGGCTTGGATTGCGCGAGGTCTTTGATGCGAGCCGAGCCGATCACCGGCGCGCGTTGAATCGTGCACTTAACAAATCGGGCGCGCCGAAAAAACTTCTGATCACACTTGGCGCCGATGGCGCATTGTTCGCGACAGCGGAAAAACTTCTGCACGGATTCATTCGAAAACAAATCCCGGCGCGTGACATTGTTTCCGCAACCGGCTGCGGCGACGCAGCGACGGCGGGCGTATTGTGGAGCATGCTCGAATCTGATACGAGTGACGAAGAGTTGCTCGCGCGCGCAATTGCCTGCGGCACAGCGAAACTATTTTCCGCCGATCCCGGAAAAATTTCGCTCAAGCGTGCGCGCGGGTTCGTCCGATATTGTTTGATGAAAGATATCGTTACGCCGTGAAATATTTGCATTTCCTCCTTTAGAGGGGCGTTGCCCTTTCCGATGAATTAAAAGCCAATGACATTGCGCGCTTCGTGGGGAACGCCGGGCATTGGACATTTATTGGGGGCTGGACCACGCGAATGCGCGAGCGGCCCGGCTGGGGGGAAAAAACATGAGCTGGATCAAGACAGCGGCACACAGCGCGCTGGCTGCGGGGGCAATCCTTCTGTCGGCCGGCTGTACTTCCAAAAAAGACGTGGCCATTTCGGCGAAGGACGACACGATTCGCCGGCAGGAACAGGAGATCGCGTACGCCGAGCAGCAGAAGCAGCAGGCGGACGCGCAGGCGCAGCAAGCCTCGGCGCAGGCACAGCGCGCCGAACAGATCGCGCGAGAGAACCGCGAACTCGCAGCGCGGCAGGTCGAACTCGCGGCCGCCAACGCGCGCGTGGAAAATGAAAACACTGCACGACTCGCCGCGGAACTCGAGGCCATCCGCAACAACCTGGGCAAGCAGCAAACTGTTGTCGTGAATAACGCGCAGCCGATTCAGGAAGGCGGCACGGGCAACATATACCGCGATCCGAAAAACGGCAGCATCCACATCGCCGTCGCCGGCTCCGTGCTCTTCGATCCAGGCCGGGCCGAATTGAAACCCGGCTGCAACGATACGCTGATGCGCATCGCTCACACGCTCAAGACGCAGTATCCGAACCACGCGATCCGCATTGAAGGCCACACGGACAGCACGCCGGTCGTCCACAGCCGCGACCGCTATCCGGACAACATGGCGCTGTCGCAGGCCCGCGCCGCGTCGGTGTACGACTTCCTCGCAAAGCGCGGCAGCATTTCTCCGAGCCACATGTACACAGCCGGTTATGGCGACCGTCAGCCGCTGGTTTCGCCCGAGCGAACCGCCGCTGACCGCGCCAAGAACCGCCGTGTCGAAATTGTGATTCTGCCGAACAATCTGAAAGTGCAGAAGGACCAGTTGGCACACGTGGATGGCGGCGCTCGCCCTTATCAAACGGCGTTGAAGCCTGAGCAGAAGTAGCGTGCAGTTCTGCAAATCCATAGGGAAAAAGGGACCGCGAAAGCGGTCCTTTTTTTTGTTCGTAGAACGGAGCTCCGCTCCGTTCAAACTAGCTGCAACCAAATGCGGAACGGAGCAGAGCTCCGTTCTACCGCGGAGAATCCCGCAGAAAAATCCGAATCGGGATTTCGTCCAAATCGAGAATCTCACGCAACCGATTCTGCAAATAGCGCCCATATTTTTTGTCGATTTTGTCGGCGTGACGGCAGTTGATCACGATCGTCGGCGGGCGCACGGCGACTTGCACGCCGTAGAGCAGGCGCGGCTTGAAGCCTTTCGCCGCCGGCGGTTCGTGTTCGAATTCGGCGCGTTCGATGGCTTTGTTCAACACGGGCGTCGGAATCTGCGTGCTGCTTTTTTTGTACAAATCCAGCGCGACATCAATCGACTGCCAGCAGCGTGTGCCGGTGATCGCGGTCGTGAACGCGACTGGGGCGTGGCGCAGCGACGGCAAGCGCTCTTCGATGTATTTCAAATACGTGCCGGTCTGCACGCCTTTGCTTTCATCCCATTTGTTGACGACGATCAGCGTGGGTTTGCATTCCTCGCTGATTTGGTCGCAGAGCTTGCGGTCGGTCGTGCTGATGCCCTCACGCGAAGCGAGCATCAGCAGCACGACATCGCAGCGTCGCAGCGCGCGCTCGGTGCGCACTTGCGAAAAGAATTCGACGGGGCCTTCCGGCTCCTTCATGCGGCGCAGGCCGGCGGTGTCCACGAGCACGAAGCGCTGGTTGTCTTTCTCAAGCAGCACGTCCACCGAGTCGCGCGTCGTTCCCGGAATCGACGAAACGATTGTACGTTCCTCTTTGGCGAGCGCGTTGCAGAAGCTGCTCTTGCCGACGTTGCGCCTCCCGACGACGGCAATGCGCGGCATCTCCTCCCATTCGTCAACGCGCTCGTCCACCATCGGAATCTTTGCGGCGATGGCTTCTTCAAGATCGTCGAGGCCGTGGCGGTGCAGCGCCGAAACGGGCACGATCGGCTCGACTCCGAGTTCGGCAAATTCGTTCACCGAAACTTTCGCTTCCTTGCCTTCGATTTTGTTGGCGGCGATAAGCATGGGACGGTTGAGCTTTCGCAGACGCGCGGAGACTTCGCGGTCGAGCGGCGTCAGTCCTTCCTGCGCATCGACGACGTGAACCAGCATCGTCGCGGCGTGAATCGCTTTTTGAATCTGCGATTCGATTTCAGCGGAGAGTTGCTGCGCATCGACGATGCCGATGCCGCCGGTGTCCATAAGGTCGCAGGGCTTGCCGCTCAGCACGACCGGATGCAGTACGCGGTCGCGCGTGGTGCCGGCGCGCGCGTCGGTGATGGAGATTTCGCGTTTGAGCAGCGCATTGAAGATACTCGACTTTCCGACGTTGGGGCGGCCGACGAGCGCGACGGTGGGATAATTGGTTTGCACGAGACCGGGCGTGAAATCGCGGTGCGCTTCGGAAACGGGCGCGGACGGAATTTGTTTCGACTTGTGGTGAATCGGAATGCTGCGCTGCTTGGAATTCATTGAACCAGTATACCGGAAATTCAGCTCTCTGCCATGATTTCGATGACGGGCGCGTCGCTGTGATAGGTGAGGCGGCCGTCCTCTGGAATCAGGTACGCATGCGTGCGTGTGGTTTTAATTTTGTCGCAGGGCACGGCGGTAAGGAGGAGAATCGGGGCGTCGTGCGGGAAGTCGCGTGCATTTTCGAGCAATTCGACAGCGGGCTGAATGATTGTGGACGAGCGAACGGAAATGCGAAAGCGCTCCGGAAGATCGTCGCTGGAGATCGGGCCATTGTCGATCAATTCCGCGCCGCTGAGCACAACACGAACGGACGGAATGTTGCGCGAAAGCGCGTAGGTCGAAATCGCGCCGAGAGCCAGCGCGGCGTACGGTTTGTCGAGAGCGCCGCTGGCATCGACGATCAGGCCGAAGCTGCCTTTGAGCAACGTTTCGTCGTCGGGCCAAACGTAACGCGGGCGCGCGATGTCGGGCGTGGAACTTTGGCGGCGCGACGGGCGTCCATAAGTGCGCACGCGCTCAATGGGCGGGATGTGCTCGTCGAACCAGCGGCCAAGCAAAACGTCCCAGGGCAGCGGCGGATGTTCGAGCGCCCGAAGTTCGTCGAGCAGCGCGGGCGGAAGCGTGCCTTTGCCGGATTCGGTATGGACTTGATAGCCGCGCAGAAGCGCGTCGAGAAGCAGGCGGTCGATGCGGGTGTGTGCGCTTGTTTCGCGCGACGGCAATGTGCCAGGCGAGAGCATGTCGCAGACGTCCTGGCCTGCGAGCGTGACGAGTTTGTGCGCGGCTTTTGGATTTTGAATCAGGCGCTCGTAGATTGCTTCGGGCGAAAGGCCGTCGAAAAGCACTGAGCGCAGATGCCCTTCGCCGGGCGGCTTCGAGGCACGCGCGACCGGCGGCATTTTTTCGAGCCATTCGTTGACGCAATAATCGCACGCGGCGTTCCAGATAAACGGGTCTCGGCGCTTGCGGCGCTGCGGGTGTTGAAAGGCGGCGTGCAACGCCATGTGCGCAAGCACGTGGCGGAGTTCGAAATCGTTGAGCGCCCAGCCGGGATTGATAATAATTTTGCGCTGAGCGGGCGCGACGGCGGCAACGCGCACGCCAACGCGTTCGCAGAATCGCGCGTCTTCGTCGAGCGTGAAGAGTTGCATTACGGCGCCGAGCAGCGGATAGTTTTTCACAAACCACGCGCGCGCCTGCTGGGCTTGCGTGAGTTCGTCGCCGCCGGCGGCGCTCAACGATTTTCGCGCAGCGCTGCGGATCGCGCGCGCGAAAATGTCCGCCCAATTGGCTTTGCTCGCGCCCGCGGCCATGTCCATCGCAGTGCCGTTGGTGGTCTCTCCTTTCAGCGGAGAACCGTCCTGCGTCCACATTTGGAAGAGTTTTTCTTCGTTGTTCGGCATGCCCGCAGGCAGGCGCAGCAATCCTTCGGGCGGCGTGCCGATTTTCATGCGCGCCAGGAATTCGTTGACGACGCAATCGCAGGCGATGTTCCAGACGATGCCGCGCTGCGCGTTTTTTGTGTGCCCGAAAGCCAAATGCAACAGCGCGTGCGCGAGAACAAAAGTCCAGTCGTGGACGGTGCGCGGATAGTTATAGGGATTGGCGAAGATCTTTCCGTCGCCTCCGACGGTGACGAACATATCGGGAACTTGCGGTTCGTAATTGATGACGAATAACTTCGCGCGTGTGACAAGAGGGCCGATCAGGATGTGCTTGCGCAAATCTTCCCACGCGCGTTCGATGCGTTCGGTGGATTTGCGCAGGTCTTTTTCGTCGAGAGTTCTGGGCTTCCTAGCGGCCATGAGTTATTCACCGAACCACCACATCGCCTTCGGATCGAATTTCCATTCGCCATTGAAGAATCCGGCGCAGATCGCTTTGTTGGTGCTGGTGCCGTCGCTGTCAAAATTCTGTGCATCGTAAAGTAAAAAATCGGGAATTAAATCGAGCTTGTGGTTGATGCCGATTTTTTCGCCATACGGAAGTCCCGCGCAGATGACCACGGCGCGTTTCATGTTGGCCAGTGGATTGGGAAAAATGTACATGATCCCTTTCCCCGCGAGCGGGACGGATTTTTCGCCAATGGTCACGCTGCCGTTTTTGACGGAGATGGGCAAATCCTTGGCAATTAGTGCGTGGATCGCGTTGTCCTGCTCTTCGCCGAAGAGGAACAGATTTCGCTCGCGCTTGTCAGCGTCGGTGACTTCGGTATCAGCTTTGAGCCGCGCCGGGCTGCGCGTGAAGTCGAGCCATTCCTGCGCGAAGCGTTCGGCGCTGACTTTGTTCACGACCGCGTTGCCCTTCGTTCCGTAGACAATCGTGAATGGCGCGCAGATGGCTTGCCGCACGGGGCCGCAAAGTTCGCGCGACTTGAGCAGCTTCGCGGCAAGCGGCGGTGCGATGGCGCCGTTGACGCTCTTTTGCAGAATGACTTCGCTTTCTTTGGTAAATTTCTTCTGGCCGTTCGTTTCGGTCCATTCGAGTTCAATTGGTTCGAGCGCGCCTTTGATGGCGGTGACTTCGACGCCATCGCGCTTCGCAAATTGGATTGAAAACTGTTTGAGCTTGCATTGCGCGGGCGCGGGGTTGCGCTTGTTTGTGAGCAGCCAGCGCAACGGTTCTTCTTCGCGGATCATGTCAAAACAGGCGCGGTGGCCGCCGGGGATGAGCTGCAGCTTCGTGTTGCAGCCGGCCTTTTTCAGCGCGGCGTCCATGCGCGTCGCTTCCGTGGGCAGCACGGTGACGTCGTCCTGGCCG
>DATGGK010000075.1:0-12328 GCA_035308565.1 Planctomycetota bacterium | reverse complement strand
GATTCTGGCCGGTGACGGTCGCGGTGTAATTGCCGGCTACCGTGTAAATGTGCGTCACCGTCTGCCCCGTCGCGGTGGGCGTGCCGTCGCCGAAGTCCCACGTCACAATCGCGTCCGGTGGTTTCATCGTCACGCTGAATGTCGCCGCGACGTTCACCACCGCCGGATCGGGCGTGTACGACGGCCCGCTCAGGAATTTCACGCTCGTATCGACCGCGATGGTCACCGTCGCGGTGCCTTGCGCGTTGTCCGAATCGGTCGCGACGACCGTGACCACGTAGCTGCCTTCGATGTCCGGCGTAAACGTGAAGCTCGCGCCGCTGCCGGTCGCGAATGTCGATCCGCTGCGCGTCACCGTCCAAGCCAGCGTCACCACGTCGGTGTCGATGCCCGGATCGACCACCGTCGCGCTCAGCGTGATCGGCGTGCCGGTCTCCGGCAGCGTCGGCAGATTGCCAATGGTTACCGTCGGCGCGACGTTCGCGACTTGAATCGTCGCGGTGCCGTTGATCGTTGCCTTCGCCGTATCGGTCGCCGTGAGCGTCTGGCTGCCGGTTTTCTTGATCGTCGCGCTGAATGAACCCACGCCGCTGGTCAGCGTGCTGTTCGCCGGAAGCGTGGCCTTGGCGTCGCTGCTCGTGAAATGCACGGTGCCCGCATAGGTCGGATCGGTGTTGTTGAACGGATCCTGCGCGGTGACGGTGAAGTTGAACGTGTCGCCTTCATTAATGTTCGCAGGCGCCGTGACCAGGAAATGCGTCGCCGCGATCGGGCTGACGGTGATCGTGCCGCTGGTTCCGGTGATCGAGACGCTTGCCGTATCGGTCGCCGTGATCGTTTGCGCCCCGGAAGTCTTAAGCGTGCTGCTGAATGTGCCGGCGCCGTTGGTCAGCGTGCTGTTGGCCGGCAGCACGGCCTGCGCGTCGCTGCTGGTGAAATGCACCGTGCCGCTGTATGCCGTCGCCGTGTTGTTAAATTGATCTTGCGCTGTCACGGTGACGTTGAACGCCGTTCCCGCCGTAGCGCTGGACGGCGCGCTGACGGCGTAGTGCGTCGCCGCCGCGGGGCTCACCGCGATTGTATTGCTTGTGCCGGTGATCGAAACGGTCACCGTATCGGTCGCGGTGATGGTCTGGTTGCCGGCGGTCTTCAACGTCGCGCTGAATGTGCCGGCGCCGTTGGTCAGCGTGCTGTCGGCGGGCAGAACCGCGCTCGCGTCACTGCTCGTGAAATGCGCCATGCCGCTGTAGCCGGTTGCGGTGTTGTTGGCCGCATCCAGCGCCGTCACCGTGACGCTGAACGCCGTGCCCGCCGTGGCGCTGCCCGGCGCGCTGACGCTGAAGTGCGTTGCGGCCGCGGGATTCACAGTCACATTCGCTGTGCCGGTGATCGAACTTGTGACCGTATCCGTGGCGGTGACCGTCTGGCTGCCCGCCGTGACAAATGTCACACCGTTGCTGAAGGTGTGCACACCGTTGTCGCCGGCCACGAACGTATAATTCGCGGGAACCGCGGAACCCGCGCCGCTGTCGCTCTTCGTGAAATGCACTGTTCCCGCGTACGACTTGGCGGTGTTGCCGAATTGATCCAGCGCCGTGACCGTGACGCTAAACGGTGCAAGCGCTGTTGTCGTCGAAGGCGCGCTGACTAAGAAATGCGTCGCCGCCGCGGCGTTCACCGCGATGTTGTTGCTTGTGCCGGTGATCGAACTGCTCACCGTGTCCGTGGCCGTCACCGTCTGAGTGCCGGCGGTGACCAGCGTCACGGCGTTCGAGAAGATATGCACGCCGTTGTCACCCGCCACGAACGTATAGTCCGCGGGAACCGCCGAGGCTGCGCCATTGTCGCTCTTGGTGAAATGCACGGTTCCTGTGTACGTTGTGGCGATGTTGTTGAATGGATCCAACGCCGTCACCGTGACGCTGAATGCCGATCCAGCCGTGGTGCTGCCCGGCGCGCTGACCGTGAAATGAGTCGCAGCCGCGGCGTTCACGGCAATGCTGTTGCTCGTGCCGGTGATCGAACTTGTGACCGTGTCCGTGGCGGTGATCGTCCGGCTGCCGGCGCTCTTCAATGTCGCGCTGAAGCTGCCGGTGCCGTTGGTCAGCGTCGTGTTGGCGTTGAGCACTGCCTGGCCGTCAGTGCTGGTGAAATGCACCGTGCCCGCATAGCCCGTGGCGGTGTTGCCGAATTGATCCAGCGCCGTGACCGTGTAATTGAAGGCCGTTCCCGCCGTCGCGCTGCCCGGCGCGCTAACGGTGAAATGCGTCGCCCCCGCCGGATTCACCTGCACATTCGTACCCCCGGTGATCGTACCCGTGACCGTATCGGTGGCCGTGACCGTCTGGTTGCCGACTGTCACCAGCGTCACGCCGTTCGTAAACGTGTGCACGCCGTTGTCGCCGCCCACAAACGTGTAATTCGCCGGCACCGACGAAGCAGCGCCGCTGTCGGTCTTCGTGAAATGCACCGTCCCGAGATAGGACTTCGCGATGTTATTGAATTGATCGAGCGCGGTAACCGTGATGCTGAATGGTGCGCCGGACGTTGTTGACCCAGGCGCGCTGACCGTGAAATGCGTCGCCGCCGCTGCACTCACCGCGATCGTGTTGCTCGTGCCGGTAATCGAACCCGTCACCGTGTCCGTCGCGGTGATGGTCTGGCTGCCGGCGGTCCTCATCGTCGCGCTGAACGTGCCCGTGCCGTTGGTCAGCGTGCTGTTCGCAGGAAGCACCGCCGAACCGTCGCTGCTGGTGAAGTGAATCGTACCCGCATAGGCGGTGGCCGTGTTATTGAATGGATCCAGCGCCGTCACTGTGAAGTTGAACGCCGTCCCCGCCGTGGCACTGCCCGGCGCGCTGACTGTGAAGTGCGTCGCCGCCGCCGCACTCACCGCAATCGCATTGCTCAAGCCCGTGATCGTATTCGTGACCGTGTCAGTGGCCGTAAGGGTCTGGCTGCCGGCCGTCTTCAGCGTCGCGCTGAATGTGCCCGTGCCGTTGCTCAGCGTGGTGTTCGCCGGAAGCACGGCCTGCCCGTCGCTGCTGGTGAAATGCACCGTGCCCGCATAGCCCGTGGCCGTGTTGTTGAATTGATCCTGTGCCGTCACGGTGAAATTGAACGCAGTGCCAGCGGTTGCACTCGAAGGCGCGCTGACCGTGAAATGCGTCGCTGCCGCGGCACTCACGGCAATCGTGTTGCTCGTTCCGGTGATGGTACCCGTCACCGTGTCCGTCGCCGTAATGGTCTGGTTGCCTGCGATCTTCAACGTAGCGCTGAACGTGCCAGTGCCGTTGCTCAGCGTGCTGTTGGCCGGCAGTGTGGCCAGCCCATCGCTGCTGGTGAAGTGCACCGTGCCGCCATAACCGGTCGCCGTGTTGTTGAACTGATCCAGCGCTGTCACGGTGTAATTGAAGGCGCTTCCCGCCGTGGCGCCGGACGGCGCGCTCACAGTGAAATGCGTCGCCGCCGCCGCGCTCACCGCGATGCTGTTGCTCGTGCCGGTGATTGAACTCGTGACGGTGTCCGTGGCGGTGATGGTCTGAGTTCCCGCGGTCTTTAGCGTCGCGTTAAACGGCGGGCCCAGCGTGGAGTTGGCCGGCAGCACGGCGGCCCCATCGCTGCTGGTGAAATGCACCGTGCCCGTGTAGCTCGGAAGCGTCGGGTTGTTGAATTGATCAAATGGCAAGACTGTGAAAGTGAACGGAATTCCCGCCGTGACATTCGCCGGTGCGGAGACGGTGAAGTGGTTTGTGGCAAGTGGACTGACACTGATCGCGCTGCTTGTACCTGTGATGGACGGCTGGCCGACATCGTTGACCGACACTGTCTGGTTGCCGGCCGTCTTCAGCGTGACGCTGAATGTGCCGGTGCCGTTGGTCAGCGTGGAATTCGCCGGCAAAACTGCCTGCCCATCGCTGCTGGTGAGATGCACCGAGCCCGCATAGGCCGTCACCGTGGCGTTGTTGAGGTCCAACGCCGTCACAGTCACGTTGATCGCACTGCCCGCGGGCGTGCTGCCCGGCGCGGTGACGGAGAAGTGCGTGACCGCAATGACTGAAATCGTGCCGCTTGTGCCGGTGATGGAACTGGTCACGGTATCGGTCGCCGTGATGGTCTGGTTGCCGGCCGTCTTCAGCGTCGCGCTGAATGTGCCCGTGCCATTGGTCAGCGTGCTGTTGGCGGGCAACGAGGCCGAGCCGTCGGTGCTTGTGAAGTGCACCGTGCCGGCATAGCCGCTCACTGTGTTGTTGAACTGATCCAGCGCCGTCACCGTGAAATTAAACGCGATGTTGGCGTTGGCCGAACCCGGAGCCGTCACGCTGAAATGCGTGGCTGCGCCCGGCGTGTTGGTCAGCGAGAAACTCGCCGGCGTGCCCACGCCGGCCGTCGTTGCCGTGACCGTGTAGGATCCCGCGGCTGTATTCGCGGTGAATGTTTCCGACAGTATCCCGCTGGCATTCGTAGTGCCGGTGATCGTGATCGTGCTGTTCGAGAATGTCCCGCTCGTGCCGCTGGCCGGCGCCGTGAAGGTCACCGACACTCCCGGCACTGGGTTGCTGAACGAATCCTTGACGATGGCTTGGAGCGGGTTCGCGAACGGCGTGTTCACTGTAGTGCTTTGCGGCGTTCCAGCGTTCGCTGCGATGCTCGCCGCCGCGCCCGGATTGTTGGTCAGCGCGAAATTTGTACTTGGATTGGTGCCGCCCGACGCCGCGGCTGTCACATTATAACTACCCGCAATCGTATTCGCCGTAAACGCCGTCGCCGTCGCCAGACCGTTCGAATCGGTCGTCACAGCGGTCGTGTTGGTGGTGTTGACAAACTTGCCGCTCGCTCCGCCGGCCGGCGCCGTAAACGTGACCGACACACCCGGCACCACGTTGGCAAACGAATCCTTCACTACGGCCACCAGTGTCGTTACAAAGGCCGTGTTCACCGTGGCGCTCTGCGGCGTGCCCGCCGTGGTCGTGATGGTGCTGGGCAAGCCCGGCGTATTGGTCAGCGCAAAATTAATCGGCGCCAGCGCCCCAACGGCCGCCGTGACGTTGTACGGTCCGCCCGCCGTCGTGTTCGCGGTGAATGCCGTCGCCGTTGCAATTCCGCTGGCGTCGGTCGTCACAGTGGTCGTGTTGGTGTTGTTCGCGAATTTGCCGCTGGCCCCGCTGGCCGGCGCGGTGAACGTCACGCTCGCGTTTGGAATCACCACTCCGCCGGCGTCCTTCACCACCGCTTTCAGCACCGTGGCAAAGGCCGTGTTCACCGTTGCGCTCTGCGGCGTGCCTTGCGTGGATGTAATGCTGAAGGGCACTTGAACGACCGTGACTGTGTCGGTCGAAGTGTCGTTGGCCGCGTTGATTTCGTTCCCGCCGCTAACCGTGGCCGTATTACTCAGGCTCGTGGCCGCGGTCGCCGCAACGTTGACCGTAATAATCAAATTCGGATACGCCGCCGGAGACGCGCCCAGTACGTCGCTCCGAGTCGCCGTAATCGTCTGATTGACGAACGACACCGCCCAGCCGTTGACCGTGCCGTTGTCCGCCGCGGTCGGCGTCAACCCCGCGGGCAGCGTGTCGCTCACCGTCACCGTGCCATTCGTCGCCGCCTGCCCGACGTTCGACACCGCGATAGTAAACGTTTTGTTCGTGTCGCCCTGCGTGAAGTTGCCCACGTGCGATTTCACGATCTGCAAATCCGGCTGCAAAATCGTCGTCGTGACCGTATTTGAAGGGATGCTCAGCGGCCCATCCGCGGTCGCTGTGGCCGTATTGCTCACCGATGTCGCCGAAGTCGGACTGGCGACCACAACGCTGAAGGTCACAACCACTTGCTTCCCCGGCGGCAGCGTGCCGATATTGACGGGCGTGAAGAGGAATCCCGATCCGGGCGTGAGCAGATGCGGCTCCACGCCTTTGGCCTGATCCTTCACCGGCAAACGCCGTTCGCCCAGCGTCAAGTATCCGAACATCAAACTGTCGCGCTCGCCGGCTTTATACGCATCTTCGAGGCCCAACTGATGGCCCATTTCATGCATCACCGTCGTGAGCAGATCCAATTTTCCCGCGGGCAGCGCCTGCGGGTCGGCGAATAATCGTGTGCTTGTGCGCGTATCGGCAAATTCAACGTTGCTCAGCGGATCGTTGCCGATGTACCAGCCATAACCTGCGGCCGTGCTCGACAAAGTTACCTTTCGGTCCGTGCGCGACAAGGTCGCTTTGCCGTTCGACGCCGAACCCAGATACCAGCCCGGCATTTCCTTGACTTCAAAACGGATTTCCTTCAGCAGCGCAATTTGCGCCGTGCTCAAACCGGTCCGCGACCAGCGTTGAATAGCCGCGGCAACAGTGGCATTCAATTGCTCCTGCGTCAAATCTTTCGTGACGACGCCCGTAGGAGCGGCGGCACTCTTGCCGCCGTTTTGCCCGCTCCCTTGCGGTCGCGGCTCGTTCATCGGTCGCGGCTCGACTAACGCCTCGGCTTCGCGCGCCAATGCTTCCCGCACCGGAACCGCCGTCATCACCGTCTCCGCATCTCCGCGTTTGTGTGTCTCCGCGTCTTTTTGAGCCGCCGCGCGCGCTCCGCAGCCGCAATCGCTGGTCGCAGCCACGCCGCCGGATGCCAGCATCAACGGCGGGGCGGACGAGCACACCACGAAATTGTCACCGTTGAGCACCAGCACCCCGCCGGCACTCGCCGGATTCTGATTTGCCAAATAGGTCTGCACGGTGGCCGCGGGAGCCGGTGACGGGCTTATTCCGGTGATCCCAAACGTGTTGGTTGTGGCAACAGTGCCCTGCTTGCGCACGCCGATGCCTTGGTCGCCGCCGCTGCCCGTGGCGGTGTTGCCGGAAATTGTGGCGCAGACGGTTTCGTTCGCGCTGCTGGTATTTCCGGAATCGACGCGAATGCCGTTGTTCACCCCGGCAGTTGGCGCACCGGCGGTGTTGCCAGTCAGCTTCAAATTCAAAGTGCCCGTCGCGTTGCGCGATACCGCCAGGATTCCCGGACCATTGCTTTGGCTGACATTGTTGTTGGTGATCTTCCACGTGCAATTGGGCGTGTCCGAGTTGTTGTTGACCACGCCATTTCCGCCGCTGATCGCGTTGGACGAAAAGGTGTTGTTCGAGACAATTACATTGCTGTCGTGCACGACCGTCGCGGTCGAGGAACCGTTGACGCCGTTGAGCACGGTGTGGCCGGCTGAAAACTTCACGGACGGATTGCTCGACACATTGAAATTGCCTTGAGCGCCGGCGAACAGCGCTGTAATAATGGCGCTGGTGCCAAACCCCGTGGCTGCGCTTTGGCCGTTGACGTTATTGCTGGTAATAGTGACGACGTTGGTTCCGCTGCCGGGGGTGCCGCACACGGCTCCAGTTCCCGTGAAGTTGAACTGAATCCCCGCGGCGCTCGGGAAATTCGTAACCGTGTTGCCGCTCACGGTCGCTTTCGTGATGCTAAACGCCGTGCCCGCTCCGACTCCAACAAAATTGATGCCCGTCCCCAGCGAAGAGGCGACGCTGGTCGAGCTGGTGATCGTGTTGCCGGTGATCGTCACGTTGGACAGCGTGCCGCTGCCGCATTCCACGTCGATCCCCCCGTAAAGCGCGTTGCTCAGTGTGCTGTTGGTGACCGAGAGCGTACCGGTTATGTTCGACCCGTTCTGATTGTTTCCGCTCGAATTCGAATTGAATGCAATGTTCGAATACAAAACGCCCGTCCCGCCGGCCGTGCCCACGGTGTTAATCGTGCCGGCGGTAAAGCTGAAATTGTTCACGCCCGTGCCGCTGACGCCGCTTTTGCCGATGTTCTGAATGGTCATCGACGTCAGCGAAACGCCCTGCGTGCTGGTCAGCGAAATGCCATTGCCGGTGCAGTTCTGAATCGTGCCGCCGGAACTGTTGTTCGTGTTGTTCCCGTCGCCGGCAACGATAAGACCGCCGCTGTTGCCGGTGTTGTTGAGCACGATGCCGCTGGCTGTCCCGCCGCTCGAGGAAATGCTTTTGAAGTTCAGGTTGTTCGCGCCAATTAGCGAATTGACGACATTCAATGCCGCGCCCGTCCCCGACGCCGCAATCGTGCTTGCGGTTCCGGTCACGATAACCGAGCTGCCGCCACCCGTCACGCTGAAGGCCGGCGCGCTGGACGACGACGTGAGCGTCACGCCGCCGGTGAAATCGATCGTTGCGCCAGTGTTGTTGTTCAGCAGAATGCACTCGGTGGTGCCGGCGTTGGCGCTCTGCGTCAAAGGCCCGGAGAACGTCGTCGTTCCGCCGGTCGCATTTTCAATATCGATCATGCGCGGCGCCGCGCTGCGTGAAATCGACCCAATGTAGCCTGCCGTCAGCGTCCCGCCGGTTGAAAGATAGTTCGCGCCCGTGCTGCCGCTCAGCGTGCCGCCGCCAAAACTGACCGTGCCGGTGACCGCGCTCAAAGAAATGTTGTTCGTCCCGCCCGTCGAAGTAATCGACGTGAACACCGATGTGCTCGCAAACGCGCCCGTGGCCAGATTCAGCGCCTGGCCGTTCGTGTTGATCGCGACATTGTTGACCGTCAGCGTGCCGAAACTCGTGCCCGCCAGCGCCGACCCCGCCGAATTGCCGATGTTGAAGCCGTTCAGCACGTTGTTTGTGTTGAGCGTCACGCCGTTTCCGCCCGCGGTCGCGTTGACAATCGTCGGATTGCTTGTCGCGCCCGGCAATGTGTCGCTGTTCGCCGACGGCGTGAATCCCAGCGACGCCGCGTTGAGCGCCACGCCTTGTCCGATCAGCCGCTGCGTGCTCAGCAGCGTAACTCCGCCAGTATAGCTGCCCGAGCCCGCGTAAATGAAAATCGCGTCGCCGGCATTCGGATTAAGCGCCGGCGGCGCCACAACGCCGTTTACCGCTGCAAACGCGGCCAGCGTATTGTACGGCGATTTGAAACGCCCGTCGCCGGCCGCTACCTGTGTGTTGTCGATGAACCAGATCATGTTCGTCACGTTGATCGTCACCGTGCCGATGCTGCTGCCGGCGGAATTGTTAAGCGTATAGGTAAACGTGTCGGCGCCGGTAAATCCGCGCGGCGGATTGTAGGTGAACGCACCGGCGTTCACGCCGCTCGTCGTCACGGCAACGCTTCCACCATTGGCGCTGGTTGCATCGAACGCCGTAATCGTCGCTGTCGGATTCATCCCCAAATAATCGTTCGTCAACACTCCTATGTTGGCGGGAATCGTGATCGACACATTGCCCGTGCAAGTGTACGAATCGTCCAAGGCAACCGGCGACGCGCTGATGCTGCCCGTAAGCGCGACGTTGCCATCCAGCGTGTCGCTCAGCACCACGTTGGTCTTGTTGACTGTGTCGGGATTGTTGATCGTGACCGTGTAGTTGATCGTGCCGCCCGGCGGCACGGCGTTGGGCGAGCCGGCCTTGGTCACGGTCATTTCGGCGCTGAACGCCGCGAAACTCACGCAGGCGCACAGCAGCGCTGAAAGTCGGAAAGTGCGTTGATGGTTCGTAGTCCCGCCTTTAGGCGGTTCCGTTTCAGGGCGCTGCAGCTCTGAACGTCGGAAAGTGCGTCGATGGGGGCTGTTCATGTTTGAGGCTTTCCTTTGAATCGTCGTTGCAAATCCGCGCGTGGAACCAGTTACGATTGGAAAATCGTAAATACCGCCTCATACCGAACCACTTCGCCCTTCGGCTTTCCGATGGGCACCAGGAACAGCTCGAACGTCCCCAACCTCGGATGCTTGAAGGTACAGGTCTGCTGCGTGAGCACCGATTTCTTCGGACCTTCGAACAGGATCGAGAAGGATTGGAACGTCCGCTCCCTGGCCTTCTGCAACTTGGCCGCACTGACCTCGACCAGCTTCAAGTCGAGCGGCTCGCCTTTGCGTTCAGAGCCTTCGATCACAAACGACGACTGCACCTGGTTCGCAAACGCCTCGCGCGTTGGAAGCGGCGGCAAAACTTGGGCGGTCCCGTTCGGAACTTGCGGCCAGCGTCGGTAAA
Source organism: Planctomycetota bacterium (assembly GCA_035308565.1). Lineage (GTDB taxonomy): Bacteria > Planctomycetota > SZUA-567 > H5-PLA8 > H5-PLA8 > JANXLS01. The sequence continues at coordinate 2,333 of DATGGK010000075.1, read as the reverse complement.
CCTGCCAGCCCACCAAACTCGCGCCCGCCAAAGCACCCAATCCGCCCGCCAGCCACCCAATGAACCGCCGCCGCTGCGGCAACTCGCTTGGCTGACTGCTTTTCGGAGGACCCAATTGATTGTCCATGTGTCGCATCCCTTAGTTCGTTCGGAGTCCCGCCTTTAGGCGGAACGCATTTCCGTGCAAAAGTTGCACGTCGTTCTTTCGCTCGTAGTCCCACCTTTAGGCGGAACAACTTCGGCAATCAAATTCCTTGCAAAAGTTGCACATCGCGCGCGTGAAGCCTCTTAAAGTTGCCGCTTACTTACGTGCGCGGCTCCAGAAATTCCGTGCAAAAGTTGCACATAGTGCTCAAAATCACTTCGTGCGTCGCCACCTCAAAATCCGGTACACCCCAAAATCCCCCGTCTGCTTAAATCCCAGCCGCTCGTAAAGCCGCATCGCCGGGTTGAATTGCTCGACGTAGATCAGCACCTCTTTCTCCGCCGCCCCAGCCTCGGTCAAAATCTCACCAATCAACGCCCCGCCGATCCCCGCGCGCCGATGTTCTGGAAGCAGCGCGATGTCGATCAGCTCAATCTCATTTTTGCGGCGATCCACATACAGCCTCCCCGCCGCCACGCCGTCCCTCATAATCACATCAAACGCCGCATCCGGATATTGCTCCTGGTAGTAGCGATGCTGCGCGTCAAACTGCATCCTCAAAAACGTTTCTTTCTCCGCCTCACCCCACGGCACCACCGCCAACTCCTCAGCCCGCGTACTCGCATAAACGCGGTACAGAAACTCACGGTCCTCGTCCCGAATCTTGCGCAGTGTGACCGCCATATCAGTTTCCAAGAGCGCGTAGCGCTCTCCCGCCGTTCCTCAGCACTCAGCACTCAGGACTCAGCACTTTCCGTTAAGGCCGCGCCGGGAAAACTCCCTGCAACGCAATGCAAAAGTTCACTGTCAAATACGGCATCATGTTATTGTGTGGCAAGCTGCCGCCCGCGGGCGCCAACGCGTTGCTATTCAACGGCGCAAGCCCTCCCGTCGCCGCGTACATCCCCATCCCCACGCCCTGCGCAAACTGATTCGCCTGCGGGCGCTGGTCGGTCGCGTCCTGAGTGGACACCGAAAAATTGTGCGCATGCACCGGTATCTCCGTCTGCAAGAGCGTGACGGCCTGCGTCCCGCCGGTCTCGCCCAAAAAATGCTGCGACAACCCCGCCCCCTGCCCGCCGCCGGCATGCATCGGCGCGTTACCCTGCAGATTGGGCAGCGCAAAATTGCTTTTGCCATCGCCGCCGTAGGTCGTGCCCAGCAGCGAAAACAAGGCGGTATTCTGCGAAAGCGGCAGGATCTGTCCGTCGCAGAACGCCCACCCCTTGGGCGCAAAATTGAACGGAAACATTCGAATCTCCGCTACAAATGGGCTTGACATTGCGGCTCTCCTTTAATTCAGGTTTCAGGAAGCAGGAATCAGCAGTCACGCCTCTGACCGCCGACGTCCTCTGACTTCTGACCCCTGTCCCCTGACCCCTGACTCCTGTCCTCGCCGTCCTTTGCGCCTTTACACCTTTGCGCCTTTGCGTGAAAGCGTTCTAATTCGGCGACGGAAATACTCCAAACAACGAAATGATGAAATTGATGCACGCGTACGGCTGAAAGTTATCGTGCGGCTGGCTTCCGCCAACGCTCGACACCGAATTCGCCGCCAGCGCCACCGGCGGCGCATCCGTTCCATACGCCGTGATCGTGGATGCCGCGGTTGTGCCGGCCAGCATGTTTCCCGGCGCGGTACCCGACGCTCCATTGTTCGATCCCAACAACGGATGCGTGTGTAGCGGAATCTGATTTACGTTTAGCGTGACCGTCTCCACGCCGGCCTTCTGCCCAATGATGTAGTTCGTGCCCGTGGTGCTCGTGCCCATATGCACCGGCAGCCGCCCCAACAAATCCGGCAGCGCAAACGTGGATTGCCCATCACCGCCGTACGTCGTGCCGATCAAGTTAAACAGCGTTTCGTATTGCGAAATGGGCAAAAGCTGCCCATCGCAAAACATCCACCCATTCGGCGGAAAATTCCCCGCGAACATGCGTATTTCACCCACGTATGGACTGCCCATTGTGTGCCTCCCATTCTTTAAGCCGCGCATCAACAGAGTGTCAGAGATCAGAGGCCAGAATCGTCGGCCACATACGCGCTCTAAGAGGGTGTTTAAAAAGTGGGTGCGAGCGGAAAACGAGCGATTTTTGTTCGGATCGAGGCGCGAACTTCATGCGCTATCCGCAGGAGATAACGCTTGAAGTTCGCAACGAAGAGCCGGACAAAAAGCGCCGTTTTACG